>JANQJW010000102.1 GCA_028281445.1 Planctomycetota bacterium | reverse complement strand
GGCCACCGCCTCGGCAGCCAGCATCAGCTGGCGATACGTCAGCGAGCACTCACGGTCTTCGACCGCGATCCGTTCGGGATGCGCATCGGCTGTCTCCTGGAAACGTGCCCCAAGGAGCCGTGTATGGAGGTCGGGATTGCCCAATGCACTTCTCGGTTTGGACTTGGAACGGCCAAGCGCGGGATTCTACCCGCCGCGCGCTGAGCCGCTGTTCGTGACGCGCCCCGCATCGGAGGATCGTCTCAATCTGGAGATGCGCGGAGAGCGCAGAACGAGCCGCCCAGCCCATGCCAGCACGCGGACCGCTTCGCGCGTTCGTCCGTTCTTCCGCAGGCCCTGGGCGACGCGACAAAAACGACGAACCAAGCGGGGCGCTACATCACGCGCGTCGGAGCCGCGCAAGGCCGCGGCCCACCGGAACAGGTTGCGGCACTCGTCGATGCGCGCAGGATCGAGGTTGCGCGTCACTTGAGCGTGCCCCCGCCGGAGTTCCACGAGCACGCGATCGATGTAGCCGATACCGCCGGCCAGGGTGGCGCGCGTGGCGAACTCGAACTCCGAACCACGACGCGCGTCTCGCCTCCACCCACCGATACGTTGCAGGAAGGAGCGACGCACGAGGATGCTCTGCGCGAAGGGCGGTGAATCCAGCAGCGCAAGATCCAGCAGGGAGCGGCGCGCTACGATCCACTCGCGTCCGGTCTCGCTCGTCCATTGGCGCGGCGCCTCGTGGAGGGACTCGAAGCGCTGGAACCAGCCCGGCGAGCGCTCCTCATCGCCCACGAAGTGACACACGTCTGAAAAGACGACGCCCACATCCGGATGCGCGTTCAGGAAGTTGACCTGCCTGCGCAACTTGCCGGGCAGCCAGAGGTCGTCGTCGTCCTGGTACGCCACGAGCGTGCTCTGCGTTGCTTCGCTCCCTGATTGGCGAGCGGCGCCGAGCCCCTGGTTCCGTTGCTGCACCCATCGAACAGAGGGGAACGCGTCGCCGAGCGACGCACGAACGGGCCGCTCGGAACCGTCGTCGACCACGACGACGGTCATCTCGCCCGCGTATTCCTGGTCCAAGACGGACTGGATCGCGGCGGGAAGGAACCTTGTTCGGTTGTAGACCGGTATGACGACCGAGACGCTGGGCCAGGCGAGGCTCGCCTTTGTCGTGCCGGTCCGATCGGGGCTGGAATGGCCGCTCAGCGCATGAACTCCTGCGCCCACCACGGACCGTCGTCCGGCCCCGAGTGCACGGCGATGCCGACACGGGTCCAGCCGGGGTACAGGATGTTGGCGCGGTGTACGTCAGAGGCCATCCATCCTTGGACCACGCTCTCGGGCGTCGCGTGACCGCGAGCCAGGTTCTCGCGGGCCACGTCGAACGACACGCCGTGCTGGGCGAGTCGCTCCTCCGGCCCGAGCCCATCGGGATTGGTGTGGTCGAAGAAGTCGCGCAGGTGCATGTCCCAGCAGTGGGCATACGCCACGACCGAGGCCTCGGGGTCGAGCTCGAGCGGCGCGAGTCCGAAGGCCGCGCGCTCCTCGTTCGTCAACTCCAAGACCCGCAGCGCCCAGGCGCTCTCCCCGGGCGAGGGCGCAACGAGCGTCCCGGAGCCACCCGGTGCAACCGGCACGGCGCCGGATCCGCCGCATCCCCCTGCGGCGAGGAGGGTTGCCACGACAACCAACAGGCAGAGGAAGGAGCGGTTTGCTTTCACGGGGGTGATCTCGCGCGCAGAGCCTAGGGGGCGTACCAGGAGACGGACAAGACCGTCGTCCGCGCGAACCTCGCAAAGACGATTCCGGGCGGGAATCCGGCCTCTGCGGGGCACGGTTGTCGAGAGCGCTGAACACCGGCGCCCCGGCCGTCCAGAATGTGCGCCACGGCGGGCAACCCGTGCGAGGCTGTGCAACTCGCGTGGTTATGGAGGCGCCCTCGGCGGCAAATGGACGCAAACACGAACAAGAACGAGACAAAGCCGCCGATCGTCGACCTTCTCGGCTTCCCGTTTCACCGCGTCACCGAGGCAGAGTGCGTCGCCTACATCCTGAGCCGGCTCGGAGAGGGTCAAGGAGGCTGGGTCGTCACGCCCAACATCGACATCCTGCAGCGGATGGCCCGGTCACCGCCCCTGTGCCGCTTCCTCATGCAGGCGAACTTGCTCGTCGCGGACGGGATGCCCATTGTCTGGGCCAGCCGGGTGCTCGGCACGCCCCTGCCGGAGCGCGTGGCCGGCTCCAGCCTGGTCTCTACGTTGAGCGCCGGGGCGGCGCGCGAGGGTCGCTCCATCTACCTGCTGGGCGGGGACCCGGGAACTGCCGAATTGGCGGCGCAGGAGCTGATACGGCGCGATCCGGCACTGCGCGTCGCAGGCACGGACTGCCCGCCCTTCGGGTTCGACAAGGACCCCGGTGCGATCGATGAGATCGCCCAGCGCGTCCAGGCGGCGTCTCCGGACATCGTCTATGTGGCCCTGGGATGCCCCAAGCAGGAGAACCTGATCAAGCAGATCCGGCCCTCGGCGCCTCGGGCCTGGTTCCTCGGGGTCGGGATCAGCTTCAGCTATCTGTGCGGCGACGTGAAACGGGCACCTTCCTGGATGCGCAGATCGGGCTTGGAGTGGTGCTTCCGACTCGCCCAGGAGCCGGGGCGTCTCGCGCGGCGGTACCTGCGCGACGACATCCCATTCGCCCTTCGCCTGCTCGGCCTGACGGCGCGGACGCGCCTCGTTCGGCTCTTTCGAAGCGAACACCCGGCCCCGCGCCTCGCGCCTCGCGCGCATCCGTAGAAGAGGATCAACGCGTGTCCAACCAGATGAACATGGGGCGTCAAGGAGGCTTGAAGGCCCCATCCGAGGCCGGGAGGCGTGGGCGCCATAACCTTTAGCCCATAAGTAACTTACGAATACGCCCAAGTCGCTCGCCAACCCAGACGTCGCGAAGCAGGGATGCTAAACTCCCGGGCTTGGAACTTGCTGGCGGCAGCCAACCAAAAGGGCGGCTCCAGCTGCGGTGTTTGCCTGGACCGAGCGTCCCCTCGAGGACCTCGCGCACGCACATGCGGCATTGGCACATGGAGCCTTGGAGGACACGACCACCGTGAGCACGCAGGGGGTCATGCGAGGCAGGGGCGCCTGGAGCGCGAGTGACGTCATCGGCGTCGTTCTGCTCATCGGCGTCAGCGTGATCGTTGCGTGGGATGCCTGGTCGGACATGTTCCACATCGCGTACAACGACGCGGAGCAGAGCCATGTGCTTCTGGTCCCGATCGTCGCGGCGTGGCTCACGTGGATCCGGCGGGGGCGCCTCCGGCGATGCCCGCGAGAGGGCCGAATGATCGGCCCTGTCTTCGTCGCTGCCGGGTGGCTGCTCTACTCCGCAGGTGACCTCCTCCTGATCCAGGCCGCATGGCATCTAGGCGCCATCACGGTGGCCGTGGGTTGCTTCCTCGCATTCGCCGGCCGTCAGTACCTGACGCGACTCCTACCGGCCTTCGTCGTCCTGGCATTCATGGTTCCCGTGCCAGGGCTCATTCGGGAGCAGATCGCACTCCCCTTGCAGACAGCGACGGCTGAGGCAACGCAGGAGATCCTCGCGTTGCTCAACGTCGACGCGGTGCGATCCGGAAACGCGTTGTCCGTGAACGGCACGGACATCCTCATCGCCGAGGCCTGTAACGGCCTGCGCATGGTCTTCGCCCTGTTCCTGGTCTCGTACGCGTTCGCGTACAGCACACCCATTCGCGATTGGATTCGCGTGCTGATCATCGCGGCGAGCCCCATCACGGCGATCATGTGCAACGTCGTCCGGCTCGTTCCGAGCGTTTGGGTGTACGGCTTTGTCTCCGAGGAGGCGGGCAACCGGATGCACGACATCGGAAGCTGGGTCATGCTGCCGATCGCCTTCCTCATCCTCCTAGGCATCTTCCGTCTGCTGCGCTGGGCACTGGTGCCCGTGTATCGCTATGCCCTGGCGTACGGGAGATAGGCCGTGCGAGCGTCCCCCGCCATCGTCCGTACGCACCTGGCACCCATGATCTGCGTGCTCCTGTTGGCCGGTATGTGGGGTGACCGCCGCCTCTTCCACCTGCCCACGGGCGACCCGAGCGCGTACCACGCAGCCGTGCGCGCCGTAGCGGACGCGTTGCCGCAGGACATCGGCGACCACTGGAAGGGCACGGACGTGGATCCCCCCGTGTCTGCCGTCGAGATGCTCAAGCCCAACGTCTTGCGCGGCACACGCTACCGGAACACGGTTACAGGAGAGACGGCCACCCTGGTAGTCGTGCAGTGTCGAGACGCACGGGACATGACCGGGCACTTTCCCCCGATCTGCTACCCCTCCCACGGCTGGGAGGTTCTCGACTCCACATTCATGAAGATCCGCGTCGACGAGATCGACGTGCCGGTCACGCGGTACCGGATGACGATCGAGTCCATCGACCGATTCTCGGAGATCGTGATCTACAACTTCTTCGCGCATCCGGGAGGCGCCCTGGAAGCCAAGCGCGCAACGGCGCTCAAGGCAGCCGAGAATCCGCGCCTGAAGGTGTTCGGCGCGGGCCAGTTCCAGGTGATCGTGAACGCCTCCATGCCCGAGGACAGGCAGCGCGAGGTGTTCCAAGTGCTCGTGAAGGCCATGCTTCCACTTGTCGATGCCATCAAGCAAGGAGGAAGCGAGTGAGTACTTCCGTTGCCGTGCCCCGACAAGCGCAGGCCCTCGGCACGACACCGACGATCTGGGGCCTCACACCGGAGCAGGTGCACGATCGGTTCTGGGCTTCCCGGGGCGTGCAGGTGGTGCGCCGCGGTGAGCCGTCCGAGTTCGTAGAGGCTGCCGAGCTCTTCCTGCTGATCGATACAGATACGCTCGTCACGTTCCGCCTCCGCGACCTGGTGGAGTTGCTGAGCTGGCTGGACCCCAAGCTCCTCTCGCTGCGAATCCGTGATGACAGCCACAGCACGTATCGCGAGGTCGTGCGCTTCGACGAAGACGGCTCGTTCCAAGGATTCGAACGCGCGTACGAAGGACTCGCCTCTCGCCTGACGCGCGTCGGCCTGACGCCCGATCGTGAGGTAGCTCGGCGCTGGCAGAGCGCGGAGAGCGCCTCCGCGGGCTGGCGTTCGCTGCGAGCCCTGATTCCGCTCGAGGATCGTCAGTCGCGCCGCTTTCGCGGCCGCGTGTTCGACGCGAGTCGCGAAGACCAGCAAATGGCCTATCTCGAGTGTGTGATCGCTACGTGGAGCCGCCCGGACTCCACCGTGCCGCGCGCGGCGCGACTCCACGGAGACGTCTGGGCAGACAGCGACGCGAACGTCGATCGAGACGCACGCACGCGCGGTCGCGTCTGGGTAGGTGCGGGCCGCGAGGTTGGTGCCGATGACTTCGTCATGGGCCCCGCGGTCCTCTGGGACGCGCCGGACGCAGAGCTACCGAGCGATGCCGTGCCCTGGCAGGATCTCGAGCCCGTGCCCGTGAGCGACGGGCTCGCGCCGCGTCCCTTCTACCGCACCCGGATGGCAGGCAAGCGCCTGTTCGACATTGTGTTCTCACTCGTCATGCTCGCGTTCACCTTGCCGCTGTATCCGTTCATTGCGATCGCGATCATGATCGAGGACGGATGGCCGGTGTTCTTCGCCCATCAACGGGAGACCGTCGGTGGGAAGCAGTTCCCGTGCCTCAAGTTCCGCTCCATGCGTAGGGACGCGGAGCAGATCAAAGCCAAGTTGCAGGCAGCGAATCAGTCCGATGGTCCGCAGTTCTTCATGGAGAAGGATCCTCGGCTCACGCGGGTTGGCGCCTTCTTGCGAAAGACGCAGCTCGACGAGATCCCCCAGTTCCTGAACGTGCTGGTTGGACACATGTCCGTCGTGGGGCCGCGGCCGAGCCCGCGGCGTGAGAACCAATTCTGCCCGGGGTGGCGCGAGGCCCGCCTGAGCGTCCGCCCGGGGATCACAGGGCTTTGGCAGGTTTCGCGGACTCGCGAGGAGGGGCTCGACTTCCAGGAGTGGATTCGCTACGACCTCGAGTACGTCGAGCACATGAACTGGCGCATGGACCTGGCCATTCTCTGGCGAACGATCGCCGTCGTTCTCCGCAAGGGACGCAACTGATGGCCATTCAGGCCAAGAGCAGACGACGTCTCCTTCTTCTCCTCGCGCTCGTCCTCACGGCTGGAGGCGTAGGAGCGGCCCTGTTCGCGAGCCGGCATGACGCGCTGGACGAGGAAGCCCGGTTGGCGCGCACGTCGGGCATCCAGGCGTACGAAGATGGGGACTACACACAGGCAGTCCGTGCGCTGGGTCGGTTCCTGCGGCGGCTGGATCCCGATCCCGAGGCCCTCCTGCGGTATGCGCAGGCCATTCTCCGCCTGCCGGATGTGAACGAAGAGTACGTGCACTCGGCGATGGCGTCCCTGCGGCGCTGCATCAAGATGGAGCCGGATAACAGGCTTGCGCGCCGCACGCTCCTGGATCTGTACGTGCAACAACGTGCCTACAGCGAGGCGATCGTCCAGACGGACTGGTTCCTCGAGCGAGAAGCCGACCACGAGCACGCGCTCCTGGTGAAGGCCGAACTTCTGGCCCGCATGCGTCGTTTCGAGGACGCCCAGGCCGTCCTCGAACCGCACACCTCGCCCGGCTCCCCCCGCCTGCGGCAGCACTTGGAGTACCTGACGATCCTCTCGCTACTCGAAACGGATCCGGCGGAGATCGCCGCCCGAGCTCGCGAGGTTCAACAGCAGCACGCTTCCGACCCGCGCTTCCAGTTGCTCACCGCCCACGCGCAGCTACTCGCCGGGGAACGCGAGAAGGCTCGAGCCGCCCTAGCCCTGCTGGTCCCCATCGCACGAACCGACGCGAACTTCGGTCGCACGCTCATGCCGCACCTCGATGCTGCACGCATGCCGGTGGAGGCTCTCGACACCCTCAGCGCGATTCCCGCAAGCGACCTCGACACCCTGGTTCGGGTCGAGATCGTACGGCGTCACTGGGAACTGGGACGCCGCGACCTGGTTCCCGAGCTCGTCGCGACCTGGAAGACGGAGCCGGAGACCATGGCAACGCCCGTGCTTGGCTACCAGGCACTGGCGCTGAGCAGGCTCGGTCGACGTGAAGAGGCCGCGCCCCTCGTCGAGGTACTCGCCGGCCGAAAGAAACAAAAGCTGGCGCGTGGTTGGACGCAGTTGCTGCGCACGGTCATGGACGAGGCCTCGACGAGTGTCGCGGATCGCATCCTGGCGTGTCGGGAGGCCGTTGACACCGACCCTCTGAACGCGCTGAGCCGGTTCGAGCTGGGGCGCGCGTATCGGGCCGCCGGCGAAGACGAGCTGGCGATCCGGGAGTTCGCGGAGGCTGCGCGGCTCGCGCCCTCCTGGAGCGAACCCGCATCCGTGGGGGCCAACCTCCTGGTCAAGAACGGGCGTCTCGCCGAGGCGATCCACTCGGCACGCGTAGCGGATGCACTCCAGACCAAGGATCCCGGCGTCGCCTTGCTGCTCGCCCTCCTCAAGAGCGCCGACCAACCCGGTCGGTCGCTGCAGGAGCGCCTCCTCCTCGCCCTCGACGCAGCCGACATGGTGCCGACGAGCGTCCTTCCGATGCGGGTCTCGCTCTTGGCGTCCCTCGGAAGGACCGACGACGCAAAGCGCCTGATTCGCGAGGCGCTTGCGGCCGAGCACTCGACACCCGACACGCTGCTTGCGTGCGCCGGCCTGAGTCGCGTTGCGAACCTGGGACTCGACGAGGCATGCATCGAGCGCTGCGAGGCGCTGTTCGGCCAGCTTCCCGCGACTGCACTCATGCGCGCGCGGAGGCTCGCCGATCGTGAAGGCGCCGGCGCCGGTCTTTCCCTGCTGAGCGCACAGCGGACTGCATCTGAGAAGGATGCTGCGTCGTGGGATGTGGCGGAAGCGAGTTTTCTGGACGCCACCGGCGACAGTGCGGGCGCGGAGAAGGCCTGGCGACGTGCCGCCGACTCGGGCGCAGCGAAGCCCAGACTTCTACGCAGCATTCTCGACAGGTCCGCACCGTGGGGCGATCGGGCGTTCGTCCGAGACCTGATCGGCAAGCTCCGCGTGGCGACGCACGAAGCCTGCCTGTGGTGGCGGATCCACGAAGCTCGACACCTGCTCGAAGCCGGGGGGTCGGAGGCCGACGCCGAGAAGGCGGTCGAGACGCTGGAGTGGGTGATCAAGGCGGCGCCGGAACAACCCGATGCCCGGCTTCTGCTCGCGCGCGCACACGACCGCATGGGTCGCGTCCAGGAAGCTCTGGACCAGTTGCTGGTTGCCCGACGTCATCTCGCGGAGTCGGTGGCCTTGGAGTTGCAGATCGCGGGTCTGCACCAGCGACTCGGCAAGGGCCTGTCCGCACGCAACGTACTGACCCGACTGCTTCAAGGCGGGCGCGCAAGGGCACGCGACCGGGTCGCCATCGCGGCGATGTTTGCCCGGCTCGGCGACGGAGCCGCGGTCGCGGAGCTGCTGGACCCCATGGACGAGGCGACGGACGCGCCCGCGGTCACGCAGCGTCGAGCCGAGCTCTACGCTGCCGTCGGGGCACACCGCAAGGCAGACCGACTCATCCGTGTAGTGCTCGGCAAGGACGAGAACCCGCGGGCCCTCCTGCTGGCAGCCGGGCTTGCCGAGATGTTGAACGACTCCAGCCGCACTGAGCAGCTGCTCGAGCGAGTCCGTGCGACGACGCCGGACGCGTTGGTCCGCGAGCGCAGTCTCGCGGCGCATCACAAGCGCATGGGGCGCATTGGTCTCGCCGAGATCCACGAGCGACGCGTCGTGGCCTTCGACGGCGCAGAACGCGAAGACTGGCTACTGCTCTTGTCCTCCCTCGTGCGTCAGGGCAAGAGCGAAGCGCTCAGTGCGGTAGTCGCGAAGGGCGTCGAGAACGGTGCGCTCGCGGCTGAATCGCCGCCGCTGAAGGAAGCCGTGCTTCGAATCGCCGCATCGCACCCGAGTCGTGTGGCGCTCGGTGTTGCGTACGTCGAGGCATCAGGCGAGCGGCGCGGGGTCGCGGAGCGAGGCCTAGAGCTGCTCGCGACTGCCGAGGGCGGAGAGTTGCCCGACGAGCTTCGCAAGCTCGCAGGTGCCAACGCAGGGTTCTTCGAGCTCCAGCTTGCTGTCGCCGAGGCTCTCCAGTCCGCCCGGATGTACGAAGATGCGCTGACGATCTACCGGACGCTCAAGCTGCAACGCCCTTCGAGCCCGGAGCCCGCGCGGCTCATGGCCTATTGCTACCGTGCGCTCGACCGTCCGATGCTCGCAGCGCGAGCCGCCCAGGAGTGGCGCGACCGATCCCGCGCCGGCAGGGCGCTCGAAGCGGACATCTTCCTGACCGAGCAGTCGCAGGCCAACGAGGCACTGACCCTCATGGAGCCGTACGTGGAGCCCGCCATCGCGCGCGGTCACACCAAGGTTCTGGTCCTCTACGGCGAAGCGCTTCTCCGTCTGGGGGACCGCTCGCGCGTGGACGCGTTCCGCCGGCGCAGCCTGTCCGCAAAGCCGGGTGCACTCCGCGCCTGGGTGTTCCTTGCCGGACTCGCGGCGCCGATGGGGCACGCCGAGCTTGCGCGCGCATGGCTGGAGAACGACGTGTTCTCCGGCAACGCGGTCCCGGGCGAGCTATCCATCGAGCTCGCAGCAGCATGGCAAGCCATTGGACGCGCCCAGCAGGACGAGGGCACCGCGAAACGCGTGACCCGACTCTTGGAGAGGGCGGCCGCCGGAGAGCCTTCGGCGGGCGATTGGGAACGAATCGGTACCATCTACGAGCTCGCAGGCGACACCCGTCGCGCCGAGGCCGCGTACCGCGAGGCCGTGAAGCGTGATCGCACGCGCCTCGTAGCTCTCAACAACCTTGCCATGATCCTCGTCAACGCCGGGAAGGCCGAGGAGGCACTTCCCCTCGCCACGGCATTGGTTCGCATGCGCCCGCGCTCAGCCGAAGCACGAGACACGCTCGCCGCAGCCCACCGGCGGCTGGGGGCACTCACGGCCGCGCTGCGCGAGTTCGAACACGCCCGCGACCTGGAGCCGACGAACGCGCGTTGGGCCGTGCGAATCCTCGAGGTCGTTCACGCCCAGGGCGATCCACAAGAGGCTCAGCGCCTTCTGGATGAGCTCGAGGCGATCTACCCGCGCAGCGCGATGACACTGCCGATCCGCAAAGCGTGGGACAAGGTCGCAGCCGCGATCGCGGCAGCCGGAGACTGAGCCCGCAAGCGGGCGCAGCACACGGGGCGCGACGGCTCGCGCCCTGCCTACGATGGATCCGTGAATCGCGGCTTCCTCGACTGCTTGCTGCACACCGCCGGCTTCGTCGCGATTGCGGCCTTCGTAGTCGCCGGCTTGTTCTTCGTGCTGACGCACACGTTCGGAGTCCCGGCCTGGTGGCTGCTTTGGATCTACGTCGGTGGTGCCGCGTCCTTCCTCATGGGTGGTCTGCTGGAAGGGTTGGGCAAACGTGAGGACCTGGTCTGGTACCTCGGGTTCGCGCTCGGGTCCGCCGTGCTCTGGCCGCTGTTGTTCGCCTTTCTGGCGATGGACTCCATGCGCCGCGACGCGCAGTGAGGGTCGCCCCACCCGGAGTCGAACCGGGATCTCTGCGGGCGGTCTTGTTGCCGTGGCCGGGTCCGGCCGCGACGTAGGGGGAGGGGGCCGGTCCAAAACGACAGCGGGGTCGTCGTATACGACGACCCCGCGGAAACGCGCGATGCGTTCGGGCTGGAACTAGGCGACGCTTTGCTGGCGGCGCCGACGACGCACGGTGGAGACCACCGCGAGGGTGGCCAGCAGGGCCAGACCCATCAGCACGCTGCTCGGCAGCGGCACGACCACGAGCTGGCTCTGGTTCTCGACGCGGTTGCCGTAGGCGTCATACGACCAGAGGTTGATGATCCGTACGCCGCCGATGCCCGTCCAGCCGTCCTGGCCGAGCAGCTCCCAGGTCAGATCCGCGTCCTGCGCGAAGTTGACCATGTCCTTGGCGGTGGCGTTGATCTGAGCCCACGTGCGCTCGCCCTCGAGGTACCACAGGGCTTCCTGGAGAGCGCGGCCATCGGTGTCGCGCGTGGTGCCGCTGTTGTCCTTGTTCAGCGGATTGTAGTCGAAGTCGACGTCGGTGAGGTCGCCGGCGGCCGTGCCGCTGGTGGAGACGTCCCACTGATCCGTCCAGAACGTGTAGTAGAGCTTCGCAGTGGCCTCGCCCAAAGGATCGGGGTTGCCACCACCGACGCCGCCGTGGATCGCGGCGGTGCCGATGTCGTAGTTGTAGTTGCCGTTCAGCGCGATGTACTCGTTGTACTCCATGCAGAACGTGTTGAAGTCGCCGTCGTCGATGTCGGTCATCAACGAGGTCGGAGGCAGGAAGCCGTCGTCGAACCCCGTGATCTTGAACTCGCCACCGTTGCCGATGCGGTTCTTCGTGGTGCTGATCGTCAGCGTGCCGGCCTGCGCATCGGCCGCGAACGCCGCCACGACGGCGACAGCCAACACAAACAAGGTACTACGTACGAGCATCGATCCCTCCGGCCTCTCTGAAATGCAGCCCTTCAGCGCTGAAAATCGCGCCTTGTATGGGACTTATGAGGCCGCGAAGCCCTAGCTTCGGGCCAAAATCGAGGTTCTTCGGCCGAGTCGACCCAAGGGGGGTCGGCTCGAACACAAGTCCATTACACAAAGTGACTTATGATTCGGACCAGACGTCGGCGGAACGTCTCATCCGGAACACGGTGAACTCCTTTTTCCGACCCGGCGGCGTCGCTTCGAGAAGCGCCGTGCCGAGCTCACGGGAGCGGCATTTGCTTCTCGCGCCGACGCTCCTGTCGGTTTCGCGTTGGACGTAGGCTTCCGCGGCCGGCGTCAAGGAGTTGAGATGCTCGTCCATGCCCTCGAGGCCCCCGGCCTCATCCATCGCATCCAGGCCCGCACTGCGGTCGTTGGAATCCTGGGCCTCGGCTACGTGGGCCTGCCGCTGGCCTCGGCCTTCGAGAGCGCCGGATTCCCCGTCCTGGGGTTCGACACGGACCCGGACAAGCTCGCCTCCATCGACCGCGGCGAGAACTACCTGAAGCACCTGGGCCAGACCATGACCCGCCGCCTGCGGGACAGCGAGCGCTTCGAGGCCACGGTCGACTTCCGCCGGCTCGCCGAGGCCGACGCGGTGTTGCTCTGCGTCCCGACTCCGCTGGGAGAGCACCACGAGCCCGATCTCTCGTTCGTCGAGAACTCTGCGCGCAGCGTGGCCCAGGTGGCCCGCGCCGGTCAGCTGGTGATCCTGGAGTCCACCACGTATCCGGGGACGACGCGCGATCTCGTCGGCGGCATCCTGGCGGAGTCCGGCCTCGAGGTGGGAAAGGAGATCCTGCTCGCCTACAGCCCCGAGCGCGAGAATCCAGGCAGCAAGGACTTCACGACGAGCAGCATCCCCAAGCTCGTCGGCGGTACCTGCGACGCGTCGGGCGCGGCGGCCTACGAGCTCTACAGCGCAGCGATCGACAGCGTGCACCTTGTCTCGAGCGCCGAGATTGCCGAAGCCGCGAAGGTCCACGAGAACGTGTTCCGCGCCGTCAACATCGCGCTCGTGAATGAGCTGAAGGTGATCCTGGATGCCATGGACATCGATGTCTGGGAGGTCATCGACGCCGCGGCGACCAAGCCCTTCGGGTTCATGAAGTTCGTCCCAGGCCCCGGCCTGGGCGGACACTGCATCCCCATCGATCCGTACTACCTCACCTGGGTGGCACGGCGCGCTGGACACACGACGCGCTTCATCGAGCTCGCCGGCGAGATCAACCGGACCATGCCCGAGTACGTGATCCAACGGACCATGCTGGCCCTGAACGAGGTCGGCAAGGCGCTCAGCAAGGCACGGATCCTCGTACTGGGCCTGGCCTACAAGCCGGACATCGACGACACGCGCGAGTCCCCCGCGATTGCCCTGATGGAAGGTTTCAAGCAGCTGGGGGCCGAGGTCGAGTACTCCGATCCGCACGTGCCCCAGGGCAAGGCCATGCGCGAGCACGACCTCTCGGACCATCAGTCGGTCGATCTGACGCCCGAGAGCCTCGCAGGCTTCGACGCCGTGGTGGTAGCGACGACCACGCCGCCTTCGACTGGGATGCCATCGCCGAGTGCGCGCCGCTGATCATCGATACGCGCAACGCACTCGCTTCTCGCATGCGCGGCGATCCGCGCTATCACAAGGCGTAGGGTCCGCCGTAGGCACCGGCCTGCGGCTTGTGAAGGTCAGCGCGCGGGGCGAGGATAGGCGGCTTGCATGTGCGGAATCGTGGCCATCCTCTCGCGTCCGGGCCAGCGGCCGACGCCCGACGTCGAGCGGTGCGCGGCGGCGCTGACAGAAGCGGCGGCGACGCTCCAGCAGTGGATCGACAGCGGCGAGCAGGACGCCGGACGCCTGGATGGCGTGCTCGAGACCTCCGAGGGCGTTGCCCGTGAGCTGCGCGGTTTCGCCGGTATGCTCGGCGTCCTGCGATCGGGAGGCGCACTGGAGCACCCATCGGCGCAGCTGCAAGCCGCCGTCGAGGCCATCGAGGGGCAGCTCGACGAACAAGCCGTTGCCCTCGGGCCTGCAGCGGTCGAAGCACTCAACGCGGTGCTGATCCGGCTCAAGGACGCCGCATTCGCCATCGCGCGCGACCGGGTCGCGAACGTCGATGCGGTGCGCGCGCTCGCCGCCGGGTCGGACAAGCAGGACCATCTCCGCGCTGCGTACCACCTCAACGTCGCCCTGAACGCACTGGACCGCCTGGAGGTCCGCGGGCGTGACTCCGCCGGGATCCACCTGTACGTGCGCGGCACGTTCGGCGCGCTCTCTTCGGAGCTCGAGGCGGACTTCGCGGCGCGCAGCGCGGGTCTGCAGTTCGGCCACACCGCGACCCGACGCGTCAAGCGCGAAGGCGGAGCCGACACCTACAGCCTCGTCTACAAGGTGGCCGCCGAAGTGGGCGAACTCGGCGACAACGTAGCGGCATTGCGCGCCGCCATGGAGAACGACGCGCTGCTGCAGCACCTGCTCGCGACGCCCGGCGTCGAGCTGGATCTTCTCGCGCACACGCGCTGGGCAAGCGTGGGGGTCATCAACGAAGCCAACGCCCACCCGCTGAACCAGGAGCTCGGCGGGAATCCGTCAGAAGGCGTAGACGGGCCGAACGTCGTAGGCGCGCTCAACGGCGACGTGGACAACTACCAGGCCCTGCTCGACGAGGCCGCGCTCGTGATGCCGAACGAGATCACCACGGACGCGAAGGTGATCCCCGCGCTCGTGTCCCATGCGATCGCGCGCGGCGATACGACGGAGGATGCGTTCCGCAAGACGGTCGCGCGCTTCGAAGGCTCGGTCGCCATCGGCGCCGCGACCGCCGACGACCCCGGACGGCTGTATCTCGCACTGCGCGGCAGCGGCCAGGCGCTCTACGTCGGCCTGGCCGACGATGCGTTCCTCGTCGCCTCGGAGCACTACGGCATCGTGGAAGAGACCGCGGCGTACGTGCGGATGGACGGCGAGACGCCCGCCGATCCCGCGGACCCCTCGACGCGCGGTCAGGTGATCGTGTTGGATTCTGCTCATGCCGGAACCCTCGACGGCATCACGCGCCTGGCCTACGACGGAACACCCCTGCCGGTTACGGAAGACGACCTCGGACGCACGGAAGTGACGACCCGTGACATCGACCGCGGCGCGCACCGCCACTATCTCCACAAGGAGATCTCGGAGTCCCCCGACAGCGTGCGCAAGACCCTTCGCGGTCACCTGGTGCACGAAGACGGACGGACGCTTGCCGTGCTCGGCGACGCGTCCATCCCCCCGACGGTTCGCGAGGCGCTCTCGTCGGGTCGCATTCGCCGCATCCGCGTCATCGGGCAGGGCACGGCGGCCGTTGCGGGCGTAGGCGTTGCCGACGCGATCCGCTCCGCACTCAGCGGGGCGGGCCCCGCCGTGGACGCGCTCCCCGCGACGGAGGTGAGCGGCTTCCACCTGCGCGACGACATGAGCGACGAGCTGTTCATCGCGATCAGCCAGAGCGGCACGACCACGGATACGAATCGAACGGTGGACCTGCTCCGCGCACGCGGTGCCTCCGTGCTCGGCATCGTGAATCGCCGCGGCAGCGACCTCACCGAGCGCGTGGACGGCATCGTCTACACCAGCGACGGCCGCGACGTCGAGATGTCGGTCGCCTCGACGAAGGCGTTCTACAGTCAGATCACCGCGGGCTTCCTCATGGCGGATGCCATCGCGCGCCTGTGCGCCGCGCCCGACGAAGAGCGGCGCAGCCAGCTGCTGCAGGATCTCGAAGGCCTGCCCACGCTGATGCGAGAGCTGCTCGCGCGCGAGGACCACATCGCGCAGGTGGCGGCTCGGACCGCGCCGCCGCGGCGGTACTGGGCGCTGGTCGGCAACGGACGCAACCTGGTGGCAGCGGAAGAGATCCGGATCAAGCTCAGCGAGCTCTGCTACAAGTCGATCGCCTGCGACTCGACCGAAGACAAGAAGCACATCGATCTCAGCTCCGAGCCGCTCATCCTCATCTGTGCGGCGGGCCTTCGGGGCAGCAACGCCTCGGACGTGGGCAAGGAGGTCGAGATCTACGCGGCGCACAAGGCCTGCCCCGTCGTCATCACGTCGGACAGCGGACGCACCTGGCGCGGCGCGGCGGCGACGATCGAGGTACCGGACGCGAACACGGAGCTGGCCTTCGTCCTGTCCACCATGGCCGGCCACCTCTACGGCTATCACGCGGCACGCGCGATCGACGCACTCGCGCTGCCGCTTCGCGAAGCGCGCGGTCGGATGGACGTCCGGCCGACGGACACCGCGATCGGCGGCCTGCGGCGCACGCTGCGGCGCGCGCTGGACGGCCCCTTCCAGGCGTTCGCGAAGGGTCTGCGGGCAGGACAGTACGACGGCGCGCTCGACGCCGGAGCGGCAGCGGGCCTGTCCCTGCTCTTCCGCTACGCCACCGACCGGATGCCGCTGGAGTCCTTCGTCGACGACTACGACGTGCACGGAACGCCGGCGACCGTGGCAGGACACCTCGCAGCCGCCCTGACGGCCGGCATCGACGATCTCTCGCGCCCCATCGATGCGATCAAGCATCAGGCCAAGACCGTCACCGTCGGCATCTCGCGCAGCGAGGAGGCCCTCTTCGACCTGCCCTTGGTGCGCGCCGTGCTCGAGACCGGTGCCGCGCGCGAGTCCCTTCCGTACGACGAGATGCGCGTCCTGCAGGCGCTGGATGTCGCGGTGGAGAAGGTGCTGGGCTACACGCGCTACGTCCTCAAGGACGCGGACGAAGGCACGCTCATCCGGATCGAGAGTCGCGGGGGCATCAGCGATCTCATCAAGTCGCGTACGGACGAGTTCCGCAAGCTACGCGGCACCAAGAACACCGTGGCACAAGAACGACGCGTCCTCCTGGCCGTCGGGTTGAGCGACGCGCGCCCGATCCTCCTCGTCCCCGAAGTGCGCCAAGGGCGGTGCATCGGCATCGTGCTCCTGCACATCCATCTCGCGGAGTCGCTGGACGCGACGACGCGCCGGACCGTGCTCACCGGCTACCGCGATCGCTACGGCCTGATCCGCGACGCGATCACGGAAACGAACACGGTCTTCAGCGACGAGCATCTCGATCGCGCGCCGTTGCTGGACCTGCTCACGCAGCCCGTCCTGGCAATGACGGAGAGGCTCCTCGGCACCGGGGCTTCGTAGCGCGGCTCCCATGCACGCAACGGAGAGATCGAACGGCAGGTGGCTGGCGTACGTCGCGCCAATCTTCGCCTACATCCTGTTGGCGCACGGTGCGAAGCTCGCGAGCGACCCACTGCGGCCCTGGGCGTTGGGTGCCACAGCAGCCATCCCCGCACTCCTGCTCGTGCACTTCGCCCGGCGGGGCAGCTATCCGGAGCTGCGCAAGGCTCCCGGATCGCCGGCCGCAATCGGCCTCGACGTGCTGGTGGGACTCGGCAGCGCGGCCCTCTGGGTCGTGCCGTACCTGCTGTTCGACTTCGACTTCGGCCCCGGCTTCGAGTTCCTCGCACCCGATCGCAGCGTCGGCCCCGGTCCCTACGGAGCCGATGGCGCACGCGCCGCTCTCCTGATCGCCCTGCGGCTCGCGGGCGCCGCGCTGATCGTCCCGATCGTGGAGGAGCTCTTCATCCGCAGCTTCGTGATGCGGTTCGTCCAGGGTGAGGAGCGCGAGACGGAGTTCCACAAGCTTCCGATCGCGCGCTACACGCGCCTCAGCTTCTGGATCACGGCCGTGGTCTTCACCCTCGGCCACCGCCCGTGGGAGTGGTGGGTCGCCCTCCCGTGGTTCGTCGTAACGACGCTGTGGTTCTTCCGACGTCGCAGCATCGCGTCCGTGATCATCGTGCATGCCGCGGCGAACGCGGCGCTCTTCGGCTTCGTGCTGCTCGTCAGCCACCGGCTGACCGACGGCGCGGGCAACCCGATTCCCTTGTGGTACTTCCTCTGATCGTGGACATCGTGCGAAACCCGGTTCATCCATGACGCGCTACCGACGCAGGACCTTGTGGCTCCTCCTGGTCCTGGTAGCGAGCACGATCGCCGTCTGCGTCGCCGACGCACGCAACGGAAGTGGCGCGTCGAAGATGACACTCGGAGAGGCCGCCCTGCTGGGCACGATCGAAGGCCTGACCGAGTACCTGCCCGTCAGCTCGACAGGTCATCTGCTCGTGGCGCAACGCGCCATGGGCATCGGGACCGCGACGGAAGAAGACAAGCGTGCCGCCGACGCGTTCGCCATCTGCATCCAGGCGGGCGCCATCCTCGCGGTCCTCGGTCTCTACTTCGGGCGGGTACGCCAGATGGGCCGGGGGCTGTTGGGCCGGGATGACGACGGGCGTCGGCTGCTGGTCAACCTCGTGGCCGGCTTCGTCCCGGCGGCCGCCGTGGGGCTGGCCTTCGGCGACCAGGTCAAGGAGCACCTGTTCGGGCCGTGGCCCGTGGTCCTCGCGTGGGCGATCGGCGGTGCCGCCATCCTCTTCGTGGCATGGCGGCGGGACCACGCGAAGGAGCGGCCGCCCGGCCTCACGCTCGAGGCCATGACCTGGCGCCTCGCCCTGTTGATCGGCCTTGCGCAGTGCATCGCGATGTGGCCGGGCGTAAGTCGTTCGCTGATCACCATCGTCGGCGGCGTGCTCGTCGGCCTCTCCCTGCGTGCGGCCATCGAGTTCAGTTTCCTGCTCGGGCTGGTCACGCTCGGCGCCGCCACGACCCACGATGCCATCCGCCACGGCGCGCTCATGCTCGAGACCTACTCCCCGGCCGCCCTGTTCGTAGGGATGACGTTCGCTTTCGTTAGCGCGGTCCTGTCGGTCCGGTGGCTGGTCCGGTACCTCCAGAGCCACGGCCTCGCCATCTTCGGGTGGTACCGGCTCGCCCTCGCCGCCGTGGTGACGCTACTGCTCGTGAATGGCGCCCTCTAAGATCGTGTCCTGCGACGACGGTGTCTGATGTCCCCGGGGAATCGAACCACATGGGCGCCTACAAGGAGCCGCACGGCGGCACGCTGATCAATCTCTACCTACCCGAGTCTGCCGCCGAGGCACGGAAGCAGGAGGCGGCGGAGTATCCGTCGTGGGACCTCACAACGCGACAGCTCTGCGACATCGAGATGATCCTCAACGGCGCGTTCTCGCCGTTGACCGGATTCCTCACCAAGGCCGAGTACGCGAGCGTGCTCGAGTCGATGCGCCTGCCGTCGGGTGTCCTCTGGCCGATCCCGATCAACCTCGACGTGACGGCGGCGTTCGCCGACGGCATCGCAGAGGGCGACACCATTGCTCTCCGTGACCGCGAGGGTGTTCTCGTCGCGACGATGAAGGTGGCGGACATCTGGACGCCGGACAAGGAGGCCGAGGCAGAGACGGTCTTCGAGACGGCGGACGCGGCGCATCCAGGCGTCAACACGCTTCTCAACCACACGAACCCCGTGTACGTGGGCGGTCCGCTCGAGGGCGTCGAGCCCCCCACGCACTACGACTTCAAGCTGCTGCGCGAAAGCCCGAGCGAACTGCGCGGCCGCTTCCGCAAGCTGGGCTGGCGAAAGGTCGTCGCCTTCCAGACGCGCAACCCGATGCACCGTGCCCACCAGGAGCTGACGTTCCGTGCCGCACGAGATAGCGAGGCCAACCTCCTCATCCAGCCTGTCGTGGGCATGACGAAGCCCGGCGACGTGGACCACTTCACGCGCGTGCGTTGCTACGAGCACATCCTGAAGCACTACCCCGAGCAGACCACGACGCTCAGCCTGCTCAACCTGGCAATGCGCATGGCGGGGCCCCGAGAGGCCATCTGGCACGCCATCGTCAGGAAGAACTACGGGTGCACGCACTTCATCGTGGGCCGCGATCACGCGGGACCGGGCACGCACCCCGACGGGCACCCCTTCTACGGCCCGTACGCCGCCCAGGAGCTGTACGCGGAGCACGAGCAGGAGCTCGACATCAGCATGGTGCCGTTCAAGCAGGTGGTCTACGTCGAGGATCGGACGCAGTACCTGCCCGTCGACCAGACGACGCCGGACATGAAGGTCGCGCACCTCACGGGCACCGAGTTCCGGCGCCGCCTGCGGGAGGGCCTCGAGATCCCGGATTGGTTCTCGTACCCGGAGATCGTCGCGGAGCTCCGCGAGCAGACGCCTGCGCGTCACCAGCAGGGCTTCACCGTGTTCTTCACAGGCTTGTCCGGCTCGGGCAAGTCGACGATCGCCAACGCGCTGCTCGTCAAGCTCCTCGAGCTTGGCCAGAGACGCGTGACGCTGCTGGACGGCGACATCGTCCGAAAGAACCTCTCGAGCGAGCTCGGCTTCTCCAAGGAGCACCGGGATCTCAACATCCGGCGCATCGGCTTCGTCGCCGCAGAGATCACGAAGTTCGGCGGCGTCGCGATCTGCGCGCCGATCGCGCCGTATGCCGAGACACGGCGGCAGGTGCGCTCGCTCATCGATGAGGTCGGAGGCTTTGTCGAGGTACACGTCGCAACGCCCCTGGAAGTGTGCGAAGCGCGTGATCGCAAGGGGCTCTACGCCAAGGCGCGTGCCGGCATCATCAAGGAGTTCACCGGCATCAGCGATCCCTACGAAGAGCCGGAAGACCCGGAGATGCGCATCGACACGCAGGCACTGACGCCCGAGCTCGCTGCACACCGCATCCTCGTGAAGCTCGAGAGCCTGGGCTACGTTCGCTAGGCGTCCGCGAACCCCGCGGGATTATGCAACTGCCAACGCCAGTGGTCCTGGACCATCTCCTCGAGACCGCGGGTCGCGCGCCACCCGAGCTCGCGCTCCGCGACCGCGGGGTCCGCGTATACGCAGGCGATATCGCCTGCGCGGCGTGCAACGATCTCGTGCGGAATCTCCTTGCCGGTTGCCTGCCGTGCTGCTTCCAGCACCTCGAGCACGGTGTAGCCGTGGCCCGTGCCCAGGTTGAGCGGGAGGCAACCATCAACATCCGGCAGCTTCTCGAGGCCTGCCACATGCCCGAGTGACAAGTCGACAACGTGGATGTAGTCCCGGATCCCGGTGCCGTCCCGCGTGGGATAGTCGTCGCCGAACACACGCACGTGTTCGTGCGCGCCGACGGCCACTTGCATCGTGTACGGCATGAGGTTGTTCGGGATGCCGCGCGGATCCTCGCCGATGCGCCCGCTGGCGTGGGCACCGACCGGATTGAAGTAACGCAGGAGCAGGATGCGCCAGCCGGGCTCGGAGGCGGCGAGGTCACGCATCGCGTCTTCCATCATGATCTTCGTGCGCCCATACGGACTTGCGGGCGGCCGGATGGGTGCGCTCTCGGTGACCGGAACGGTATCGGGATCACCGTAGACCGTGCATGACGACGAGAACACCATGTTGCGGACGTCATGGTCACGCATGGCCTTGAGAACCGTGATGGTGCCGGCCACGTTGTTGTCGAAGTACTCGAGGGGAATCTCGGTGGACTCCCCCACCGCCTTGAGCGCGGCGAAGTGGATCACGGCGTGTATGGGGTGATCCGTGAAGATGCTGTCGAGCGCACTCCGGTCGCGGATGTCGGCCTGCACGAACGTCACAGGGCGGCCGGCGATCTCCGCGACGCGATCGAGCGCGGCCGCAGAGCTGTTACTGAGGTTGTCGATGACAATCACCTCGTAGCCGGCGCTCAACAGCTCAACCGTGGTATGGCTGCCGATGTAGCCCGCACCGCCGGTGACGAGAATGGTCTGACTCATGCGGCCATGATCCGGACGAGCCGACCGATGTCACGCTCCGTGTGCTCGCAAGCCGCATGTTCGCATGGCATCAGCAGACGGGCCGGGCCCGCAGAAGCCCCCTCCGGTAGACTGAAGGTGTGCTGCCCATGCGCCGATGAGAAGGCTGCCAGGTTCTGTCTCGGAATGCCGCGTCGCGAGCCCGAGGAGACCGCAGCGAGCCGGTGGCACGACGAGCGGCTCTGGCCGCAGGCGCGATTCGTTCGCGTTGAGGACCGGGTTCCGAGTCGGGGCCCGGCGCAGCAAGAGGATCGTCGGGCGCAGCAGCGGGACTTTCGAGACAGAGCCTGGAGGACGAAGAACTGCCGTGTTCCTGTCTGACGCCTTCGACCATGCCCTGCCCCCCGACGTGGACCAGGTCCTCGTACGGATCCTCGGGGACACGCTGCCGCCCGACGGCGATGGCGGCAGGCATCGCGTGGGCGCCTGCGGACGTTTCGCCGGGCATCTGACGGGCGACCTGCTCGGCCTCGTTGCCCATCCCAAGTCCTCGGGCGCACTCGTCGTCGCGGAGGAAGAGTCCGAGCGTGTTCTCTACGTGCAGGAGGGGCTTGTCGTCGGCGCCGCATCCAACGTCCTCTTCGAGCGCCTCGGGCGCGTGCTCTACCAGGCCGGCGTCGTCACGCACGCGGACGCTGATTCCTTGATCGGTGTCGAAGAAGGTCACGGCGACGCCTCGCTGGCGGAGTGGTTGCCCGAAGATGTGCTGACCTGGGGCGCCCGGCGACGAGCGGAGGCGGTGGCGGCCGCACTCCCCTACATCCGGCGCGGGCATTTCGTGCTGGTCGAGGGCAAGCCCGCGCTGGAGGGCCTCGCCACGGTCCTGCTGGACCCCCGCACTCTTGCGACGGAGGCGATGCGCATCTACGACGCGTGGCGCCACGGCTCCGCGGAAGAAGAACAGGCGCCGCCGGTCGATGCGCCCGAGCCGCTGCCCGGACCGCTCGAGCCGCGCACGACCCGCGAAGAGGAAGTCGAAGACATCTTCCGCCGCATTCGGGAAGCCGACCTCGGCTTCAAGTGATCCCCATGTGCAACGACGACCTGGACGCTGAGGCGCGCTGATGCCGGTCGCCTTCCTGCGTCCGTTCGGCCAGGGGGGCTTCGCGCCCGTTGCGAGGCCTCGCTTCATCCTGGGCAGCGACCTCGACTGCGACCTCGTCGACGGATCCGACAACGTCGCTGCCCATCATGCGACCGTGAAGCTCCGGCGCGGCGAGTACGTGCTCGTCGCCGAGAACGGATGCTCCCTCTGGGTAGACGGCGAGCGCGTCCCGCTGATGTCGCTGCGGAACGGAGACACCGTGGCACTCGCCGAGGGGGCGATGCCCTGGCTGTTCCGTTCGCGCATCGATGGCTCGTTCTGGCCGCCGTCCGTGACGCTGGGCGAAGCGTGGCTGGCCCACCCGTCGTTCAGCGACCCCGCCAGCGGTCCCGGCCGCTTCAGCAAGGGCAGGGCGCTCACGCGCCGCAGCCTCATGGTTCTCGGCCCGTACAGCCCGTTGGTGATCAAACAGCTCGGGCCGATTCGCGACCCGCCCGACGCCACGCGCTTCCTGCGCCTGATCGCTGCCTTGGGCGGCGTAACGCACCCCGCCCTCGCGCCGGTCGTGGACGGCGGCGTTGCGCCGGATGACGACGGAGAGCCCGTGCGCTGGCTTGCAACGCGCTTCGTCGACGGCGTCTGGGCCGCGCACCTCCTGCAGGTTGGTGCGCTCAGCCTGCCACGTGTTGTCCGCATCCTGCGTTCGATCGCCGAGGGCTTGGCCGTGCTGCACCACCGCGGCGTCGTGCACGGCAACGTGTGCGTCGAGAACATCGTGGTACCGCCCACGAATCGCGCGGTCCTGATCGACTACGGAACGGCGCGCTCGCTCGAGAATCCCGAGCCCGCCACGGGTGACGCGCATCTCGCCGGAAAGGCAGTGCACGAACCACCGGTCGACGTGTACGGCTTGGCCGCTGTCGGCAAGGCGCTTCTCGGCCCCGAATGGCGTGCGCCGGACGAACCGGGCGTCGCGGCGGAGTTCGGCGGGCTGATCGAAAGCAGCCTGCAGTTCGAGGCCGCGGTCCAGCCTACCGCGCTGGAGCTGGCCGAAGCGTTGCGCGCGCTGGAAGCCAGGGCCTGACGCACCGCATCAAAATCGCGACTTCGCATGTATCCACCGGCCGCCGGTCCGCGAGGAGACACCGGGCCGCCGGGAGAGACGCGATGCGGACGGTCATGCTGGTTCTGGTTCTGGGAGTGCTCTGCGTACTCACGGCGGCGGAGGCGCTCGCCGACTCGATGGACTTCACGTTCGTGCTGGACGGCGGGGCGAGCAACTCCATCACCGATGACACGCTTACGGTCTCGCGGACTGGGTTGGCCATCAACGGCATCACCTTCGATGCCACGCTCACTGTCGTTGGCTCCGCGGACCTCGCGCAGAACACCTCGGGCCTCGGTGTCGGCAACACCCGCGTCAACAAGGACGAGACCTTGCTCTTCGCGATGGCCGTCTCGAACGTCGTGGGGGGAACGGTAAC
>JANQJW010000098.1 GCA_028281445.1 Planctomycetota bacterium | reverse complement strand
CTGAACTCTTCGGGTGGGTGACCCGAAGGCTCGTGGAGCGGCCCCCGAAGACCCTCACCGACATCCGATGGGCGGTGGAGCCATCCGGATAACCACGGCGCTCCCTACTCGCTGGCGATGCCGGGCCCCTCGCCGCGGTGGGTCCGTGCACGAGCCCTCACACCGATCTCGAAGGACTCGAGCATGGCGCGGATCGAGCTCCCCCACTTCACGTAGGCCTGCCCGTACATCGTCACGAGCAGCCGATACGTGTGCGCCTTGTCGCGCCACGCGAAGCGAAAGACGGTCTCCTGTCCGGGGATGCCGTTGCGGCGGCCTTCCAGGCCGCCGCGATAGGCCTCGCTCACCCGCCCGGCGCCGAGCCGCCTCGACTTCGGCTTCTCCACGAACGCGAGTCGCTTCATCGCATCGGAGAGGGATATGACGACAGGCCGCTCTCTGGCTCCCGTGATCACTCCCTTGCGCCACTTCGCCTCTTCCATGCGCGGCAGCGTCAGGAACGTCCGGCGCGGGAAGGTCCATGTGTGGATGTCGCCCTTGTCGTGCGTGGCGGTGAAGTTCTCCCACCAGTGTCTGGACATCCAGTGCCCAAGGTCGGGAGCGTTGCGACGCCGGCCTTCCACGACACGCGTGTTCGGCGTCACGTAGAGATAGACGACGTACTTGCCGTACGCATCGCCGTCCTCGAAGCGCAGCTTCATGTCCGCCGCGCGGTCCTCCTCGGCGACATCGACCTGCGTGATCTTCGCCGGCTTCGTGAGGCGCCAGCCCACCACGCGATCCTCCAGCACCTCCTCGCGCCCGATCGCCTCGGCAGGCTCGGGCTTCGGCGGCGGCGGCTTCGGCAGCTCCTTGGTCTTGTGCAGGATCAGGCTGTCGGTCTCCAGCCAGTCGAGATCGGGACCGAGCCACTCTGCGTCGTGCTCGGTCGGGAAGACGTACGCACGCAGGAGGTAGAGCTTGCCCCGCGCCACCGTGATCAGAAGCAGGCCGAGCGCCCGGCGCTTCTTGCCGAGCAGGTCGTTCGCCTCGCCCTCGGTGCGCAGCACGATCGCGGGATGCGTGCCCTGGTCGCCCGAAAGGACGGTGACCTCTTCGCGCTCCACGTCCGCCGCGGTCGTGCCGAAGCGCGCGAGCAGGAACGCGCGCACGGTCTTGTCGGCGGTGAGCTGCGCGAGCGTCTTGCCGGCAGGCGCATCTCGGTAGGCGACATGCAACAGGCCGCCGTGTCCTTCCGCCGGCTTGCCGTCCTTGAGCTTGTCGAGCTGACGCTGGGCGCCGCGGATGATCCGGTGCGCCTTCCATTCCGGTCGTTGGCGCAGCCACGTCCACGCCGCCGATGCCGGCGTGTCGGGGATGACCACTGTGCAGTTGTGTGCCTCGCTCTCCCATTCCTCCGACGCCGCTGCCGTAGCCGCGAACGCGAAGCCCAGAAGGAGAACGACGAAGCCCGAAACGCGTAGAAGAATGCCCATGCACGCATCGTAGAGAGCAGCGCACGCGCGGTTCCGGCGGCACGCATCCCTCGCGATACGCGTGGCATGCCAGGGAAACAGGCGGCGTATCAACGGGTGCGCGAACACGCGGTTCACGCGCTTTTTCGGTTCTTCCAGAAGCCGGAGAATCGCCGAACCCGGCCATGAGACCGCCGTTCCTCGACGTGCAAGGAGGACTCATGGCTCGCACTCAACGCACGTTGCATCCGAACGCGTTCGCACCGCAAGGTGACTTCAACGAACAGCTCTACCTCGCACTTCGACAGAGTCCGTGGTGGATGATCTCGATCGCGCTGCACGTGATGGTGTTCTTCATCCTCACGTTGTTCGACTCGGGCACGGCGGAGGCGAAACCCAAGAAGGTCGTTCAGGCGAGCATGGCCGCGGAGACGATCGAAGAGGATCTCGAAGACGTCGACGAGGACACGAAGGAGGTCCACGAGACCGAGATCGTCGCCGAGGATCCCGTCATCAAGGACGAGCCGATCGACGAGCAGATCGAGAGCGACAACGACCTCCCCCACGAGGAGAACTTCGGTCAGACGGAGGGCCTCAGCGACGCGCCGTTCGAAGGCCCTGCAGCCAACGGCACCGTCGGGATCGGCGGCGCGGCCGGCGGCGCGTTCCCGGGACGCGGCGGCGGGGCCGACCGCTCGCGAGGCGGCGGCGGGCGCACGAAGTTCGATGATGCGGTCGACGACGCACTGCGTTGGCTCGCCGCGCACCAGTCGCCCAACGGCGGCTGGGAAGCCGCCGGCTTCAACCAGTGGTGCGACGGCGTGCCGATCGCGGACCTGGCCAAGCGCCCCGAAGGGCTCGGCAAGGCGCTGTACGACCCGGGCGTCACCGGTCTGGCGCTGTGCGCGTTCCTCGGTGCTGGCTACACGAACCGCGGCAAGCATCCGTTCGCGAAGGTGGTCTCGAAGGGCCTGCGCTACCTCAAGAACATCCAGGATCCGGAGGGCTGCTTCGGCCCGCGCTCGACGCAGCAGTACATCTACAACCATGCCACGGCCGCGCTGGCCATGGTCGAGGCGTACGGCATGACGGGCAGCCCGATCTTCAAGGGCTCGGCCCAGCGTTGCCTGAACTTCATCGCGCTCACGCGCAACCCGTACTTCGCGTGGCGCTACGGCATCAAGCCGGGCGACAACGACACGTCCGTCTCGGGCTGGATGATGATGGCGCTCAAGAGCGCGCAGATTGTCAACGCCGATGCGGTGCAGCGCGGCAAGCCCGCGCCGCTCGAGATCGACACCGCGGCGTTCGACGGCCTCAAGGCGTGGCTGGAGAAGGTGACGGATCCGGACACCGGCCGCGTGGGCTACGTCACGCGGGGCACCGGGCCGGCCCGTCCGCAGGAGCTGGTGGACCGCTTCCCCGGCGAGAAGTCCGAGTCGATGACGGCCGCCGGCATGCTTGCACGCGTGTTCATGGGCGAGGACCCGCGCAAGAGCGCGATCATCAAGAAGGGCGCCAACCTGTGTGCCGAGCTAGCGCCGACGTGGAACCCCTCGGACGGCTCGATCGACATGTACTACTGGTACTACGCCACGCTCGCGATGTTCCAGGTCAGCGGCAAGCACTGGGAGATCTGGAAGAAGGGCATGGAGAAGGCGATGGTCGAGAGCCAGCGCCAGGACACGGACTACTGCCAGTACAAGGGCTCGTGGGATCCGATCGGTCCCTGGGGCCACGACGGCGGCCGCGTGTACTCGACCGCGGTCATGGCTCTCTGCCTGCAGGTCTACTACCGCTACGATCAAGTGTTCGGAGCGAAGAAGTAGTAGGGCGCGGAGGGTTGGCGCGGCGCGTCGGTCAGGAAGCGAGCTTCTCCAGCTCCGGGACGCTGAGTTCGCGGTCGAAGGCGACAGCGATCTGGATGCGCCCGTCGGTCGGGTCCATCTCGACGCACTCGATGTGCGTGTGACCGGTCCAGAGCAGCCTGTCGTTCTTCATGAGCGACACGTGCGGATCGGCGCCGTACTCAGTCGTGATCGCGGAGAGCACCGTGCTCGCCCCCTGCGGCTTCCCGCAGACGGGCAGGGCGCGGGCGTCCGTCAGCTGCCCTTGCACGCGCTGGGCGGTCAGCTCGGCGAGCTCGGTCGCAAGCGGCTCGACGGAGTGGCCGGACATGGGCGCGATGAGCATCTGCATCGGCTCGGGCGTCACCTCGTCGACCTCGTCGCCCTTGGGCCAGCGGACGCGCGGCAAGTCGAGACGCAAGACGCCGACCTCGTCGTCGCCCAAGGGACGACGAAGAGCGCAGCCGATCTCGACCCAGTCCTGGTTGGGACCGGCGCGAGCAACCCGCACCATGCGCAGCGTGCGCGTGATGAGGCCGCCGAGCTCGTCGTAGCGGAACTCAGCGCGGGAGAGATCTCCGAGAATCCGACGCAGCGAATCTGCCACCGCTTCGAGCGGTGCTTCGCCGGTCAGACCCAGCTCGGAGAGCGGGATGCGAAGGAGGGTGCCGACCCGGCTGAGGTCAGACGACTCCGCGAGCACGGTCCGGTGCGAGGACGTGAGGCGGATCGGAATACGGGCGTGTACACGTGCCGCCTGGCGACGGTCGGCGCGGGACTTTCGTGAAGGTGAGGACATGAGGAGGAGCATCCTTCAAAGGGGACAGGGTTTCAGTTCGAAGGCTGCGCGTTGGGTAGACATTCATCGGCCACGAATAGGCTTCACCTGTAGGGAAAATGTGAAGATTCGGGGACGCGCGAGCACGCGCGCAGCCCAGCCAATGGCCGTCTGTAGCGAAGGCCCCCGAACGAGCGTCTCGGATCGAGACGCCGGGGAGACGCGAGAACCCGCTACGCCTCGACGGTCACGCCCTTCCAGAAGGCTACGTGCCCCTTGATCTCGGCGGCGGCGTCCTTGGGCTCCCCGTAGTACCAGGCAGCCTGCGCGTTGATGTCGTCCCCTACGATCACGTCGTAGTAGTTGGCGAGCCCCTTCCAGCCTCAGGTGCTGGTGTATGTGCTCGCGCGCAGGTGCTCACGGTTGAGTGAGTCCGGCGGGAAGTAGTGGTTGCCGTCCACGACGACGGTCGCATCGCTCTCGGCGATGACCGCGCCGTTCCAGGTTGCGCGTACCACGACTACTTGCGGACGAAGCGCATCTCCGGACCTTCCGCGTCCGGCTTGAGCATGATGACGCCGTTCTTGTACGTGCCCGTCTTGGACGACTTGTGCTCCTTGCCGTCCTTCTTCGTGGTCGTGAACGTGATCTGGTCGCCGCTGATCGTCCACGTGCCCGTCTCGTCGAGCTTGTCGCCGTCGCCGGCGTTTCCCTTGACCACCCAGTTGCCGCCGCTCTGGACGTCCACCTCGATGGTGAACTTGGCGAGCATCTGCTTCATCATCGTCATCATCTCGGGCGGCATCTCCATGCCCTCGGGCATCTCCTTCTTGGCCTGCTCCATCGCCGCCTTCTCGAGATGGTCGCGATCGATGTTGTACTTGCCCTCGGGGCCGCCGCCGCCACCCCCTTCGCCGCCGCACGCGGTCAGGGTGAGAGCTGCAAGGAAGGCGAGGCCGAAGGTGAAGGTGCGCATGATGTCTCCGAGGGTCGGGGTCGGGTTGGGCGCGCGCATCCTAGGGCCCACGGCTCGCAGCGCGCAAGAGAAGGCGAGTCAGGAAGCGAGGTCGGCAGCCAGGGCGGCGCGCTGCGCCTCGGTGAGCGCCACCTCGCCGGCCAGCGGGGCGAAGTCGGTGCCGAGGGCCACCGGCACGGTGCCCTGCGTGTCGAACAGCAGGAACTGGACCGCGGAGAGCCGCTCGAGGTCGCGCTGGCCCTCGTCGAACCGCGGCCGCACGCGGCTCCCGTCTTCCAGGACGGCGTAGAGATGCTCGGGCAGATCCCGCCACGCCTGGAGCTTGGGTCCGCGTTCCCGAGCGTCGGTGATCTCGATCAGGAGCGTGCAGCCGAGCGCGCCTGCGCCTCCGAGCAAGGCGTTGTACGTGCGGAGCTCGCGCTCGACGTCCTCGTCCTTCCAGAGCCGCTCGGCGCGGCACATCTCCTGGACCTGGTAGCGGATCGTCTCCGCGTTCTCGAAGAGAAACGTCAGGTAGTCGCCCAAGTGGATGCGTCGCGCGGCCTTGACCTCGAAGATGTGCGCGCGGATCGCGTTCCGCTGCTCTTCGTAGCGCTGGAGGTCGAGGATCGATTCGCGGGACACCGCCTTCATTCTTCGTCTCCATCGGACGCGATCGGCGCCGGGAACCCGTCCGCGCGGTACGCGCGCGCGAGAACCGACATCGGATGCATGGGCTTGCGGCCGGCGTGCTGGCCGAACTGGATCGCGGCCAGCGGACAGTCCGTTACCCATACCCCGGCATCGGCACCCTGCATGCCATCGAACGCCTTCTTGCCGATCCGCTTGGAGGTCTCATAGCCCTCGACCGTCATCGCGTACGTGCCGTCGTGTCCGCAACACTCCATGGTCATCTGGGGCTTCACGCCCGGGATCTTGCGCATGAGGTCCCGCCCCCGGAAGCCGATGCGCTGCGCTCGGAGGTGGCAAGGCGCGTGATAGGCGACCTTCTCGCCCGGCGTGCTCTTGAAGTCGGTGTTGAAACGTTCTTCGTCGCGAATCGACCAGATGTACTCGTTCGGGTCGACGACCGCCGCGCTCAGCACCTCGGCACGTTCGCGGTCCTTACCCTCGAGCAGCTTCGGGTACTCGGTGCGCAGCATCATGGAGCACGTCGGGTTGATCGCCACGACCTTCGCATCGGCTTCGACGTGCGGCATGAGGACGTCGAGGTTGTGCGCCGCGTTCTCGCGCACGGCGTCGATATCGCCGTACTCCCAGGCGGGCATGCCGCAGCACTTGAGCCCCTTGACACACGCGAGGTCCACCTGGTTCTTGTCGAAGACCTCGAGCGTGTCGCGCCCGATCTGCGGCTCGTTGTTCTGGACGTAGCACGTCTGGAACAGCACCGCCTCGGCGCCGGGCTCCTCGCGCAGCTTGCCCTGCTTCGAGGCCCACTTCTCGAACGTCGTGCCCGCGAACTCGGGCAGGTCCTTCTCACGATGGATGCCCAGGACCTTCTCGAGGAACCAGCGATGGAGCTTGACGCGGTTCATCGTGTTGGCGAGGCCGAAGCTCATGCGCGCCAGGGCGCCGGCCTTGTCGGGGTCTCCCAGCAGTTTGTCGCGGCGTGACGCGCCGTCCTTTCGAAACGACTGCGCGTCGTGGCGATGAACGAGCTTGGGAAAGTCGAGTTGGTACTCGTGCCCGTCTTCAGGCGTGTACGGGCACTGCACCTCGCAGAGCTTGCACTGGAAGCACTGGCCGAACACTTCGCTCGTCTGCTCGTCGGTGATCTTGGCGACCTGGCCGCCGTTGGCATCGACCATCGCGAAGAGCGAGGGGAACGCGTCGCAGTACTTGAAGCACATGCGGCATTCGTGGCAGATCTCGAAGACGCGCCGCACCTCCTGGCGCAGCGCGCCCGCATCCCAGTACTTGGCGTCGGACGGGTCGTACGTGAGACCGTCCGTCGGCTGGTGGGCTACGCGCCCGGAGTCGTTCATGAGGTGCTAGCTAGGTGATGCTCTTCAACATCTCTTCAAATCGGCCGGCGTGAGATTTCTCGGCCTTGGCCAGGGTTTCGAACCAGTCGGCGATCTCGTCGAAGCCTTCTTCGCGCGCCGTCTTCGCCATGCCGGGATACATCTCGGTGTACTCGTGGGTCTCACCGTGGACGGCCGACTTGAGGTTGTTCTCGGTGTCGCCGATCGGCAGATCGGTTGCCGGATCGCCGACGGACTTGAGGTAGTCGAGATGGCCGTGTGCGTGACCGGTCTCGCCCTCCGCCGTCTCGCGGAAGTTGCCCGCGACCTCGGGATACCCCTCCACGTCCGCGACCTTTGCGAAGTACAGGTACCGCCGGTTGGCCTGCGACTCGCCGGCGAAGGCTTCCTTCAGGTTCTGGTGCGTTTGGGTGCCTTTGAGGTCGGGCATGGATCAGCTCCTTTGGGTTGACGCCCCGCTGTTATGCAGATTGCGCGCGCGCCGGTCCAGCGGTTTTCCCGTCTACCAACCGCCGCCGCCACCACCGCCGAAACCACCTCCGGAGAAGCCGCCACCGCCCGAGAACCCGCCGCCGGAGAACCCGCTGCCGCCGCTCCAGCCGCCGCCCCAGCCCCCGGACGAGCCGCCGGAGGTCTTCGCGGGGCGCGGGCCGGAGTACATGTTCGAGCTGACGTCGCTTCCGAGGTCGTTGATGCTCCGACGGAAGATACGCGGTCCCCAGTCCGTACGGTCGGTGTCGAGCCACTCGGGGTTGGCATCGAAGAGGCCGGCAAAGGCCTTGATCCAGCGGTCGTGGATCCCGAACGCGATCGCGTACGGCAGCAGGCGCTCGAAGGTCTCCATGGGCAGCGACTTCATGCGGCTCTCTTCCGCCGTGACCATGTACTCCTGCATGCCCTTCACGCGCGCAAGCGCGTCGAGACCGCGCTTCGTGCGCCGCGGCATGTGGCGCGCGAAGATCAGCATGGGAATCAGCACCACGCCCAGGGCGATCCAGTACGGCATGGGGAACTGCCCGAAGAAGCCGACGATGCCGGCGCCGAGCAGCACGATGATCGTCGTCGCGATCCAGCCGCTGATGACGTTGTCCGGCCGGTGCGGAAAGAAACGTCGCTTGACGAGGCCGTGCAGGATCGTCCCGCGGAGGCCATCGAGCTTCCGATAGAATTTGTACTTGAGCGACGACATCCGGACCGAGTCCTTGTCGTCGCCGAAGATGCCGTCGACCAGCTTGTACTGGAACGCCGACAGGTCGGCCTGCCCCAGCTTGTCGCGATGCAGGAGCAAACGGCGGCTCTTGCCCTTCTCCTTGATCGTCAATACCCCGGCGACCGCAAGACCGACAATGCCGGCCGTCACGTCGTGCTTGTCGAGCTTGTCGTCGAGCAGCACGCCCACCTCGGCCGGCGTCAACCCCATCGGCGGCTCGAACTCGGGAATCACCGTGCGGCGGCCCATCGGGTCGCGGCCGAAGACCCACCAGAAGAAGAACCACAACCCCAGCAGGCCCAGCGGAATGAGAAGGAACCAGTTGACCTGCGCGAACCAGATCGCTTGCTGGATCGGCCCGGGGTAGTCGATGTGGCCGGTCGGAAAGCCGACGACGACAGTCAGGTTCGCGTACGGCCGCAACGGCTCGTTGGTCACGAACTGGATGCGACCCGCACTCTTCGTGGCGACGGCGTCGGACAGCGCGGCCGCGTAGCTGCCCGTCAGCGCGCGCGTCTTGACGGTTTCCGGCGCGATCTGTGCGTCGGGCAGGTGGACGGTCGCCGTCGCCCGCTTGATCGTCACGGGCCAGAAGCCGGTCACGTTCCAATAGAGCTCGTCATGCGCCCCGAAGTCGGGCGAGTCGTCGCCGCTGAACTGCCGCATCGCGTTGCGCGCCTTGTAGGTGATCACGACCGTGCGCGTTGCGTTGTGCGCGCCCGGCACCTTGATCTTGAGCCGGATCTCGCCGCGCTGATCCTTCTTCCAGTACTGGAGGTCGTTGCCTTGATCGTCCTGAATGGAGCGCAGGCGCAGATCGACCGTCCCGCGCAGTCCCGACGGGTAGCGATAGCCGTAGGGGATGTTGCGCAGGATCCCGTTCCACTTGCCCTGGAACTTGACGCGGATCTTCTCGACGACGCGGATCTCGCTGTTGGCTTCGATGTAGATGTCGACGTCGTAGGACTCGATCTCCATCGTGCGCGCGTGCGCGTCGGGTGCGAGGACGAAGAACGCCGCGACGAGGGAGACGGCGAGACAGAACCACTTCATGGTCGACCTCCGGTGGCGCGCGACCGGACGGCCGCGGCCCTCAACTGTCCAGGGAGACGGCGGGCGCGTGGCGCTCCGCGTCGTCCTCGAGCTGGAAGAACTCGCGGTCCTTGCGGCCGATCAGTCCGGCCAGCACGTTCGCGGGGAAACGCTGGATGCGCGTGTTGTAGTCGCGCACGGTGCCGTTGTAGTAGCGCCGCGCGTATTGCAGCGCGTCCTCGATCTCGACGAGGTCTTCCTGGAGCTTGCGGAAGTTCTTGTCGGCCTTGAGGTCGGGGTACTGCTCGACGAGGGCGAAGAGCTTGCCGAGCGAACCAGCGAGCGTGCTCTCGCGCTCGGAGCGGTCTTCGATCTTGTCCGCAGCCTGCGCCTGGTTGCGGGCCTCGATGACGCCCTCGAGCGTTTCCTTCTCGTGCTTGGCGTAGCCCTTGACGACGCGCACGAGGTTCGGGACGAGGTCGTGGCGCCGCTTGAGCTGGACGTCCACCCCGCTGAAGCCTTCGTCGACCTTGTTTCCGAGCCGCACGAAGGCGTTGAAGGTGACGATCACCCACAAGAGCACGATCACGCCGATTGCGATCAGCCAGCCGGTGGTCCCCATGGCCAAGAGCATTGTCGAGGTTGTACACCGCGGGACCGATGCCGAACATCGGCATGCGGAACCTGACCCGACTCATGTAGGGGAGGGCCTTGTGCCCTCCCGCCGCGGCGCATCGCGCCGCGAAAGCGGTCCACGCGCGTCGTGGCGCGTAGCCGTCCGGTCACGGAGGCACCCTACGAGGTCGCCGAGGCCCCGATGAAACTGTCGATCGGGATCTGCAAGGCGTTGGCCGTCTGGCCGTAGAGGCACGCAAGCCCCATCAGCATCGTCAGGTTCACGATCTGCGACTCGGTGTAGTGCGCGCGCATGGCATCGAATACCTCGTCGGGGATCTTGTTGGAGTCCTCTTCGTAGGCGGCGACGTAGGCGAGCAGCGCCTGCTCGCTCTCGGGGAACCGGCTCCAGGTCGCCGGATCCATCATGCTCTTGATCTCCTGGTTGGAGAGACCGCGCTCGAGGGCGAACGCCTTGTGGATCGTCAGGCAGTAGTGGCTCTGGTAGCTGTAGGCGACCTGGATGATCACGAGCTCGAGCATCCGGGGATCGAGATCGGACTTGTTGTAGAGCGCGTCGAAGAGCTTCCACATCGGACGCATGGCCGGGGGGAAGCGCGCGAGGGTCTTGAAGAGGTTGGGAATCTTCCCGAAGTTGGCCTCGAGGGCGTCGAAGGTCTCCGCCACTTCGCCCGACGCGTCGCTCTTCTCCACCAGAGGGATGCGGCTCATCAAACACTCCTTTCAAGTAGTGGGTCAGTCTCCGGATCCGCACAGAGTGCGGCCTGCCGGATGCTCGGCGGCGCTGTGCCGACCGCTGCGCTTTCGTCCTTGCGTGGACGACCACGCGGCGTCCTCATCGGCCTTGCGGCGCCTTCGCCCCGGCAACCCGATCACGAGCGCGCACTTCCTCGGGACGCATCTGGGCGGCAGGAGCCCGCGCGACAGTTAGAGTTCCCACTACCTCCTTTCAAGCGGCGGCGCGGCGCGCATTGTACCGTTCTGCGGGCATCCGCCCCCCGGGAGACAGCATGCCGCTGCGCGCGATCTTCACTCTGGCTGTCGTTCTGGTCTGTTTGGACGCCGCGCAGGCCAAGGACAAGCCGCTCCTGGTCAACGGCGACCTCCGCGGCTGGGACGGCAGCACTCCGAAAGGCTGGCTGCTCGGCCAGGGCGCCAAGAGCAACGACAGCGGCACCTGGTCGCGGCTCGCGCCGCTGGACGGGGGCGGCCTGCAGTTGGTCGGTACGAAAGACACGGGCCTCTGGCGGCTCGTCTCGCAAGCCGTCGACCTCGTCCCCGGTGGGTACTACCGGCTCGACTACGAAGCCGGCGCGCAGGGTCGCCAAGTCGATCCCGGCCAGTTCGGAAGCTGCTACGTCGGCATGATGTTCAAGGACGCGCAGGGCAAGCGACTGCAGTTCACCTTCCGCGATGTGATGCGTCGCGACCTCGTGCGCGAAACGCAGTTCGTGCGCGTGCCCCAGAACACCGCGCGCAGCGAAGTACTGATCTTCCTCTCGATGACGGGCGTGCTGCGCGTGCGCGACGTGAAGATCCGCGCGGTCCAGCCGGAAGAGAGCTACGACGTGCTCATCCAGGACATGGATCGCAACTACACGTTCTTCGAGGCGCACGGCATCAATTGGAAGAAGCTCGCCGACGAGCATCGCGAGCGCGCGGAGAAGAGCGCCAAGGATCCGGAGGCGTTCGCCATCGCGATCCAGCCGCTGCTCGCAAACCTCGAGGACCTGCACGTCAGCACGGAGATCCCCGGCGGACGGCGCATCCCGTCGATGTCGTGGGACGTCGAAAAGAACGTCCGCTACCCCACGACCGCGTTGCAGCTCGAGGAGCTGCGCCAGCTCGGTCCCAACGCGCTCGCGGGACGTACGAAGGACGGCGGCTTCGGCTTCCTGGCCATCGCGTCGTTGCAGCAAAGCCAACCGCAGTTCCAGGCAGCGGAGATGGCGCTGCGCTCGCTGCGTGACGCGCCCGGCTTCGTCCTCGACCTCCGTGCGAACGGCGGCGGCGCCGAGATCCGTGCGCAGCGACTCGCGAGCTACTTCACCAAAGAACTGACCCTCTACGGCCGCTCGCGCTGGCGCAACGGACCGGAGCATCGCCATCTCACCGAGGGGCCCCGGCGCTACGCCGTAGCGCACAAGGACGAGGCCCCCTACACCAAGCCGGTCGCCGTGCTGATCGGGCCCGGCTGTGTGAGCAGTGGCGAGGGCTTCGCGATGATCATGAAGGCGCTGCCCCATGCCGTGCTGATCGGCCAGCCGACGCGCGGAGCGAGCGGCAACCCCATGCCCGTGCATCTGCCCAACGGCGTCTCGGTGCACTACTCCCGCTGGATGTCGCTGCTGCCGGACGGCACCTCGATCGAGCGCCGCGGCGTGCAACCGGACATCGTGGTCGAGCACAAGGGTACGGGGGATCCGACCCTGGATGCGGCCGTGGCCGAACTGAAGAAGCGGACGACCAAGCGGTAGACTCTTCGACCCTGAGCGAGCTCCGAGCCCTGCGAGGGCGAGTCGAAGGGTGCCCGCTGGAGTCTTGAGCATGCTGAACACCGTCTTCCGCCTGGACGAGCCGCAGAACGAGCCCGTCGGTTCCTACGCACCCGGATCCGCCGAGACGGAATCGCTCAAGGCGTGCATCCAGTCCATGGCGGGCGAGACGCTCGACATCCCGTGCATCATCGGCGGCCAGGAAGTGCGCACCGGCGAGACCTACGACATTCGCGCGCCGCACGACCACTCTCTCCACCTCGCCAACGTGCACGCCGCCTCCGCCGAGATCCTCGGCGACGCGGTGAAGGCTTCGCAGGAAGCGTGGAAGGAGTGGAGCGAGACGGCACCGCACGTACGCGCCTCGGTGTTCAACAAGGCCGCCGACCTGCTGGCCGGCCCGTGGCGCGACCGCGTCAACGCCTCGACGATGCTCGGCCAGTCCAAGACGTGCTACCAGGCCGAGATCGACGCGGCGTGCGAGTTGATCGACTTCTGGCGGTTCAACGCGTGGCTCGCGATGAACCGGGTCTACACCGAGCAGCCCGCCAGCAACGAGGGCATGTGGAACTACGTCGACCACCGTCCGCTCGAGGGCTTCGTCTGCGCGATCACGCCGTTCAACTTCACCAGCATCGGCGGCAACCTGCCGACCGCACCTGCGCTGATGGGCAACGTCGCACTGTGGAAGCCGGCGCGCACGGCGATGCTCAGCAACTACTACGTCATGAAGCTGCTCGAAGAAGCGGGCCTGCCGCCGGGCGTCATCAACTTCGTCCCGTGCCGGCCCGCCGAGATGACTGAGAGCGTCTTCGGCTCCGAGCACTTCTCGGGCCTTCACTTCACCGGTTCGACCGCGGTGTTCCAGCTCCTCTGGAGACAGACCGCGGAGAACCTGCCTAAGTACCGCACGTACCCGCGTCTCGTCGGCGAAACGGGCGGCAAGGACTTCATCTTCGCGCATGAGTCCGCGGACAAGGACGCGCTCGTCGTCGCCGCGCTCCGTGGGGCGTATGAGTTCCAGGGGCAGAAGTGCTCGGCGGCGAGCCGCATGTACGTGCCGGACTCGATCTGGCCCGAGGTGCGCGACAAGCTCGTTGCGGAGATCGGCAAGATCAAGATGGGCGACCCCACGGACTGGTCGAACTTCATGGCCGCCGTGATCGACGAGAACGCCTACAACGACATCACCGGCTACGTCCACAAGGCCAAGGCCGGCGCGAAGATCCTCGCCGGGGGCGGCTACAGCAAGGACGTCGGCTGGTTCGTCGAGCCCACGCTGGTCGAGTGCGAGGACCCGCGCTTCATCACGATGGAAGAGGAGATCTTCGGGCCGGTCCTCTCGGTGCACGTCTACGACGCGAACAAGCTCGACGACGCCCTGCATCTCTGCGACACGACGAGCCCGTACGCCCTGACCGGCGCGATCTTCGCGCGGGACCGCGTGCTGGCGGAGCGGATGGCCAAGTCGTTGCGGCACGCCGCGGGCAACTTCTACATCAACGACAAGCCCACGGGTGCGGTGGTGAATCAGCAGCCCTTCGGCGGCGCGCGTGCGTCGGGTACCGACGACAAGGCGGGCGGCGTCCAGAACCTCGTGCGCTGGGTCGCTCCGCGCACGGTCAAGGAGACGTTCGTTCCGCCGAACGACTGGCGCTACCCGCACATGGGGTAATCGGAATCGTGAAAGACACACTCGTTGCCTTCACGCGCTACGGCATCGGGCATGCCGGAGACGAGGCGCTCCAGCTCAAGCTGGCGGGCACGTGGCTGCGCATGTGCATCGAGAACAAGCGCTACCCGGGCGCGATGACGTTCTATACCGACGGCGTGCGCCTCGCATGCGAGGGCTCACCGGTGCTGGAGGATCTCGCTGCGTTGGAGCGTGAGGGCGTGCACCTCATCCTCTGCAAGACGTGCATCGATGCACTCGGTCTCGCCGACGCCGTCCGTGTCGGCGTCATCGGCGGCATGGGCGACATCTTCGCCGCGCAGGCCACGGCCACGAAGGTCGTGTCGCTCTAACCGACGTCCCTTGGGCTGTAGGGACTGGCCTTGTGCCCGTCCGCGCCAACCAACGACTACGCCACCTGAAGGCCCAGCTCGCGGCCGAGGACGTCGAACCAGCCACCCGAGGCGGGACCCGCGCCGCGCTGATCCTCTTCGCGCCAGACGAACCGTGAGCGCGAGCCGTCGACCCCCGTGGCGTGCATGCGCCGGCCGCCGCGCACGGCGTGGAATTCGACCCGCAGCGGCATGAACGACGTGACCGAGCCGCCCAGGCGCTCGACGGCCGCGACGTGCTTGCGCACCTCGCAGACGGCCTGGAGCAGGGCCTGCTTGCCGGCGGCCGTCCGGTCGGTGGTCCGCCGTAGGTCGACGAGCCGATAGGCGAACGCCATCTCGCGGGCGATGTCCGAGAGCTCCGGCGTGAGCGTCTCCAGCGTGTCGATCATCGGCAGGGTGCGGTTCATGGCTGTTTCCTCGTTCGGTCCAGCCGGTGATCCGGATTCCCGCGCAGCTCGCGACAGGAGAAACAGGAATTCCCTCCACAGAGGCGCGGAGGCGCAGAGCGCAACTACCCTACGACTCGAGAACTGCCTCTTGGAGGTCTTGGGCGGGAATCCGAATCCAACACGAGCTGCGCACAGTCGTGGAGCATCGCTCTGCGCCTCTGTGTCTCTGCGGAAGCACCTAGTCGAACTTGATACTGAACAGATCGACCTCAAGGTTCTGCCACACCTCGAGCTGCGCCGGGCGCAGGTACTCCTTGGTCTTCTTGCGGAAGTCGGTCTGGAGCTTCGCGGCGTGCTCCATGTACGTGTTGTCCGACCCGGGCATCTTCAACGTGAAGAGCTTGATGAAGATCTGGCCCTTCTTGGGGTCCCCGTCCTTGAGGCTCTCGGCCTCGGCGATCATCTCCATCGGCACGACGCCGTCGTCGCGCTCCTCGGACAAGATCCCGAAGAGGTCTTGCTGGATCTCCTGGAGGTCCTTGCTCATCTGGCTCTCTTGTGCGGCGTCGAGCTCGAGCACGTCAGCGAGCTTGGAGAACGGCGCGTTCTTCGGCACCTTCGTCCGATCCTGCGTCCCGACCTTGCTACGGAACGTGACGTCGTTGCCGGCCATGTCGAGTACGACCTCGCGCACCGCCTCCTGGAACGCCGGCGTACGCAACGATGCTGCTGCAGCGGCTCCCGTTGCAGGGCCGTCGCCTGTGCCTTCGGCGATCGCCTTGATGCGCGTCTCCTGCTCGTCGAGCCGCTTGACGAGGCCGTTCGTCAGTCGCCGGACCTCTGCCACCTCGCGCGCGGTGCGGCCGCCCGAGAGCTGCGGGCTCCCGGCAATCGCCGTGTCGCCCGCGTCGGCGTTGGCGGTCGTTAGGGACTCGACGGTGGCGAGCCGTTCCTTGAGGTCCTGGTTCTGGGTGTAGAGCACAGCGCCCGCCCCCACCGCGACGGTGAGTGCCAGGCCGGACAACAGGGTTTGTATGGACATCGTTTCGGTCCTCCGTGACTTCCAGGGTGCCATACCGGAGGAGGCGAGCGGGGTTTCAGCCCTCGTCGGGACCATCGAGCAGGCGGTATCCGACGCCGCGTGCGCTCTCGATGCAGCAGTCCAGCGGGCCCAGGAGCTTCCGGAGCCGGCTGATGCGCGCCTTGGCGCGGCTGCGTGCACGGGCGGCGGGCACGCCCTCGTCCGCGCCGGCCTGGTCGTGGTACGAGACCACGGACCCGCGCGACGCGACGAGTCTGTGCAGCGAGTCGAAGAGCGCAGGGCTCAGAGGCAGCCTGCGACTACCAACCTCTACGCTGCGCTCCGCCATCGAGAGCACGAGGCTCCCGCACGCTCGGCGCGTGCGCCACCGTGGCAGAACGTGTTCGAGGACGTTGCGCGTCCGCGTACACAGGGCGTCCGCCGACACCTCATCGCCCGGCAGCACGCCGTTTGCTCCGGCGTGAAGGAGTGCCTCGAGACCACGATTGTCTCCGGCCGGGACGACGACAAGGACGCCGGCGTCGTTTCCCTCATCGGTGGCGCGCAGCGTCTTGATGACGGGCGCGTACTCGGCGCCGTTGCCGGACGCGTGCATCACGATCAAGTGCGGGCGCACGCTCGGCAATTCGATGAAGGCACCGGGCGCGGCACCGCGCGCCAGCACCTCGTAGCCGGCGGGGTCGTTGCGCAGCAGTCCACTCAGCACTTCGCGCGCACGTTCATCACCGGCAGCAACAAGAACTCTGATCTTCTCCATCGCCTCGCATTCCACACAAGGTCGACACGCGCAGGGTACCTGCAACGGAAACGTCCGGGGTGCAGAACGGTTGCAAGACGGTGACGGCGAATCCGGTTCGCGCGTTGCGCCCGCTGCACTCCGGCGCAGAAGGGAGTCTGTGGCGCCCGGGAGGCAACGACGCCCTCGGCGCCGCGAACTGGAGACGCTTCATGGCACGCCAGATTCGTCGTTTCGGTCCCTATGTCCTCACCCTGGGCCTCTTGATCGGGCTCTCGGCCCTGCTGGTGCCGACCCCGCGCCCGGCCGAGGCCACCAGCTTCGTGGATCCCTGGTGGGACAACACCTCGTCCGTGGTCGAGTGCGCATCCTGCGGCTGCGGCTGCCCGCGCCCGTCCGTTTGGACCCAGGAGAACGTCAGCGTCCTCACCGGCGTGCTCCTGGAGACCTTCCACATCACGAGCGGCAAGGGCCTGGTTCAGGACTTCGACGTCTCGATCTCGCATCGCAGCGACATCGAGGGCTTCTCCCAGGTCGGCCGCCGAAACGTGCTGAGCTTCGAGTGGACGGCCGAAGAGAACATCATCAACACGTCCGACCCGGACTCCCAGGGGGCGGCACGGAGATCTACATCCGCACGCCCGAGGGTCTGATCTACACGTTCGAGACCGACGGCTCCGGCGGCTACACGACGGACGACTGCAGCATCGATGCCATGTACACGCTGACGAGCAACTCGCCCTACAAGCTCACGGACAAGCAAGGCAACGAGATCCTTTTCGACACGAACGGCATGCCGGACAAGTACACCGACCGCAACGGCAACGAGCTCGACTTCACCTACAACGGCAGCTACCAGATCACGGGCCTGACGGACACGCGCGGCCGCGACTGGTCCTTCACGCACAACGGCGACGGCTTCCTGAGCGAGATCGAGATGCCGTGCGGACGCACGTGGGAGCTCGGCTACGACACCGATGGCAACCTCACGACGATCGACACACCCACGACGGCCCAGCAGACGAGCGGCATCACGACGACGCTCACCTACGACACGTCACACCGCCTGACCGACATCGAGGACGGCCGCGGCAACACGGTCTACGAGTACGCCTACGTCGGCGCTACGGCGCAGATCGACAAGGTGACGGTGGACGGCACGGACGTGGACTGAGCTTCCCCCGTCTTGGTGGACACCTGCCTACGCTGCATCTGCAGCAGTTTGGTTGTGGTTTCTCTCGTACTCGGCCGGGCACACCTGGCCCAACGTCGAGTGCCTACGCCAGCGATTGTAGAAGACCTCGATGTACTCGTGAATGGCCGACATCGCCTGCTCTCGCGAGATCCAGGTCGAGCGATGCACGAGCTCTTGCTTGAGGGTTCCGAAGAAGCTCTCCACGACGGCGTTGTCCAGGCAGCTCGCACGCCGACTCATGCTGCACGTGATGCCGTGCTCCTCAAGCCGCTTCTGGTAAGTGAAGCTGGCGTACTGGCTGCCACGATCGGAGTGATGCATCAACTCGCCTTCGACGAGCCGGTTTCCAATCACCATGTCGAGCGCATCGAGCACCAGCTCGGTGCGCATGTGCTTCGCCATCGACCAGCCGACGATGCGCCGCGAGAACAGATCCTCGACGACCGCCAGGTACAGCCAGCCCTCGAGCGTCCAGACGTAGGTGATGTCCGTGGCCCAGACGCGGTTGGGCGCCTTCACGTCGAACTGCTGATCGAGCGTGTTGGGCGCCACGGGCAGCGTGTGCTTCGAGTCCGTGGTTTTCTGCCAACGGCGCTTCAGACGCGCTGAGATGCCGTTCTCGCGCATCAGCCGCTCGACGCGGTTCAGCCCGACCGGGCGCTTGCGAGAGCGCAACTCGGCATGCACGCGAGGGCTGCCGTACGTTCCACGGCTGAGCTGATGGATCTCGCGGATCTCTCGCACGAGCCTCTGGTTCTCGACTCTGCGCCGGGACGGCGGCCGTTTGCGCCAGGCATAGAAGCCGCTCGAAGACACGCCCAGCAGCCGGCACATGAACCGCAGCGGGAGATTGGCCTTCTCCGCCTCGATCAGCTCGAAGGCTTCGAGCTTTCCTCTCTGGCGAAGAAGGCTGCGGCTTTTTTCAGGAAGTCCCGCTCCATGCGCAAGCGCTTGTTCTCAC
>JANQJW010000073.1 GCA_028281445.1 Planctomycetota bacterium | reverse complement strand
GCGCTCGGCAGCAGCACGGCGTATCGCGAGACGCTCCTCGAACACGCCCGACGCATGCTGCAGGGGCCGCGTCCGGCCGGCGCAGCCGCGGGGTTCCTGTTGCAGCCGAGCACCGTGCTCGCGCGCCTTGCCGCCTTGGAGCGCCACGGGAGCCGGCCGGCGGGACGCGCAACGTGGCTCGCGGCGCCCGCGATCCTGCTCCTCGCCGCCATCGTGCTCCCGATGGCGGCGCCGCAGCCGCCGCACGACCGTGTTGGCGCGCTCGAGGCGGAGCTCGAAGCCGCCCATGCCCGTTTCGAAGACACGCTCCGCGGAGACGGCCGGTACGGCTGCTTCGCAAGGCGCCTGGCCTATTACGACGTTCTCCGTGTGACGGCGGAGCTGGACCGACAGCAGGGCGGTCCGGACTCACGAGGTACCCCATGAGACTCTCGCACTTCACTCTGGCGTTCGCCCTTCTCTTCGCCGTCGTACTCGGCCAGCAGTTCGCCGAGTCCGAGGAAGGCAAGACGGACCCGCAGGCCGCCCGCATGGAGCGCATCAAGAAGATCCGGTCCCCCGGGCCGCAGCACGAGGCCATGAAGTTCTTCGAGGGCACGTGGGACGTCGCCTGGAGCTTCGTGATGAACCAACCGGACGGGAAGTCGACGACGACGCCCCCCACGCCGATGACGTCGACGTTCCGGTGGGTCATTCCCGGGCGCTGGATGAGCGAGGAGATGAAGTCGCTCAAGCCCATTCCCTACATGGGGGACTATCACGGCTTCTTGCTGCACGGCTACGACAACCACACGAAGAACTACGTGAGCTGCGGCGTCACCAACGGCGACACGTCGATGAACATGTTCCGCGGCGTCAAGGTCGACCCGAACGACAAGGTCTTCACGCAGTACGGCACGATCAACGAGTGGCTGGACGACACCTTCAACAAGCCCGTGAAGGTCCAGATCGAGAAGGTGGACGAGAACTGCTTCCACGCCGAGATCTGGGACCTCCAGATCGGCGCGAACGGCAAGCCCGTCATCAAGATGAAGTACACGCGCAAGAAGTAGCGACCACGCGCGTCGGCGGCGGCGGCTTCCATGGAGCCCGGCACACGTGAGGGCTACGCAGTTACGACTGACGCCTTGCCGTGCGCGAGGGCCACCGCACGCGCTGCCACTTCTGTCCGTCGCGCGACAACAGCACGCTGTCGGAGAGGCGCCCTTCGGCGTGCCACTGAAGGAGGCGTGACTGCGGGTGCGGCCCGTCCACGTGGTCCCCGTCCCGCAGGTACCAGCGCGGCTCGGGCTTGTTCGGGCGGGCCACCATGCGTCGATCCTACGCACTGCCTCCCCCACGGCGGCAGCAGGCTACTCGACGCTGATCGTGGCCTTCTCGATGGTGATCGTCTTCTTCGTCGGACCGCCGGAGCTACCTAGTTTCTCGATCATCTTGAGGGTCTTCTCGCCGGCGACCAACTCGCCGTAGACGGTGTGCTTGCCGTCGAGGTGCGAGGCCGGACCGAATGTGATGAAGAACTGGCTGCCGTCGGTGCCGGGTCCGGAGTGAGCCGCACTCAGGATGCCGGCGCGATCGTGTTTTGCCCCGTCGTCGAACTCGCCATCGTACTTGTAGCCGGGATGGCCGGAACCCGAGCCCGACGGACACCCGCCCTGCGCCATGAAGCCGGGAATGACGCGGTGAAACGTAAGGCCGTCGAAGAACCCGAGTTCGGTGAGGTAGATCTGACTCGAGACATGCATCGGCGCGACGTCGGGATAGAAACGCAAGCGCAGCGGCCCTTCGCTGGTCTCGAAATTCCAGAAGTACTTGCGGTCCTTGGAGAACGCGACCTGCGGCGGCCTGGGCAGGCTGGTTCGCCATGACGATCCCTTGGTGTCGATCTTCTCCTTGGCGATGAAGCGGCGGAGCTGGGCCAGTGCCGGATCGGTCTTGACGGCCTTGACCAGCCGTGCCGCGCGCTCGGCGCCACGCGTGCCCGCGTAGCGCTCCACGAATCGCTCGGCCTTCTTCACGAGCGCGTCGATCTTCTTGCGCTTGCCCTTGGTCTTCAGGAGGTCTGCGCGCAGACGCACGTAGGTCTTGGCCGCGCTGACCTCCTTCTTCAGCTGCTTGTCTCCCTTGTGCTTGTGCAGCGCGATGTCCGCGTCGTCGCCCTCGACGCCGCCGCGTGCATAGCGCGAGAGCCACTTGAGATGCACCATCCACTCGCCGAGATCGCCCCCGTCCTTCGCGCGCTGCGCCTGGCGCACGCGGTAGGCAATGCGCTCGCTGACACACTTCGAGATCAGCTTGGCATCGGGATGCTCGGTGACGTCGGCGAGGTCCTTCGCGTCCCAGATCTTGCCCTTCTTGAAGAGCGAAGCGGCGTCCTTGACCGCCGGATCCAGCTTCGGGAGCGCATGCTCCTTGGCCTTCTTCACGAGCTTGGCGAGCAGGTCCTCGGGGATCGCCCCGGGCTCCCCGTGCCAGGCGAGCTTGCCGTCGGGCGCGATCATGACCGCGGCGCCACCGCCGTAGGCGGGTGTCTTCGCTACAGCGAGCGAGAACTCGATGCGCTCCGAGACCTCCTTCGGTTCGCGCTGGAGCACGGCAACCACGCGGCAGCCCTTCTCGAGATAGGCCGCGCGCAGGTCGTTCCAGCGCTGGACGGCGCTCTCGTCGCCGAGGTCGCAGGCGCCCTCCAACAAGAGCACGACCACGCGGCCGTAGAGCTGCGCCAGTGTCTCTCCGTCCGGCGCGTGCACCCACCGTCCGATCTCGATCGGCGGCGCCGGCTCCCCTACCGGCGGGCCGGCGCGCGCAGGGACCGCGGCACAGAGGACGAGCAGAAATGTGAGCCCCAACCGCATGCCATCACCCTACCGCACGCGCGATGCCTCGTAGGATGCCGCCTATGTTCCTCACCGTCCTGGGTTGCTCGGGAAGCGAAGCGCCCGGCCACCGCACGTGCAGCTTCCTCCTGGGCGAACGCGCCCTGCTGGAGATGGGCTCGGCGGCCTCCCTGCTCGATGTCGACGCGCAAACGGCCGTCGACGACATCTTCCTGAGCCACGCGCATCTCGACCACGTGAAAGACCTGGCGTTCTTCGCCGAGAACATCTTCGGTCGACGCAGCAATCCCGTGCACGTCCACGCCACGCCCGAGACGCTGGCGGCGCTTCAGGCACACGTACTGAACGATGTCGTCTGGCCCGACTTCACGAAGCTGCCCTCGCGAGAGAACCCCGTACTGCGCTACGTCCCGTTCGAGAACGGGCGCCGCCGGGAGATTCCGGGATGCACGGTGTCCTGGGTGCCGGTCGACCATCCGGGGACGTGCGCCGCGCTGCTGTTCGACTCGGGTGAAGGCGTCCTCGCCTTCTCGGGCGACACCGGTCCCACGGACGGCTTCTGGGCTGCGATCAACAACCGCGGCGCCGACGTCCGAGGCATCGTCGTGGAGACGTCGTTCCCGGATCGCCTGGAGGAGCTCGCCCACGTGAGCGGCCACCTGACGCCGGCCCTGCTGCAAGGCGAGCTGACGAAGCTGGACCGCGACGACGTGCCCGTCTACATCACGCACATCAAGGCACCCACGCGCGAGGAGACGCTGGCGGAGCTGGAGGCGCTCGGCGATCCTCGGATCCGGGTGTTGCAAGCCGGTATGGAGATCGCGTTCTGATGAGCGAGCAGAAAAAACGAAAACCCACGCCGTCGGGCTTCATCCGCCTCGAAGGCGAGCTCGAGCGCGAGAAGCGGCTGACCGAAGCAAGCTACGCGCTGCACACGACGCTCGATCTCGGTGAGATCCTCGACTTGATTCTGAACGCCGCGTGCGACGGCGTGGCCGCGGACCGCGGCACCGTCTTCGTGTTGTCCCAGGACGGCACCGAGATCTGGTCCCAGGTCCTGCGCGGGGATGAGTCGCTCGAGATCCGCCTCCCGCTCGGGCGCGGCATCGCCGGCAGCGTCGCAGAGACGGGTGAGACCATTCGCCTCCGCGACGCCTACGAAGACGAGCGGTTCGACCGCAGCTGGGACAAGGAGACCGGGTACCGCACCCGCCAGGTCCTCTGCCACCCGATCCGCAATCGCGAGGGCAGTGTGGTCGGCGTGTTCCAGCTCCTCAACAAACAGGAAGGCGAATTCGACCCTTCGGACGAGGCGTACCTCAGCTCGCTGTCCGTCCACGCGGCACTCGCGCTCGAGAACGCACAGCTCCACGCCTCGGCGATCGAAAAGGAGCGCCAGGATCGCGAGATCCGGCTCGTGCAAGAGGTCCAGCGCGCGTACCAACCCGAGCAGTCGTCCTTCGAAGTCGAGGGGCTGCGCGGTGCGGGCCTCAACGTGCTGTGCGAGGACGCGAGCGGCGACTACTACGACTTCATTCCGCTCGGCAGCGGCCGCTACGCCATCGTCGTGGGCGACGTGTCCGGGCACGGACTCATGTCCGCACTCATCATGGCGCAGGCGCGCGCTTTCCTGCGTGCGTACTGCTCGACGGTCGCGCCGCTCGCCGACGTGGTGAACCGGCTTGACGCGAGTCTTTCGCCCGACATGTCGGCGGGGCGCTTCATGTGCCTCTTCGTCGCCGTCTGCGATCCGGCCACGGGTGAGATGACGTGGGCGAACGCAGGCAACCCCCCGCCGTTCCTCCGGCGTCGCGATGGCACGATCGAGCTTCTCGAATCGACGGGCCGGATCCTCGGCGTCCTGCCGGACGGAACCCACCGTACCGGCGAGACCAAGACGCTTGAAGAGGGTGACCTGCTCTTCCTCTACACGGACGGCGCCACGGAAGCGTGCGCACCCGACGGCACGCTGCTCGGTGAAGAGCGACTCAAGGACATGATCGCGAAGAGCGCCGAAGAGGATCCGGGTACGCTGCTGCTGTCGGTGCGCGAGGCCCTGCACGCATGGACGGGCGCCGAACAGACGACCGACGATCTGACGCTGGTCGCGGTACGCAAGACCTAGCTACTTCGCGGAGAGCACCGTCACGCCGTCCCAGGCGCCGTCGAGCCCGTCGAGAACCCCGCGAAACCAGCGCGAGGGCCCGTCGCCGGGCTTCAAGCGCTCGGCTTCTGCCAGTGCCTCGCGCGCTTCCTCTAGACGACCCGCACGCGCTGCGTCGAGCGAGCGCTCGAAGCTCTGTACGTGCGCATGAAGCTTGTCCGACGCGTCTGCCCGATCCGCCAGCACCTCGAACACCCCGACCGGCTCCGAGCGACCGACGACAACGGCCTGCCCGAGCCCCTTGCACAAGATCTCGTCCTGGACGGCGGCTGCTGTTGCCTCGCCGACGAGGATGGACGTCTCGAACGCCTTGCCCGCGCCTTCGAGCCGGCTCGCGAGGTTGACCGTGTCGCCCATGCACGTGTAGTCGAAACGCTGGTCGCTGCCCATGTTGCCGACCACGGCGGTGCCGGTGTTGATCCCGATGCGCACGGCGAAGTGATCGACGCCGAAGCGCGCGAGCGTCGGTTCGAGCCGCGGCAGGTCCGCCTGCACGCGCAGCGCGGCCCGGCAGGCACGCACGGCGTGATCGTCCTGCGGCACGGGATCGCCCCAGAACGCCATGACGGCGTCGCCCTCGAACTTGTCGACCACGCCGCCCTCCTCCAACACCGCCGCGCAGTGATGCGTGAGGTAGCGATTGAGCAGCTCGACCACGTCCTTGGCCTCCAGCGCCGCGGACATGCTCGTAAAGCCGGCGACGTCGCTGAAGAGCACGCTGATCTCGCGCTCGCGGCCGCCGAGCTCGAGCAACGCCGGATCCTGCTTGAGCGCCTCGATGATCGACGGCGCCATGTACCGGCCGAACGTGCCCTTCAACCAGCGGTTGCGCTTGCCCACCGTCAGCGCGCGCAGCGCCGTCGTTCCGCCCCACGTCAGGACGAGAGCGAGGAGCGGCGTGAAGAGGTCGATGGACGTGCCGCCGCCGAAGAGCTGGAAGGCGAAGAAGCAGCACGCGACGGCGAGACCGACGGGCACGAGATGCGGGACGAACCGCCCGCGTGCCAGGGCGCCCAGCACGCCCGCGAGCAACGCGAAGGCAAGGAGCACGACGAGGTTCGTCGTGGACCCCGCGCGTACACGGCCGTCGCCGTGCAGCAGGTTGTCGAGCACCGTGGCCTGGAACACCGGCCCGTCCATCGTTCCGCCAAAGGGCGACGCGACGACGTCCTTGATGCCCGCGACGTTCACCCCCAAGACAACGATCTTGCCCTGGAGCGCCTCGCGAGCGGCCGCGGGCAACACGCCCTCTCGGCCTCTCTCCATCGCCCACGAGAGAACCTGGAGCGGCGCCACACGGGCGTAGCCGCCGCGGAAGTCGGCTTCCTGGTGATTGACGAGGAAGCTGCCGTCCTCCATCAAGGCCTGCCCGGGCAGTCCCTTGTCTCCGACAGCCAGGCGCGCGGTCGCAAGCGGCAACGAGAGCACGGTGTGCTCGCCCCACTTCCCCAGCACCGGTGCGCGGCGGATCACGCCGTCGATGTCCGGTACGGCGTTCGAGAATCCGAGGAGCGCGGCGCCCTTCGTAACGAGTCGAACCGGAAGCTGCGCACCCGAGCGGCGGATCGCGACAGCGGGCGGCTCGGTCTTCGGCGCCCCCAGGCGCGAACGTGCCGCGCTCGCGCGTCGCGGTGTCTCGTACTGCGGATCGTTGGAGAGCTCGAAGGCAACGGCCGCCTTGCCGAAGTCCTCCAAGGCGTCGGCGTACGTCATCGCCTCCTCCGCCTCGAGCTCCCGCTGCTGGCGTGCAGCCGGGGACAGCGCCTCAGGGTCGGCCGCGTCGTCAGGGCCGGCCCCGCGGTCGAGGTGCAAGATGTCGACCATGACGGCCGTGCCGCCGGCCTCGCTGATGACCGCGATCATGTGCGCGTTGAACTCGAGCGGCCACGGCCACGGGACGGCGAGCTGGCGCTGAATCTCGGCGACGTCGGTCTCTTCGATCTGCGCGATCACGATGCGGCGATCAGGAATGCGCCGGCTCGCGTGATGCCGCGTGCGCATGTCGACGAGCTGCAGTTCGAGCGTCTCGAAGAGCTCGGTCGAGCGCAAGAGCAGCAGCAGGAGTGCGACGCCCAGACCGATCGCGCCTCCCCACACGGCACGTTTCACCGCGGACGAGACGCGAAGGCGCGGGATTCGGGCCATGTGCGGCCCCTACTTGGGCGGCGCCACGCCGGTGCCGCTCTGGAAGCGGCTGTTGCGCGCGTCCTGCGCGGCCGCGCGGAGTTGGTAGGGCTTCCACGGCGCAACCACGCGGTCGAGCGCCTGCACGCGGGCGGCGGGCGAAGGATGCGTTGCACTGCCGACGAACGCGTGCGACTCGGGTCGCATGTGCCGCAGGAACGACTGCATCGCGCCCCAGTTGTAGTAGACATCCCAGACGATGTTGTTGCCCTCGCCGTCGGCCTGGAACTCCATGGTCCGCCCGTAGCCGTGGTTGATGGCGGTGTTGCTGACGTTGCGCGCGACCTGGCCGAAGAAGCGAACGAGGCCCTGCGACCACTGTCCCTGCCCGGCCGCCGCGCCGGCGACACCCGCGAGGCTGTTCACCATCGTGGGGAACTCGCGTCCGCTGCGGAGCATCTTCTCGCCGTGCTTCATGCTGATGTGCGCCAGCTCGTGCGAGAGCACCGCAGCCAGCTCGGACTCGCTGCGACACGCGTTGACCGCACCGCGCGTGACCAGGACGAAGCCGCCGGGTCCGCTTACGCCGTTGATCACATCACTGTTCAACACCTCGAAGTGGTAGCCGCCGAAGTTGCCCGGCAGGCGCGCCGTGCAGCGCACGATCGCGTCGCCGACGAGCCGGACATACCGGCGCCGGTTGTTGTCGGGATCGACCCCGTACTTGGCGATCGCCTCCGCGGCCACGGCGCGTCCGAGGAAGTACTCCTGACGCGGCGAGAACTTGCGCTTGACCTGGTTGACGTACTCCGTCGCGCCGGTGATCAGCGACTCCGCGATGCGTCCGCCGCGGTCACCGGCGCCGAGGCGGCGTGCGGCCTCGCCGCCGAGCCGGCCGAGAAGACCGCCGACGCCGGAGCGCGCCTTGCGGCCGGACCCGCCGCGCGGTGCTTCGGGACCGCCCGGGATGCGGCCCGGTCGCCCGTAGGCGCGGCCGGCACGACCGATGTCGCCGCCGTCGATGAACATGAGGCTCTCGCCCGGATCCAGGCGGGCGGTGGCGGCCTCCATGGCGTCCACCAGGCGGTACGCGCGCTGAAGGTCGGCGCGGGACGATCGGTAGCCGCGCTCGGTGTTCGCATCGAGCTGACGTCCGGCCGCGCTGACCTCGCGGCCGCTGACGCCCGCGCTACCGCGCGCGGTGAGGTGCGCCGGCTGCGCGTTGCCGCTAATAGCCGCGAGCTCGACCGTGTGGAAGGAGCGCAGCCATCCGGTGTGCGCACCGGCCTGCACGCGGAACCAGCCCTTGGACTTCTCGAGCACGCGGACGCGCGTGCCGTACGGCAGGGTCGCGATCGGGGCGGCAAGCGCCGAGGCCTGACCGCGGAGCGGCGTGCCCTTGCGGTTGTAGGTCGCGCGGGTGTCGCCGACCTTGGCGTCGATCGGCGCGGACGTCGCGGTGTCACCGAGCGCGAGCAGGCAGACGAGCGCGAGGCAGACGGAGATTCGGGGGCGCATCACGTAGCTCCAGGGAAGGCGTCCAGGGTACCCATGCCGGGGCCCGTGCCCAGTGCACCAGGGAACGCGCGTTTACATCAGCGCGGCCTGAGCAGGGCACCGAAGAGGAGGGCGAGTCCGACGCCCAGGGCGACGCTCCCGGCTGCATCGCTCAGGTAGTGGCGGCCCAGGTAGATGCGGGCCAGCGCGACCCACGCGGTCCCCGCGGCGGCCCCGAGGCCCAGGCCGATCCGCAGCGCCCGGGAGCGATCGCGCCCCAGGGCGATCGCGAGGCTCCCGAAGGCAGCGGCCGCCCAGGTCACGTGGCCGCTCGGGTAGGAGGTCCGGCTGTCGAGCGACCGCGCGCCGACGAGATCGGGAGTAGGCCGTTGCCGGTCGAACACCTCCTTGAGCGGCGCAGTGGCAGCGACCGCACATGCGACGGTGACGGCGAGGTACAAGCCGGCTCGCCGTCCGCGGAGCGCCATGGCCGCGACGGCGAACAAGGCACCGGCGATCCACAGCCCGGGTGGCTGGAGCGCGTCACTCGTCACGCGGAGCGCCTTGCCGAGAGGCTGGGGCACGGCGTCGGGGACGGTGGATGCGACGTACCGATCGACGGGATCGGGCCTGTCGTCGGAGAAGACGATGCCGAGGGCGAGCGCGAGTACCAGGAAGGCCAGCCCGCGCTTCACTACTGCCGCAGCTCGTCCGTGCGCACGGCCGCTATCGCAATGAAGTCCGCGGGCGCTCTACGCATGGGATCCACCAAGGCCGAGGAATACCGCCTCGCCGGGCAGCGATCAAGAGTCGGAAGACGGACGGCTGCGCAGGCGCTTCCGCCCTCGGCAAGGAGGGCTGTGATTGCCGCGCGTCTCGCTATGCTGCGCGTCCCCCTGGAGACGAGAGATGCAGCTCGAAGGCGAGAACCTGGCAGTCGTGGAAGAACAGGAGGGCGTGCTCGTCGCTCGCTTCCTGACCGACTCCCTCTTTGATCCCATGGCGGTGGAGCACGTCGGGCACCAGCTGCAGACGGCGCTCGCCAACGGCGGGCCGAACATGGTGGTCGTGCTCGACAACATCAAGCACATCAGCTCCCAGATGCTGAGCGTATTCGTGCGCCTGCGCGAGGCCGCGCTCGGACGGGACGGCCGGATCTGCCTGGCGGCGGTTCCGGAGCCGACCCAGAAGCTGTTGGCGGTCGCGGCCTTCGACAGGGTCTTCCACTCGTTCGATACGGTCGACGATGCCGTTGCCGCACTCAGTCAGTAGCCGGTCGCGCCGCCTTCTGATTGCGGGGCTCGCGCTCTCGATCGTCGTGATCGGGCTGATCGGCGTCTACCGGCACAAGAAGGGGCCGTACCACTTCAAGGTGGTGACGCGCGGCTCGCTGTACCGCAGCGGGTTCCTGGGCCCCGACAACCTCGAGAAGGTGATCGAGAGCTACGGCATCAAGACGATCCTCAACGTCAGCGAGGAGCGCGAGAAGAAGAAGCCCCACTGGGGCTACAAAGACCAGGTGCGCATCTGCAAGAAGCACGGTGTCAATCTCGTCGAGATGCCGGTCTTGAGCGGCGTACCGCCGAACGAGGAGCAGCTCGCGCGCTGGCTCGCGTTGCTCGATGACGCGGACGGCCATCCGCTGCTCGTCCACTGCGACCACGGCGTGATGCGCACGGGCATGCTGGTCGCGGTCTACGACATGGAGTTCCGCGGCATGACGAACGAGGAGGCGCTGGCTGCCATGCCGATGTTCGGCCACACCCTCGACGAGCCGCACAAGCGCCCGATGAAGGACTTCATCCTCGAGTACAAGGCCCGAGAGAAGGCCAAGGACGGGAAGTGACCCGGAGTACCGATCCGCTCTACTCGATCCTCCGCGACCGCATGGAAGAACTGACGGATCGGGACTTCCAAGAGCGATGCTGGGTACGCGCTGAGACCGAAGCCGTCTCGAGCTTCACGGAGGTCGTCTGCGGGATCTACGACGATGCGGGGGGCAGGCGGTACGCGGAGCCCGGCTCACCGCTCGATCGAGCGGCGAGGCATGGCCTGCGGGAGTTTTCGCCGTGATGGACGCGTTCCTCGCAACCCACCCAGACCGCATGTCGGATGCCGAGATCATCGCAGCGCCCCGATGGCCGGGCGTGATGGCCGCTGCACGTAACGCACTCCGACTGCTGCCCATGGAGCCTGGCAGCTCCTAAGCACCCAGGAAGCCGCCTAGCTACTCCGTCAGATCGACGAGAAGCACCCGCTTCGGGTCGACGACGCGCGTCACGAGATTTCCGACCTCGTCGTAGACATAGAGCGAGCGGTGCGCGGACTCGTGCCAGTAGCGGAACGTGCCCTTGACCCGATGCTCGGGGTCGAGCTTCGCCAGGTGGCCACCGAGGATCCGGGTGTTCTCACCGGACTGGATGGTCAAGAGGCACGGACGCGAGCTCTCGACGTCGCAGGAGAGCACGGTGCCCTCCGGCGCCTGGTCGGACTCGGCGGCCGTCGCCGGCGTGGGTGCATCCCAGGCCGGAACGGCGAACACTGCGAACACACCGATAGACGCAAAGAGGATGAGCAGGGTCACCTTCACGAGTCACTTCTCCGTTGCCCCGCTGCCGTTCAGGGGCTGGGTCCAGTCACGAACCGGGCAGATTGGGACACCTTGTCGGCTGAACGTTTCCTGAACATGAGGGGCACGCCGAAAAACCGTCGCGTGTCCGATCCTGCGTCGCCCGCAGCGTTCGCCGAGGACCTGTAGGGGGGCACCTTGTGTGCCCCCGCGCGTCGCCGGTCGGCGCGGACGGGCACAAGCCGTCCCCTCAGCCATGCGGGATGCGCAGGTCAACCGAGTGACGAGGGAGGGCACAGGGCCCCCCTACTACGCCGGCGTGCGCAGTCCACCTAGTAGGGGCGGGCCCCGTGCCCGCCCGCGAAGCACAAACGTCGAGCCGCTACTTCACTTCCCACTCGAGCTGCTTGGTGGTCGTGTTGCCGGCTTCGTCCACCGCACTGAGGTTCAGCGTAAGGCTGCCCGATTCGGGTGTCGTGCGCTTGATGTCGATCAGCACGTACACGTCGCCCTCGCGGAACGCGTGGTCCTTGCCCTTGATCGAGAGGCCCTTCAGGTTGCTGTCGTAGACCAGGACGCGGAGCGGTATCTCCTGCCCGGCCGGCACCGTCGCGCCCTCGTTGGGCTCGAGCACCTTGACACGCGGACCGAGCGCATCGGCCTCGAGGCGCAGCCACGCGCCGGGGCCGCTCCGGAAGCCCTTCGCGGCATGGGCCCGGGCCCAGGTCGCGAGGACGTCCCCCGAGACCCGCAGCTTCGCGGCGAACTTGCCGTCCTTGACCTCGAAGCGCTTCGCGTCGACGAGGACACAGCTCGGCTGCCCACCTGCCACCGTGCCCGAGACGAGAGGATCGCGCTCCTTGACCGTGCGCTGGTCGGGCGTGAACGACGTCGCCGGCAGCGGGCGGTCTCCGCTCGTGCTCCACCAGGCGCTCGCATCGCGCGGGCCCGTCGAGAGAACAGCGCGCAGGTCCCCCAACCCCGGCCGATCGGCCCCCTTCGTCGCCTCCACGTCGTACGGCGTCTCCAGCAGGCCCTTGCCGAATGCCAGCACGCGCATGCGCCGGTCCTTGCCCTCGCCCGACCAGATGCCGCCCGCGAGGAACGTCCGCACGCCCACCGTCGCCTTGAACGCCCAATAGCCTTCGTTGTGCACGAGCCACTCGGCGTCGGCCGCGTCGAGCCCCTCCTTGCGCAGCTCGTCGAGCAGAACCTCGAGCTCGCCATCCTTCGTGATCCGCGAGGCCGGCTCGAGCAAGTCATCGAGGACCTGCGGCGTCTCGTCCTTCAGAGGCTTGAAGGGGATGGCATCCGCGTCGGGCGGCTCAAAGGAAGGGCCGTCCTCCAAGGCGTTGGTCGCCGCCGACGCAATGGCGTCCAGCGCATCGGCCGCCGCTCCGTACGCCGCGCCCGTTGCCTCGTCGTCGCCGATGGCAAGCGCCGCTTCGGCTTCGAGCAACGCGCGTAGGGCCTTGCCTCGCTCCGGCATGCCGCGCACGGCCGCGCGCTCGGCGCGCCAACCCGTCATGCCGCGGTCCAGCGCCGCGACACGGCGGGCCAGCTCGATCACTTGCCCGGCGCGCTCGTCCAGCGGTGCCTCCGGATCGAAGTCGCGCTTGATGCCGTCGATGAGCGCCTGTTTGGTCCGGGCCTCGTCATAGCCGAGCTGCTCGAGGGGCTCCTCCGCGGCGACCATCGCGCCCATGCTGTTCTCGGCGCGGCGATACGAGTCGGCGACGAGCTTGCGGACGATCTCCGCGAGGCGGTCGTTGAGCTCCGCGCGCCCCTCGCCGTCGAGCTCTTCTTCGACGAGCGCGTTGCGGATCTTCGCCAGCTCCTCGCGGCTCGTCTCGTCGAGCTGCTGCTGCCGGTTCTTGAGCCCCCCCGCCATGTCCCGCAGTCGCCGGAGATCGCGATCGGCATCGACGACCCTCAGCTCGTCGGCGTCCCAGCCGCGCACGGCGGACCCGATGAGGTCGGCGGCCTGACGCCCCAGCGGCGACATGGCGAACCCGATGAACAGGGCCAGAAGCACGAGCGTGGGTATGAGCATCGACTCGCGCGACATCACCGGCGGCGCGTCGTCCGCCCGGAAACCGGCGAATGCGGCTTGCCCGAACTCGTTCATGGTCTCGAAGCGGCGCGCGCGCTTGGACGCGAGTGCGCGCTCCAAGGCGTCCGTGAAGCGCTGCGGGTAGTCCTTGCGGAAGCTGCGGATCTTCTCCGTGCGTCCGACAAGCGGCTTGCCGCTCAGGATCTCGTAGAGGATTACGCCGAAGGAGTACTGATCGCTGCGGCCGTCGACGGCGGCGTCGTCGCGATACTGCTCCGGCGCCCAGTAGGCCGTCCCGAGCTTCGTGCGGCTGAGCCGCCGCTCGCGCAGGGCCTGCTGGAGATCGCCGAACCCGAAGTCGGCGATCTTCACCGTGCCGTCGGGTCGCACCCAGACACTCTCGGGTCGCAGCACGGCGTGCGGCGCGGCCTTGTGCAGCTCGGCCAGCGCCTTCGTGGCCTGCTCCGTCATCTTGAGCACAAGCTCCTTCGTGAGCTTGTCCCGGTTGCTGCCCTCGGCGCCGTACATGAGGTCCCAGAGGTTCTCCGCGTCTTCCGGGATCTGCAGCGTCACGGCGTAGGTCTGCTGGAGCGGGTGGATATCGAGCACGCGCGCGAGGTTCGGGTGGTTCATCCGGCTCGCGGCGAGCAGGCCGCGCAGCACCGTCTTGC
>JANQJW010000019.1 GCA_028281445.1 Planctomycetota bacterium | reverse complement strand
GCTGATCTCGATCTTTGCGCGCGGCCACTGCCTCCTCGTAGGCGTGCCGGGTCTCGCGAAGACGCTCCTGATCAGCACCGTCGCCCGGTGCCTCTCGCTGTCGTTCAACCGCATCCAGTTCACCCCGGACCTGATGCCCGCCGACATCACGGGCACCGAGGTGATCCAGGAGGACAAGACGACAGGCCAGCGCGGCTTCAAGTTCATCCGCGGTCCGATCTTCGCCAACGTCATCCTCGCGGACGAGATCAACCGCACGCCGCCGAAGACGCAGGCGGCGCTGCTCGAGGCCATGCAGGAGCGCCAGGTCAGCGCGGGCGGCAAGAAGCACGTGCTGGAGCCGCCGTTTTTCGTTCTCGCCACGCAGAACCCCATCGAGCAGGAAGGGACGTACCCCCTGCCCGAGGCGCAGCTCGACCGCTTCATGTTCCTCGTGAAGGTCGAGTACCCGTCACTCGAGGAAGAGCTCGCGATCGTCAACATGACGACGAAGCCCATGGAGGCCGAGCTCGACCAGGTGCTGACCGGCGAAGACATCCTCCAGATCCAGGAGACGGTGCGCCGTGTGCCGATCTCGGAGCATGTCGTCAAGTACGTGCTGAACCTGGTGCGTGCCACGCGCGTCAACGACGCCGACGCCCCGGACCTCGTCAAGCAGCGCGTCGCGTGGGGTGCGGGCCCGCGCGCGAGCCAGTTCATGATCCTGGGCGCCAAGGCGCGTGCCCTGCTCAATGGTCGCATGTACGTTTCCACCGAGGACGTACAGGCGGTTGCGCTCCCGGTGCTGCGTCACCGCGTGCTCACGACCTACGGCGCCGAAGCAGAAGGCTACACGAGCGACCGTCTGGTCCAGGAGCTGATGAACAGCATTCCGGCTACCGAGAGCGAGACCCTGCGTGACGACCGACTCCCGAACGTACTTGGATCCTGAGGTCATCCAGCGGGTAGCGGGCCTCGAGCTCAAAGCCCGCATGATCGTCGAGGGATACGTATCCGGCCTCCACCGCAGCCCCTTCCGTGGGTTCTCGGTGGAGTTCGCGGAGCACCGTGAGTACGTCCCGGGCGATGACATGCGCTTCCTGGACTGGAAGGTGTACGGCAAGACCGACCGCCTCTATATCAAGCGCTACGAGGAGGAGACCAACCTCGAGGCGCACCTCGTCGTGGACGCAAGCGCCTCGATGGCCTACACGTCCTCGAAGGGCAGCGGTGAGGGCGATCAGAGCCACAGCAAGTTCGACTACGCCTGCTGGTCCGCGGCAGCCCTCGCCTACCTGGTCACGAAGCAGCAGGATGCCGCGGGCCTCGTGCTCTTCGACGAGACCGTGCGCAAGGCCATGCAGGCCCAGAGCAACCGGGCGCACCTGCGCAACATGATCACCGAGCTCGAAGCCGCGACGCCGGCCCAGGGCACCGGCATCGCGCGCGCCCTGGGCGAGGCGGGCGAGGCCATCCGGCGGCGCGGGCTCGTCATCCTGTTCTCCGATCTCATGGACGACAGCGACGAGATCCTGCGCGGTTTGAAGCAGATCCGCCACCGCGGCCACGAAGTCCTGCTCTTCCACACGCTCGCCCACGACGAAGTGACGTTTCCGTTCGAGCGCCTGACGCGTTTTGAAGGCATGGAGGAGATTGCCCACCTCGTTGCCGACCCCGTCTCGCTGCGCACGGCCTACCTCGCGGAGGTGAAGGCCTTCCGCCGGCGGCTGCGGCGCGTGTGCCTGGCCAACCGCATCGACCTCGTCGAGATGGACACCGCGGACTCCCTGGGCGTCGTGCTCTCCGCCTACCTTGCGAAGCGCGCCGCAGTGAGGAAGCGATGACCTCGTCCATGCCCGTTCTTGGTTATCTCATCACGCCCGGTCTTCTCGCGCTCGGCGCGGCGCTCGCTGCCGTTCCGATCCTGATCCACCTGCTCAGCCGCCGCCGCGTGCGCAAGGTGCGGTGGGCCGCGATGGACTGGCTGATGGCGGCCATGAAGCGTCACCAGCGGCGACTGCGTCTCGAGAACTGGCTCATCCTGCTCCTGCGCGTGGCTGCGATCGTGCTGCTCGGTCTGGCGCTGGCGCGTCCGGTGCTGACCGACGCGTCGATCCTCCCCATCGGCAGCAAGCGCAACGTCTACCTGGTGCTCGACAACTCCTTCAGCACGGAGGCCAAGCTTGACGCGCGCTCGGTCTTCGAGACGGTCCGCTACGAGGCCGACCTGGTCCTGCGAAGCATCGGCCCGGACGATGCCGCCGCGGTACTCGTAACCAACGATCCCGACGAGGAAGCGACGAACGGCTTGATGCCGCACGTCCTGCTCGGCCGGACGGTCGGGACCGAGGGCGCCTCCCGTGCGCGGGAAGCCGTTGCCGCGCTGCGTACCCGCCACGCGCCGGCGAACTGGACGAACACGCTGGAACGCCTGCAGGAGCAGATGGCGGACGAGGACGTCAATCGCCACGTGATCATCGTGACCGACCTCCAGGCCAAGGACTGGCTGCGTCCACCTCGCGAGCGGATCGCCGCGTCCGAAGGCGAGACGCCGGACACAACCGACACGGACCGGCTGAAGGAGCACCTCATCAGCATCCTGCGCCGCCCCGCGCAGGTGCGGATCATCAACGTCGGCGGCCGCGACCGCCGCGACCTGGCGATCACCAGGATCGAGAATCGCTCGGAGCAGGACCCCTTCGTCGGGCGTCCGCTGCGTCTGGCGGTGTCGGTGGCGAACTACAGCCCCGAGGTCGTCCGCAACGCGCAGATCGAGGTGATGGTCGACGGCGAGGAGCGAAAGCGCATCACCCGGATGCCGGACATTCCTGCGGCTTCCGCCGATCTCCGCGTTCCCAAGCCGGGTGTCGAGACGGTGGAGGTCGACCTGCCCAAGGCGACGTTCCAGACGCCGGGCTCGCACACCATCAAGGTCGTGGTGACACCGCCGCGGAGCGATCCGGGCGCGGATACGCTCGGACTCTCGAGCGAGCGCTACCTGTCGCTGCGCGTGCGCCGCCGCGTGCACGTGCTGGCCTTCTCGCAGACGAGCCGCAGCGAGCAACAGATGGAAGCGGAGCAGTACCTGCGGGGCGTCTTCGAGGGCGCGACGCCGCTGGAGGACAGCGGGCCGTTCGAGGGCCTGCCCCCCATCTACGCGTACGAGTCCGCCCACAGCGACTCGGCGTTGCTGAGTCTCTTGCGAGCGCGCGGCCGGCAGCCGGTGGATCTCGTGGTGCTCGCCAACCGGGTTCCGCGCGACGAGCGCCTGCTCAAGACGCTGCGTGAGTTCGTGCGCGACGGCGGCGGGCTGCTCGTGTTCACGGGCGACCAGGTCACACACGACACGCTGAACACGGCGTTCCACACCGACGACCCCGCGAACCGGCTGCTACCCTTCGCCTACGGCAACGCGCAAGTGCGCGAGCGCACAGGCGAGAAGGCCAACGCATTCGGACTCGACCTCGAGTTCCAGGAGAATCCGCACCCGATCGCCGAGCCGTTCACGAACGTCGACGCCGACGACTGGATCAAGCGCATGCCTCCGGTCATCTGGGGCCGCATGCCGTTCATCGAGCCCTCGCCGGCCGAAGGCGGGACGGATGGCGGCGGCGAGGAGCCCGGCCAGGCCCAGGACGGCGAGGTCGTGCTGCGGTTCCTGCGCGACGTCGGGGATGCGGGGGAGAGCAAGCTGGGCCCGCCTGCGGTCGTCAGCTCACGCTTCGGTGAGGGCCGCACGGTCTGGGTGGCGACGAGCCTCGACAACGGCTGGCTCTCCACATCCGTGCTCTTCCTGCCCGTGCTGCTCGAGGAGTCCGCCATGTATCTGACGCGGCCCGCCGACGCGGGGCGCAACCTCGAGGTCGGCGGCGTGCTGCGCGCATCGGTACCGGCCGAGGCGCAGCGGGTGCGCTTCGCGATGCCCGACGGCGGCGAAGTGTCGCCTTCGCGGCTCACGCCTGAGGGCAGCGACGCGGGCCGGGCCGTCTACCGCCACGGTGACGTAGGCCGCGCGGGCATCTGGAACCTCACCTACGAGGTCCCGACAGCCTCCGGCGAGCCCGCCAAGGTCACGGAGGCGTTCGCGGTGAACCCGGATGCCGCCGAAGGCAACCTCGGCGCCGCAACGGAGAAGGATCTGCGCGACGGCATCCCGCCGGAGCTCGATCTGAAGCTCTTGCCGTCCTACAGCGACCTTGGCACCGAGTTGGAAGAGGCGCGCGAAGGCGAGATCAGCCGCTACATCCTGTGGGCCGTCCTCGGGGTGCTGTTGCTCGAGTCGTTCCTCGCCCTGCGCTTCGGCCGCCGGCGCACCGCCAGCGACACGGGTTCGTAGAGAAGGAGACCATGACCCCGATCTCGTTAGTGGCTGCTGCGCGCATCGATCAGGGCCCGCTCCGCTGGGCCGACCTGCCGCCTCCGTGGCTGCTCACGCTGATCGTCATCGCCGGTTTCTTGTGGATCCGCAGCCTCTACCGCAGCGAGCGCGGCGGCGCGGGTCCGTTGGCGCGCTTCGGCCTGAGCGTGCTGCGCACGGTCATCCTCGTGCTGCTCATCCTCATCCTCGGCGGCCCGTTCCGGCAGGAGGAGCGCAAGGTCGTCGAGCGCTCGCACCTCGTGGTGCTGGTGGATACGAGCGCCAGCATGAAGGTCAAGGACAAGTACGGCGGGGCGGAAGAAGACAAGCTCATCGACGTCGCCTTCCAGTCCGGCCGGCGGCCGTCGAGCCTCGACGAGGTGTCGCGTGGCGCCCTCGTGAAGGGCGTCCTGTCCGACGAGGGTGCGGGCCTCTTGCGCAAGTGGGCCGAGCGCTTCGTGCTGCACGTTTTCGCCTTCGACGGAGACTGGCGTGCGCTCGGCACGACGCAGGAGCGCCGGGGCAAGGTCGAGGAAGCGGAGACGGAGAAGGACCTCGTCCAGCCGATCCTGGACGCGCTCGGAAACGCGCCGCTGGACGGCGGCCGCACACGTCTGGGTGCCGTGCTGCGCAACGCGGCGAACGAGTTCGCGCGCCGCAAGGACCAGCACCTCGCGGGCATCGTGCTCTTCAGCGACGGCCGCGACACGAGCGACGGCGAGCCCCCGCTCGACGTGCTCGCCACGATGGGCGCGGTCAAGGAAGACATGAAGGTCGCCGCGGTGGGCATCGGCAACCCGGCGAGCGGCAAGAACCTCTGGGTCGAGCGCATTCGCGCCAAGGAATGGGTCCTCGTGCGCGACGAGGTCGTGTTCGAGACGGCGCTGCGCCACACGGACTTCGCCGATCACCAGGGTCCGGTCGACGTGCGCATGGAGATCGTGAAGGTCGCCGAGGAAGACGGCTCGCCGATCTCCCCCCCGCGCCCCTACCAGGTGCCGCCCGCCGTGAAGAAGCGCTTGCAGCGCATGGTGGACCGCCTCGAGCCGGACGATCCGACGCCGATTCGCATGCAGGCGCCCTTCAACGAGACGGGGACGTTCCGCGTGACCATCCGGGCGCAGTTCACGAACGACGAGGATCGGCGCCTGGACTCGGTGCCCGAGGACGACGAGCGCCACCACGAGGTGCGTGTGGTCGACACGCGCATCAAGGTGCTCTACGTCGACAACCTGCCGCGGCACGACTGGCGCTTCCTCTCGACGTACCTCACGCGCGAACCCGGCAAGAAGCAGGAGAGCCGCTTCGAGGAGGCGCGCAGCCGCTTCCAGGTGCACGTCCTCTTACAGAGCGCCGACCCCGCGTACCGCCAACCGGCCAGCGTGGGCGAGACACCGATCAAGAGCTTCCCGCGCACGCGGCGCGAGCTGTTTGCCTACGACGTCATCATCCTGGGCGACGTGGACTGGCAGCTGTTCGACAAGTCCTCGCTCGACGGCAGCCGCAAGATCCTCGAGCTCATCTCGGACTTCGTCGAGGAAGGCGGCGGGCTGGCCTTGCAGGCCGGCGTCGATTATCGCAACCCGATCGACTTCATCGGCACGCCGCTGGCGGCATTGGTGCCCGTCAACGTCCGGCAGCAGGACCGGGTCATCTCCCACCGCTTCGACTCGCAGTTCCGCATCCGTCTCACGAAGGCGGGCACGAACCATCCGATCTTCGCGGTCGTGCCGGGTGCCGACGGCGGCGTCCCGACGCCGACCGAGATCGCCGCGACGTGGGAGGGCGACAGCGCGCTTTCCGAAGAGTGGCGCTGGTGGTGGCTCTACCGAGCACCGGGTGGTCTGCGCCCCGGCGCCGTGGACCTGGCGCGCGTTCGTGCGGACGACATGAACGGCTTCCAGGATGCGCGCGGCGAACCGCTCGTCGTCTTCGCCACGATGGGCTTCGGCAAGGGCCAGGTCTTCTGGTCGGCGCTGGACAGCATCTCGAAGATCCGGCGGGCGCAGCGGGACCGTATCTACGGCGCATGGTGGGAGCAGGTCATCCGGTATCTGGCCACCTACCGCCTGCTGGGCGGCAACAAGCGCTTCAAGATCTTCCCCGACAAGGACAGCTACTTCGTCGGGGACACCGCGGAGATCACGATCACTGCACTGGACGAGTACTTCGAGCCCATGCGCGACGAGTATCTCGACGGCGTGCACGTGGAGATGCCGGACGAAGCGGAGGGCGCGACGAGCACGCTCTTGAAGGGCGACGATCGCCCGAAGCTGCAAGGCGAAGAGGGTGCGATGGGCTCCTACCGCCTGGTCTTGCCGTTGCGCAAGCAGGGCCTGGTGCGCATCTGGATCGATCGCGGGGACGCGGCCGGCGGCACCGCGACGAAGGAGCGAGCAGAGAAGCGCTTCGAGGTGAACTTCCGCGCGAAGGAAGACATCTTGAAGGTGCCCGACCACGAGACCCTGCGCCAGATCATGCGTGTCACGAACCCGGCGCTGTCCGATCCCGAGGTCGTCAAGCTCTACGAGATCGAAGACGTCGTGAAGAGCATGCAGGCGCAACCCCGAGAGAGAGTGCTGGATCGGAAGGAACGAACCCAGTGGGACAAGACCTGGGTCTTGTTGCTCGTGACGGGACTGTTGGCACTCGAGTGGTTCCTGAGGAAGCGATATCAGATGATCTAGGTGCTTGGTGGGTACCTGGTACTGAGTGCTGGGAACGGGACCGGGTTCGGGATCGAGTACTGAGTACTGAGTGCTGAGAACGGGATCGGGTTCGGGATCGAGTGCTGGGTAGTGAGTGCTGAGAACGGGATCGGGTTCGGGAACGAGTGCTGGGAGCTGAGTGTTGGGAACGGAAACGAGTGCTGAGTGTGGGGCTAGCTGGGGCTGTAGCGCTTGACCAGACCGCGCAGCAGGCGTGACAGACGATCAGACAGATCCATGGCCTCCCGGACATCATCGGCCTGCAAGGCGCGCATCACGCTTGCGAGTTCGAGGGCGGCCATGCACTCACCGCACTCTGCATGGGCGATCGTGAATCGGTTGTGCTTGTCACGCGTGGACTGGCGCGCGGCGCCTTCCGTCAGGTTCAGGCAGGTGGACATGACGGCTCGCCGGAGTTGATCCCCCAGAGGTCCGTAGCCTCGCGGGATCTGATCGAGCAGGCCCCGAACCTCGGCTGCGAGTTGCAGTCCTACCTGATAGGCATCGAGGCGACTGAACGCGAAGTCGGAGTGCGTGCGGGTGTCCATCGGATGCCCATCGCCCGGCAGTGAGGTCCGGTCACAAGCTCAGCACCCTGACAGTCTCGCTCCCCCTGCCTGCCAACCCTCCGCCACGAACTCCGACACATCTGCATGGGTGCGAGGACGTGTAGACCTAACTACAGTGACCGCGTGGGAGCGAAGAAGACAGGCAGGCTGCGCCGCTTCCGGCAACTGCTGGTGGTCGGCCTGTCGCTTTGCGGCGCGTTGTGCTTGTTGAGTCTCATCATCTACGGAACCGCATTCCTTCCCGGCCCTATCGCAGTTGTCCTGTACACACTCGGGGCCTGGATCGCCAGCCACGAGCCGAAGCCGAAGAAACCCGAGAGTCCGTGGCCAAGGGAGCGAGAGAGGTCTCGGGAGTGAGCCCCCTCCCGTTCTCGTTCCCAGCACCCAGAACGCAAGACCCAAACCCCGTGTGGCGCCCCTCTCCCGCGGTACCCTCTCGCAATGCGAGTACTCCCTCTTCTCGCCGTCCTCGTCCTTCTTCTGGGTTCTCTGACTCGGTCTGCTGCGGACGAGTTCGATCCTCGCGATCACAGGCGGCTGTTCGCGGTTCGGGACACGAATGCGGCTCGCCATGCCATCGACGAAGCGCGCCAATCGCTCGCTCGGGGTCAGACGGTCCGTGCCCTGACGGCTGCACAGCGCGTGCTCGATGAGATGACCGATGACTTCTTCCTTGTCGAAGAGGACAGCAGCATCGAGTCGGTCCTCTGGCGTTCGGCACCCGAGGTCGTACGCGAGATGCTCGAGGAGCTGAGCGGCGAACAACGGCAGGCCTACGAAGAGATGGCGCGCCCGAACGCGACGCCGTTGCTCGAGAACAGCCTGGCGCAACGCAACGAGCGCGGCCTGCGGGAAGTCCTTCGCCGCTTCGGCGCCAGCTCCACTGGTGTGCGCGCCGCGCGCGTCCTCGCGGAGATCGCCATCGAGTCCGGACGCTGGCGCGATGCGGAGCGCTACGTGCAAGAGGGCTTGCGCTTCGCGCCGCGCGATCCCGCGCTCTGGGCCCGGCTGATCGACGCCATGGCCTCCAGCGAAGACCGCCACGGCCTCGAGAACCTCGAGCCGCCGGCAGACCTCTCCTTCGAGTCCCCCGGCAAGCCCGCATCCCTCGTCGAGCGCAAGCAGGCCGCGCTCGCGTCGTTGCCCGACACGCTGGGTCTCACCGGCTGGCCGATCTGGGGCGGCGTGCCGGCACGCAACGCGCACCTCCCGGACGAACCGCCGATGCCCACCCGGCGCCGCTGGGTCGAGGACACCGACCTCGTCGAGCGCCGGCAGGATCGCACGCGCTACAACTGGCGCGGCCGCGGACGGTCCGACGACTTCGAGGAGATGCTCGAAAACTTCCGCCCGCTCCATCCGGTTGTCCACGGCCGGACGGTGTTCGTTGCGGACGGCCGCTCCGTGCGCGCGTTCGATGTCTACAGCGGACGCCGCGTCTGGATCTTCGACGGCGCGACCAACCCCGAGCTCAAGCTCGCCGTCCCCCGCAGCGGCGCGCCGGGACGAACGAGCCTCGAGCGCGCCTTCTCCCCCATCGTCGTCGACGACCTCCTGATCGCGACCGTCGAAGTGCGGCGCGCCTACGAGCCCGAGTTCCTGCAGGCCGTCGAGATCAGCTCCTACCTGCCGCGCCGTATCGTCGTCGCGCTGGACCGCGTCACGGGCAAGCTGCGCTGGGCAATGGGCCGGTCGGGCATCGACTTCCTCACGTTGGGTTCCATGTCGATCGTGTCGTCGCCCGCCGTTGCGGAAGGCCTCGTTCTCGCGATCGGCTCCGCCCACCGCAACGTGCACAACGTGTCGTTCCTCGCGTTCGACCTGCGCACGGGCGCGCTGCGCTGGCGCCGTCCGCTGGGCTTCGGGCAACAGGAGCTCAACCTGTTCGGCGCGCCCATCAAGGAGCTGGCCGCGAGTCCGGTCGCTGTCGCCGACGGCGTGGCCTACGCAAGCACGGGCCTCGGCTTCATCGCGGCCGTTGACATCCGATCGGGCGTGCCGCGCTGGCTCGCGTCCTACGAGATCATCCCGATCCAGAAGGTGCAGTTCTGGTATGCCGCGCCGTGGCGCAAGCCGCTGATGGCACAGTCGCCGCCCGTCGTGCACGAGGACCTGCTCGTCGTGGCGCCGACCGATGGCAAGCACCTGTATGCCTTCGATCGCCGCACAGGACGGTTGCGTTGGCGCCAGCCCTACGTGATCCGAAACCTCACGTACGGCACGAAGGGGCAATTCCTCGGCGTGGTCAACGACGGCCGGCGTGATGTCGCGCTCCTCAGCGACCACGAGCTGCGCGCGCGCGACCTCGAGACGGGCAAGGTCGTCTGGCGCGGCCGCTTCGAGCCGCAGCGCAGTGCCGTCATCGGTCGCGGCGCCGTGGCTGGCGGCGACGTGCTCGTGCCCACGCGCGCGGGCCTGCAGCGCTTCTCGCTCAAGAGCGACGGCGCGTACCGCGGCACGGTGCCATGGCCGGAGAACAGCCGTCCCGGCAACGTGCTCCCGCTCTCGCGCGTCCTCCTCGTCACGAGCCGCAGCCAGTTGCAGTGGTTCTACGACTGGGCGGCCATCGAGCGCGACGTGCAGCGACGCCGCAAGGAGCGGCCCGACGATCCGACCATCCTTCTCGAAGCGGGCGAGATGTTCCTCCGCGGCGGCGGCGAGACCGAGCGGGCTCGCAAGGCCTTCGAGGAAGCACGCCGCGTCGCGCGCAAGTCCCGACCGGAGTACGAGTCCCGTGCACTCAATGGGCTCTACGCCACGTACCTCCTCGAGGGCGACCAGACCGCCCCGTTCCCCAAACGCGCGGTGCAGGCCTACGAGAAGAGCCTCGAGTACGCACAGACCCCCGAAGAACGCGTCGAGGCGCGCTTGCGCATCCACCGTGCCCTGGCGCACGACGGCCCGGCCCGGATCGACAACCTGACGAAGCTCGTTGAGGAAGCCGACCAGGCGCGCGCCCACTTCGACCTGGAGGACGCCGAGGTGCCCGCGCGTGCCGCCGCGCTCTTCCTGCTCGCACGCGAGCATGTGCTCAACCAGCAGCCGGCCAAGGCGGTCGACGCGTTGCAACGCATCCTGCGCGAAGAGCGCAACGCGATGTTCCCGTCGGGCCCGGCATACGAACGCGCGACCCAGGAGATCGCCGAGATCCTCGATGAGGCCGGCGCGCTCGCCTATCGTCGCCACGAGAAGAAGGCGCGTGCGCTGCTGGCGCGAGCGCAAGAGCAAGACGATCCGAAGCTGCTCGATCGACTGCTGAACGAGTACCCGAACGCTGCCGCCGTGCCGGCGGCCCTGCTGGAGCGCGGTCGCAGACTGCTCGCCGAGGGCAAGGCCGCCGACGCGGCGGTGTTCCTGCGGCGGCTGCTGGCCGAGTCACCGGACGACAAGCACGGCGCCGCCGCACTCGCCGGCCTCGTGCGCGCCTACCGTGAGAGCGGCGCGATCGGCGCCGCGCGTTTCGCGCTGGCGCGCCTGGCGGCCGCTCACAAGCGTGACCGCTTCGAGTGGGACGGCAAGACGTGGGACGGCGCCGCCTTCGCGAAGGCGGAAGCGGCGTTGCTCGAGGCCGACCTCGCGACGGAGGCCCCGAAAGCCACGCTGCAGACGCCGCTGCGCGAGGTTGCCTTCGAGGCCGTCGGCGAAGACGACTTCGCCCGGCCCATCACGGTCACGACCGACAGCACGGTCCCCGGCGGCCCCCATCCCGCACCGATCGCCCTGATGATGCGCGGTCGCGAGCTGGTGGGGATCGACATGTGTCGCGCCAAGGTCGCCTGGACGGCGAAGACCGGCCACTGCCAGAAGGCCGCCTATACGGGCGGTGTGGTCGCTGTTGCCGTGCGGCGCGCGCTCGTCGGGCTCGACGCGAGTACCGGCGAGACGCTGTGGTCGCGCGACATGAAGGTGATCGTGCGCGAGCTGCAAGTGGCTCGCGGCCAGGTGTTCGCCCTCGTGCAGGACCTGTCGGGGCTCGCGGGCGAGCATCGCCTCATTGCGCTAGACGCCTACCGCGGCGAGCAGTTGTGGAACATCCGCCTGGGGCGCGAGGACTATCGCAACCTGCGGCCGTGGAACGACCAGCTGCTCCTGCAGTACGTGAAGATCCGCCGCACGCGCGCCGCCAGCGCGCTTCTCATCCTCGACGGCTTCAGCGGCGCGCGGCGCCATACGATTCCGATTCCCTTGGAGGTCGAGGGCACCCCCGCGATCGCCGGTTCGCTCTACTGCGTAGCCGGGCACGGAACGTCACGCCGGCAGCGCGAGCTCGCGGCCTTCGACCTGCAGCGCGGACGACTGAAGTGGCGCGAGCCGCTCAAGGGCCGCGAAGCGATCTGCGGCATCGCCACGCACGACGAGCACCTCGTGGTGCTACGCCGCGACGGCTCGCTCTCCTCGCATGCGCTGGCGCACGGCGGGGCGGTGCATCAGACGCGCGTATTCGTCGGCGACGTCGGCAGCGCCTGCCCGTTCCCGGGTACGCCGATGATCGCGGAGAACGGACGCCTCACCCTCTTCCCGTGGGTTCGTCGTCCGACGCTGAGCGTCGTCAGCTACGACATCCGCTCGGGCAAGCTCGTCTGGGAGCAGCCGTGGAGCGAAGAGGTGAGCCCGTCCAAGGCCGTCGTGCTCGATCGCGGCAAGCTGCTGTGCGTGATGGTCTCGTATCCCAAGAACCGCCTGCAGAGCATCCTGGTCCGGCTGATCGACAAGACGACGGGACGGCTCGTACAGGAGATCGAGCCCGAGGGTCTGGCGCGCGCCAACTGGATTCCGTCGATGATCGAGGGCCACGGCACGCTGGTCGTGTTCGGCAAGTCCGGCGCGAGCATCTTCCGCGGCTCCGATGGGAAGAAGGACCCGAAGTAGGCACCCCAGCGCTAACCCGAACCCGTTCCCGTTCTCGTTCCCAGCACCCGAACCCGTTCTCGTTCCCAGCACCCGAACCCGTTCTCGTTCCCAGTACCCAGCCCCCAATCCGCACGCATACGGCCCTGGCGCCTGCTAGCTTGGTGCGCATGCGATGGATAGCCCTCCTGCTTCCCCCGATGATGGCGCTGGCCGGTGTCCTGTTCTTCTTCGCGGCCCCCAAGTCGAGTTCCGCGGATCCGACCGGTCACACGCCCCTGATCAATGCCCAGGCGACCCGCGCCATCGAGCTCGGCACGCGCTACCTGCTGGGTCTCCAGCAGGCGGACGGGTCCTGGCCGAGCACCGCCGGCAAGAAGATCAACGAGAAGTACGTGGAGTTCGAGAACGGCGTCAACGTCCCCCACGTCGGGGTCACGTCCTTGGCAGTTCTCTCCCTGCTCGCCGGCGGCCACATGCCCGGACGCGGGCCGATCGGGCAGGCGATGGACCGCGCCATCGACTTCATCTTCACGCAGGTCCAGCCGTCCGGCTACGTCGCCGGATACGGCACCCGGATGTACAGCCATGCGTTCGCGACGCTGGCGCTCGCCGAGATCTACGGCGCCTCGCGCCGCGAGAAGGTGCGCAACTACCTTCAGGACGCCGTCGAGTTCACCGTCAAGTCCCAGAACAAGACGGGTGGCTGGCGCTACGTCCCGTTCACAAACGACTCCGACATGAGCGTCACGGTGTGCCAGGTCGTCGCGCTGCGCGCCGCGCGCAATGTCGGCATCAAGGTGCCGCGCGCAACGATCCAGCGCGCGCTGCGCTACGTCATCCTCAGCGCGATTACCGAGGGCGCCCGCGGCCCGACGGGCGCGTTCTGGTACCAGCCGCACGACCAGCGCTTCAACCGCCCGTCGTTCGCGCTGTGCGCGGCGGGCCTGACGACGCTCTTCCAGGCGGGCCTCTACGACGACGAGTCGGTCAAGCGGCACATCAAGCTGCACAACATCGACAAACCCGTCCCGCCGAGCATCAAGCGCTCCGTGCGCTACATGGAGCGTGAGTACCTCAATATCTGGAACCGCACGGGACGCGGCGGCCCGAACCACTACTTCTACTACTACGGCAACTACTACGCGGCACAGGCCATGTACCAGCTCGGCGGCAAGGACCCGGAGAAGTGGGCCAAGTGGTACCGCAAGGTCCGCGACCACCTGCTCCAGATGCGCAAGACGCGCACCAATCCGCGCAGCGGCCGGGCCGAGGCCTTCTGGGTGAGCAACGTGGACAAGACGAATGCCTACGCCACCGCCTGCGCCCTGTTGATCCTGCAGTTCCCCCTGGACCATCTCCCCATTCACCAGAGATAGATGCGGGCGACACCCGGTCCGCACGGAGGCGCTGCTCGCCGGATGCTCGCCGGCGCTGTGCCGGCCGCTTCGCTCTCGTCCTCGCGTGACAGACCACGCGTCGTCCTCGCCGGCGTGGCGGCGCCTTCGCCCCGGCGAGCCGACCACGAGCGATGGCCCCTCGTTCCCCTCGCGGGCAATGCAGGCCTGCGGGAAATCACCGAACCTGACGCCACGGAAGCGGTTTGACCCCCTGCCCGCCGGATCCCCCTGCGGACGGAGGCCAACGACCCGTGGACGGCCGCGCGTTGATGGCCCGGGTTCGCGACGGGGACCGACAGGCGTTTGAAGCGCTCTATTCCAGGTACGGCTCACCGGTCATGCGGTTCCTCTTTCGCCTGTGCGGCGAGCGGGCGCTGGCCGAAGACCTCACGCAGGACGTGTTCCTCAAGGTGTGGCGGGCGGCGCCCGGCTGGAAGCCGCTCGGGAGGGTCAGCACCTGGCTCTTCCAGATCGCCAAGCACCACTGGTGGAACGAGGCGGCCAAGCGCGGCCGCCGGGCGCACCTCGAGGGCCCACCCGTCTCGCCGGACGACGCAACGGCAGCGGACGCGGCGTCCGAGCGGGCACCAGAGCACCTCGCGCGGGCGGAGGCGGCCCAGGCTGTTGCGGCCGCCGTCGCAGCGCTCTCGCCCAAGCTGCGGCTGGTCTTCGTCCTGCTCCGCCTCGAGGGCCTCTCGCTTGTGGAGACGGCGGAGATCGCCGGCATCCCGGTGGGCACCGTGAAGAGCCGCGCCGCGGCCGCCGAGGCGGCGCTGCGCAAGCACCTGCGGCAATGACCACAATCGAATGAACGACCCCGTAACCCGAGACGATCTCGTCGCCCGCGCGCTGAACGCGCTGCCGGAAGACGACCGCGCGCGCGTCGACGCCGCGATCGAAGCCGACGAAGCGCTGCGTCTCGAGTTCGAGGCGGTCGCCGGGCACCTGCTTCACTACGACGCGCTGCCGGACGCGCCGCCACCGCCGCCGTTCGAGCGCATCGCGAAACGCATGGACGCCGATGCCGATCCGGACCTGCGCGTCCTGCGGCTTGGCGAAGAGAAGCGGCTCAGCCTCTGGATCCCGGCCGGGGCGGCGGCGGCGGTTGCTGCGGCGTTCGTCCTGCTTTGGCTCTGGATGAAACCGCCGGACCGGACGCCCCAGCCGGATTTCACGGTGGGCGACGGCATGTCCTACGGCCGCAGCCGCCCCGCCTTCGGGGAGGGTGAGGTCACGTACTTCCTCTTCGCCGACGACGGACCGGCCGAGGCCCACATTGGCGACCGCGTACGCGTGGTGCTGGAAGACGCGCAGCTATGGCCGCTGGCCGAGAACCGTGTCGCACTCGACCACCGCGGACGCGCGTGGTTCGAAGTCAAGCCTGGCGAGAAGCCCTTCGTTGTCGAGACGCTGTTCGGCAAGGTCACCGTTCTGGGTACCTCCTTCGAAGTGGACCTGCGCGAAGAAGACCTGCGCGTCACGGTCGAAGAAGGCCGCGTGCGCGTACAGGAGGTCGTCGTGCCCGCAGGCCATGCCTACTCACAGCGGGCCGGCCGAATGCCGTTCGTCGCGAGCACGCCGGGCTCGTGGTTCCGACTCCCCTCCTTGGCAGTCGACGTACGTGGGCCCGTGCCGACCGTGAACAAGCCGCTCGAGCTGGCTCTCACGCTCCGCAACGCGACGCACCTCGACATGCCGCTCGAGGGCCCCGGCTCTGCGCGCACGCCGGTATGGCTGCGTTTCGAGTCCGCAAAGGGCGAGCTGCTGGGTGAACTACCGGTCCTACCGGCCAACGTCATCACCGGAGCCGAGCTCCTGGATCCGCGCGGGTCGGTCGTCCTCGCGCCGGGTTCCAGCAAGGTGCTCGCGGTCCGGATCCTGCCCCCCTTCGCCTCCCCGGGCGCGTACCGTTGCACAGCGCTGTACCGACCCGAGGGACAGGCCCCGGTGCTGTCCTCGCCCCTCCAGATCGAGGTTCGCTGATGACGACCGACGCCTCCCCGGATGTCCGCAGGATCCTGAGCCGGCTCGGCGGCCTGCGGACACGCATTCGCGGCATCTTCGCGACCATCGGCGTCTCACGCTGGGTCGTGGCCGCGGTGAGCCTCCTGGCGCTGTTCTTCCTCGCCGACTGGCTGCTCGACCTGCCGCTGGGCGTGCGGCGCTTCGTCCGCTTCGGGTTGCTCCAGCCGCCGTCCGACATGCCGTTCTACGTGCTGATCCCGTTGCTCGCCGCGTCGCTCGTCCTCGTCATGGCCTTGACGCGCCGCAACCACGGCGCGGCCCCGATCTTCGCCTTCATCGTCGCCGGGATCGCCGGCGTCCTGGCCTGGTTCGCCGTCCGCCTCTTCTTCCCCATGCGCGTGCGTCTGCCCGACCAGGAGCTCGCGCTCTCCGTCGAGTCGAAGTTCCGGCACCTCAAGGACCGCCTGGCAGCGGCGCTCGACTTCGAGAAGGAGCTGCGCAACCCGACCCGGGGCGAGAGCGTGACCATGATGCGCGCCGTCATCGACGAGGCCGCGGACGAGGCACGCAACATCCGCTTCTCCAAGGCGGTCTCGGGCGCGCGCGCCGCACGCTGGGCCGGCGGCGCGACCCTCGCCGTCGCGCTGGCCGCCGTCTTGACCGCGTCCTTCAGTGACACGGTAGGTCTCTGGGCACAGCGCTCGCTGCTGCTACGCGACGTCTCGTGGCCGCGGGCCACGACCATGGTCGCCGTCAACGTGCTCGCGGACGGCCGCTACGAGGACCACGATCCGGCCAAGCCCTACTTCGTGGCGATCGGCCGGACCTTCAAGGTCTACGCACGCGCCGAGGGCGAGGTGCCCGATGAAGCGCTCGTCTTCGACCTGGTCGAGGGCCAGGACCCGCTCGCACGACGGATGCTGACGGTCACGGGCTCGGAGGGTCTGTTCGAGTACGAGTTCCGCGACGTGCGCCGGCCGTTCCGCTTCTTCGTACGCGGCGGCGACGATACGGATAGCCGCCCCGTCTACGACGTGCAGATCACGATCCCGCCGCGCGTGCTCGACATCCAGTCGACGATCACGTTCCCGGAGTATCTGCAGCGTAAGCCGGAGACCGTGGCCGACGGCTCGGTCACGGTCCCGGAGGGCTCGCGCGTCGCGGTCTCCTTCGCGGCCGATGTCGAGGTCGAGACGGCCGAAGCCGTCTTCGGCGAAGAAGCACTCGAGGTCACCAGGCAGGGCAGCGGCACGGACGCCCGGTTCGGCTTCTCCTACGAAGCGAAGCAGAGCGGCCCGATTCGCATCGTCATGCGCACGCCCGACGGCAAGCTCAACGATCCCTCGGCCGACACCTACGAAGTGCGCGTCAAGCTCGATCAGACCCCGCGCATCGATTGGATCTACCCGCGGATCAGCGTCGAGGTCACGCCGACCGGACGTGTGCCGCTGCTGGCACGCGCGACCGACGATCACGGCGTCACGCGCCTGGCGCTGGACCTGCGCGTAGGCGGCGAAGAGCCCACACGGTTCGAGCTGCGTCCCTACGAGGAGGATCCGGCCGAGGAGGCCGGTCCGCCGCTCGCGGCAAACGACGGCGCCTACGGCCGCCGGCAGATCCTGAGCTACCTCCCCGTCGAGATCGCGCGGCTGCGCGACACCGAGGGGGCGGCGCTGGTGGCGCCCGCCGCCGCCGCGTTCCGAATCGTCGCGTTCGACTCGCGCGGCCAGTCGCGTGAGAGCGAGTGGGCGCGTATCGACGTGTCGGAGCCGGCGGGCCTCGAACGCGGGCTCGCGAGTCAGCGCTCGAACGTGCGGCTGTCGCTGGAAGCGGTGTTGCGCGATCAGAAGGGCCGGCGCGACGAAGTCCAGTCCCTGCTGACCGGGCCGCTGGGCAATGCCGAGCTCGACCTCCTCAAGACGGTGCGCTTCGGGCAGAGCAAGATCGCGCAGGATGCGGATCGCACGGTGCAGGAGCTGTTCGGCATCTTCAATGCGTTCGTCTTCGACCGGCTCGGCTCGGCCAACCCGAACGCCAAGATCCTCGGCTACATCGACCGCCACCACCGCGCCACGTACGGCCTGCCCGAGAAGGCACCGGACGGCGCGGCGCCCCGCCGCGGGGTGCGCGAGTGGAAGGGGGATCCCGTCTTCCCCTACTCGCTCTACCGCGCCATCGTCACGGGCTGGCAGAACAAGGAAATCTACGATCGCGGACTGCTCGACAAGATGTGCGCCGTCCTCGATCACGCCGAGCGAATCGGAGCCCGGCTGGCGCCCGCAGCGCACGCCGCGGCGACGGACGCCGTCTCGGGTGACCGCGCCGCGGTCCAGGCGCTGCTCAAGGCTCAGGACGAGAACGTCCTGGCGTTGCAGGCGATGCACGAAGCGATGCGCGGTTGGCAGAGCCTCAGCGACGTGACGCTGTGGCTGCGCGGCATCATCGACGCGCAAGAAGCGCTCCTGCTCCAGATCGAGAAGGACGACGACAAGTGAGGTCCATCATGAAGAACGCGAGTGCCAGGCCCACGACCGCCCGCAGCATGCGACTCATTGCCTGTTTCGCGCTGGCCGCACTGCTGCTGCCTGCCGGCGCCGTCACGGCGGACGACAAGTCCGGCGATCAGGGACGGCGCCGCAAGGCGCAGGCGGAGATCGAGAAGAAGGTCAACGTCCTCTCCGAGACGATGGGCACGCTCATCAAGGAGATGAAGAGCAGCGGCTTCGACTACGAGGCCGGACTGCTCGAGGCCGCGCGCGACCACATCAACAAGGGCGACATCCGCACGCAGCTACGCGTCATCCTCGAAGCGCTCAAGGCCGCGCAGACGACGAAGGCCACCGAGGCGATGAGCCGGGTGCTGGAGATCCTCCAGGAGCTGCTTGCGATCCTCGAGGACCGCGACCGCGAGTTCACGCAGAAGCAGCTCGAGCGCCAGCTCGAGATGACGCAGAAGGCGCAGGAGTTCGCCAAGCAGCTGGCCGCCGAGCAGGCGGACATCGAGCAGAAGATCCAGGAGACCGCCGAGCAGGCGCAGAGCGAGGCGGCGAAGACCGCGACCGAGATCGAGAAGCAGATTGCGGACCTGCAAGCGCAACAGGCCCGGCTCGAGCAGCAGCTTCAGAACCAGGCAGGTGCGGAGCTCGAGCAGCAGATCGCCGACCTGAGCGCGCTGAGCCGCGAACAGGAGGAAGCGCTGGCTCGCACGGAAGCCGCGCGCCAGAAGGCCGACGCCGCGCGCGCGCAGAGCGCGATGCGTGAGGCGGCGGCCGCCGCGGCGCAGAAGGCACGCGATCTGGCCCAGCGCGAGGACGCAGCGCAGACCAAGAGCCGCATCCAGGACCTGCAGCGCCGCGCGGCAACACAGGCACGTCAACTGGAACGCCTGGCGGCGAGCGCCCGGGACGGGGCACGCGCGCGCCAGAGCACCGAAGACGCGAAGGCCGCTGCGAAGGCCGCGGAACAAGCGGCCGCTGCCGCCGACAGCCAGACCTCGAAGAAGATGGCCGAAGACGTCGCGGCCGCCGCCAAGGGCATGGCCGACAAGATGGCGGCCGACCGCAAGGCCGCCGAGGGCACGAAGGCGAGGAGCCAACAGCAGGGCGGCCAACAGCAGGGCGGCAAGCCGGACGGGACCGACTCGAAGTCGACGTCGCCTTCGGAGAACAGCGCGGCGCGCAATCTCGAGGAGGCGCTGCAGCGTCTGGCCAAGGCGTCTGATGCGCTGGCCAAGGCGCAAGCCGAGGGCGGTGCGCAGCAGAAGAGCGAGGCGGCGGGCGCCGTGAAGCAGGCTGCCCAGCAGGCACGCGCTGCGGCCGAGCAGGCCGAGCAGGCCGCAGAGCGTGATGCAGCCACGGCGCAGGCCGCGGCCGCGGCGAGCGAGCAACTGGCACAGAACGTCTCCGACCTGGCCAAGCAGGCCGCCGAGGCCCGCGCGCAGGCGAGCGCGGGCGGTGCTGCGGCGCAGCCCGATCCGAAGGCAGATCCGAATCCCGAGACCCTGGCGGAGGCCGCCGAGGCACTGCGCGCTGCCGGCGAGAAGCTGCGGCAGGCGTCACGGTCCGAGCAGTCCGGGGCGCCGGACAAGGCGTCCGGACAGGCCGAAGCCGCGCGTCGCGAGCTGGCCGAGGCCGCGGAGGCCATGAGCCCGGAAGGCGCGGCCGGAGGTCAACAGAGCGCCGGACAGCAGGGGTCGAACAACCAGCCAGGCGCGTCGGAGCGGGCGCAGGCCAACGCGGCGCAGCGCAAGGCGGACGCGGAAGCGGAGGCGGCGCGTGCTGCCGAGGCCGAGGCGCTCGCGCGCGAGCTGGAAGCGCTACGCGCGTCCATGGGCGAGGGCGACGAGGCCAACGCCGGCGGCCTGAGTGGCAAGGACGTCTCCAAGGCCGCCGCGCAGGCACGTGCCGCGGCCGAGGCCATGAAGAAGGCCGCCGCGTCCAAGGGCGAGGGCGCGGACGGCAAGGCCGCAGGTGCACAGGGTGACGCCGTCGAGCGTCTCGCTCGCGCGGCGGACGCGCTCGAGGGGGGAGCACGCGGCGCGGGCCAGAGCCTCGCCGATCAGCAGGCGGGGATCCGCGGTGCGGCCGAGAGTCTCGCCGATCAGCTGGGTGCCGGTGGTCAGCAGTCCGGCCAGCAAGGCGGACAGCAGGGCGGCCAGCAGGGCGGACAACAGTCCGGTCAGCAGGGCGGACAACAGGGCGGACAACAGTCCGGTCAGCAGGGCGGACAACAGGGCGGCCAGCAAGGCGGTCAACAGTCCGGCCAGCAGGGTGGGCAACAGTCCGGCCAGCAGGGCGGACAACAATCCGGTCAGCAGGGCGGTCAACAGTCCGGCCAGCAGGGTGGGCAACAGTCCGGTCAGCAGGGCGGACAGCAGAACGACAAGCAACAGCGCGCCGGGCGTGAGGTCCAGAAGGCCGCCGAAGCGATGCGCGACGCGGAGCGAAAGCTGGACCGCGGTGAGCTCGGCGCCGGTGCAGAAGCGCAGAAGGAAGCGCTGGATGCGCTCGAGCGTGCGCGTCAAGAGCTCGAAGAGAAGCGGCGTGCCCTGCGCGAGAAGCAGGAAGAGGAGCGGCGCAAGCTCGAGGAAGCGCAGCGCAAGTTGGCGGACAAGGCTGACGCGCTGAAGAAGCAGGCCGAGCAGCTCCAGCCCAACACGCCCGAAGGGCAGCAGGCCGCGCAGCAGGCCGCCAGCGCGATGCAGAAGGCCCAGCAGGCGATGCAGCAGGCCAGCCAGAGCGCCGGCCAGGGGCAGAACCAGAGCGCGTCGCAGAGCCAGCAGCAAGCGCAGCAGGCAATGAGCGAAGCACGCGAGCAGCTCGAAAAGCTCGCCCAGGAGAGCGCCGGCTCCCAGGAGACGCGCGAGCGCATGAAGGAGCTGGCGGAAGAGCAGGGGCGCGTACGCGAACAGCTCAAGCGCCTGCAGGAGATGCTGCGCGACGCGGAAGCCGAAGGCGCGCAGCAAAGCGCGCAGCAAGCCGGCCAGTCCATGGACGAGGCCCAGGACCAGATGCAGCAAGGTTCTCCGATGGGCGCCAAGCCCAAGGCGGAGGAAGCGCGTGAATACCTCGAGGAGGTTCAGCGCCAGCTCGAAGACGAACGCCGCCGCTACGAATCGCTGCAGCAGGAAGAGCTGCTCTACCGGCTCGTGAAGGACCTGCGCGACTACAAGAAGCGCGAAGAGGAGATTCGCGAGAAGACCAAAGCGTTCACGGCAACCCTGGAGCGTGTCGGTCGTCTGCCGCGCTCGGACAAGATCAAGGTGCGCGGACTCGCGGAGGAGCAGGGCAAGCTCGCCGCGGGCGTGGAAGAGCGGCTCAAGGCAGTTCGCGAAGAGGACTCGACCGCGTTCGCCGCCGTGCTGGAAGACATCGGGGTCGACATGCGCGAGATCGCGGCGATGTTGCGCCGCATCGAGCTCGGCCCGGTCGTCATCGGACTCGAAGACGAAGTGATCGTGCGGATCGACGACTTGATCGGTGGCTTCATGGACGTCATCGAGCAACGCCAGGAGCAGGGGCAGGGTGGCCAGCCGCCGCAGGGCGGTCAGCAGAAGCCGCCGCTGGTGCCCGGCATCGTCGAGATCAAGTTGACGCGTCGTCTGCAGCAGGATCTCAACCGCAAGATCGAGACGTTCTGGCGACGCAATCCCGGCGTTGCCGACGGCAAGGTGGACCCGGAGCAGCAGCGCACGCTCGAACGGCTGTCGCACCAGCAAGGCCGTCTGAAGAAGGTCTTCGACGAGCTGATGAAGAAGACCTTCGGTGGCGGAGGCGACGAAGGCGGCATGCCGCCGCCCGAACCCGAGCCCCCGAAGCCCGGCGGAGGTGACAACCGATGATCCGACACGTACTGACCGCCGGCGTCCTGGTGCTGGCTCTCGCAACGCCCGCCTTCGCGGCGGACGAAGGGTCCGCGCAGGACGAGCTGAAGGCGAAGATCAAGAAGAAGATGGAAGAGATCCGCCGCCTCATGGCAGAGAACGAGAAGGCACTTCTCGAGCTCAGCACGGGCAGTGACGGCAAGCCGCGGCGCGTCGATGTCGACGTACCCGACCAGCCGGGCGGCGCGTCACAAGGCGGGTCCGACAAGAGCGGGGCGAGTGGCTCGGACGATGGTGCCGACAAGGGCAGCGCGTCGGGCGCGCCCAGCGGCGAGGACATCGCGCGCCGTCTGCGTGAGCTCATCCAGGGACAGCGCGGCCAGGGGCAGCGCATCCCCCAGGAGATCGAGCAGCTTCTGAAGATGATCCCGAGCAGCCAGGGACAAGGCCAAGGGCCGCCGCAGCAGGACAAGCCGAAGCCGGGCGAGGACAAGCAGCCGCAGTCGCTGCGGGACGCACGCAAGCAGCTCGACGAGCAGCAGCAGAACCAGAAGCCGGAGCGCGGCGACGAGTCCAACCCGGCGAACCAAGACAAGATGCGGGCTCGCCCCGAGGATCCGGAGAAGGCCAAAGACACCGCCCGCAAGGACGATGTACCCGCGTGGTTCACGGCGCTGCCGCCCGAGATTCGCGACGCGCTGGCCGGCGGCCAGGCGGAGAAGATCCCCGCCAAGTACCGAGACCTCATCACGCGCTACAACCTGTATCTGCAAAAGAAGGCGTCCGAGCGCGGACGATAGTCATTCCGGCCGAGCCGCTGCGCGCGGTGCGGGGCCGGGTCCATGCCATAATCGCGGGATCGGGAGATTCGATCATGAAGCTACGCAGCATTGCCGTCCTGCTTCTTCTCGCAGGCGGCCTCGTGCTCTCGCCGGCGGCGCGCGCCGACGACGGCGGGGGCGATGAGCTCAAGAAGAAGATCAAGAAGCAGATGGAGAAGATTCTCGAGCTCATGACGAAGAACGAGTCGGCCCTGCTGAAGCTGAGCAGCGGAACGGCGGCTCGCACGCGCAAGATCGACGTCCCCGTGCCCGAGGGTGAGAAGGGTGCCGGGTCGAGCGGTGCTGCTGCAGGAAGCAGCGGTACGGCGGAGGCCGGCCATCAGGCCGCCGAAGAGCTTGCGAAGCTGGCTGAGTCGGCGCGCTCGAGCGGCGGCCAGATTCCCAGTGAGCTGAAGAAGCTCGTCGAGATGATCCCGATGTGAAAGTCTTGCTCGAGCCAGTTGGGCTCGCCGCAGGGCAAGGAAAGCAAGCCGGGTCAGAAGCCCGAGGACATGGACATGCGCGACGCGCGCAAGCAGCTGAGCGAGCAGCAGCGGTCGGCGCAGAACGAGAACAAGGATCCCAAGAGCGGTGAGAAGTCCCCCACCGATCCGGCCGAGCGCATGGGCAAGGCGCGGCGAGACAAGGAAGGCAAGGCGGGCGAGTCGCGCGACGACAACGTCCCGGCCTGGGTGACGGCGTTGCCGCCGGAGATTCGCGACGCGTTGGCCGGCGGCCAGGCAGAGAAGATCCCTGCCAAGTACCGCCATCTGATCGCGCGCTACAACCTCTTCCTGCAGAAGCAAGGGGCCAAGAACCGCTAGAGCTGGGATCTAGTCACAACATCCCAAGAGGGCGGGCTTTGGCCCGCCCTCTTGTCATTTTGCCACGCACCACCCAGCACCCAGCACTCGAACCCGAGCCCGTTCCCGTTCTCAGCACCCAGCACTCACCACCCATCCCTCCATCTCCATCCCATTCCCATCCCCCACCACCCAGTTCCCCGATCCCGCCGTAGACTGAGCGGGTTCCAGCGCTTCCGTCCGGAGTTCCCGTCTTGTTCCGTGTTCCGCGTCCCGGCCCGCGTGCTCTGTCTCTGTGCCTTGTCGGTGCGCTGCTGATTCCGGCCGGTGCGACCGTGGGCGGTGCCAAGACGGCAGCGGCGAAGGATCCGACGGCGCGCAAGCGCGGCTCGCCGGAGTCGACAGACCGGCGTCTGCGGCGCCGCCTGGCGATCCGGCGCGGCTGTGACTTCCTCTGCGGCACGCCGGGCAGCCTGCCTACGTCGAAGACCTACGAGGGGGTGCAGCGCACGGACGGCGGGTTCGGAGAGAACCGGGCGGTCGTCGCCCTGACCTCGCTCGCCGTCCTCGCCCTCATGTCGGAGGGATCGACGGACGGACGCGGGCGCCACGGCCTCGCCGTGAAACGCGCGCTCAGCTTCCTGCTTGGCTTGATCGAGAACCGCAAGCCCAACGGCCGCTGGCACGAGGGCTACTTCTGGTACGCGCAGGACGGCTCCTCGCGCATGCACGGCCAAGGTTTCGCCACGCTGGCTTTGGCCTCGGCCCTCGGAACGAGCACAGGCAAGCGCGCCACGCAGATCCGCCGCGCCCTCGTGAAGGCCGTGAAGTGCATCGAGCAGTCGCAGACGGCGACGGGCGGATTCGGCTACGAGCCGATGCCGGCGGGCGAACACGAAGGCAGCGTGACGGTCGCCGTCGCGCAGGGCTTGCGCGCTGCACGGGACGCCGGCGTCGTTGTCGATCGCAGCGTGATCACCAAGGGGCTCTTCTATCTCAAGAAGAGCCAGAAGAGCGACGGCTCGTTCCAGTACAGCCTGCACCAGGACCAGTCGTCGTACGCGCTGACCGCGGCCGCCCTCAGCTCATTCTTCCTCTATGGCAAGTACCGCGACGATCCCGAGAAGACCATCAAGCGCGGCATCGGGTACATGCGCAGCAAGCTCCGCCGCAACGTGGACCTACCCTGGTACTACTACGGCCACTTCTATGGCGCCTGGGCTTGCTGGCAGGTGGACGGGCACACGTGGTCGCCCGAGGGCGACAACCTCTGGGGCTGGTGGCAGAGCAAGGTCTACCCGGACCTGCTGCGCCGGCAGCGCAACACGGGCGACTTCGAGCCGGACAGCGGCCGCTACGACTACGGCCCCGTCCTGAGCACGGCCTTTGCTGTGCTCACGTTGGCGATACCCGACGAGATCCTGCCAATCTTCCAGCGGTAGGGCACTCGTGGCCCTCCACAGAGACGCCCTCCACAGAGACGCCCTCCACAGAGACGCCCTCCACAGAGACGCGGAGGCGCAGAGCGCTTCCGGAGGCCGGCGCGTTCTCGCGTTCGAGCCCCCGTACCTGGTAACCCCTGGAGCAAGGCCCCGAGAGGGCGTCGTACGCACGCGAGTCTCGCTCCGTGCCTCTGCGCCTCTGCGGAGGATTACGGAGAGCGCAGCTTCTCGTTGAGTGCGCCGCTCCGGAAGCCCTCGAGGTCGATCGCGGCGTAGGCGAAGCCCGCATCCTTGACCGCCGCGATCGCGCGCTCGCGCATGCCGGGCGCAACGAGAGCAGCGACCTCATCCGGCGGCACTTCGATCTTGCCGACGTCCCCGTGTACCCGCACGCGCACCGTTCCGAACCCCAGGGCCTTGAGCGCGCGCTCCGCGCGCTCGACCTTCGCCAACACATCCGCCGTCACCGGCGTGCCGTAGGGAACGCGGCTCGAAAGGCACGCCTCTGCCGGCTTGTCCCAGGTCGGAAGGCCACGCAGCTTCGAGACCGCGCGCACGTCCGCCTTGGTGAGGCCTGCTTCCTGCAGCGGCGAGCGCACGTGGTGGCGCTGGGCCGCCGCGAGGCCGGGCCGGTGGTCGCCCGTGTCGTCCGCATTGGTCCCGTCGATCACATGCGCGAGGCCGCGCGCGTCCGCCAGGGCCCGCATCTCGCGATAGAGGTGGTCCTTGCAGTGAAAACAGCGGTCCGGACCGTTGCGGCGGAACGCCTCGATGTCGAGCTCGCCGCCGTCGAGCCGGACGTGCTCGACGTCCGCCCCGCCGGCCTGGCCACGCGCGGCGGACAGCTCCTCCTCGGGCAGGCTCTCCGAGCGGCTTGTGACGGCAAGACAGTGCTCCGGTCCCCAGGCCTCGGCCGCCAGATGCAGCAGCAGGGCGCTGTCACAGCCGCCTGAGAGCGCCACAACACCCCCGCCGGTCATGTGCCGAAGCACGGACAGGGCGCGCTCAGCGGCTTCCTGTGCGCTCTCCGGAGTCATCACGTCATCCATGGCGGCGCGGATTATGGCACGGGCCAAAACGGAAAGAAGCCCCGGCGCTCGTGAGCGCCGGGGCTTCCAGTTCGTGCCGCCGCCTACTGGTCGGAGGTGAACCGGATGTTCCAGCGGTCGAAGAACGGACCCGCGTCGAACGGACCCACGGTCTGTGGCAGGTAGACCGTGACGCGGAGCTGGAGGAACTCGCATGTGTTCAGCGCCGCGATGCCCGCACCGACGTTGTCCCCGGGCACACCCGCGGGCAACTGCGCGCCTGTCGGCTGACCG
>JANQJW010000016.1 GCA_028281445.1 Planctomycetota bacterium | reverse complement strand
AGTTCCACTGCGCGGCAAACGGGCCGGCTCGCGTCACCTTGTCGCCGGACACGCGATTCACGCGCACGTCGTAGCCTGCCAGCAGCGCCATGTGCGCGTCCGCCTGCATCACACCCGCGTCGCCCCCGCCCTTCTCGATCAGGATCCGCGTGCCCACCCCGTCGAGATCTGCCGCCGCTTTGATGCGTGCGTCCCGAGGGCCGGGCTTCTCTTGGAAGCGCACGAGGTCGGAGATCCAAACGATGAACTGGAGGGGCTGGCCGTCTTCGGTCGCCTTGCGCTGAATGGCGATGCGAGCGCCCACCGTGAACTTGCTCTGCTTCTTCTTGCTGCCGGCCGTGTCCCACGCGCGCAGCCAGCGCAGCCCCTCCGGCACTTCGTGAGGCTGAACGACGACAAGCTTCTCCGTGTTGAAGATCTCGCCCTCTTCCATCACCTCCCAGTTGCCGTCCATGAGCCGGGCGAGCTCGACCGCGTCCAGCGCTGCAGCGAGCGAGGCGTAGTACGCATCTCGGTCGCCCTTGACGTTGTCTCGGATCCACGCCGGGATGAAGCGCCACAGTTCCCACTCGCCGGTGCGCGAGTTCCAGTGCCACGGGCTATCGATGAAGTCCTGCTTGACCCACTCGTGTCCTTCGCCGCCGGGGTTGCTGTCGGCGCGAGCAGCGAGCGGCACCTTCGACAGCGGCCCATGCCCGGGGCGACGCAGACGCGCCTGCGGCATCGTGTACTGCTTGCGCGTGAACGTGGACAGCTCGCCCCAGATCATCGTCTGGTAGGTCGCGCCCTTGCTCAGCTTGACCGCGTCCTTGTCGTGCTGGATGTGCTTGAAGCGCAGCGTCCCGTTCGGCTCGCCGACGCCCGTCTTGCCGTTGAGAGGAGGCCCGCCGGTCGGGAACGTCCACCGCGACTTGCCGCCGTGCCAGGACGCGTTGGTGCCAGACAGCCATTGGTGCGACAGGTCGATGAAGCCGCCGGGCTCCTCGAGCTCGGGGAACGTGCGGCGGAAGCAGACGGCCGCGTAGCCAGGCACGTGCGCGTAGAGAAGCGCCCGCATCATCTGGGCGACGGTCTTCGCGCCGAACGCCGCGCCGCCGTAGAGCACGTTCTGCTCGAGCGCGGAGAGGAACAGCAGCTGCTTCGGGTACGGCTTCCAGGGTGGCCGGAAACAGGGGTTCTCTTCGATCAGCCGGTATACGCGCTGAATCGGTTCCGGGAGGATGGACTCAGGGGGCGCCATTCCCGTTCGCCTCTACGAGCGGGCCGCCGGGAAGCGTCGGCTTGGGCGGTGTGACGGCCGCGGACTCTGCGTGCGCCTTCACGATCTCGTCGAGCAGCTCGCGCTCGGCCTCGGGCGTTGACGGCGCCTGCAGGTGGATGTGGAGGTGTTGCCCGCCGCCCGCGTCCGGAGCGGCCGCGCCCGCCAGCTGCTTGTCGAGCTTCGCCATCTCGCGGTGGTGGAACAGGATGTCGCCGGCCGCGAGTTGAGCCTGCCGGCGCTTGGCTGCCACGACGCGGCGCGCGATCTTCACGTCGACGCCGTCCTTCGTCAGCTCGTCGACCGTCACCTGCTCCGTGCCCTCTCGGACGATCGCATGCAGCATCTTCAGCGCGTCCGCCACGGCGCCGGACTCAGCAGACGCTGCCGTGGCGCCGGCAAGGGCAACGCGCGCCCGCGCCTCTCGCAGTCGAGCACGGGCCACGTGACGACGTCGACGACGCTCGCGCTCTCCCGTGATGACTTGGGCGCGCTGACCCGACGGCAGGAAGCGCTGGCCCCCCTGCCCCCCGCTTGAAGCGCCGTTTGCGCCGCTGTGGCTGGTGGGGTCAGACGTCACCGATCCATCGTGCGGCCATGTTGTATACGTGTCGTCCACAATCCCATGGGCGGGTGGGGATGGCGGCGGCAACGAACGA
>JANQJW010000014.1 GCA_028281445.1 Planctomycetota bacterium | reverse complement strand
TACGAGGAGTCCTTCGGTCAGTCGGAAGGTCTTTCGGACGCTCCCTTCGAAGGCCCGGCCAACAACGGCACGATCGGTATCGGCGGCGGCGCCGGCGGCGCGTTCCGCGGCCGTGGTGGTAGCCGCGACCTCGGCACCGGCGGTGGCGGTCGCAAGAAGTTCGACGACGCGGTCGACGACGCACTGCGTTGGCTCGCCGCGCACCAGTCGCCCAACGGCGGCTGGGAAGCAGCCGGCTTCAACCAGTGGTGCGACGGCAAGCCGATCAGCGACGTCAGCAAGCGCCCCGAGGGCCTCGGCAAGGCGCTCTACGATCCGGGTGTCACGGGCCTCGCGCTCTGCGCGTTCCTCGGCGCCGGCTACACGAACCGCGGCAAGCACCCCTTCGCGAAGGTCGTCTCCCGCGGCCTGCGCTACCTGAAGAACATCCAGGATCCGGAGGGCTGCTTCGGCCCGCGTTCGACGCAGCAGTACATCTACAACCACGCCACCAGCGCGCTTGCCATGGTGGAGGCCTACGGCATGACGGGCAGCCCGATCTTCAAGGGCTCGGCCCAGCGCTGCCTGGACTTCATCGCGCTCTCGCGCACCCCGTACTTCGCGTGGCGCTACGGCATCAAGCCGGGCGACAACGACACCTCGGTCTCCGGCTGGATGATGATGGCGCCCAAGAGCGCGCAGATCATCAACGCCGACGCCGTGAAGCGCGGCAAGCCCGCTCCGCTCACCCTCGACGAGGGTGCGTTCGAGGGCCTCCGCGCCTGGCTCGAGAAGGTCACCGATCCGGACTACGGCCGCGTGGGCTACGTCACGCGCGGTACGGGCCCGGCCCGTCCCCAGGAGCTGGTCGACCGCTTCCCGGGCGAGAAGTCCGAGTCGATGACGGCGGCCGGCATGCTGGCGCGCACGTTCATGGGTGAGGACCCGCGCAAGAGCAAGATCATCAAGCTCGGCGCCGACCTGTGTGCCAAGCTCCCGCCCACGTGGAACCCCACGGACGGGTCGATCGACATGTACTACTGGTACTACGCCACGCTCGCGATGTTCCAGGTCGGCGGCAAGCACTGGGACATCTGGAAGAAGGGCATGGAAAAGGCCATGGTCGAGACCCAGCGCAAGGACACCGACTACTGCCAGTACAAGGGTTCATGGGACCCGATCGGTCCCTGGGGTCTGGACGGCGGTCGTGTCTACTCGACAGCGATCCTCGCTCTGTGCCTCGAGGTGTTCTATCGCTATGACAAGGTGTTTGGAGCCAAGTAGCTCGAAGCCCCAAACCTGCGATTCGCAACGGGCGGCCGAGAGGTCGCCCGTTGTTCGTTTTGCGGTTTCCGCAGAGACGCAGAGGCGCAGAGCGAGGTCGGCATGCGTCGCATCGCCGGCTTCGGTCTGCGGCCGCTTGCGATGCTGGAGTGAGGTTCAGGGAAGAGGCCGCGCCTCGTCAGTGCTCCGCTCTGCGTCTCCGCGCCTCTGCGGAGAATTCGACGTACGAGAGCCCTACACCCCCGACGCGCGTTGCCCGGCGGGGTGCCGCCGGTTACACAATTCGGCATGTCGTCGCCGATCAGCCGCCGCCTGCAGGAGGACATGAAGGGATCCAGCTGGATCCGCAAGATGTTCACCGAGGGCCTGCGCCTGAAGAAGGAGCTCGGCCCCGAGAACGTGGCCGACCTCAGCCTCGGCAACCCCGTCATCGAGCCGCCCGCCGCCGTGCAGGAGCGCCTCGTCTCGCTCGTGACCGACGGCGACGAGGGCACGCACCGCTACATGCCCAACTCGGGCTTCCACTCGACGCGCGAGGCGATCGCCAACTACCTCGAGCGCCAGACCGGCGTGCCCTACGAATACGAGAGCGTCGTCATGACGGTGGGGGCGGGCGGTGCGCTCAACGTCGTGATGAAGGGCCTGCTCGATCCGGGCGACGAGGTCATCTGCCTCACGCCCTACTTCGTCGAGTACCGCTTCTACATCACCAACCACGGCGGCGAGGTCGTGCTGGTGCCCTGCGACAAAGAGTTCCGGCCGGATCCGGCCGTGCTCGCCGAGGCGATCACCGATCGCACGCGCGCCCTGATCGTGAACTCACCCAACAACCCCACCGGCGTCGTCTACTCGGCCGAGGACCTCGACGCCGTCGCCAAGGTGCTGACCGAGGCCTCGGAGAAGCACGGGCGGGTGATCTACCTCGTCTCCGACGAGCCCTACCGCGCCATCAGCTACGACGGCGTCGAAGTGCCCTGGCCGGTCAACCACTACCGCGACACGATCCACGTCACGTCCTTCTCGAAGGACCTTGCGATGCCGGGCGAGCGGATCGGCTACATCGCCGTCAATCCGGCGACGCCCGACTCCGAGCTCGTGCGCAGCGCGTTCGGCTTCACGAACCGCACGCTGGGGTTCGTGAACGCACCGGCTCTGCAGCAACGATTGATCGAAGGCCTGCTCGACGTCAGCGTCGACATGGCCGGCTACACGGACAAGCGCGCGCGGTTGCTCGCGGCGCTGGAGGAAGCGGGCTATCCGACGGTCAAGCCGGAGGGCGCGTTCTACATCTTCCCCCAGGTGCCAGATCCACACATGGACGACGTCGAGTTCGTCGGCATCTGCCTGAAGGAGCGCATGCTCGTTGTGCCGGGAAGCGGCTTCGGTTGCCCGGGTCACTTCCGGATGAGCTATGCCGTCCACGACCGCGACGTCGAGCTTGCTGTCGAAGCGCTCAAGCGGGTGGCGGACCGGATTGCGGCACGCAACGCGTAGGGAGAGGCCGCGCGCTCTCCTTGGGGCTGTAGGGGAGGGCCTTGTGCCCTCCCTCGATCAGATCGAGTTGACCAGTTTCGTCAGCTTGGCCTTCTTGTTGGCGGCCTTGTTGGCGTGCAGGATGTTGCGCTTCGCGGCCTTGTCGATCTGCTTGTAGGCCTCGGGGAGGAGACCCTGGGCCGTGGCCTTGTCGCCGGCAGCCACCGCCTCGCGCACCTTGCGAACGACCGTGCGCATCGCGCTGCGGCGGGTCTTGTTGCGGAGGGTGCGGGATTCCGTCTGGCGGACGCGCTTCTTGGCGGAGGCAGTGTTCGGCATGGGGCTCCAATTCCTCGCCCCGGAATCGCCGGGGAAGCCGGAGATTGTGCCCGGGCCGAGCCCGGGGTCACGAAATTCGGGGGGCGGCCCTAGCCGGACAGGCGACTCAAGCGGTCCAGACTGTCCCGGTAGCCGGCGTCCTCCTCGACGATCTTCTCGAATATCCCCTTGGCCTCGTCCTTCTTCTCGGCCTTCTCCAGCAGGTCCCCGTAGTCGTAGTAGACGGCCTTGGCCTTGGGGCTGGTCATGGTCGGAAACTCGCCGACGGCCTCCTCCAGCTTCTTCAGCGCCAGGTTCAGGATGTTCTTCTCCTGGAAGCAGCGCGCCTGGAGCTTGAGGCTGTCTACCTTCCGCTGGGGCTCCCGGACGGTCTGCTGGAACTCCGCCAGGGCCTCATCGACGCGGCCGGCCTCGAGCAGGTACTGCCCGAGACGGAAGCGTTCGTTCATGTCCGTCGGGTGTTCCTTCACCCGGCGGCCGTACTCGACCAACGCGGCCTCGGTCAGCTTCGCCATCGCGGCCTTGTACGTATCCATGAGGCCGTTGTCGGCCTGCGCGTCGGCCTTGGCCTTGCGGGCCGCGCTGCGCAGCGGTGCCAGCTTGAGGTCGCCGAGCCGGACTGACAGCTCGTAGTTTTCGGGATCGAGGCTATATGCCTTCTCGAGCGCCTCGATCGCGCCGTCGTTGTCGTTCTTCTGGAGCAACAGGTCGGCCAGGCGAACGTGCAGGCGCGAGTCGTCGTCGTTGGCCGCGATCTCCTCACGCACCTTGTCGATCTCCGAGGCAGCGTGCTCGGGCGTGAGCTGCATGCGCGCCTCCATCTCGAGCTCCTGCGCCACGCCCTTGTCCTTGATCAGCTCGCGGCTCGACTTGGCCGTCTCGAAGCCCGTCTGCTTCAGTGCGCCCTCGGCCGCGAGGTTCTTGCGCAGCTTGAGCGCCTCCTGGTCGCGCGGCTTGATGCGGACCGCTTCGCCCAGCGCGTCGAGTGCCTCGCGGATCCGGCCCTGGCGGCCGAGCGCCTCGCCGAGGCGCTTCCAGGCGAGGTTGTCTTCCGGGTCGGCGTCCGCCGCACGCTTGTAGGCGACGATGCCGGCCTGGAAGGCGTTGATCTCCATGGCCGCGTCGCCGAGTGCCATCAGCACGCTCTTGTTGGTCGGCGTCTTGGCCAGGGAACGCAGCGCGCTGGCGATGCGTTTCTTGGGATCCTTGCCGCTGACGCCCATGCTGAGCTTGCCGCCGAAGAGGCTCTTGCCCTTGCCCTCGCGCGCCTTCGTGGCGGCCTGGAAGAAGCCGTCCATGGCCTCCTCGTCGTCGGCCTCGAACTTGAGGTACTCGGTGTAGGCCTCGACCGCCATCTCGTAGCGCTTGCGCCGGAACGCTTCCTTCGCCTTCTGTTTCAGGTCGCTGATCGCCATCGAAAATGCCTCTCCTTGCCAGTGTCCCGGAATCCGAGGGGGCGTAATCCTACGCGTCCTTCGCGGCGCGGTCTATCCGTCCGCGCCCCGCAGGGGCGTGGCGAGGACGCCTGATAAACTCGTTTCCATGAAGCTGGACATCGTCCTCTGGCCCGATCCCGTCCTCCTCGGCGGCACCGATCCGGTGACCGAGGTGGATGACGAGCTCCGCGCCATCGTCGGCGAGATGCGCCGGGTGCTCTTCGAGCAGCGCGGCGTGGGCCTCGCCGCGCCGCAGGTGGGCATCGCCAAGCGGCTGATGCTGGTATGCGAGTCCGGCAACCCAGGCGACGAGACCGTGGTCCTCAACCCCGAGATCGCCGAGGTCTCCGGATCCGAGGTGGGGGAGGAGGGCTGCCTGTCCTTCCCCGGGATCTACGGCCACGTGCCGCGCGCGCTCACCATCCGCGTGCGCTACCAGGACCTCGACCTGCGCGAGCACGAGATGACGCTCACCGGCTTCGTCGCGCGCATCTTCCAGCACGAGCTCGACCACCTGAACGGCGACGTCTTCATCGACAAGATGGAGCCGGACTCGCGCGCCAAGGTGGAGGATCAGATCGCCGAGCTCAAGGCGCGCTACACCGAGAGTACGGCGTAGTTCCGCATGCGCAGGTACGCGGGCCGGGCGTCGTTGTCTCCGGAGGACTTCCGACGTCCCGTCGTGACGATCGGCGTCTTCGACGGTCTGCATCGCGGACACTGCCACGTCATCGAGCATCTTCGCGCATTCGCCGACCGCGTGGACGGCGAAGCCGTGGTCGTCACGTTCGACACGCACCCGATGGCGGTGATCGCAGGCGCGCCGCCGCGCCACATCCTCTCGACCGAGCACCGACTCGTGTTGCTCGAGCGCCTGGGCGTCGACGCGGCGGTCGTGCTGCCCTTCGACGAGGAGACGCGCCGCACGCCGTACGACCGGTTCACGCGCGAGATTCTCGTGGGCGGGCTCGGCGTGCGCGGGTTGCTGTTCGGCTACAACAGCAACTTCGGCCACCAGGGCGAGGGCACGCCGGCGTCGCTGGCACCGCTTGCCGACGAACACGACTTCGAGGTCGTGGAGGCGCCGGCGATCCACCTCGAAGGCCGGCCGATCTCCAGCAGTCGCATCCGCGACGCGATCGAGGCGGGTGCGTTCGCCGAAGCCGCAACGATGCTCGGCCGTCCGCACACGCTTTACGGCATCGTCGTCGAGGGCGAGGGGCGCGGCCGCAAGCTCGGCTTCCCGACGGCGAACGTCGATCTCGCGGGTGAGATCGTGCCGCCGCCGGGTGTCTACCAGGTGGTGACCGACATCCGCGGCGAGCGCTACGCCGCGGTGGCGAACCTCGGCGTGCGTCCGACCTTCGAAGACGGTGCCCCCACGGAGCCGCTTCTCGAGGTGCACGTTCCGGCCGTCGACTTCTCGTTCTACGGCGAGGGCATCGAGGTCGAGTTCGTGCGCAAGATCCGCGACGAGCGCAAGTTCCCCTCCGTGGAGGCCCTCGTTGCCCAGATCAAGGAGGACGTGGCTTCTCTCGGATGAGGCCCTGTCCGAAATGTGCTGGTGCCCACTACCCCTTGGGTACTATCGCGCCGCTGACGAGGATGGTCAGGTAGCTCAGCTGGTAGAGCACCGCACTGAAAATGCGGGGGTCGCCGGTTCAACTCCGGCCCTGACCACCACTTCTCTGCGCATCCCCAGTCGCCGCATGCGAGTCGACTGCGAGTATCCTGCTCGCGATGAAGCGCCTGGGACTCGTACTGCTCTGCATTGCGATCCTCGTGCTGTTCCTGGCGCGCGGTGACGAGCCCAAGGAGGAGGAGCCGGCGGCGCCGGAGCCGAAGCGTCCGATCCGGATTCCGGGTCCGCCGCCCAAGACGCTCGCGCAAGAGGCGCTGGGCATCTACATGCTCGAGACCGACACAGCGCGCATCGCGCTGGAGTTGCAGGCCGAGCGCAAGTTCCGCTCGATCTCCAAGCTCGGCGAAGGCGAACCCCGCGAGACGACCGGTACCTGGAGTCTCGCGGGCCGCAACCTCACGCTCACCTACCGCACCGTTGGCGGCGAGCCGATCCCCGACGGGCCGAAGTACGAGCGCTGTGTCTACAAGGCCAACCGCATCGAGATGAAGGTGCCGGGACGCACCGACCCCGTCGTGTTGCGCAAGGCCTCGGTCATCCGGCATCAGTAGGGGAGGGCGTCGTGGCCAGGCATGCGCTCGTCGTCGGCGGCACCGGCATGCTGCAGGGGGTGACGCTGCACCTGACCGAGACGTTCGAACGCGTCACCGTGATCGCGCGCAGCGAGCGCCGGCTGCGCGCGCTCGAGGACGTGGCGCCCGGGGTGATCCATGGGTGCGCACTCGACTACACCGACACCGATGCACTGCGCAACGCCGTCGACGCCCTGCGCCCGCTCGATCTCGCCGTCTGCTGGATCCACTCCGTGGCACCTGACGCGCCCTACGTGATCGCCGAGGCGGGCGCGCCCGACGTCTACGTCCACGTGCTGGGCAGCGCGGTCGCCGATCCATCCCGCCCCGACGACGGACGCCGCGACCGCTTCGAGGCGAACGGTGACATGATCTACCGCGAGGTGATCCTCGGCTTCGTGCGCGAGGGCGGCCGGTCCCGGTGGCTCACGAACCCGGAGATCTGTGACGGGGTGATTGCTGCAGTCGAGGGGAACCTGCACCGCTCCGTCGTCGGGCAGGTCGAGCCGTGGAGTGCGCGACCGTAGGGGCGACCCTTGTGGTCGCCCCTACAAGACCTCCAACTCGTGCTCGATGACGCGCGCGGCGGGATGAGCACGTAGGCCGTCGAGGAGCTTGTCTACGATCTCCTGCGCGTGGCTGTGGCTGCCGCTCACGGACGCGAAGCCGAGCACCGCGATGCGGTGGACGTCGTTCTCGCCGATCTCCGCGGCCGCCACGCCGAAACGGTTGCGCGCGCGGTCGAGGATGCTCTTCACGATCTGACGCTTCTCCTTCAGCGAGTTCGCCTCCGGGACGTGAAGCCGGACCTGCAGGACACCTACATGCATGCGCGCAGCCTACCTCAGGCCACCTGCTCGTTCGCGGCGCGTTGCCAGCGTGCGAGGCCGACGAACGCCATCACGAGGAACAGCACGTACAACGCGGCGAACATGTACGCGCCCGTGACGCTGTAGAGCGCGATGGCCGACACGTTGACCGGCAGGATCCAGAGCCACCACGACTCGACCTTCTTCTTCGAGAGCAGCAGCATGGCTACGACGGAGGCAGCCACGATGGACGCATCCCAGTACGTGTAGAGCGCGCGGTCCCAGCCCGCATCCAGGATCCAGCCGAACGCCACCGTGAAGCCGATCATGGCTGCCAGTGCGAGCAAGCGCGTGCGCGGCGTGAGGCGGGTGACCGTCAGCTCGGTGTGGCCGCGGCCTCCGCGCGTCCACTCGTGCCAGGCCCAGAACTGCACCGGCAGGTAGTAGCCCCAATGGAGCAGCGCCTGGCCGACGAGCGCGATCTCCAGGAAGAACCAGCCCATGAGCGCGACGGAGATGATGCCAATGGGCAACGCGAGCACGTTGCGCCGCTGGGTGATCCACACCGCCCACAGCGAGGTCGCCGTGCCCGTGAACTCGACGACGCCCGGTGTGACGCCGGGCGCAAAGTGGCGCGTCGCTGCCCAGTAGAGGCCGCACGCCAAGAACGATCCCAGGCCCGCGACCAGCGCGTGCTTGTGCTCCCACGGGCGCCCGAACCAGGGCGCCGGAGCGTCCGGCGGATGCGCCGTCATGCGAGCGGCTCGAACGACAGGGCATCGATCACGGCGCACGCCGCGTCGACGCGTTCTTCGAGGGACCCCTCGAGCACGTGCGTCGCGACACCGCTCGCGTGACAGCGGGCGAGGGTGTCCTCGTGCATGGCGCCGCGCTCTGCTTCGGATTCGCGCGTGCCGTCCTGGGTCCAGGGCGCATCGAGTCCGGCCACGAGGTAGACCGCAGGCCGGTGTGCCGCGACGATCGCTTCGAGCGCATCGTCATCGGCGTGCATGTAACGCCGGTGCCAGACGGCTGTCACGAGCGCATCCGTGTCGGCGACGAGCACGCCGTCCTCCGCGCGCCGGCCGAGGTCGTCCATCAGGTCGTGCTGCGTGTGCGCGATGTGGCGGAACTCGTTGCGGCTCCAGCGTTGGTCCGCTGCGTAGCGGCGGCCTTCCCAGTACGACCGGCCGTACTCGGGAACCCACACGGTCTGCAGCCGCCTCGCAAGCGCCTCGGCCAGCGTCGTCTTGCCCGTCGACTCGGCACCCGCGATGACGACGCGATGGGACAGGGCGGACTTCGCCGCCGGCACGAGCCACCGAAAGTTGCCTCGTAGGTCTGCGCGAATGCGATTCGCGGCGACCGGCACGTGTTCGCGTGCCTCGTCCACCATGTGGTGCGCCGCGCCCATTGCCTCGGCCCAGCCCGGCCCCCAGGGCTCCGACGTGAAGACCACATCCGGCGGCTCGGGCAGGATCTCCAACGCGCGCTTCGCCCACGGCTCGTTCGCAACCGGGATGTCGTCGGGCGTCACGAGCACCGTTGCGTTGGCCGGGGCCGCGTCCTGGAGCCACGCCGCGCGGTCCGCGGCGTCCAGCGTCTGGTCCGCGTGGTCGGCGAGGATGACGAACAGGTGGCCGACGCGCGACGCGGCGTCACGCAGCAGGTGGGCGTGCCCGAGGTGGGGCGGGTTGAACTTGCCCACCGTGACGCCGATCCGCTTGCCGCCCATCGGCACATCCTATGAGCGCTTCTTGATCTCCTCGGCCACGCGGAGGGCGTTGGCGTAGATCGTGAAGGTGAACGGAATGCGCCCGCCGCTCGGCATGAAGCTGCCGTCGGTGACGTAGAGGTTGTCCGTCTCCCACGCCCGGCAGTTGACGTCGAGCACCGACGTCTCGGGGGCCTCGCCGAAGCGGCAAGTGCCGCCCTGCAGGTTGACGCTGGGGCCGCCCATGCTCGGAATCGGCTGGATGTTGGTGCCGCCCATCTTCTCAAGGACCTCGAGGCCGTAGCCGACGACCTGCTGTGCGATGCTCCGGTTCCAGGGATGGCTGACCGCCTTGATGCGCGAGACGGGCAGGCCCCACTTGTCCTTCGTGTCAGCCAACGTGACGTGGCTGCCCTTCCACGGGAACCACTCACCGAAGTACTCGACCTTCAGGCGCTGGACGTCACGGAAGTAGCGACCGAGCTCCGCCTTGAGCGGCTGGCCCCAGAGCGGTGCCTTGCCGGACGGGCGCTCCTGCCACGCCGCGCCCGTCGCCTTCGCGATCGGGTTGGGGTGCATCAGCAGGAAGTTGAGTGTGCCGCCGGTCCACATGCTGCGGTTCGGCGCCATCGTGCCGGCGTTGCGCTTGGGGTTCTTGCCGTCGAACCAGTAGTAGTCCTGCACGACCCGGTTGACGAACGTCTCTTCGGCGCCCAGCCAGCCCCCACGTCCGCCCTGATCGCGGAACGGGAAGTCGCCCCAGCCCACGCCGAACGTGCTGAAGAGCAGGTTGCGACCGACGAGGCCGTTCCTGTTGGACAGTCCCTTGGGGTGCTTGTCGCTCTTGGAGTTCAACAGAAGGCGGGCGGACTCGATCGCCTGGCACGCGACCACGAAAGTCCGGGCCTGCACGGTCTGGAGCTTCCCGTTGCGGTCGAAGTACTTCGCGGCGGTGACCTTGCGCCCTGTGCCGTCGGTCTCGAGGTTGCGCACCATGGCGCGCGGACGGATGACGCAGTTGCCTGTGCGCACCGCGCGGTGGATCCACGCCGGGAGCGATCCACCCTTGGCGCCGGTCTCGCATGCGTAGCTGCCGCAGTACCCGTTGTAGTTGCACGCGCCGCGGCCGTTCCAATCCTGCGGCAGGACGGCGCGGTTCAGCGAGATCGAGTGCACCCCCGCCTCCGGCGCCACGCGGTCGAGAATCTGCGCGAACGGATGTTCCTTCGTCGGCGGCAGCGGCAGCTTGGGGGACGAGCGCTTGTCCGTCAGCGTGGGGGGCAGCGGCCGCAGGCGGCCGGAGACGCCGACCTCCTTCTCGACGCGGTCGTACCAGGGCTCCAAGTCGTCGTAGGTGATCGGCCAGTCTGCAAGGTCCGCGTCCTGGATCGGACCGTGCGTCGACGCGATCCGGAAGTCGCTCGGCTTCAGGCGCAGGAAGAACCCGCTCATCAGCATGCTCGAGCCGCCGACGAGGTAGCCGTTCTGGAAGAGGCCCGTCGGACGCCCGGCGCCCGCGACGCCGGGGTTGTTGGTGTCGAGGATCTGCGGCTCGTCGCCTGGACGCGGATAGAAGTTCGGTCGCCGGCACTGCGCGATCTCGTCGCGCACGAACTCCTTCTCGTCGTAATACCCACCCTTCTCGAGGACGATGACCTTCTTGCCCGCCTTGGCGAGCTCGTAGGCGATGGGACCGCCGCCGGCACCGCTGCCGATGACGCAGACGTCGTAGAGATCGCTCACGCGTCGCGTTCCCGCATCTGCCAGTTCTTCTCGGTCGGACGCGGGAAGCCGGGACGGTGGCCGGCCCATTTCCAGGCGACCTCCTGCGGGTTGCCGCCGTGTACCGGGTCGCCGAAGAACGCTTCGAAGATGTAGCTCAGCATCTTCTTCAGCCACGCGTGGCCGGGATACGTCTTCTCCTGGGTCTTCGGATCGACCACGGTGTGCGTCTCGAACACGCGGATCGCGTCGTCCTGCTGCTCGGCGCTCAGGTTGCGGAACTCGCGCGCCTTGCGGCCCTCCCGGGCGCGCCGCTCGAGCGTCGCCGCTCCGTCCTTGATGAGTTTGCGCGTCTCGTCCGAGACGAAGTCCTCGGCGAGCAAGGCGTCGAGGTAGCCGATTGCGTTCACGCTGCGCGCACCGGGCGAGTCCTTCTCCGTAGGCAGCAGCCGATCGCAGGCCGCGGCGAGCGTACGCCATTCCTGGGCGTTGAACGTTTTGCCGGGGGAGCCCGGCCGCGTCGGCTCGATGTCGCGGCAGCGGAGCGGCTCGCCGAGTCCCTCGAGCCAGAAGTAGGTGACGGTCGCGATCCCTGCGGCGCCCGCAGCCTCGGTCAGGAACTGGCGGCGGTCGACCGGTTCGTGCCCGCGGTCATCGGGCTCATCGTGCGGTTCCATGGATGTCTCCGAACGGGGGCGCCGCCGGAATCATACCGCTTCGACGAAGGCTAGCTGCGGACTTGCGTATTGGTGGTCCGGAGGACAGGCGCCTCGCCCGACTCCGCGATGTGGTAGTTGTCGCGGCCGCCTTCCTTGACGATGTAGAGCGCGCGGTCTGCGTCGTCGAGGAGCTTGGAGAGGCTGGCATCGGGATTGTTGGACGCCCGCGAGGTATCGAGCGCCGCCACGCCGATCGAGCAGGTGACGCGCAACTCGGGCTTGAGCTCGCCCCAGGTGTACTCGCGGAAGCGGCGCAGGATGCGCTGGGCCAGCTCAGCGCCGTGGTTCGGGTCCGCCGCTACGGCGGCGACCGCGAACTCCTCGCCGCCGACGCGTGCGAGGTGGTCCACCGGGCCGACCGTATCGCGCAGGATCTGCGAGGCCGCTGCGAGCACTTCGTCGCCGAACGCGTGGCCGTGTTCGTCATTGATGCGCTTGAAGTGGTCGAGGTCGATCATGAGGATCGCGATCGGCCAGGCGTAGCGTTCGGCACGCGAGATCTCGTGGCGCATCTTCTCGGTGAAGCCGCGGCGGTTCGGCAGGTGCGTCAGCGGGTCGCGCGTCGCGTGATCCGTGAGCGTGTGCACCTTCGTGCGGAAGTCGGCGGAGAGACGGAACGCGATGTAGGCGCCCAAGAACAGGAAGGCACTGTTCATGGCAATCGCCGTCACCTCCTCCAGGTGCATCTGGCGCCCGCTCTGAACCGCGGACATCACGCCCTCCCAGCCGTCGCGCAGGATGCCGTTGGGCACGAGCCAGGCGGCGGCCGCGTGCGCGGCCGCGAGGGTGGCCGTCAGCAACACGGTGGCGAGGCCGGGCATGATCAGCGCGGCGAACACGCACGTCACGAGCAGCAGCATGAAGAAAGGGCTTGCGAGGCCGCCGGTCTCGGACGTGAGCAGGATCAGGTACAGCCCGACGAACACGAGCAGCCACCCGCGCGGGCGGCGGTTCTTCTGAAGCTGCGCGTTGATCACGAGCTCGTTGGACATGAAGCCGAGGAGCAGGAGCACGGCGTCCATGCCGATCAGCACCGGGCCGTACTTGTCGCCGAAGTTCGTGAGGAACCCGATAACGCCGTGCAGGATGAACACGGCAGCGCCTGCGCTGAGCAGAATGCGGCAGTACAACCGCATCAACCCATGCGGGCTAGCGTCCAGGGCTCGCTTACCGATTCGCTTCACTGCTCCCTCGCGGTCGGTGCACCGGGTGCACGACCATGGCATCCGTATCGGCCGTGGTGGGCGCGCGGCTGTACCCGTTTCGCTCGCAGAGCGCGGTTTTCCGGGGGCCGGACCTAGGGGCCGTCCGTCTCGGCGGCCACCCATGCGAGGTATGCAGAAAGCCCGGATTCCGGCGCGAAGACCAGCATCTCGGGCACCTCGTAGGGGTGAAGTTCGCCCAAACGGCTACGAACCGTATCGACCAGGGCGAGGGTGGTCTTGATGAGCAGCAGGGTTTCCGGCTCGTCGAGAACGTCGTTCTTCCAGCGGTAGACGCTCCGGGCGCCCGGCAACAGATTCACGCAGGCCGCCAGCCGTTCCTCGACCAGGGCACCGGCCAGCTTGCGGGCCTTCCCCGGCGGGGCGGTGGAGAGGAGCAGACGCACCTCGGGCGCGTCACCGGGCCCGGTCTCGGTTTCCGTCGTCTCCATCGCGTACCTCCGCTGTGGGGGGATGATAGCGCTGGTCGATAGAAGGGCCCGGTCGTGCGGCCGCGTCGAAACACGTGAGGAGAGCAGCGTCGTATGTGCGGGATCGTCGGAACCGTGGGAACGCTCAAGGGGCGTTCCGATCCCGTCGGCGCGGCGCTCACGGTCCTGGTTCCGCGCGGTCCGGATGCCGGGGGCCGGATCGAGGGGCGGCTCGGGGCGCACGAGGTCGTGCTCGGGGCCCGGCGGCTGGCGCTCGTCGATCCGGCCGGCGGTGCGCAGCCGATCCAGCGCCCTTCGGGCGCGCTGTTGATCTGGAACGGCGAGATCTACAACCACGACCGCCTGCGCCGGCAGCTCGAGGGACGCGGCGAGGCCTTCCGGACGAAGAGCGACGGCGAGGTGCTCGCCGCCCTGCTGGAGCTCGACGGCGTGGAGGGTCTCGGACGCATCGAGGGCAGCTACGCCTTCGCGTTTCTGGGACCGGGCGGCGGTCCGTTGCTCCTGGGGCGTGACCCCGCGGGCGTGCGCCCGCTCGTCTACGCGCGTTCGTCGAACGGCCTGGCTTTCGCCAGCACGTTAGATGCACTCCTTGCTACCGGGGCGGTAGACGCCGATCCCGATCTCGACGCGATCGTGGACGTGCTCCGGGACGGCATGGTGCCGACGACCCGTACGGCGCTCTGCGGTGTCTCGCGCGTGCCGCCGGGCGTCGTGCTCGCCTTCGACGGCGAGCTGCGGCCCCGCCCGGCCCAGGTGCCACAGCCCACGCGCGCCGGCGGACGGGATGAGCCCGAGTTCCCCGACGTGTTGCAGGCGCTGCGGGCGGCCGTGCGGGATCGGATCAGCGTCGAGAAGCCGTGCGGCGTCCTCCTGTCGGGCGGCATCGACAGCGCGCTCATTGCAGCGGTGTGCGCCGAGGACCAGAACATTCCGGCGTTCACGCTGAGCTACCCGACCGACGAGTCCGCCGACGAGTCGCTGCGTGCGCGCCAGACCGCGAAGCGACTCGGCCTCGAGCACGTCGTGGTGCCTTGTCCGGAGGATCCCACCGCCTGGGTACTCGGCGCAGCGAACGCGTTCGACGAGCCCTTTGCCGATGCCAGCGCCGTTCCGACATGGGGGCTCGCTCACTGGGTGGGGCAGCGCGTCCGCGTGGCGCTTTCGGGCACGGGCGGCGACGAGGTCTTCGGCGGCTACCGGCGGTACTGGCTGCTCGGTGCCGGACCGTGGCTGCGCCAGGTGCCGCGTTTCCTCCGGGAGACCGTGAGCAAGGTGCTGCAGAAGCGCATGCCCGGCGGCGCGCGTCTGCTGCGCGCGGCGGACGACCCGGAAGGGCTCTACCGCGGGCTGCTGCGGCTGCAGCCGCTCGACGAGGTGCGCCAGGTGCTTGGTCCGTTGCTCGAGTCGGTCAGCGATCCGGAGCCGCGGCCCGGGCCGACGAACGCCTGGGAGGCGATGGCCGAGGACCTCATGCGCTACCTCCCGGACGACCTGCTTGTGAAGGAAGACCGCGCCTTCATGGCCCACAGCGTCGAGGGACGGTATCCGTACCTCGACGGCCGCGTGCGGCGCGCCGCGCGCGACTTGGAGCTCCAGGGCAGTGCGGGCCGCGGCCGCCAGAAGCAGGTGTTGCGCGCCTACGTTCGGGACGCGGTCGACCCCGAGCTGGCGCGCGTTGCCAAGCACGGCTTCGCGTTTCCCGTGGACGAGATGTACCGCGGTCCGCTACGCGGCCTCGCCGAGGACTGCCTCCTGGGCCAGCGCGCCCGTGAGCGCGGGTTCGTGTCGCCGGCCGGCGCGCGGCGCCTGCTGAGCGACCACATCCACGGCGCGCGCACGGTGGGGCAGACGCTGCACGCCCTCGTGATGCTCGAGCTGTGGGCGCGAAGAGTGCTCGACAGGTAGGGGCGACCCTTGTGGTCGCCCCACACGTTGCGCTGCGGCGTGCGGGATCCCTGTAGGGGCGGGCCTTGTGCCCGCCCGCGAGCATCGGAGGCGAGGGCGGCCACTAGGGCGGCCCGGACAGGGACCGGCGTGATTCGCGGGACGCGTCGCGGGGCGACCACAAGGGTCACCCCTACTTGGGTACGAGCGTCGCGAAGTACGTAACCGCCCCCGGCTGCACGCTGCGGAGCACCTCGGTGTGATGGCCGTCGAGCGTGAGGCGCACGGAGTAGAGACCGTTGGGAATGTGCTCGATGGTCAGGCGGCCGCCCACATTGGTCCTGCTCTTCACCGGCGGAGGCGGCGAGACGAGCGGCGGACCCTTGACGGGCGTCACCTCGACGTCGACCCCTCTCAGCGGCACACCGTAGGGATCCTCGACGACCAGGTGCACGGGGAAGCCGGCTTCGAGCTTCATCTCGACGGTGCCCATGGCCGGCCCCGCCTCGGCAACGTTCGCGCTCCAGGCCCGTCCTGCGGCGGTCACGAAGATCTCGACAGGTCCGCGGCCGAACGGGCCGACGTTGGCGCGCCCATCGCGTCCGGTCTGGGCGGAGCGCACGATGCGCACGCCCTGGACCGAAGCGCGGGCCACGACGCGTGCACCGGGCAGCGGCTTGCCTTCGCCGGCAACGCGCACTGGAACCATGATTCCGTCTTCCGCGACGAACTCGAGCGGCGCGTTGCCGTCGACCGCCGTGAAGCCGCGCACGATCGGCGCCTTGCCCGGTGCCTCGACGATCAGTTTGAACGCGCGGCCCTCGGGCACGGTCAGCCTTCGGTCGGATCCAAGTGCTTGGTTCCGTGCACCGCCCTCGAAGCGATCCGGCCCGCCCTCGTTCGCGACCGGCACCTCCGCGAAGATCCTCGCCGACGAAAGGGCGGCGCCGTTGACGTCCTTGAGGTCCACGTCGATCAGCTTTCCGTCAGGCACGGTCATCTCGTCCTTGAGGTCGCGAACACGCATCCTGAACACCATGCCCGTGGCCCTGATCTCGACCCACGCGCTCTCGACCTGCGACTCGGGCACGCGGACCTCGTCCTTGCCCTGCGGGATGCGCAGGCGGCGGCCGCCGCCGTCGAACAGCGTGAATCCGGCCGAGACCGGTTCGCCGTTGTAGAGAAAGCGGGCCGGCTTGCGCACGATCTTCTCGAGCGCGACCTCGCGCAGGCGCGTATCCCGCGGGCTGGCCCACGCCTTGTGCGTCTCGTAGCCGTCGGCGTGGATCGTGACGCGCGCCGCCCGTCCGCCGTACTCGGGTTTCACGACAACCTCGCCGGTTGCATCGGACTCGGCCCGCTGCATGCGTCCCCGCGCCTGCCATTCCACGCGCGCACCCTGGATCGGCGTCTTCGTGACGGCATCGATGATGCGCAGGCCCGCGCGGCCCCCGTCGCGCTGGGTGGGGAGCTTGGCCGCCGGGAGGTGGATGGACCACGCCGCCACGTGTGCGTTGACTCCGTGTTCGTGGCGCAGCTTCCCGCCCTTGGTGCCGATGCGGAAGCCCCTCTCGCGCGCGCGCGCGTTGCCCGTGCGCAGACGCCCCGCCGCGTCGGGCTTCTCCTCGCCGCCGCCGCCGGTGCCGAGCCGCCACTCGGTCTCGAGCGATCCGTTCGGGCCGCGCACCTCGACGACGATGCCTTCGGGCGGTGGCCAGTTCGCGGGCGGTTCCTTGGGCGGCGCCACGGCGCCGGTGTCGTCCTCGGGCTTGTCGGTGTCGGGCGTCTTGACCAGGTCGCCGGCGGTCTTGATGCCGCCGCCGCCCCCGCCCGGCCACGTCCCCGGCAACCAGCGGTTCAGCTCGAGCAGGAACGCGAGGACGCACAACGCGACCAGCAAGAGGACGGTTCGCTTAACCCGGTCGCGTTTCCTCGTGGCCATGCTCCGAAAGCTACACCGGATCGGAGGAGACGTCGCGCGCCCCAGAACCCATCACCCAACACTCGATCCCGTTCTCGTTCCCAGCACCCAGAACCCAAGACCCATCACCCGTCCTCCCTCGCGGTATACTCGCGCCCGTTCTTTCTCGCGAATGCGCCGGCTTTCATCCAGAAAGGTGGAGGGATAGGCCCTTGGAAACCTTGGCAACCTGCGCTCGCGAGCAACGCGAGTGTTTCGGTGCCAATTCCTTCCCGCTCAGTCGCCTGTTGGGACGTGCGGGACAGATGAGAGCGCAGCCGACGTACACGCGTCCCGGAGGGACGTGCAGAGCGGCAGCGCATCAGGGAACACCCAACGCCGACGGAAGACGTCTGCGCGCGTGATGACCGTTCCCTGGGAGACCGCATGGCCAAGCCGCTGCTCGAACGCCTGGAACACGCCCCCCTCATCGCGGACGGGGCCATGGGCACGATGCTCTACAACAAGGGCGTCTACATCAACCAGTGCTACGACGAGATCAACCTCAGTCAGCCCGAACTCGTGGCGGACGTGCACCGCGCCTACATCAAGGCGGGCGCCGAGGTCATCGAGACCAACACCTTCGGCGCGAACCCGCTGAAGTTGCGCCAGCACGGGCTTGAGGAGCGCACCGAGGAGATCAACGAGAAGGCGGCGCGGATCGCGGTCGAGGCCGCGCAGGGATCCGGTGTGTTCGTGCTGGGCGCCATCGGACCGCTTGGCGTGCGCATGGAGCCGTGGGGGCCCACGAGCCTCGAGGAGGCGCGCGGGCACTTCGAGCGCTGCGTGCGCGGGCTGACCGCCGGCGGCGTGACCGACTTCCTTCTGGAGACCTTCGGGGACATCAACGAGGCCCATGCGGCGCTGGACGCCGTTCGTGGGCTCGCCCCCGACGCCACCATCGTGGTGCAGATGACCGTCGATCGCGAGGGGGACGGGCAGTACGGCACGACGCCGGAGACCTTCGGGCGCCAGCTCGACAAGTGGGGCGCGGACGTCATCGGCGTGAACTGCAGCGTCGGGCCCAGCGCGCTGCTGACCGTGCTCGAGCGGCTGCGCACCGTGACCGACAGGCCGCTGGCCGTCCAGCCCAACGCAGGGCCGCCGCACGTGCTCGACGATCGCACGCTGTATCTCTGCACGCCGGATTACCTCGGCAAGTACGCGCGTCGCTTCGTCGAGGCGGGTGCGCACCTCATCGGCGGCTGCTGCGGCACGACGCCGGAGCACATCAGCACGCTGGCCAAGGCCGTGAAGCGCAGCCGCGCCGCGGTGCTCGGTACGCCGACGGCGGCCAAGCCGAAGGCCGATGCGAACGGCGAGAAGAATGGAGTCGACCCGCTACCGCTCGGCGAGCGCTCGCCGCTCGGCAAGGCGTTGGCCGAGGGCACACGTCCCGTGCTGGCCGAGCTCGTACCGCCGAAGGGCTGTGATCCCTCGAAGGTCCTGGAGCGTGCCGCCGCGCTCAAGGAGATGGGCGTAACCAGCATCAACATCCCCGACGGCGCGCGCGCGTCGGCGCGCATGAGCCACGTCGCGCTGGGCGTGTTGATCAAGCGCGAGGTGGGCATCCCGCCCGTACTGCACTTCTGCTGCCGGGATCGCAACATCCTCGGCATGCAGGCCGACCTGCTGGGCGCGGCCGCCATGGGCGTGCGCGACCTCATCATCATCACGGGCGACCCGCCCGTCATGGGCGACTACCCCGACGCCACGGCGGTGTTCGACGTTGATGCGATCGGCCTCACGAACATCGTGAGCCGGTTGAATCACGGGCTCGACCTCGCGGGCAACCCGACCGGCCGCTCGACGAACTTCGTGATCGGCGTCGGGTTGGACCCGACGTCCACGGAGATGGAGCGCGAGGTGTCGCGCTACAACTGGAAGGTGGGCGCCGGCGCCGAATACGCGGTCACGCAGCCGGTGTTCGACATCGACGCGCTCGATAGCTTCCTCGACAAGCTGGGCTCCGACCGCATTCCCATCATCGCGGGCATCTGGCCCTTGGCGTCGCTTCGCAACGCGGAGTTCCTCAACACCGAGGTGCCCGGCTGCACGGTCGCCGACTCGATCATGGAGCGCATGGCGTCGGTCCCCGACAAGGAAGGCCAGCGCGCGATGGGCATCCAGATCGCGATCGAGATGATCGAAGCCGTGCGCGACCGCGTCGAGGGCATCCAGGTCTCGATTCCCTTCGGACGCGTCAGCGTCGTGAAGGAGATCCTCGACGCCGTGCAGCCGGCGGCCAGCAGACCCTGAGCGAGTCGAAGGGCTGCCAAGCGCTAGGCTGGCGGCCGCAAGGCCCCGAGCGAGCTTGCGAGTCCAGGGGGCGGCCTAGCGGTCTACCGAGTCCTCGAAGCGCGTGATCGCCTCGCGCACGCGTTCGTGTGCGTCGGCGTCCTCGGACACGAAGAAGAGGTACTCCTTGTTGCGCACGTGGCTCACGCGGCCCACGCGCTTGCCCTGCGGGTTGTGGATCCCGATGCGCGCGCCGACGTAGCGCGGGTAGTCCACGCCGAAGACCGAGACGCGGCCGCGAGGCGCCAGCGTCGCCTCGACGACCTCGCGCGCAAGGAAGCCCTCGTTGTTGAAGGACAGCAGGAGATGGCGCGCCCGGACGGCGGCCAGCACGTCGGCGAACGCTGCACCGATCTTGCGCTTGCTGTTGAAGTCGGACTTGCGCGTGCGGCAGTCGATGCGCTTGCGGGCGATGCCGTACACCTCGGGCTCGTCGCCCCGGGCCAGCGTTTCCCACACGTGGTAGTTGCCGCGGTAGCTGTGCTGGTTGTAGGGCGGATCGAGATACGCGAGATCCACGGCATGCGCCTCCGCCGTCTCGGCGGCGTCGCCTTGTACGGCCGTGCCCGAGCCGGCAAGGACCGCCGGTACTCGGAGCTCGATGTCGTTCCTGGCGCGTGGCGCCCACTGCTTGAGGTACGCCATCTGGACGCCGGTCGTGGAGTCCACGCGGTCGGCGGCCTCGAGCAGGGCCGTCAGACAGATCGCCTCCACGTCGGGTTCGAGTGCCATGTTCCGGATCGCGCGTCGCATGGCCTCGATGCGCGCGCCGTTCTTCGGATGGAAGTAGCGTGCGTCTTCGCAGAACGTGCGCGTGAACCAACCGGGCTGCGGCGCCACCGTCTGGAGTTCGGCGAGCACCGCACGCGCCTTTTCCAGGACGCGACCTGCGTCGGCCTGGACGTAGCAGCGCGCGAGCACGTGTGCATACGTGTTGTGATCGTTCGCGACGACGTCGTAGCCGGCCGCCTTGAGGGCGTGGCCGACGCGTGCCGTACCGGAAAAGAGATCGAGCACCCGGCGTACGTCGGGCAGGGCCTCGACGCAGGCAAGGATCCTCGGCAGCAGGAGCCGCTTCGAGCCCAGGTACTTGATCAACGGCTCTACCGCGCGCTGAGGGCCCGGGACGGTGTGGCGCAGTCGTTGAAGAGCGGCGCCCAGCGCGTGCCCCGCATCTTCTCGTACGCGTTCTTTCGCACGGCGGTGCGCAGCGGACTGTCGGCGGCCAGGTGCTGCAGGTCGCGAACGAGCTCGATGGCAGCGGCCCCACGGTCGGCGTCGACCGCTTCCGGCTCGCCGCGCATGGATCCCGCCACCCGTTTCACGGCACGCTGCGCGTCGGCGTAGCGCCCCTCCTGCAGGGCCTGGACGGCGGCTGCAAGCTGACCGTGTGCCCAGGCGTGGGCCTGGCGGTTGAGCCGGATCATCTCCGCGTCCCGCGAGGTCCGTGTCGCGCGCACGACCGTGCCCCAGTCGCCTTGAGCGGCCGCCTCGGCGACCGACGTCCCGGGCGCGGGCACGAGCGGCGGCACGGCGCCCGCACCGGCGTCATGTCCGTCTTCGACTCCGTCGGGCGAGCCGATGGAGGAGGGAGGCTCCGGCGTCGCGGCGATGCGCGGCGCCGGGGGCGGGAAGTCGCAGTGTCCCGAGCTAGCCGCAGGCGTGCGAGCGGCAGGGGCCGCCTTCGGGGGGCAGCGCGGCGAGCACCCGGGGATGCGGAGGTCGCCGATGCCGGGGATGCAAAGCCGGTTCGGTGCGCAGCACTTGTCGTCGACACAGAAGCTGCCCGCATCGCAGTCGCCTCCGGGACAGCAGTTGCTGCCGGGGGCGCATGCGCCGCCGATGCACGGGTTGGCAGGCGGACAGCAGTGGACGTCGCCGCAGCCGCCGTCCGGGCAGCCGATGTCGCCCGTCGCGCGCGCGGGGCGCTGGGCGGGCGTGCTCGACTTCGTGACGCGCGGTGCCGGCCGTGCGCGCCGTGCGGTCGTCGGCTCCGGCTTGGGGGTTGCCTTGGCCACCGCGGGCGCCCGCGGCGCGGGTGCGGCGCCGCCGGCGAAGATGCGCCGGTGCGTGCGCTCCGCCGTGCGCAGGTGGCTGTCGAAGATCTGGACCGACGCGTAGCCGGCAAAGCCGGTCACCCAGCCGCCCTTCGGCGTGACGAAGGCCACGAACGGCAGCATGCGTGCGTTGTGGAGGTTGCGCTTGAAGAGCCAGTAGACCTTCGACTCGGGGCGGTCGCACTCGGCGACGAGCCCGACCGCGATGTTGGCGATGCGGTCGCGGATGCGGGCGTGGGGGAGGACCCGATTGCAGAGCGTGCGGCAGTTGCCGCAGCGCTTGCGTCCGTATTCGATGAAGATGAGCTTCTGTTGCTCGCGCGCGGCTTGCTGTGCTTCGGCGAGCGAGTGGTACCACGTCAACGTGCCGTGATCGTTGAAGTAGGGATGTGCAGCGCCGCCTGCCGTCGCGGGCACGGCGAGAGCGGCCCCCAGGGCCAGGACAGGGATGAGGAGTCCAAGGACTCGCCGCCACGGCTTCGTGGTCATTGGGCGCAGCCTCCGGAGAGGGATGAGGGGGGTGTGGATGTGAGATGCCGACCGGAGGACGCGGTCCGGCGGTACTGCCTGGGGACGCCCGCCGCGTAGCCCGGTTCGCCGCAAGAGACCGGCCTCGCGGAGATGCATCGAAGCCACGAGATGGGGCTCGCGCCCGGTTCTCGTGACGCGTCCCCGCCGGCCGGTGCCCCCTCCCGAATTGGTGACACCTTGCCCGCGACGGGCGATACGTCCTCCTGCTCGGTGGTTCGGCCCGATTTCTGGGGCTCTTGAGGGAGATCGCGGTTTGCCCGAGGCGGCCGTCGGCCCAGGCCTTGATGTAGGGGCGACCCGAGGCCTGGAGGGCCGAGTGGTCGGCCCGCGAACTCCTGAATTCGGGCGCAGTCTGGTGGGCGCGGGCCGACCATTCGCGCCTGCGGCGCTCAGGTCGGTCCTACACCGCCGCTCCCCCTTGGCGCGCTAGCTCTTGAAGAGCACGGACCACATGGACGAACCGAGGTCCCGGTTGGCACGGGAGAGGTAGCGCATGCGCTCGTCGCCGGAGGCGGCGCCCTGGATGCGGCGCGCGTTGTAGAGAGCCACGTAGCCCTTGCTTGCCTCCCGCGCGTGGGTGCTCTCGGGCAGGCGGGTACGGACGCCGTCCAGCGTGCTGCGCGCTGCGTCGTAGTCGCCTAAGCGGATCTGACGCAGAGCCAGCGCAAGCTGCTCGTCGGCCCACGTGGCGCGCGCGCTGGCCGGCGCCGCGGGGGCTGCGGGCGCGGGCGTGGCCGCGGGCGTCGGCACCGTCTCGCGACGCGGCTGCGGCTCGACGGCCGCCTCCGGCGGCATGGGCGGGCGGATGCCCACGTAGGTCATGGGGCGGGCCGGGGCAGCGGCCACCGTCGGCGCCGGACCTGCGTCGGCCAGCGCGGTGCCGGCCTGGCTGGCATCCACCGTTGCCGTCGCGGGCTCCGCACCGGGCTCACCGGTGATCGCGTCGATGGGCTCCGGGTCTTCGACCGGCCAGACATCTCCGGCCAGGCTCCACTCGGGCTCGCCGTACTCGTTGATCACGGGCTGCACGGCCGCGAGGGTCGGGCCGGTGGGCATCGTGCGGACCACACCCGCCGAGACGGGGTAGATCCGCTGGGCCTGGGCAATGTCGCCCTGGAACTGCGCGACCGAGCGGGCGCCCCAGAAGCCGTGCACCCAGCGCAGGTCCGGGGTGAGGAAGCCGACGAGCGGCATCAGGCTGGCGCCCTGGAGGTTCGCGCGCAGCGTGCGGTCCACCTGCGGCGTTTCCGGGTTGAGGATGTTGTAGATGTAGCCCACCGCGATGCGATCGCACTGGGCGGAGGTCTGCGGCACGACCTGCGTCTTGAACTTGTCGCAGAGCCCACAGTTGGGCTTGGTGGACATCGCCAGGATGAGCTTGCCCTGGGCGCGGGCCGCGGCCTGCGCGTCGGCGAGGCGGCCGTGCCACTGGAACCCGCCCGTGGCGGAGGCCTGGGGCCACGCGCCGGGGGCCGGCTGCGGAGCGGGCGGGGCGTAGCCCGGCGCCGGTGCCGGCGCCTGGGCGTACTGGCCGCTGGTAGCGGCTTCCGGGCCGTAGTTTCGCACCTGCGTGGCGGGCCGCTGGCCGCCGCCGCTGCATGCCGTCGTGCTGAGGATCAGCGTGGCGGCCATCAAGAACACAATGGTGGATGTACGCATGGGACTCTCCCTGCAGCTCCCTGGACCAACGGACGAGGGTAGCGCCGGGCGGGAGCCCGGCAAACTCGAAGCCCCCCGTGCTGGGAGGCGCTCACATTGACAGATTGTCAGCCCGCATCGCGTGTCGCCGAGGGCTTTTGACAACATGACACCGGCCGCAGCTTCGTAGATCGGCTTCTGCCGTCGGAACCTTAGCCATGCAAGGTGGTTACGTTGATGCGACCCACGCGGCACGCGCTTGGCTACCGCTTGGACGCCGTAGCCGGGCTACGGCTGCCCCCGAACGGGGGCCTGACGGATCGCCGGAAGGGACCTGCGCCCCTTTCGCGGCTCGGTCATCGAACGGACATGCAGGGGCCCACGGGCCCTGAAGGCGCAGGCAGCAAGGGAGACACCCCCATGGGGGCGAAACAACTCACCTTCGACCAGGATGCGCGCGAGAAGATCCGCGCCGGCGTCCAGAAGCTCGCCAAGGCCGTGAAGGTCACCTACGGACCGCGCGGCCGCAACGCCGTCATCGATCGCGGCTGGGGCAGCCCCAACATCACGAAGGACGGCGTCACCGTCGCCGAGGAAGTCGAGCTCCAGGATCCGTACGAGGACATGGGTGCGCAGCTCGTGAAGGAAGCCGCGACGAAGACCTCGGATGTCGCGGGTGACGGCACCACGACCGCCACCGTCCTCGCCGAGTCCATGTTCCTCGGCGCACACAAGTACGTCGCGGCCGGCGCCGGCGTCGCCGCGCTGGGGCGCGGCATGAAGACCGCCGCACAGGCCGCCGTCGCGTCGCTGGAGAAGATGGCGCGCAAGGTCTCGACCGAGAAGCAGCACGTCAAGCAGGTCGCGAGCATCGCGGCCAACGGCGACAACGAGATCGGCTCGATGATCGCCGAGGCGATGGACAAGGTCGGCAAGGACGGCGTCATCACCATCGAGGAGGGCAAGACGCTCGACACGACGGTCAACGTCATCCAGGGCATGCAGTTCGACCGCGGCTTCCTGTCGCCGCACTTCGTCACGGACCCGGACCGCATGGAGGCCGTGCTCGAAAAGCCCCTCATCCTCATCTGGGGCGAGAAGATCTCCGCGGCCGCCAAGCTCGTGCCGCTGCTCGAGTCGATCAGCAAGACGGGTCGCTCGCTCCTGATCATCGCCGAGGACGTCGAAGGCGACGCGCTCGCGACGCTCGTGCTCAACCGCCTGCGCGGCGTCGTGCAGACGGTCGCTGTCAAGGCGCCTGGCTACGGCGACCGCCGCAAGGCCATGCTCGAGGACATCGCGATCCTGACGGGTGCGAAGGCCATGTTCCCCGATGTCGGCGCGGACCTGGAGCAGGTCACGCTCGACGATCTCGGCTCCTGCCGCCGCGTGACGGTCGACGGCGACAGCACGGTCATCGTCGACGGGGTCGGCCAGGCCTCCGCGCTGTCCGCGCGCCTCATGCAGATCCGGCGCGAGACGGAGAACACCGACTCGGACTACGACCGCGAGAAGCTTCAGGAGCGCCTCGCCAAGCTCGCCGGCGGCGTGGCCCAGATCGAGGTCGGCGCAGCCACCGAGACCGAGATGAAGGAGAAGAAGGCGCGCGTCGAGGACGCGCTCCACGCCACCCGCGCGGCGGTCGAGGAGGGCATCCTCGCCGGCGGCGGCACCGCGTTCGTCCGCGCTGAGAAGGCCGTCAAGAAGCTGCTCGACGAGACGGAAGGCGACGAAGCGCTGGGCGTCCAGGTCGTGCTCGACTCGCTGCAGGTGCCGCTGCGCACCATCGCCGACAACGCGGGCTACGAGGGGCACGTCGTGCTGCGCAACGTGCGCAAGGCCAAGCAGACCGTCGGCTTCGACGCCCACACGGGCAAGGAGACCGACATGTTCGACGCCGGCATCGTCGACCCGACGAAGGTCTCGCGCAGCGCGCTGCAGAACGCCGCCAGCGTGGCGGCCCTGCTCATGTCCACCGACACGCTGATCGCCGACCTCCCCGAGGAGGAAGGCGAGGCCGCACCGGGCATGGACGAGGACTTCTAGTCGAGTAATCAACAGAGCAACGCAGAAGAGCGAAGACGAGGAGTAGAGACATGGCGATTCGCCCCCTGGACGACCGCATCGTCGTCAAGCAGATCGAAGCGGAAGAGAAGTCGGCCGGCGGGATCCTCCTGCCCGACAGCGCGAAGGAAAAGCCCCAGCGCGCGGTCGTCGTCGCCATCGGCGAAGGCGCGCGCAACGACGAAGGCGAGCGGCTCGGCATGAGCGTCAACGTCGGCGACGAGATCCTGTTCGGCAAGTACGCCGGCAACGAGATCAACTGGAACGGCGAGGACTACAAGATCCTCCGCGAGGGCGAGGTCCTCGCGCTCATCACGAAGTAGTGGTCCCAACCTGTAACTGCCTGAAGTAGTAGCAACGACGACATCGGAGCCATCATGGCCAAGCAGTATCTCTACGACATGGACGCCCGCCAGCGCATCGCTAGCGGCGTGCGCCAGCTCTCCGACGCAGTGCGCGTGACGCTCGGCCCCGCCGGGCGCAACGTGATCTGCCAGAAGTCCTTCGGCGGCCCGACCGTCACCCGTGACGGTGTCACGGTCGCCAAGGAGGTCGAACTGCCCGACCCGTTCGAGAACATGGGCGCGAAGCTCGCCACCGAGGCCGCGCAGAAGACCAATGACGTCGCCGGCGACGGGACGACGACGGCCACCGTGCTCGCCGAGTCGATCCTGCGCGAGGGCCTCAAGGCCGTCGCCGCGGGCGCGCAGCCGATCGCGCTGAAGCGCGGCATCGACAAGGCCGTCGCCACGATCACCGAGCGCATCGGCGAGATCTCCAAGAAGGTCACGAGCCGCGATCAGAAGGCGGCCGTCGCGACCATCTCGGCCAACCACGACACGGACATCGGCGACCTGCTCGCCGAGGCCGTGGAGAAGGTCGGCAACGACGGCGTCATCACGGTCGAGGAGGGCAAGACGACCAACACGGTGCTCGACTTCGTCGACGGGATGCAGTTCGACAAGGGCTTCCTCTCCCCCTACTTCATCAACGACACCAAGGAGTTGAAGTGCGTCCTCGAGGACGCCTACGTGCTTCTCTACGAGAAGAAGCTCGGCAATCTGCGCGAGATGATCCCGCTGCTCGAGACCGTGGCGCACAGCGGCAAGCCGCTGCTCATCATCGCCGAGGACGTCGAAGGCGACTGCCTGGCGGCGCTGGTCGTCAACCGCCTGCGCGGCGCGATGCGCGTCTGCGCGGTCAAGGCGCCGGGCTTCGGCGATCGTCGCAAGGCGATGCTCGAGGACATGGCGATCCTGACGGGCGGGACGTTCATCAGCGAAGACCTCGGCCTCAAGCTCGAGAACGTCACGCTGAACGACCTCGGCACCGTCAAGAAGGCGATCGTCTCCAAGGACACGACGACGATCAGCGAGGGCGGCGGCAAGAAGAAGGACATCCAGGCCCGCATCGGCCAGATCCGCGCGCAGATCGAGAAGTCCACGTCGGACTACGACAAGGAGAAGCTCCAGGAGCGTCTCGCCAAGCTCGCGGGCGGCGTCGCCGTCGTGCAGGTCGGTGCGCCGACCGAGCTCGAGCTCAAGGAGAAGAAGTACCGCGTCGAGGACGCGCTCAACGCCACGCGCGCAGCCGTCGAAGAGGGCATCGTGCCCGGCGGCGGCGTCGCGCTGATCCGTTGCATCGAGGCGCTGGACGGCCTGCGCGTCCGCGGCGAAGACGAGCGCATGGGTGTCGCGATCGTGCGGCGCGCGCTCGAAGCACCGCTGCGCCAGATCGCGGCGAACGCCGGCGAAGAGGGTGCGGTCATCGTGGACGAGGTGCGCTCGGGCAAGAGCATCTCCCGCGGCTGGGATGCGAAGGACCGCAAGTTCCTCAACATGCTCGAAGCGGGCATCATCGATCCGGCCAAGGTCGTGCGTGCGGGTCTGCAGAACGCGGCGTCGATCGCCGGCATGATCCTCACGACCGAGACGCTCATCACGGACATCAAGGACGACGAGAGCGCGGACGGCGCGGAGGTGTAATCCGCAGAGGTACAGAGGTACAGAGGCGCAGAGCGTCTCCAGCCGTCGTACGCAGTCCGTCTTGAGTCCCGGGCTCAGAGCTACGGGACGGAGTTCAACAGGAATTGCGTTGCGCTCGGAGGTGCGCGCTCCGTGACTCTGCGTCTCTGCGGAGTTCTTCTGCGACACGTTCGGCTTTGTTGGGCGCAGGGCGACTCAATCCGTCTTTGAACGGCTGTTCGGGGAGTACCATCGCACCGTGCCTGACGTGGGAAAGCGCGACTACTACGAAGTTCTGCAGGTCCCGCGCGGGGCCGGTGAGAGCGAGATCAAGACCGCCTACCGGCGGCTGGCGCTGAAGTACCACCCCGACAAGAACCCCGGCGATGCATCCGCCGAGGAGCGCTTCAAGGAGGCGTCCGAGGCGTACGACGTGCTCTCGGATCCGCAGAAGCGCGAGGTCTACGACCGCCACGGCCACGCCGGGCTCGACGGCCAGGTGGGCTTCACCGACGTCTCCGACATCTTCGGCGCGTTCTCCGATCTCTTCGGTGCGTTCTTCGGGCGCAGCGGCGGGCAAGGCGGCATGCGTCGCGGCGCGAGCCTGCGTGCCGAGATCAGCGTGCCATTCGAGGACGTCACCGAGGAGATCCACAAGACGCTGAGCCTCCGGCGGCGCGTCTCGTGCGACACCTGCACCGGTACCGGCTCGAAGGACAAGAAGCCGCCCGTGGCTTGCGGTGCGTGCGGCGGCCACGGCTACATCGTCTCCAGCGAGGGCTTCTTCTCGATGCGCCGCGCGTGCCCGCGGTGCGACGGAGAAGGCGCGGTCGTCGAGGACCCGTGCCGAGCCTGCCGCGGTGAAGGCCTGGTCATGGGCCGGCGCGAGATCGAGCTCACGATCCCGCCCGGCGTGTTCGACGGCATCACGATGCGCGTTCCGGGCGAAGGCGAGCCCGCGCCCCGAGGCGGCGTGCCCGGCGACCTGAGCGTGCGCGTGCACGTGAAGGACCACGACCTGTTCCTGCGCTCGCCGGACGACCCCGCAGACATCTTCCTACGCGCGCCCGTGCCGATCAGCACCGCCGTTCTCGGCGGTGAGATCGAGATTCCGTCGCTCGAAGGCAAGATGACGCTCGACATCGACGCGGGCACGCAGCCCGGCGACACCCTTCGCGTTCGTGGCGGCGGCCTCCCGCGGTTCCAGCGCGGCGGGCGCGGCCACCTATACGTCCAGGTGCTCTACGACGTCCCCAAGCGCCCCGGCAAGAAGCTCCGCAAGGCACTCGACGGACTGAAGGAGGCCGAGAGCGGCGAGACCGGTCCCGCGCGTCGCAAGTTCATGGACCAGCTCAAGGACCACCTGCGCGCGCAAGAGAAGCGCCGCAAGAAGAAGTGAGCGAGATGAGTACCAACGAAGGACGCGAGCCGGACACTGACGAGCTGCCCGTACACGGGGACGAGCCGACGGCCGAGCCCACGCCGGAACCGGTCGAAGACGGCGCAGCAGATCCGGTTGACCTCGAGGCGCTGAAAGCCGACGCCGCCCGCGCGGTCGAGCTGGCCGACCGCCTCAAGAGAGTCGAAGCCGAGTTCGTCAACGAGACGAAGCGCCTGCGCCGTCAGGAGGGCGAGCGCCAGAAGTTCGCGATCGAAGGCGTCGTTGTCGACTTGTTACCGGTGCTCGACGCGCTGTACAGCGCGCACAAGGAGCTCGGCGAGGACGATCCGGCGCGCACGGGACTCGATCTCGTAGGTAAGCAGCTTCAAGCCGTCCTGGGCAAGCACGGGGTCACGGAGATCGAGGCGCTGGCCCAGCCGTTCGATCCCGGCCGCCACCAGGCGATGATGATGGTCGAGAACCCGGACTTCGACCCGCAGACGGTGTGCGAGGTCATGCGCCCCGGCTACGAGCTTCACGGCCGCGTCGTCCGCGCCGCGGAGGTCCTCGTCGTGAAGGCACCGGAGCCGGCGACGGAAGAGGCGGGCGACGAGGGCGAGGACGCGTAATGCCCACCTACGACTACGTCTGCGAAGCGTGCGGCCACCAGTTCGAGCACTTCCAGTCGATGACGAGCCGCCGTAAGCGCAAGTGCCCCGCGTGCGGCAAGCCGAAGCTCGTCCGGCTCGTCGGCAGCGGCGCCGGACTCATCTTCAAGGGCTCGGGATTCTACGAGACCGACTACAAGCGGTCCGGCAGCACGCCGTCGGAGAGCAGTAGCGAATCGTCGAGCGAGAGCAGCAAGACCGAGACCAAGAAGACCGAGACCAAGAAGACCGACACCAAGAAGAGCGACTCCAGCGACTCGTCCGGCGGCAGCAAGGACGACTGATCATGGGGGCGAAGGCTCGCGGCTCGTGCCCGATCTGCCGCAAGGCGGTTGCGAAGGAGAACGAGTTCGTGCCGTTCTGCTCCGAGCGCTGCAAGATGGTGGACCTCGGGCGTTGGTTCCGAGGAGAGTACGTCGTGGCGGGGGAGGCCGCCGTGGCGTTCGATCCCGAGCTGGGCGACGTGGAGCCACAGCCGTCCGAAGACGAGGGAGGGTCCTCTGAGCCTGAAGCGTGAGCTCTGGCATGCGGCTGGCAAGACCGCGCGCGACGCGGGCAAGCGGCGCGTCGCGCTCATCGGCCTTCTGGTCAGTGCGCCCACGCTGCTCGCCGGGAGCATCATCTCCCACCTGCTGAGCGGGCCCGCGACAGCGTTCGCCGGCTTGAAGCAGCCGGCGGCCTACATCCTCGCTCCGCTGCGCGGCGCCTACGAGGCCGACAACGACATCGCGCTGCTCGGCTATGTCGTCCTGCAGATGCTCTTGCTGCTGCTCGTCTGGTCGTTCTACGGCGGCGCGCTCTATCGCATGGCCGCAGTGGGGCTCACGCGGCGTGAGCCGGCCGACGGTGAGTCGGCGATGGCGTTCGCCGCGCGGCACTGGCGTGCGTTCGTCGGCGCGCGCCTCGTGTTGTGGATGGGCGTGATCCTGCCGCTGGCCGTCTTCATCGCCTTGGCTTCGCTCGGACCGTGGCTCGGCCAGTGGGTGGGCAGCACCGTTGCCGGCGTCCTGCTCGCGCTCGCCATCCTGGTTGGCGCCGCGTTGGCCGTAATCGCGGCGCTGCTCGCCGGAACGTGGTTCTTCGGCGGCTTCCTGCAGGGGCCGACGATCGCGTGCGAGGACTCCGACGCGTTCGATGCGCTCAGCCGCACGTTCGGCTACGCCGGCGCCGGCATGCCGCGGCTACTTGCGACGCGCCTCTGGTACCTCTCGGGCGTGTTGATCGGTGCGCTGTGGCGCCTCGCACTCACCGTGCTCGCGATCTCCCTCGGCTGGGCGTGTCTCGCTGTAGCCGCACCTGCGGCGATGCTCGATCGCGCGCAGGCGATCCTCTCGGCCATGGGCGCGCCGCCCGACGCCGCACGACTCGGCGTTACGACCGGCGACTATCTCGTGGCAGCCGCGATCGCCCTCGTCCTCTTCGTCCTCGTGGCGCGCTGGCTGTCTGACTTGATCGTCCGCGTTGTTTGTGGCCGCACGGCGGCGTACCTCGATCTCCGGCATGCCATCGACGGCGTCGACCCGTCAAGCCTGCGCACGGCGCCGGACGCAACGTTCCAGAGCGCTGTCGAGGCCGGCTTCGAAGAGGTCGTCCGGGTCGGCGACGACTGAGATGACCGACGCGACCCTCGAAGTCCCGGTCCTGGAGATCTTCTCCACGTTCCAGGGCGAGGGGCCGCGCGTGGGGGAGCGTCAGATCTTCGTGCGGCTCGCGAAGTGCGATCTGCGCTGCGCGTTCTGCGACACCCCGGACTCCTTCCCCACACCCGACAAGGCGCGCGTCCAGGTGCGCATTCCGGAGGGGGACGAGTTCGTTGCGAACCCGATGGACATGCCGCGCCTCTTCGGCGCCATCATCGCGCTGGACGAGCCGCGCGGTCTGCATGCCGGCGTCTCGATCACCGGGGGCGAACCTCTACTGCACCCCGAGGCCGTCCTCTCCCTCGCGCGCTCCGTGCGCGGGCTGGGTTTGCGCGTCCACCTCGAGACGGGGGGCCACCGGCCCAAGGAGCTCGCTGCCGTCATCGACGAGCTCGACGAGGTGAGTCCGGACCTCAAGCTCGAGAGTGCGACCGGTGCAACGACGCCGTGGGCGAAGCACGAAGAGTCCTATGCCTTGCTCGAGGCCTCGGGCAAGGCGCTCTGCGTGAAGGCCATCGTGGGGGCGACGACGCCACTGGAGGAGGTCGCGGAAGCGGCGGCCCTTGCCGCGCGACACCTGCCGTCAGCTCCCTTCGTGCTCCAGCCCGTCACGCCCTACGGCGAGGGCCCGGACGCGCCGACCATCGCGCAGCTCTACGAGCTGCATCTCGCGGCGCGCGGCGCGCACCGCGACGTCCGCATCATTCCGCAGGTGCACCGCTTCCTCGGCGTCCGCTAGAGGGCCCGGAGATTCGCTAAGCTGGCTCCAGGGAGGGTAGCCGCGTGAACAATGCCACGATTGCGATCCTCGTCGTCGCGGGCCTGGGCGTGGGGTTCCTGGCAGGTTCGATGGCGTCGCGGACATCCAACACGACGGACATCGACACGGGCGAGGTCGCCGACCTGCACGCCAAGGTCGCACAGCTCGAGGCTGAGTTGGGGCGACGTGCCGCCTCGCTCTCGGTGGGTGCGACGCTCGAGGGCCACAGCATCCGGGAGTTCGTGGAGGAGTCCAAGAAGACCGGCAAGCCGGTCGTCGTCGACGTCTGGACGGACGACGGCAATCCGTTCGACATCAGCAAGTACGAGAACGCGGAAGACGCGTTCGCCGCCTTGATGGCCTACGCGCAAGCGATGCTCGCCAAGGGCCCGGAAGGGCACATGGCGCTGCTGAAGGCGATCAACGACACGATCTTCGAGAAGCCCGGTCGCGACATCACACGGCAGCTGATCCCCAGCGAAGAGGAAGCCGCGCGCTTCATCTTCCCGCTCATCAAGTTCGCGATGGACAACAACGTCCAGGTCGCGGACATGCTGGAGACCATCTACAAGACGGCTGCGGAAGACCCGGCGCAGCTCGAAGACCTCGACGACGACGTGTTGGAGATCTTCACGGAAGGCATCGCGTGGGTCGTACCAGGCATGGTCGGCGAAGAGCGCCTGAAGCGTCTGTCGACCTACGCCGAGGCGATCCTCGCGCAGGATGCGGACAAGCAACCGCAGTCGCTGCAGCGCAACCGGCGCGACATCGAGCAGGCCCTGCGCGCGTGGAAGCCGCCGGTCACGCCGGAGGAGGCGCTCGAGAAGTTGCGCAGCGGCAAGGTGAGCCCCGAGGAGATCAACTACCTCCTGCGCAAGGTGCCCGCGGAGATGCTGACCGAGCTCGACATCGACGCGCTCATCGGCCCGATGCTCGAGAAGAACCCGTTCCAGGCCATGCATCTCGTCCACCGCATCAAGCCCACGGGCGCGGTGCGGGCGCAGCTCGACCAGCGCGTGATCCGCGGCACGGTCGCCGGCTCGGGCCATCCGCAGTTCATTCACTACTACCTGCGCTACACGGGTCGCCTGAAGTGGCAGGATGCGCGGGCGTTCATCGAGACGGGGCTCGCGCAGTCCACGAGCAGCAAGGCCATGAGCCACTTTGCACAGGCCGCGATCAGCCTCACGCCCGGTCCCGACAAGGACTGGGTCGGCTGGGTGCTCGAGACCTACCAGGTCGACGCCCAGGTGCGCAAGATGCTGGAGGGGCGTCTGAAGTAGGTCCCTCCGCAGAGGCACAGAGGCGCAGAGCGCTTCGGGCAGGGCGCCGAATCGCCGATTTCGAGCGGCGGCCGCTTGCGACCCGTAGGTGGAGTCCAAGGGGGGACACGGGCGGCCGCAGGCGCCGCTCCGTGCCTCTGCGCCTCTGTGGAGAGTTACGAGGCCATGGCACCTCACGTACTCTCGGGGGATGACCGACGAGCAGGACAAGCCTGCGGAGACCTCGCCCGCGGAGTCGGTGCGTCCGCCGGTCGTGGCCATCGTTGGCCGGCCCAACGTCGGCAAGTCGACCCTCCTCAACGCGTTCGCCCGCAGCCGCATCGCCATCGTCGAGGAGACACCCGGCGTCACGCGGGACCGCGTCGAGGTGCTCTGCACGCTCGCGGACCGAACCGTGGAGGTCGTGGACACCGGCGGCATCGGCATCGTCGACATGCAGGGCCTCGACGCCGACGTCGAGGACCAGGTCGCCGCCGCACTGCAGGAAGCCGACTGCGTGCTCTTCGTCGTGGATGCACGTGAAGGCCGGACACCGCTGGACGAGCGCGTCGCGCACCTATTGCGCGAGCGCACCGACAACGTGATCCTCGTCGCGAACAAGGTGGAAGCCGACTCCGTTACGTGGAACCTGGCCGATTTCGCTACGCTCGGCTACGGCGAGCCGCTCGAGATCTCGGCCAAGGAGCGCATCAACCTCGACACCCTCGAGGAACGCATCGAGCCGCACCTGCCGGAGGGGCTGATCACTCCGCCGAAGCTGCCGCCGCCCGAGATGAAGCTGGCGGTCGTCGGCCGCGTCAACGCGGGCAAGAGCACGTTCGTCAACGCCATGCTCGAAGACGACCGCATGATCGTGAGCGAGATCCCCGGCACGACGCGCGACAGCGTGGACATCCGGTTCCGGCGCGACGGCGATGTCTTCGTGATGATCGACACCGCCGGCATCCGCAAGGAGCGCGCGGTGCACGGCTCGGTCGAATTCTATGCGCAGCGCCGAGCCGAGAAGGCCATGCGGCGGGCGAACGTGACCATCCTCATGCTGGATGCGAGCGTGGACGTCGGCAGGCTCGACCGCCAGATCGCCGGCTACGCCGTGAAGCACTTCCAGCCGGTCGTGGTCGTCGCCAACAAGTGGGACCTGTGCGAAGAGGCGGGCATCACGCAGAAGGAGTTCGCGAACTACCTCGACAAAGTACTGCCCGGCATTCCGTTCGCGCCGGTCGTCTTCGCGAGTGCGCTCGAACGCAAGAACGTCGATCGCGTGCTCGAGGTCGCGCGCGGCCTCCACGAGCAGGCGCAGACGCGCGTCTCCACCGCCGAGGTGAACAAGCTCCTCGAAGCGGCCTACGCCCGCCGCAAGCCACGCCCGAAGCAGGGGCGAATCGGGCGGATCTACTACGGTAGCCAGGTCGATGTCGCGCCGCCGACGTTCACGTTGTTCGTGAACGAGACGTACCTTTTCCAGCCCAGCTACATCCGCTATCTCGGCAACCGGATCCGCCAGGCGTTCCCGATGGCGGAGGTGCCGGTTCGCATCTTCCTCAAGCAGCGCGAGCGCTCCCCCTCCAAGAATCTCAAGGGGCCGCGCTGACCGTGCAGCGGGCGGTAGGATCCGACGCGATGCGTTGCGCCGCGTTCCTGCTCTGTGTCCTGCTGCCGCTGACCGCGGCTGCCGAGGACAAGAACAAGCCGATCGGCTTGAAGGGGGCACCCGGCGTCGTCACGCCACCGACTGGTGAATGGACACAACGCAACGAGAGCCTCGCGCCCGGCCAGTGGCATGTCGAATACCGCTCGAAGGACGGCAAGGCCATGATGCGCGCGCACGTCTTCCCGGCACGTCCCGGCAGTGAGCCCGAGCCGACGCTCGTGCAGGCCGTCGACGTGTTCTTCCGCGGCATGAATGTTGGCGGTTTCGGCCTGCCAACGAAGCGTGCCGTCGACGTGTTCGGCTGTCCCGGTGCGGCCGGTTCGCTGATGGCCTCGATCGGAGGCGGACGCGTCACGGGCGAGGTGCGCGTCGTGCGGCTGACCCAGCACCAATGGGGCCTCGCCATCGGCTACGCCCCCGAGACGGCGGCGGCGCAGCGCGCTGTGATCAGGGCCTTCGTGCGCAGCCTCGAGCCGCAGGAGCCTGTCTTCTACGACCGGCGTTTTCACGATCCCGCGTCGCTCGATCGAGTTGCGGTGGTCGTGCCCGGCGGCGACAAGCTCACCGCCGGCCACATCGCAGCGACCGTGCGTGTCATCGAGGCGGGGATCGACGATCGCTTCCCCTTGGCGATCCTCCCGCCGCTCAAGGCCGCGATGCGTGCCGACGCGCGCAAGGGCACGACCAAGACCCGGCAGGGCTACCGCGACACGGCCGAAGCCCTGAAGACGGCAACAGGCTTCGAGCCGGCGAAGCGCGATGACTCGCTCACGCTGCTGGGAAGACGCGTCATCGACGCAATCCTCAAGCGTGCCAACAGCGGCTACGAGCCCGCGGTCGAGTTCGCCCGCGCGTTCAACGAGGCGCGCGGGCTGCGCGCGGGCAAGCCCGAGGACGGGCTGACTGCCGGCGCGCTTGCGAGTCGCATGGAGATGAGTGAATTCCTCGCCTCGATCGGCGCCGATCGCGAGCTGAAGATCACCGGTGAACCGCGCCAGGCGCTCGTACGAAAGGTCCACGCCGCGTGGAAGGACGTCTCTGCCGAGGACCGCGAGGCATGGCGCAAGATCGGGGTGCTTTGGGCGGCGCTGCGCTACGCGTGGGACACGGCCTTGCCCGAGGCCCGGTTCGCGTTTCGGAAAGCCGTGATGGGCCGGCTCTGGAAGAGCACGACCTTTGATTCACTCGCGACGACTCGTCTCTTGAAGCGCCACATGATCCGCGAGAGGAAGATGATCCCCGACGGCGCCGAGGGCATCGACGCCTTCTGTGTGGATCGGGCCTTCGACCTCACCCCAGCCGAGCGCCGCGCACTGATCGACGTCCTCGGCGTCAAGGACGCGTACGGCTTCCACTTCGGTTGGTAGGTGCAGGGACAGACGGCGCTACGTTTCCAGTAGGGGGGCTCCTTGCGCCGCGCACTCGTCATCCTCGTCTGCAGTGTCGTGTTCTCGGACGACGCCTGCGCCCACGGCGGCCGCGGTGTGCGCGGCGCCAACAGCGGCTACGAGAGCGAACTGCGCCTTGCGCGCATCGCCGCCGAGGATCTCGACGCCAAGCGCACGCCGGGCGGGTCGACGGACGCGCCGCCGCGCGGCTCTGCGCAGAGTCTGGCGACGAACGTGCGCACGGCCGACTACGACTGGCGCCAGTGGTGGGCGCTCAACCGCTGGAGCGTGCTGCCCGAGCGCGCCGACCTGATGCGCCGGCGCGCACGGTGGGCGATTCAAGCGGGTGAACCCCTGCCCGACATCGCCGCGCGGCGGGCCGATCGCCGCGCACAGCGCATCGAACACGTCGAGACGATCATCATCCCCGCACTGATGACGGCGCTGTCACCCGCGGCGCGTGAGTCCGATGAGGTGCGTGCAGCCGCCGTGCTCGCGCTCGGCAAAGTGGCGCGCGACATCGAGGCTGTCGAGACCATCTGGGCGCACGCGCAGAACGCCGCCAACCCGCTGCTCGTACGACGCTGCGCCACGTTGGCCCTGGGCCTCCTGCGGCGCTCGCGTGCCGGAGACCAGTTCCCGGGCGCGATGCTGGATGTGCAGCGACGCCGGCTGCTCGCGCTCTTCGACGACGAGGCGTACCACCGGACGGGACGTGCGTTCGCGGCGTACGCCCTCGGCCTGCTCGCCGATCAGCCCTTCGGTCCGGGCACGCTCGACGGCAAGGTGATCGCGCGCGCGTTGTGGCGCCGCCTCGACGAGGACTACAGGGCACACGACCTGCCCGTTGCCTTGCTCACGGCGCTGAGCATGCACCACCGTGCCGCGCTGCCGCCGGGCGCCGCCAAGGGTCTCACGCGCATGGTCGAAGGCGCGTGGATCCAGAAGCGCCACTGGAACCACTACGAGCGCGGACACGCGATGAGTGCCCAGGCGCGGCTCCACGCCGTTGAGTGGAATCGCATCGTCTGGTACGTGAACTCCACGCAGCGCAAGTTCCCGACCTTCATCCGCATGTCGACGTTCCTCGCGTTGGCCGACCAGGTCGCCGCCGTGCCGGATGACTACCGCAAGACGATGGCTGTCTCGCTGATCGTCAGCATGCGCGCGGCACGCAACACGCTGACGCGCGGCCTCGCGCATGTCTCGATGGCCCGCCTGTTGAATGAAGACCTACGGCAGGGCAGCGAGACGATCCTCGAGGACACCCGCGCTCTCAAGTGGCTCTCCGAAGAAGCGCGCTACCGCGGCGAGTACTACGTCGTCCGCTCGTCCTTCGCTGCGCTGGGGCTCGGTCTCGTTGCCCATGACCTGGGACCCGGTGTGAAGAAGGGCGAGGCCGTGCGCACCGTGACGGCGCGGACGCTCCGCAACATCCTGGCCAACGACAAGAACCGGCTGTTCCGCGCGTCCGTCGTCGCGGCGCTCGGTTGCACCGATCACGACGAGGCTGTCGAGCCGCTCCTCGGGCTGCTCGGTCCGCGCGTGCGCCTCGGGCGGTCGGAGACGTTCTTCGCGCCGGTCGCTCTGGGGCAGCTCGGTCGCCGGGACGCGCGAGTGCTCAACGCGCTCCGGCGGTGGCACGCGAACGAGAGCTCGCCGGCGGAGCTGCGAAGCCAGCTCGCGCTCGGCATGGTGATGCTGGGTGACCCCGACGCGCGTACCGTGCTGCTCCACGAACTGGCGGCCACGCGGAGCACCTGGGCGGCCGCGCAGGTCGTGCTCGGCATCGGCCTCCATGACGATCCGGGCATCGTCGAGCCGATCCGCAAGATGGCCGAGGATCGCAGGCGCGGCGACGGTGTACGCGCCTATGCGTACGCCGCGCTCGGCTTCCTGGGTGACCCCGAGGACCGCGGCAGCATCCTCAAGCTGCTCATCGGCTCGAACTATGTGCTCCGCACCGAATCGAGCACTCTGGCGCAGACGATCCTCTGACCCTTCCGTCGCGCTGTTGCGGTTAGGATCCGGCCCCCGTTCCGGTCGGAGGCTGTCGGAGGCTCTGCATGCGTCATCTGTGGTTGTTGCTGCTCGTCGTTCCCCTCGTGACCGTCGGATGCGGGACCGAGTCCGACTCCGAGGCTCCCACCGCGCTGAAGGTGGTGCTCAGCCACGGGGCGAACAGCCGGCCGTATCTGCCTTGGCCGGGCGACGTTGCGAAGCAGGTCGCCGGCGATCTCGAGGATGCGGGCTTCGAGGTAGAGATCCGCAAGGAGCCGTGGAGCGCCTACATTCCGTCCGTGACGAGCGGGCGCCATCAGCTCGCGCTGCTCGGCTGGTCGCCCGACCTGCCCGACACCGACAACTATCTGGTGCCGCTGCTGCACTCGGACAGCTCCGAGATCGGGTCCGCCAACAACATCAGCTTCTACCGCAACCCCGAGTTCGACAAGCTGCTCGACGAGGCGCGGCTGCCGCACACGCGCGAGGAGCGCCACGCGCTCTACGAGAAGGCCGTGCGCATGGTGTTTCGCGACGTGCCCATGGTGCCGCTCATCTACGCCGACCGGCGCGTGGCGTTCCGCAAGGGCTTCGCCCCGCTCCAGACGGAGTGGGTGACGCACCCGCTGATCCGACGCGTGAAGGAGGCACCGAGCGACACCCTCGTCTTCCTGCGCGGTGCCGATTCCAACAGCCTCGATCCGGGCGACGTGACCGACGGCGAGAGCAGCAAGGTCATCGAACAGGTCTTCGACCGGATCGTGCGCTACGTCCCCGGCACGCAAGACGTCGAGCCGGCGCTGGCTACGTCGTGGACGAAGAACGACGACCACACCGTGTGGACCTTCCAGATTCGCGAGGGTGTGACGTTCCACGACGGCACCAAGCTCGACGGCGCTGCCGTCGCGACGACGTTCGAGCGCATGCGCGACCCGAAGCACCCGTACCACTTCCCCGACGGCAAGTGGGACAATTGGAAGGGGAGCTTCCAGCGCTTGATCAAGAAGGTCGAGGTCGGGTCCCATCCGATGGAGGTGGTGTTCCGCTGCAACCACGCCGCACCGGGCTTCTTCCTGCACATGCTCGCGATGTTCGGCTGCTCGATCATCTCGCCCGCGGCGATGGAGAAGCACGGGGCAGACATCCGCATCAACCCCGTCGGTACCGGTGCGTTCAAGTTCGTGAAATGGGACAGCGGCAACGAGATCCACCTCACGCGCAACGAGAACTACTGGGACGGCCCGCCCAAGATCAAGGATGTCTACTTCCGCATCGCGCCCGACGCGACGGTGCGGGCCGACCGCCTCATCGCCGGCAGCGGCGCCGACCTCATCGACAACCTGGGTCCCGATACGATTCCGCAGCTCGAGAAGACCGACTCCGTAGTCGTCTCCAAGCTACCGCAGTCCAGCTTCTGCTACCTCGCCATGAACTGCCTGAAGGCGCCGTTCGACAACCCGAAGGTGCGCGAAGCCGTGGCGTACGCGATCAACAAGAAGAACCTGATCCGGCTTGCCTACCGCGGGTACGCCAAGCCGGCGCTCGTGCCCACCCTGCCCAGCTTCCTGGGCTTTCCGAAGGACCTGAAGGACCGGCCGCACGACCCGGAGAAGGCGAAGGCACTCCTGCGCGAGGCGGGCTACGCCGTCGAGTAGGCGCGGATGCTCACGTTCCTCCTTCGACGCCTCCTGATCGCGATTCCGCTGCTGATCGCGGCGTCGTTCATCGTCTTCCTGGTGGTGTCGAACTTTCCCGGCGACCCGTGCGCCGAGCAGATCAAGTACAAGACGCCCGAGGCGATGGAGGCCTGCCGCTCCGCGCTCAACCTCGATGGACCGTTCCTCGAGCGCTACGGGCGCTATCTCGGACGTGCCGCGCAGCTCGACTTCGGCCACGATGTCTACAACGATCGCCTCCAGGTCGGCGATGAGCTGAAGAAGCGCTTTCCCGCCACGGCGGAGCTCGCGATTATCGCGCTCTTGATCGCCTATCTCATCGGCACATGGGTCGGCACCCGCTCGGCGATCCGGCCTGGGACATGGATCGATGCGGTGGGGCAAGTGCTCTCGCTGGGGGGCATCTCGATCCCCGTGTTCTGGCTGGGGATGATCCTGATCGCGATCTTCGGCGTCGAGCTGCGCTGGCTGCCGTTCGAAGGCTGGAGCGACACGACCATCGCCGGGGAGGGCTATTACCACACGCGCTGGTGGTTGTTCGAGCCCCTGTTCCGGCTCGACTTCGGCATCTTTCTCACCGCGCTCAAGCACATCCTGTTGCCGGCTGTCGCGCTCTCCACGATCCCGCTCGCGACGATCACGCGCATGACGCGCTCGTCGATGCTCGAGGAGTTGGGCAAGGACTACGTGACCACGGCGCGTGCCAAGGGTCTGACCGAACGGCGCGTCGTGAAGCGCCACGTGCGCCGCAACGCCTTGATCCCGATCATCACGATCACCGGGCTGCAGCTCGGCACGCTGCTCTCCGGCGCCGTGCTGACCGAGCGCGTCTTCAGCTGGCCCGGGCTGGGTACCTACATGATCGACGCGGCGCTGCGTGTGAACCACTCGGTCCTCATGGGCTGCATGCTGCTGTTCGTCGTGACGTTTGTTCTCGTGAACCTCGTCGTGGACCTGCTCTATGGCGTGATCGACCCGAGAATCAGGCACTCGCGATCATGAAGGAGCGCCTGCAGGACATCTGGCGCTCTCTCCGCCGCGAGCGCGGTGCCATGCTCGGCTTGGGGCTCCTCGTCCTGGTCCTGCTGATGGCACTCTGCGCGCCGCTGGCGCCGTACGGACCGAAGGAACGCGACACCGAGGTCGGCACGGCCGGCCCCTCGGCCGAACATTGGCTCGGGACGGACGCGAGCAGCTATGACGTCTTCTCGCGCCTCCTCTATGGCGCGCGCACTTCGCTGTTGACGGGTGTTGCGGCGATCCTGCTGGCCCTGCTGATCGGCGTGCCGATGGGCGCGATCAGCGGGTACGCGGGCGGCTGGGTCGACGGCCTGCTCATGCGTACGGTCGACGTCATGCTCGCGTTTCCGAGCGTCGTTCTCGCCATCGCCATCGCGACGCTTCTCGCCGATCGCAGCGTGACGACGGTCATCATCGCCGTGGGTGTCGTGAACGTTCCCCTCGTCGCGCGACAGGTGCGCGGTTCGGTACTCCAAGCGCGCGAGATGGAGTACGTCGTGGCCGCGAAGTCGCTCGGCTACAGCCCGCATCGGATTCTCTTCCGGCACGTGCTGCCGAACTGTCTCGCGCCGATCATCGTGCTCTCCACGCTCGGCGTGGGCTTCGCCATCCTCTCCGCCGCGGGGCTCAACTTCCTGGGACTGGGGCCGGAAGCGCGCGTCGCCGAGTGGGGGGTGATGCTCTCCGAGGTCATGAAGCACATCCGGGCGGGGGAGTCCTGGATCTACGTTCCGCCCGGTGTCGCCATCGCCGTGACCGTGCTCGGCTTCAACCTGCTCGGCGACGGCCTGCGCAAGGCTCTCGACCCGCGGGCGCGGTGAACAACGCGCCATGATCGATGTCGTGGTCGTCGGCGCGGGCGCCGCCGGTCTCATGGCCGCGATCCAGGCGGCGCGCGCGGCTCCCGACGCCTCCGTCGTGGCGCTGGACGGTGCGAAGTCCATCGGCGCGAAGATCCTCGTGGCGGGGGGCGGACGCTGCAACGTGACCCATTTCGAGGTCGGCGAGCGGGCGTTCGCCGGTTCGACGCCCGCGGCGATCCGCAAGGTGTTGCGGCGCTTCGACGTCGCGGCCGTACGCGCCTTCTTCGAGGAGCTGGGTGTCGAGCTCAAGCGCGAGGAGACGGGCAAGCTCTTCCCCACGACCGATCGCGCGCGCACGGTGCTCGATGCGTTGCTTCGCGCGGCGCAGGATGCCGGTGTCGACCTGCGTCACCCCTGGCGCGTGGAGAGCGTCACGCGAGAAGGCGAGCACTTCGTGGTGACCGGGCCCGAGGGCCGGCTCCAAGCGCGCCGGGTGATCCTGGCGACGGGCGGGAAGAGCCTGCCCAAGAGCGGATCGGACGGCCACGGCTACGCGATGGTCCGGTCGCTCGGGCACTCGACGACGCCGCGGCTTTTCCAGTCCCTCGTGCCCCTGCTGCTGCCCGACGGCTACTTCGTGACCGCGCTCAGGGGCGTCGCCACGCCCGTCTCGCTCCGCGTGCAGTCGGGAACGGGCAAGACGCTGCACCGGTTCGAAGGGCCGTTGCTGTGTACGCACTTTGGGATCAGCGGCCCCGCGGTCCTCGACATCAGCCGCTACTACCTCGACGCGCATGAAGCCGACTCGGACGTCGCCCTTGTCGTCAACTGGTTGCCGGGTGAGACGCGCGAGTCGCTCGACCGCGCGTTGATCGATCTCCGAGGCGCACCGCCGATGCAGCTACTCGAGCAGCGCTTGCCGGTGCGGCTCGCCAAGGCGCTGTGCGAGCAGGCCGGCGTCGACACGTCGGAGGTCCACGTCGACCTCACGAAGAAGACACGCAAGCGACTTGTGGCGGTCCTCACGGAGATGCCGCTGCCGGTGACGGGGCCACGCGGCTGGACCTGGGCGGAGGTCACGGCGGGTGGCGTGCCGTTGCGTGAACTCGACCTCAAGACACTCGCGTCGCGCGTGTGTCCCGGCCTCTACGTGTGCGGCGAGATCTGCGACGTCGACGGCCGCATCGGCGGGTTCAACTTTCAGTGGGCGTGGAGCAGTGGTTACGTCGCCGGCCGCGCAGCGGTCGGGGCGTAGCCCACGACCACCACCACAACCACGAGGGCACCAACCCAATCACTCCGGCTCAGGTGCCTTCGCCCGCAACCCCGGCACCCGATCCGGCAACCGGTTGAACCAGTGCTCGGTCCATGTGTCCGACCCGCCCCAGATGGGCACGGCCCTGCCGGCGGCCGCGAACACGTCGTAGATCAGGAAGCGCGCGAGCGCCCGACCCTCGCCGGCGCCGCAGTAGAGCAGCTCGATCGGGTACGCCGCATTCCCTGCAACGGGCAACACGCCGACCCCCAGCGCGATCCACGGCTTGCGTTCGCCGCGCAGCGCCGCCTGGAGCAGCCGTCCGAGTGTGTAGAGCGTGCGTCCAATGGCTCCGCCCGCGACGAGGATGGCTCCCAGCGCGACCGGGTGCAGGACGCTCGCGACGGTGAGCGCGGGCGCGACCCACCACTGCAGGGCCTTCACGATGGGCTTGATCGCCAGGTGCACGCCGAAGTCCGTGACGTACTGGCTCGATTCGTCCGCGCCGAGACGCCGGCGCAGCGCACCGGCTTCGGTGGCACGGACCGCACCGCGCTTGCGCCAGCTGCGGACCCGCGCGCGTACGAGGCGCTGCGCCACGTGCGTGCGGTAGCGCTGCGAGACCATGAACCGGCCGGCGTTGCGCAGCAGTCGCCCGTATCGCACGTTGGCGAGCCAGCGGCCGGTCGTGCGTAGCGTGCGTACGGCGCGGTGCGCCGCGGCGGCCATGCCGGCGCGCGCTACGAAGAGGTTCCAGCGCAACGGCTGCTTGCGGTAGGTACGCGCCTGGTCCGCCGTGAGGTGTCCGCGGCGAAACGCGTAGAGGATGCTGCGGTCGATCCGGCGCATGCCCTTCCAACGCCGCTGGTGCTCGTCCAGGGCCTCGGCGTCCTCGATACAACGCGCCGTCGTGCCCGGCCCGCACGCCGCGTCGATGTTCTCTGCCTTGCGCGCGAGGTAGTGCTGCAGCCGGGTGACATCCACGTCGTCGAACATCGGCCGGTAGCGCAGCGCTTTCGGCAGGTAGTACCGCGCTTGCTCTCGCACGCTCCACGAGAACAGCGCGGGCACGCCCGACTCGAGATCGATCCATGCGAACTGCCCGTGCTCTTCGTCCTCCAGGAGGAAGTTGCTCGTCGCTACGGGATTGCCGCGGCCCGCCTGCCATACGAGACCGTCGAAGCCGGCGGCTTCGAGGTGCGCTTGCAGTGGCGCCATCACGCGCGACGTGAGGTCGGCGAGCCGGTCGGGCGCGTCCGACGCGGGCGCGGCGAAACGCAGCGGTACGGGGCGGCCTTCGACGAAGACGTTGCGCATCTCGTTGGCGCGGTGGCGTTCGTTCCAGACCCAGCCGCGTTGCTCGGGGATGCGCAGTTTCGTGCCGAACCAGAATTGGACGAGCGGACGCAGCACGCGACGCCGTGCGATTGCCGCTTCAATCGCGTGCGCGCTCCAGCCGTACGGGTTGGGCGCACCGTCCGTGACGACCATGACGAGCCGGCTGGCCGTGTCCGGCACGAAGACCTTGCGCGCAAGGCGCTCGCCGTCTGCTGTCGTCGCGGCGTAGACCGTCGCGGAGCGGCCGCGTCCGACGGCATGCGACAGGGGAAACGACTCGGCGGCCATGGGGCGACGGTAGCAGCGGCCGCCATTCGTAGGGCTCCGTTCGGGTTCGCGTGGTCCGCATGACCGACCAATGACGGCTTGGGCGGACGCTGGGAGCATGAACAAGATGCGTCTCTTCGTGCCCCTGCTCATCCTCGGTTTGGCGGCCTGCACGCCGCTCGGACAGACGTCGGCCGACTCGTTCCTCGCGCGCGAGGACAAGTCCGGCACATGCAGTGACGGCTTCCCGGCCCCGAGCAAGGAGTCGGTCTACGCCGCCGGCATGCGCGTGCTGCGTCAGCAGGGCTACATCCCGGATCCGTCCCTCTGTGCGAGCGACTCCGGAACGATCATGACGCGCTGGAAGATGTCGCTCTCGCCGTTCGCCGGTACCGGCTACCGCGAGAAGGTGACGATGAACATTCGCCCCGTCCGCGGCCGGACCAACTACTACGAGCTCAGCACCAACGTCATCAAGCAGACGAACGACAACATCACCGAGCCGAGCAATCCGATCGCTGCGAAGTGGGTCGAGGGCAAGCGCAACACGACGATGGAGCATCTGATCAACCGCCGGGTCGAGATGTACTTCCTGCCTAGCGACGTGAGCCCGGAGTTCCGCGAGCAGTACCGCATGAAGCCGGGCACGAGCCCGCGCATCCGTCGTCCGGATCCGGTGCACACCGAGGAGAAGGAAGGCCCGATTCCGGGCTTGCCGCCGCTGCCGGGATTTCCTGACTAGGGCGTACGGATCCACATTCGCGGGCCGACCACTCGGCCCTGCGGACCTCGGGTCGCCCCTACATCGCGGCGACGGCCGGCGGTCGCGCACACGTGGGGGATCGGTGTAGGGGCGACCCGAGCGAAGCGAGTGGTCGGCCCGCGTTTACCCGGCGGCGTCCGGACCACGACATCCATACGCCACCCAGCGATCCCGGACATCCCGCGCGATCACCAGCGTCGCGGCGTTCTTGCCCTTGGGCTGGATCAGGCGCCGCCACTTCTCGACGGACGTCGCCACGCCGCGCTTGCGGATCGTCAGGTTGCCGACGGCGTGCGCGCGCAGCCACGCCTTCAGCTTCTTGGGGTGCGGCGACAGCACCGCGTCCACCCGGACCCAGTGACCGGGCGCCGTGTCGTTCGGCGCGGCGCCCACGAGGTAGGCAATCTCGGGATGCACCGGTTGCAGGCCATCGCGTAGGGCGAGATCACCGACGAGGCCCGCCAACACGACCGACGTGTCCGGGTCGAGGATCCAGTCGCCCTCCTTGACGTCGACGGGATCGGGCCAGCGCGCGCCCGCCCCCTCGACGCTGCGACCGGAGGGCAGGGCCAGCGCGCGGCGGGGCGGCAGGGCCCAGCCCTCCGTGAACAGGCGCCGCTCGCGGGCGCGCCCATGCAGCGAGACGACCTCGAAGGGATGCGCCTCCGCCTCGTCCGTCGCGGTGGGAGGCAGCTTGATCATCGCGCGTTCGAACCGGCTCGTGATGGCCGCCCACGTGTCGCGCGGCGGTTCGAACGCGTCCCGGTCGCGCGTGCGCCGTCCGCCGGGGCGTCGGTCGGGATCGAGCAGGGCGAGCGCACCGCCTGGCTTCTCCGCACGCAGGTCGGCGGTGCGCACGTCCACCGCGAGGTCCAGCGCACGCGCGTTGTGGGCCAGCAGCGTGGCGCGCACCGGGTCCTGCTCGTAGGCCACGACCGGGCGGCCGCGCAGCGCGGTCGCCAGCGAGTCCATGCCGATACCGGCGCCGAGGTCGTGCAACGGCTCGTCCGGCCCGGCGTGCCAGCGTGTCGCGCGTTCCTCGGCGACCGGCCAGGCGGTCGCCTGCTCGAGCGCCTCCGGCGTGAACAACAGCCGCTCCGCATGGGGGCAGCGCGCCAGCGCCTTCACCCGCAGATCGTCCTGCTGGAGGGCCAGGCGCACCTGATCCGGCGTTCCGCATTCGGCCAAGGCACCCGCGCGCCGGTGCGCCGGCAGTTCTCGCGTTGTTCGGGCGGCCTCGAGCAGCCGGAAACCGCCATCAGCAGCCAGAAACCGGGCGTCATCGAGGTCCATGGGCGGCATGGTAGGCGCGGGCGGAATGAGTTCGAGCCAACACGCCCCAACACCGGACCGCTTTTCCGGCCGATAGGATCGACGTGGTGGACCCGAACGGAACCCTCCCTTTCGAGCAGGCCGAGATCCCGGACGAGCTTCCGGGCCTCCGGCTGATGAGCACGGTGGTCTTCCCGTTCGACGTCGTCTCCGTCCAGCTCGACCGCCCGCGCAGCCTCCGCATGATCGAGGAGACCACGGGCGACGCCGCGCTGGTCGCGTGCTTCTTCCCCAAGGACCGCAGCGCCGAGCGCAGCGACCGCATGGAGGACTTCCATCCGGTCGGCGTCGTGTGTCGCGTCATCCACCGCATGCGCATGCCCAACGAGACCGTGCAGGTCGTCTTCCAGGGCCTGCGCCGAGTGCGCCTGAAGGAGATCGTCGAACACGATCCGTTCTTCCACTTCAAGATCGAGGCCTACGACGAGCGCGAGCCGCGTGGCGCCGACATCGACGGCCTGATCTACCGCTGCATGGACATGGTGGACCAGCTCGTCAAGGCCGAGGGCGGCTACCCGGCGGAGATGGTCAACATCCTGCGCATGAACATCGCTGGCGCGGGACGCTTCGCGGACCTCATCGGCGCGCACGTGAACCTCACGCTGAGCACCAAGACGCTCATCTGCGTGACGGAGAACGTGCGCGAGCGCTTGCGCATCGTCGAAGAGGTGCTCGAGGAGTCGGTCGCGCGCCAGCAGATCGAGGCCGAGGTCGCCAAGAAGGTCAAGGTCGACATCGACAAGCGCCAGCGCGAGCACCTCCTGCGCACGCAGCTCAAGACGATCCGCGAGGAGCTCGGGATCGAGGGCGATACCGAGCAGGACATCCTCGAGCTGCGCGACAAGATCGAAGAAGCCGCGCTGCCCGAGGAGGTCGAGACGGCCGCCCGGCGCGAGGTCGACCGGCTCGCCGCGATGCCCGCCTCGTCGGCCGAGTACCACGTCGCCCGCACCTACATCGGCTGGATCCTCGACCTACCCTGGCATCTCCAGGACCGCAAGGCCATCAACCTCAAGAAGGCCCGTCGGATCCTCGATCGCGACCACTACGGCCTGGACGACGTCAAGGACCGCATCCTCGAGTTTCTCGCCGTCCGGCGCCTGAAGAACGACCCGCGGAGCCCCGTCCTGTGCCTCGTCGGCCCGCCCGGCGTGGGCAAGACGAGCCTGGGGCGTAGCATCGCCGAGTCGATGGCGCGCGAGTTCGTGCGTGTGTCCGTGGGCGGCATGCGCGACGAAGCGGAGGTCAAGGGCCATCGCCGCACCTATGTGGGTGCGATGCCCGGCAAGATCATCCAGGCGGTGAAGCGCGCGGGCGCGCGCGACTGCGTCTTCGTCGTCGACGAGATCGACAAGATGGGCAGCGACGTGCGCGGCGACCCGTCGAGCGCAATGCTCGAGGTGCTCGACCCCGAACAGAACAACGCCTACGTCGATCACTACCTCGACCTGCCGTTCGATCTCTCGCGCGTGTTCTTCCTCTGCACGGCCAACGTGCTCGAGGACATCCCGGGTCCGCTGCGCGATCGCATGGAGGTCGTCCAGCTCTCCGGGTACACGCGCATGGAGAAGCTCCAGATCGCGCGGCGCCACCTGCTGCCGAAGGTGCTTGAGGAGAACGGGCTCGAGCCCAAGCAGCTCGTGTTCACGGACAAGGCCCTGCGCGCCATCATCGACGGCTACACGCGCGAGGCCGGCGTTCGCAACCTGCAGCGCCAGATCGGCCGCGTCTGCCGGCGGCGTGCGCTCGAGGTCGCCAGCGACGAAGCGGCGGGCGAGAAGGGTACGCGCGTCGACCCCAAGGGTGTCGAGCGCTATCTCGGTCCGGCGCTCTTCGAGGACACGGCCCGCGCTCGGGAAGCAGCGGTTGGTGTCACCGCCGGACTCGCATGGACGCCCGTCGGCGGTGACCTGCTCTTCTTCGAGGCCTCGCTCGTGCCCGGCAAGGGCGCGATCAAGGTCACAGGCCGCCTCGGGGACGTCATGCGCGAGAGCGCGGAGGCGGCGTACTCCTTCATCCAGAGCATGGCGCAGGAGTTGGAGATCGATCCGAAGACGCTCTCCTCCTACGACATCCACCTGCATGTGCCCGAGGGCGCGACGCCCAAGGACGGCCCGTCAGCCGGCGTGACGATCGCCGCATGCCTCGCGAGTCTCCTGACCGGCAAGCCGGCGCGCAGCGATCTGGCCATGACCGGCGAGATCACCCTCAAGGGGCGCGTCCTGCCGGTCGGCGGCATCAAGGAGAAGCTGTTGGCCGCGCACCGCGCCGGCATCCGCCAGGTGCTGCTGCCGGAGGCCAACCGCAAGGACCTGCGCGACATCCCGGACGAGGTCGTCGAGGCGATGGGCATCCGCTTCACGAGTCACGCGCGCGAGAACGTCGAGGCGGCTCTGCTGCCGATCTTCCTGCCGCGCGAGAACAGCGATCAGCCGGGCGCCGTTCCGCCCTTCGACGAGCCGCCCGCCCCGCGCGACCAGGCGTACGGCGCGCCGTAACCCGGAACACGTGGCCATCCACTCGGCCACGGCAACGCGAGGCGCTCTCCTTGAGCCGTTCGCCTCCGATCCTGCGTCGTCCTTTCTCTTGCGCGACCGATCCTCCGTCGTCACCTCTCCGCGGCCCTGCCTTTACGCGTCCACGCTCCCCCGGGATGATCCTGCCTCTGGTCCGCGTTCGTCCCGCTGACCCGACGAAAGGCGCCACCCTGTGACATCCCGGTTCGCGACCACCCTTCTTCTCTGCGCGCTTCTGGGACTCGCGCCCATCGGACTCGGGGGTTGCGGCGACGACTCCGACGCAGACTCCTCGGCCGGCACCCTGACCAGCCTGAGCGGACAGCCCTCCGGCCCCGCCGTCGACCCCTGGGTGGACGCTCCGGCGACCAAGATCCGCTTCGACGACATGACGGCCGAGGCCGGCATGACGGCCGTGAATCACTCCGGGCGCGCGGGCGTGAAGGAGTTCCTGATCGAAGCCGTGGGCCCGGGCTGCTGCTGGCTCGACTACGACGGCGACGGCTTCCTCGACCTCTACGTCCCAGATGGAGACGTGTTCAGCAACTACGACCTCGTGCACGAGGCCGACCCCAGCAACCCCTCCGAGTTGCGCGCGCTTCTCCGGGAGAAGACCGACCGCAAGGAGATCTTCCGCGACCAGCTCTGGCGCAACAACGGTGACGGCACGTTCACGGATGTCGCGCTCGAAGCGGGCATCGACGAGCAGCGCTGGTCGTTCGGCGCGACGGCCTTCGACTACGACGCGGACGGGCTGATGGACATCTTCGTGGCGAACTTCGGCCCGAATCGCCTGTACCGCAACAACGGCAACGGGACGTTCACCGACATCGCCGAGAAGGTCGGCGTGCTCGGCGATCCCGCTCAATGGTCCACCTGCGTCGGCGTTGCGGACGTGGACGGCGACGACCGTCTCGACCTCTATGTCGCCGCCTACTCGGATCCGGCGGCCGAGGTCGAGCGCATGCGCGTCGTGCAGGAGCTCAAGCTGGGCGTGCCCGTCCAGTCCGTGAGCGGCCGCGCCTGCCGCTGGCGCGCCATACCAGCCTACTGCGGCCCGATCGGCCTGGTGGGCCAGCACGACAACTTCTATCGCCAGATGGAGGACGGCACGTTCGACGACCTGACCGTTCAGTACGGCCTCCGCCCGCGGATCGGCCTCTACGCCTTCACGAGCCTCATCTGGGACTTCAATGAAGACGGGCTGCTCGACATCTACGTCGCCAACGACTCCATCGAGAACACGATGTGGCAGCAGGAGCGCACCGCCAGCGGCCAGATCCGCTTCCGCGACACCAGCGACACGCTCGGCATCAAGTACGGTCGCCAGATCACGCCGCAGGCGAGCATGGGCATGTCGGCCGTCGACATCGATCAGGACGGGCGCATCGACATCTTCATCACCAACTTCAGCCACGACTACAACAACGTGCACGTCCAGAAGATCGTGGGCGGCCAAGGCGGCGCGGTCTACTACAAGGACCGCGGCCTGCCGACGATGGGCCAGCAGGTCTACTACGACCTCTCCTGGGGCTGCGGATGGTACGACTTTGACAACGACGGCGATCTGGACCTCTACGTAGCCAACGGCCACGTCTACAAGGAGATCGACCTCTTCGCGAAGACGGGCGCCAAGTACGACCAGCTCAACGCCCTCTTCGAGAACATGGATCCCAAGTCCATCGGCATGCGCGAGATCGGCACGAAGGCGCAACAGAACGCGGGGCCCGAGACCAACAAGGAGAACCTCGATGCCGGCGACGGCATGGCGGTGGCCCGCTGCTCGCGCCAGGCCTGCTTCGGGGACTTCGACAACGACGGGCGGATGGACGTCGTCGTGCTCAACATGAACGAAGCACCGACGGTGCTGCGCAACACGAGCCGGACCGGGCCCGACGCCAATTGGGTCAAGCTGTCCCTGCGCCAGCCGGGCGGCAACCGGGAGGCCCTGGGGGCATTCCTCGAGGTCACGGCGGGCGGCAAGACCCAGCGGATGGCCGTCATCCGCCAGAAGTCCTTCCTGGGCTGCGACGACCCCCGTGAGCACTTCGGGCTCGGGAGCGCGACGGACTGCACGGTCCGGGTCATCTGGCCCGGTGCGGACCGCGAGGCGACCGAGTTCGGACCGCTCGAGGCGGGGGCCTGGTACGTCCTGGACCGGGCCACGGGCAACGCGGAGAAGCAGGCGCTGCCGCAGTTCAAGTAGGCGCTGGCGGGATCGCGGGCCGACCACTCGGCCCTGCGGGCCTCGGGTCGCCCCTACATCGTCCTTCCCCCTGTGGGCGGTCGCCGGCAAGGGGCGCGGTGTAGGGGCGACCCGAGCGCAGCGGAGTGGTCGGCCAGCGAGGGCCAAGCGCCGTCCGCGAGCGCGGTTTTCGTCGCCCGGGGCTCCCCGCCACGGTTGAATACCGCGCAATGACGCTGCCCCTCATCCTCGCCGACAGCGCCGCGCAGTACGTCCCGGTGCTGATGATGCTCATCTTCGCGTTGGTCTTCGCCGCCGCGAACCTCGTCCTCTCCTTCGTGCTCGGCAAGAAGGCCGGGACGAACCCGGTGAAGGACGCGGCGTACGAGTGCGGCATGCCGCCGATCACCGACGCCCACCAGCGCTTCAGCGTGAAGTTCTATCTGGTGGCGATCCTGTTCGTGCTCTTCGACATCGAGGTCGTCTTCCTCTATCCGTGGGCCGTGTACTTCGACGCCTTCCCCGCCTTCCTCTTCATCGAGATGCTGATCTTCATCGGCATCCTGTTCATCGGGTGGTGGTACGTGATCCGCAAGGGCGCCGTGAACTGGGCACAGGAGTAACGCATGCCTGCAGCCAGTGGTGACATCCAGACCGTCCAGACCGAGGAGCTGATGCAGGTCAGCGCGAGCACCGAAGCCTCGCTGCTCCTGACCACCGTGCAGGCCCTCGCCAACTGGAGCCGCAAGCACAGCATGTGGCCGCTGCCGCTGGGTCTTTCCTGCTGCGGCATCGAGTTCATGGCGACCGCCGCGAGCCGCTACGACATGGCGCGGTTCGGCATGGAGGTGGCCCGCTTCTCGCCCCGCCAGGCCGACCTGCTGCTAGTGGCCGGCACCCTGACGTACAAGATGGCCTCGGTCATGACCCGCCTCTACGACCAGATGGCGGAGCCCAAGTGGGTCGTCTCCATGGGGGCCTGCGCAAGCTCGGGCGGCATGTACCGCTCCTATCCGGTGGTCCAGGGCATCGACGAGTTCGTGCCCGTGGACTTCTATATCTCGGGCTGCCCGCCGCGTCCCGACAACGTCCTCAACACGCTGATCAAGCTGCAGGGCAAGATCGACAAGGAGCGCGACTACGAGCTGCGGCTCGATACCCCGAGCGCGCCTGAGGGCCAGAACGTCGAAGAAGTCGCCGTACTGCCGGGCAAGCGCCACGGGCCGCCCATCGCCCTCGCGACCGACGACGAGCGCTTCGTCGAGCAGGGCCCGCAGAAGCTCATTGAGCGGGGCCGCAAGCCCGAGGAGGGCCGGGCATGAGCCAGGGGAAGCGCGTCACGGAGAGCTGCCTGGTCTATACGGCGGACGCCCCCGAGGGCGTCTCCGAGGCTACGCAGCAGGCGCTGGCCCCGTTCGACCCGGAGTGGTCCGAGCACCCGGTGCACGGCGGCTACCCCGGTTGCCGCGTCCATCGCTCGAAGTGGGCCGAGGCGATGGCCGCGCTCAAGGAGCAGGCCGGCTTCGAGATGCTCGTGGACCACACGGCGACGGACTACCCCGATCGCGAGCCCGAGCGGTTCACCGTGCTCGGCCTGGTCATGAACGTCGACACGCAGGAGCGCGTAATGATGCGCACTCGCGTGGCAGAAGGCGATTCGGTCCCGACGGTCTCCCACATCTGGAAGTCCGCCGACTGGTCCGAGCGCGAGACCTTCGACATGTTCGGGATTCCCTTCGAGGGCCACCCGGACCTCACGCGGATCTACATGCCGCAGGACTTCGACGGCTGGCCGCTGCGGCGCGACTTCCCCATGCAGGGACACAACCGCTTCAGGGACTGAAGCGGAAGCGGTTGTCGATCATTGTGGGGGGCAGCGCCCCCCACGGAGTTCGGCTGCGCCTCGCTCTATCCCCCCGCGCGCTTCCGCGACTGAATCGGTCCGGAATCGCCGCCTAGGGACTGCTCGGGCGTCCCCGCTGCAGCCAGCGCCCCGGCCCAAGCTCTATCCCAACCTCCATCTCCATCCCAACCCCACCACCCAACACCCGATCTCCATCTCCATCTCGAACCCAACCCCCAGAACCCACTCCAAGCGCCCGGACTGGGCTTAGCGGGACGCTCCCCGCGCTGTAATCTCCCCGGCAATTCACCCTGTCCTCGGCCCCTCCGTGGGGCCATTGCGAGGCTCCATGAGCGTGCCGCCCGAACAGCTCAGCACGACGGCGCCGCCCGCACCGCCGGCGCCCGAACCGGAGATCCGGCTCGATGCGGGAGACGATCCCGGTGATCGCATGGTGCTCAACATGGGCCCGCAGCACCCGTCCACGCACGGTGTGTTGCGCCTGGTCCTGGAGGTCGACGGCGAGCGCGTCGTGAAATGCACGCCCGACGTCGGCTACCTGCACCGCGGCAAGGAGAAGATCGGCGAATCGCTCGGCTACCACCGCTACATCCCGTACACCGACCGCCTCGACTACCTCGCGCCGCTGGCCAACAATTGCTCGGCCGCCTGGGCGTTCGAGAAGGTCTGCGGCATCCAGGCACCGCCGCGCGCCCAGGTGATTCGCGTCATCTGCTGTGAGCTCGCGCGCATGTCGGCGCACCTGCTCGGCCTCGGCGCGTACGGCATGGACGTCGGCGCGATGACCGTCTTCCTCTACACGTTCACGGAGCGCGAGCGCCTCTACAACTTCTTCGAAGCACTCACCGGCGCGCGCTTCACCACCACCTACGCGCGCATCGGCGGTCTGGCGTACGACGCCAAGGACGAGTGGCTCAAGGACGTGCGCGAATTCTGCGACAACTTCCACAAGCAGGTCGACATCTGGGAGAACCTGCTCACGAACAACCGCATCTGGCGCATCCGCAACGAGGGCGTCGGCGTCATCTCGCGCGAGCTGGCCCTGAGCTACGGGCTCACGGGACCGTGCTTGCGCGGCAGCGGCGTGGGCTACGACGTCCGCAAGGACCGCCCGTACGGGACCTACGCGGACTACGACTTCGACGTGCCGATCGGCCGCCACGGCGACAGCTACGACCGCTACCTCGTCCGCATGGAAGAGATGCGCCAGTCGGCCCGCATCGTGGTCCAGGCCATCGATTCCATTCCCGACGGCCCGGTCCTCGCCGACGAGCCCAAGTACGTGCTGCCCCAGAAGCAGGACGTCATGACCGGTATGGAGCAGCTGATCCACCAGTTCATGCTGATCACCGGGGAGATGGACACGCCCAAGGGCGAGATCCACAGCCACAGCGAGAACCCCAAGGGCGAGGCCGGCTACATCATCCGCTCCGAGGGCGGTGCCGCGCCGTGGCGCCTCAAGTACCGCGCGCCTTCCTTCGTGAACCTGCAGGTCCTCAAGGAGATCGTCCCCGGGCATCTCATCGCGGACATCGTCGCGATGCTCGGTTCGATCGACTTCGTGATGGGGGAGTGCGACAAATGACCAGCACCAACGGGGCCCCCGTGAGTCCTCCTGAAGCGGTCGAGTTTCCGCCGAAGGAGATCAAGAAGGAGTGCGACGAGATCGTCGCGCGCTACCCGACCCGCATGGCGGCCTGCCTGCCGGTGCTTCATGTCGCGCAGCGTCACTTCGGCGGCTGGGTGAGCCCCGAGGTCGAGGCCGGCGTGGCCGAGTACCTGGGCGTCAGCGACAGCCACATCCGGGGGCTGCTCACGTTCTACGCCATGTACAACGACAAGCCCGCAGGGCGCCACGAGGTGTGGGTCTGCCGCACTCTCACGTGCTGGCTGCTCGGGGCGGAGAAGCTGCGCGAGACCGCACTCGCCAAGTCGGGCTGCGAGAAGCCCGGCATGACGAGTCCCGACGGCAAGTTCCTCGTCAAGAACATGGAGTGCCTCGGCCTGTGCGAGGCAGCGCCGGCCGTGTTCGTCGACGGCAAGCCGCACGTCAATGTCAGCAACGAGCAGCTCGAGAAGCTCATGGACGCCTGCGAGTAAGGACCCGATGGCGAAGAAGTACCCCGAGACGAAGATCCTCTCGCGCAACTTCGGCGTCGAGAACAGCTGGACGCTCGACGTGGCGCGCGAGCGCGGCGCGTACAAGAGCCTCGAGAAGGCGCTCGAGGAGATGACCCCCGATCAGTTGATCGAGGAGGTCAAGACCAGCCGTGTGCGCGGCCGTGGCGGCGCCGGCTTCCCCACCGGCGTGAAGTGGGGCTTCGTTCCGAAAGAGAACGACAAGCCCAAGTACCTCGTGCTGAACGCCGACGAAAGCGAGCCGGGCACCTTCAAGGATCGCTACCTGATGGAGCTCGATCCGCACCTGGTGCTCGAAGGCTGCCTGCTGTGCGCCTACGCCTGTGGCCTCTCGACGATCTACATCTACGTCCGCGGCGAGTACCCTCTCTCGATCGAGCGCCTCGAAGGCGCAATCGAAGAGGCCCGCAAGGCGGGGTTCATCGGCAAGAAGGTCCTCGGCAAGAAGGGCTTCGACGTGGAGTGCTACGTGCACCCCGGCGCCGGCGCCTACATCTGCGGCGAAGAGACGGGCATGCTCGAGTCGCTCGAGGGCAAGCGCGGCCACCCGCGCATCAAGCCGCCGTTCCCGGCGGTCGAGGGCGCCTTCGGCTGTCCGACCGTCATCAACAACGTCGAGACGCTTGCGCACGTCCCGTGGATCGTCGAGCACGGCGGCCAGGCGTTCGCCGATCAGGGCATCCAGCCCGATCCCGACAACCCAAAGGCCTTGGGCTCTTCGGGCACCAAGCTCATGGGCGTCTCCGGTCCGGTGAAGAACCCCGGCGTCTGGGAGTTCGAGTTCGGAATCACGGTCAAGGAGCTGATCTACGACTACGCCGGCGGTCCGCTGGATGGCCGCGAGGTCAAGGCGGTCATCCCCGGCGGCCTCTCGATGCCCGTGCTCACCGCCGACGAACTCGACGTGAAGATGGGCTTTGACGACCTCGTCAAGGTCGGCAGCGGCCTCGGCACCGGCACGGCGATCGTCATGGACGACTCGTGCGACATGGTCGAGGCCTGCGAGAACATCGCGCACTTCTTCGCCGATGAGTCCTGCGGCCAGTGCACCCCGTGCCGCGAAGGCTGCCACTGGATGGAGAAGATCTTCGCCCGCATCAAGGGAGGCGAGGGCACACCGGCCGATCTCGACCTGCTCGAGCGGCTGTTCATCAACATCGAGGGACGCACGATCTGCGCGCTGGCCGACGCCGCCGTCTGGCCGCTGCGCTCCATCATCCGCAAGTTCCGCCACGAGTTCCTGGCCAAGATGCCCGGCACTGATGCTGCTGATGGGGAAGACCCGAAGGCCGCCGAGGCCGAGACGGTGGGGGCCAAGTAGATGGCTGACAAGGTCTCGACCATCTTCATCAACGGCACGGAGTACCCGTTCAAGGAGGGGCAGACGGTCATCCAGGTCTGCCACGAGAACGGCATCGACGTTCCGCACTACTGCTACCACCCCGGCCTCTCGATCGCGGGCAACTGCCGCATCTGCATGGTCGAGGTCGAGGGCAACCCGCAGCCGCAGATCTCCTGCAAGATGCAGTGCGCACCGCCTCCGTGGGTGAGCGAGCCGCTCAAGATCCAGACCGAGAGCGAAGTCGCGGAGGAAGGCCGGTCCGGCGTCATGGAGATGCTGCTGGTCAACCACCCGCTGGACTGCCCGATCTGCGATCAGGCCGGCGAGTGCCACCTGCAGGACTACAGCTACGAGCACGGCGGCGGCAAGGCGAGCACGAGCACCGCGAAGACGAAGCTGCCCAAGAACGTGCCCTTCGGCGAGAAGATCGTCTATGACGCCGAGCGCTGCATCAAGTGCACCCTGTGCGTGCGCTTCTGCCAGGAGGTCACGGAGACCAACGAGCTCGACCTCGGCGGTCGCGGCGACGAAGAGATCGTGATCATGACGAGCAAGGGCGAGTTCGAAACGCCCTACGCGATGAACATCATCGACATCTGCCCGGTCGGGGCGCTCACGTCCAAGGACTTCCGGTTCAAGAGCCGGCTGTGGTTCATGGACTTCGCACCGTCCATCGACACGAGCAGCGCCAAGGGCGTGAACATCACCACCGGCGGGCGCGAGGGCGAGTTCCTGCGCATCGAGCCGCGGTACAACCCCGGCGTCAACCAGTGGTGGATGTCCGACGAGGGCCGTCTCGGCTACAAGTTCGTCAACTCGCCCACGCGCGTGAAGGCGCCGCTGGTTCGCGGGGAGAACGGCGAGCTCGCCGAAGCACTGTGGCACAACGCGATCGACGCGGCCGGCACGGCCCTGAGGGCGAGCCCCGGCGACGTGCTCGTCGACGGCGGCTGCACGCTGGAGGAGATGGCGCTGGCCCAGGAGCTGGCGTCGGCCATGGGAGCCAAGGCCAAGTTCGCCGCCGCGACGGGCGAGGGCGACGACTGGCTCATCACGGAAGAGAAGGGCGCCAACGCGAAGGGCGGCGAGATGCTCGGCCTCGCACGCGCGAAGCGGGCTTCGGCCGCTGCTGTCCTGATGATCGAGCGCGACGAGCACGTCAACGCTTCGATGCGCGAGAAGGCCGGTGCCGTCGTCGTCTTCGCGCTCGACATGGAGCAGGTGCCGGACTCGGCGCAGGTCGTCTTCCCGATGCCGTCGTGGGCTGAGCGTGAGGGCCTGCTGGTCAACATCGACGGCCTCGTGCAGGCCATGGAGCGCAACCAGGGCATTGGCCCGGGCAACCTCACGCCGCCGGTCGAGCTGCTCGAGGAGCTCATCGGCGAGTTCGACGACGCCTACGAGTGGCGCGGCCGCGAGGGAGTCATCGAGTCGATTCGCGCGATGAAGGCCTTCGAGGGCGTTCCGTTCCCCGGTGACACCGCTACTGCCGAGGTGGGCGCATGATGGATCTCCTGACGATCGTCCCCGCAGCCTTCCTGGCAAGCATCTGGGACTGGTTTGCGCTGGCGGAGGACGGCAGCGTCACCTTTGGATGGGCGCTCGGCCGCCTGCTGCTGCTGCTGCTGATCGTGCACATCATCCTGATCCTCAGCGCCCTGATGGTCTGGGCGGAGCGTCGCGTCAGCGCGTGGATGCAGGACCGCCTCGGCCCCAACCGCGTAGGCCCCGAGGGCCTGCTGCAGCCGCTCGCCGACCTCGGCAAGTTCATGTTCAAGGAAGACGTCATTCCGAAGCACGTGAACAAGTGGATGTACACGCTGGCGCCCGCCATCACGGTCGTGCCGGCGATGATCATGTTCGCGGTGATTCCCTATACGGGCACCGTGGATGAAGAGGGCGTCGCCACGTCCTGGCAGATCGCCAACCTCGACATCGGCGCTCTCTACGTGCTCGCCGTCGCCGGCCTGGGCGTCTACGGCATCACGCTCGGCGGCTGGGCCAGCAACTCGAAGTACTCGCTCCTCGGCGGCGTGCGCGCCAGCGCGCAGATGATCTCCTACGAGCTGAGCCTCGGTCTCGCGATCGTGCCGGTCATTCTCATGACGGGCTCGCTCAACCTCGGCGACATGGTCAACTGGCAGAGCCAGAACGGCTGGCTGATCCTCACGCAGCCGCTGGCCTTCTTCGTCTTCCTTACGTCGTCGTACGCCGAGACGAACCGCCTGCCGTTCGACATGCCGGAGTCGGAGACCGAGCTCGTCGCCGGCTACCACACCGAGTACTCGTCCATGAAGTTCGCGCTGTTCTTCATGGCGGAGTACACGGCGATGGCCGTCGGCGCCGCGCTCGCGGTCACGCTCTTCCTCGGCGGCTGGACGTTCTTCGGCCTCGAGAAGATCCACTGGACCGTCGGCGTGCTCATCTTCTCGGTGAAGGTGCTCTTCTTCATGTTCGCCTTCATCTGGGTGCGCTGGACGATCCCGCGCTTCCGCTACGACCAGCTCATGCGCCTCGGTTGGGCGATCTTCCTGCCGCTGATGCTCGTCAACATCATGATGACGGCCGGCGCGCTGGCGCTCGGCTGGAGCTGGCTGCTGTGGATCCTGCCGGTGGCTCTGCTGGGCACCGCGTTCTTCGTCGCCTGGCTCGGGTGGAAGCGCGACGAGGACCGCTACCAGCCGCTGCCGACGAGTCCCCCTGCCGGAGGTGAAGCATGACCGCCACCGTCAAGCCGGTCCGCCGCCGCAAGGCGACGTTCATCGACCGCCTCTACCTGCCCGCGATCTTCAAAGGCCTCTCGATCACCTTCAAGCGCATGTTCAAGCCGAAGGTGACGATGCAGTACCCCGAAGAGACGTGGACCGTCGGTGAGCGCTACCGCGGTGTGCCCGTGCTGGTCAAGGACGACGAGGGCCGCGAGAAGTGCGTCGCATGCTCGCTCTGCGAGTACGTGTGCCCGCCCAAGGCGATCTACATCGTCGGCCAGGAGCTCGAAGAGGGCAACAAGGTCGAGCGCGGTCCGGCCGTCTTCGACATCAACATGCTCCGCTGCATCTACTGCGGGCTGTGCGAAGAGGCGTGCCCGGAAGAAGCAATCTTCATGTCGAAGCAGTACACGGTCTCCGGCGCCACGCGCGAGGAACTCGTGTTCAACAAAGACAAGCTCTACGAGCTGGGCGGCGTCCGCTCCAAGGGCGTCAAGAAGTGGAAGGACAAGTAGTCCGGCGCATTGCCGCCGCGGCCACAGGGAGGGAGACGTACTCGTAGCGCCATGACCCAGGCCTTGTTCCTCATCTTCGGTGCCACTGCGATCGCCTCTGCGCTGACCGCTGTGACACGCCAGAATCCGGTGGCTTCGGCCATCTGGCTGGTGGTGATGTTCTTCTCTCTAGCCGGCGGCTACGTCGTGCTGGAGGCGTACTTCGTCGCTGCCGTTCAGATCCTCGTCTACGCGGGCGCCATCATGGTGCTCTTCCTCTTCGTGATCATGCTGCTCGATCTGCGCAGCGAGTATCTCGAGCACGAAGGCAAGCCCAAGCTGCCCGTGCTGGGCGTCTTCGCCTCGGTGCTCTTCCTGGTCGTTGCCGGGATCGCGCTCTTCCAGGCGATCGACGCCGGGACGTTCTCCGGAACGGTTGCGGACCTCGACGGCAGCGCCGGTGCCATCGGCGGTGCCATCTTCGGCAAGTGGCTGCTCGCCTTCGAGGTCACGAGCATCCTGCTGCTCGGCGCTATCCTGGGCGCCGTGATCCTGACGAAGCGGAGGCTGACGTGATCGCCCTCCCGCTCGCCAGCCTGACCGTGCCCATCGAGTGGGTTATCGGCCTGGGCTTCATCCTCTTTGCCATCGGCCTGCTCGGCGTGGCCTGCCGCCGCAACATCCTGATCATGCTGCTCTCGGTCGAGATCATGCTGAACGCGGCCAACCTCGTCCTCGTCGGCTTCTCGCGGCTGCACGGCGATCTCAGCGGCCAGGTCTTCGTCTTCTTCTCGATGACCGTCGCGGCGGCCGAGGTCGCCGTCGGTCTGGCGATCGTGATTGCCGTCTATCGCCTGCGCCGCAGCGCGAACGTCGACGACGCCTCCGACCTGCGCGAGGCCGACTACGGGGACGTGCCCGAGCTCAAGCTCGAGGGTGAGCCCAAGCATCATCACGACGACGACCACGGCCACGATGATCACGACCACGGCGATGCCGAGCCGGACCCCGCGCCCGAGCCGGCCGCTACGGGGGGTGCCTAGGCCATGGACCTTCCGATCATCATTGCGGGTGCGGCCGGCAAGGCTACGGTCATCACGGAGGGCTTCGCCGCGTATGCGTCGTGGATCGTGCTCTTCGCGCCGTTGCTCGTGGCGTTCCTGGTCACCTGCGTGCCCGCGATTCGCAAGAACGTCAACGTCGCCGCAGCGCTCTCGTGCGGTTCGGTGTTGCTGGGCCTCGCGATCACGCTCTTTGTCTACTTCTTCCCGTCCCTGGGGGAGCGCACGACCTGGGAGGCGATCCACGCCTGGGTGACGGTCGACGGCAGTCCGGTCATCGAGTTCGGCACGCGCATCGACCACCTCGCGATCACCATGATGATCGTCGTCACCGGCGTGGGCTCGGCGATCTTCATCTACGCGCTGGGCTACATGAAGGGCGACCCGAGCATGGGCCGTTTCTTCGGCAAGTTCGCGCTGTTCGTCTTCTCGATGCTCGGCATCGTGATCTCGTCGAACTTCTTCCAGACGTTCATCTTCTGGGAGCTTGTGGGCGTCTCGTCCTACCTGCTCATCGGCTACTACTGGAAGAAGGACTCCGCGGGCGAGGCCGCCAAGAAGGCGTTCATGACGAACCGCGTCGGCGACTTCGGCTTCCTGCTCGGCATCCTCATGGTCTGGGGGGCGATGGGCTCGGTCACGGGCGTCTACACCTTCGACTTCGAGGCGATCAAGGCCGCCACGATGGTCGGCGACAAGGCCGTGCCGATGGCGCTCTTCGACGCCTTCGTGAAGAACGAGGGCTGGGCCATGGCCGGGACGACCGCCGCCGCCATCGCGGCTGCGCTCGTGTTCTGCGGCGCGATGGGCAAGAGCGCGCAGTTCCCGCTGCACGTTTGGCTGCCCGACGCCATGGAAGGCCCGACGCCGGTCTCCGCGCTGATGCACGCCGCCACGATGGTCGCGGCCGGCGTCTACATGGTGATCCGCGCGAACTTCCTCTTCGCCTGGGCTTCCTGGGCGCCGACGCTGATCTGCTGGATCGGCGGCATCACCGCGCTCGTGGCCGCATCGATGGCGATCACGCAGCGTGACATCAAGAAGGTGCTGGCCTACTCGACGCTGTCCCAACTCGGCTACATGACGATGGCGCTGGGTGCCGGCGCGTACAGCGCGGCGATGTTCCACCTCACGACACACGCGTTCTTCAAGGCCCTCTTGTTCCTGTGCGCAGGCAGCGTCATCCACGGCTGCCACCACGAGCAGGACATGTTCAAGATGGGCGGCCTGAAGAAGATCATGCCGAAGACCTACAAGACGTGGATCATCGGCACGATCTCCCTGACCGCGCTGCTGCCCATCGCGGGCTGGTGGTCGAAGGACGAGATCCTCGGCGCAACGGGTGATACGCCCATGGTCGGCGGCGCTCCGCTGCTCCTCGCGCTCGGCGTGATCGTTGCCGGGATGACCGCCTTCTACATGTGGCGCGCCACGTACCTGACCTTCTCGGGCGAGTATCGCGGCGACCACGAGGCGCACGAGAGCCCGAAGGTGATGACGATGCCGCTGCAGATCCTTGCGGCGTTCAGTCTCTTCATCGGCTTCATCGGCATCCCGGCGGGTCTCTTGGGCGGCTGGCAGAACAACCTCATCTCGGACTACCTGGGCCTCGGCGACTTCCACCCGTCGTTCCACTGGTGGCTTGCGATCGGTTCGACGCTCGTCGCGATCGGCGGCTGGCAGCTGGCCAAGAAGGTCTACGGCAGTTCGCCCGCGGAGGACCCGCTGCCGGCCAAGCTGGGCGGCGTCTGGACGCTCTGGGACCGCCTGTACTACATCGACGACTTCTACCTCTGGCTGGTCCGCACGGTCCAGCAGGGCATCGCGAAGGTCGCGTGGTTCTTCGAGCGCTGGGTCCTGATCCAGGCCGTGATCAATGACGGCATTTCGCAGCCCGTTCGTATTGCCGGCGACCGCGTCCGGCGCGTGCAGACCGGTCTTCTGGGGAGCTACGTGACGTCCTTCCTTCTCGGCGCTGCGGTCGTGGCGCTGCTCGTGCTGCTGCAGCTGGGAGGTGAGTGATGAACCCCCTCCTGCTCATCCTGCTCGCACCCGCCGTCGCGACCGTGCTGCTGTTCTTCGTGAAGGAGGACAACAAGCGCACGATCCGCGGCATCGCGACGGCTGCCACCGCGATCTCGCTGCTGGTTTCGTTGATGCTGTTCTTCGGCTTCGCCGAAGCCAAGTACGAGACACCCGAGCAAGCCGCCGCGTTCACGGCCAACGCCGGCACCGAGACCGAGCACGTCTACAAGTACGGCATCGAGGTCGACTGGGTCGAGAGCCTCGGCCTCTCGTTCCGGCTCGGCGTCGACGGCATGGGCCTGGCGATGGTCCTGCTGACCGCGTTCATCATCTTCGCGGGCGTGATGGTGAGCTACACGGTCCAGAACCGGGTCAAGGAGTACTACATCTGCCTGCTGGCGCTCGTGACGGGCGTCTTTGGCGTGTTCTCCGCGCTGGATCTGTTCTTCTACTACTTCTTCTACGAGCTGGCCGTGATCCCGATGTACCTGCTCATCGGCATCTGGGGCAGCACGACGAAGACGGTCGATCAGAACTACGCCACGATGAAGCTGGTTCTGCTGCTGAGCGCCGGCGCCGTGATGGCGCTGATCGGCCTCATCAGCGTCTACAGCGACGCGAGCACCTTCAACATGGTCGCCCTGGAGGAGCACAGTTTCTCCTCGAGCTTCCAGATGATCTGGTTCCCGGTCATCTTCCTCGGGTTCGCCGCGCTCGTTCCGATGTGGCCGCTGCACAGCTGGAGCCCCGCCGGCCACGCCGCCGCCCCCGCCGCTGTGTCCATGCTCCACGCCGGCGTGCTCATGAAGCTCGGCGCCTTCGGCATCCTGCGCATCACGTGCACGTACTTCCCGGAGGCGGCGGCAGCCTACCTGCCCTACGTCGGCATCCTCTGCTGCATGAACATCATCTACGGCGGCCTCGTGGCCATCGCGCAGCGCGACATGAAGCTGATCATCGGCTACTCGTCGTCCAGCCACATGGGCTACGTGCTGCTCGGCGTGGCGTCCGCGACGATGATCGGCGTCGAGGGCGCCGTGTTCCTGATGTTCGCGCACGGCATCATGACGGCCCTGGCCTTCTCGCTGATCGGGTGGTTCTACGACCAGACCCACACGCGCATGCTCGACGACCTCGGCGGCCTCATGAAGGTCATGCCCTTCGTCGGGACGTGCTTCGTGATCGCGTCGATGGCGTCGGCCGGATTGCCGGGCTTTGCGAACTTCGTAAGCGAGCTGCTCGTGATCATCGGCGCCTGGCAGAGCAACTTGTGGCTGGGCATCCCCGCGATCCTCGCGGTCTGGGGGCTCGTCATCACGGGCGTATACCTGCTGCGTGCGGTGAAGGACGCCTTCTTCGGCGAGATGGACGAGAAGTGGGCGGGCTTGAAGGACGCCCGGAGCTTCTCGGAGCGCGCGCCGTTCGTGATGCTCGTCGCGGTGCTGGTGATCTTCGGCTTCTATCCGCAGCCCATGGTCGAGTGCGTGGAGCAGGGCGTGAAGCCGCTGGTCAAGCGCCTCGATGAAGGCAAGGCGGCGCGCAGTGCGCGTCTCGAGCGGGAGGCGGGCAAGACCCGCATGGTAATCGTCCCCGACGTGGATTCATCGAAGGGGAAGCCTTCGAGCGTCCATTCCATCAACGAGGAGGGCGACCGATGATCTTCCTCGGTATCGAGCTGCCTGAAGCCCTGACGCCGAACCTGCAGCTCATGCTGCCGGAGTTCATCGTGGCCGGCACCGCGCTCGGCGCGATCATCCCCGAGCTCGTGCTACCGGCCGGCCGCCGGGCGGCCGCCACGGCCTGGACGTCGCTCATCGGCCTCGTCATCGCGTTCATCGTGCTCCTCACCATGGAGCCGACGAGCACGCAGTTCGCCATCCACGTGAAGGGCGAAGCCGGCGAGATGATTTCCGGCTGGCGTTCTGACGCGTTCTCCATCTTCTCGCGCGCCGTCATCGCCGGCGGAGGGGCGTTGCTGGTCCTCATGGCGATGCCGTTCACCCGCCGGATGGACCGCGGTCACGGTGAGTTCTACGCGCTGCTGCTCTTCGCGCTGCTCGGCGTCATGCTCGTCTCGGGCGTGTCGGACATGCTGTCCCTCTTCGTGTGCCTCGAGCTGGTCACGATCATGGCCTACATCCTGGCGGCCTTCCGGCGCAACGACCTACGCTCCACCGAGGCCGGCCTGAAGTACCTCGTGATCGGCGCCGTATCGACGGCGGTGCTGCTGCTCGGCATCGCGTTGATCTACGGCGCGACGGGTTCGATCTCTTTTGAGGCCCTCGCCAAGAGCGTGGCCTCGGGCCCGCCGAGTGCATTCCTGGTGCTGGGCATCGCGTTCGTGCTGGTCGGCCTGTTCTTCAAGGTCGGCGGCGTGCCGTTCCACGTCTGGATCCCCGACGTCTACGAAGGCGCGCCGAGCCCGGTGACGGCGTTCCTGATCACGGCGTCCAAGGCGGCCGGCGTGATTCTGCTGCTCCGCTTTGGCGAAGCAGCGTTCCTGCCGGCGCTCGACAATCCGGATTCCGGGTCCTGGGCGCTGCTGCTCGGCGCGGTCGCCGCGCTCACGCTGCTCTTCGGCGTGCTGAGTGCGATCCCGCAGCGCGACATGAAGCGCATGCTGGCCTTCTCGTCGATCGGTCACGCGGGCTACATGATCATGGGCATCGCCGCGATGGCGGCGTCCGGCGGCAGCGGCGAGCCCTTCGGGCCGTCGGCATTGCTGTTCTACATCATGGCCTACTTCGTCACGAGCGTGACGGCCTTCACGGTGATCATCGCGGTATCGGCCGCGACGGGTACCCACGGGGCCGCCGCCTGGACCGGTCTCGCGCGGCGCTCTCCGTTCCTCGCGCTGGCCATGTGCCTCGCCCTGCTCTCGCTGGCAGGCGTCCCGCCGATGGCCGGCTTCTTCGCGAAGTTCCTGATCCTCAACGCCGTGATCGACAAGGGCATGATCGCCCTCGCCGTCATCGGCGCGGCGGCGGTCATCATCGGCTTGTACTTCTACTTCTTGTGGATCAAGGAGATGTACCTCCGCGCGCCGGCGCCGGAGACCGCCGACGAGCCGCCGATCGCGATCCATCCCATCACGCGTGGCGTCCTGGTGTTCGGCATGGTCGCGATGGTCGGGATGGGTATCGCGATGGGGCCCTTCTACGAGTGGGCGCACGAAGCGGCGCAGTCGCTCGGGCTGCTCTGGCGGTAGCGCGTCGTCGGACCCGTGTGCGCACAGGGTCCGGGCGATGTAGGGGCGACCGACCCGAGCGCGAGCGAGTGGTCGGCCCGCGACGTCCTTGCTCCATAGATCGCGGTACCCGATCCGCCGAACCGGGCCGACCACTCGGCCAGGGGCCTCGGGTCGCCCCTACATCGAGCCCCGCACCGGCGAACACGATGTGGCGTGCGCGGTGTCAACGCCGTCCCCAGCCGCCTCCGCACTCCAATTCAGCGTCTCGTTCTGCTACACGCCGCCCCACCCCACACGCTTCAGTACACGGTCCTGGGCCCAGAGCCCCAGAAATCGCCTGTTCCGGCCCGTTCAGGGAGCGTTTGGAAGTCTGACGGATTCACTTCAGATGCGTGCTGGCATCCGTGCGGAATCGCTCGACGGCCCATCGCCGCACGGACCGAGCCCTGGGCCCCATGCCCCGCTCCCCGTGCAAACCTTGTTACATAAATGGCTTATGCGCTGCGGCGGGTTGCGGGGCAATGGGCCTTTGGATTGCAGTCGGGGGGCCGGGCCAGAGGTCTCCACGCGCTAGGAAGGTGCGTTGGGAGGCTGGTCCGACCGGGCAGGCATCGAATCGTCCGTTTTGGCCTCTACTGGCGTAGGGGTACGGACTTACGGTGTCGGAGCCCGGCAGGTAGGATTCCCGCGCGGTAGGTCCAGAGGCCTTCAGGAGTGCCCATGCGCTACATCGTCATTTTCGTCGCCTTGCTTGCGTTCGCCATCGCCCCGTCGTGTGGCAGCGGACAAGGCTATCGAGTGCCCATTGATCCCCTCGTGATCATGAGCACCACGTTCCCCCAGACCCTCTCCGGTGAGGCGGTCGACTTCGCCATCGAGCTCGAGGGCGGTTGCGGGGGCCAGTACATCGTCGAGATCATCGACGGTCGGCTGCCGGACGGCGTCGCGGTGGATGACGACAACGGCCGTCACCACATCACGGGCATCGTGCTCGAGAGCGGCCGGTTCCCGGTGGTGATCCGCATCACCGACGTGGGCTGCGAGCCGGACTTCTCGACCTTCGCCTCGTTTACGTGGGAGGTCGGCGTCGGTCCCCTGAAGATCGTTGCTGCGAACCCGCCGATCATCCCGGTCGCCAACTTCAACGACCCGGCGAAGTACAACGACATCGACGCGCTCGAGACGACGGTGTTCAGTACCTTCATCTCCTACGACCTCATCGCAGCGGGCGGCGTCCCCGGCATCTCCGGGTACAGCTGCATCATCGTCGACGATCCGCTCGATCCGAACGACGGCCCGCCGGCGCTTCCGCTCGGCGTCTCGATGGTGCCCAACTCCTGCACCCTCGTCGGCACCCCGTCGCAGGTCCTCCCCGGTGGTGTCCCCTTCCGCTTCACCGTGCGCGTCACGGACAGCGTCGGCAACTCGGCCGAGCGCAAGTTCCAGTGGAAGATCGATACGCCCCCGATCATCCTGCCGCAGGACACCTTCGGGAACGGCCAGGCCGGCCTCGTCTTCTCCGACTCGATTACCGCGGTCGACGGCGTCCCGCCGCTCCTCTTCGAGTTCGTGGACGACGTTCCCGGTGACGATCCCACGAACGATCTGAGCAAGTTCGACGACATCACGTTCGCCTCGCCTGCCGTCCCGACGGTCAACTCGACCGAGGGCGGCAAGACCATCACGCTCCTCGAGGCCGGCCCGTCGTCCGACGCCCGCCTCAACGCGACGGCGGCGGTCGACACCGTCAACGGCCAGGCGGGCCCCAGCCGCACGGTCTATCCGGCACTGAACGACTTCGGCCCCGACTACGGCGGCAACCAGGTCGCGCCCGCGGGCACGGGCAATCCGTATCCGTCCGAAGGCCTCTACATGAAGACCTCCGGCGCCAGCGCCGGGGCCATCCTGGGCACCCCGCGCCGTCGCGGTGACTTCCGCGTCTTCGTCCACGCCTGGAGCACGCTCGTTCCCAAGGAACGCGGCCAGCACGCCTTCAAGCCGATCTCCTTCAGCATCGCCGCGAGCAACCCGTTCGAGATGGACCCGGCGGTCACGCTGGAGCAGAGCTTTGCGAGCAAGCCGACCCTGCCCGAGGCCGAGGTTCTCCAGAACTACAACCCGGACACGACCTTCCATATGGCAGCCGGCCTCAAGCTGCGCGCCCTGGGCGGCGTGCGGGCTGACGGCCGTATCGACTCGCCGCACGAGAACACGCGCTTCCAGGCGCTGACGACTGCCGAGATCGAGAATGAATACGACTGGGCCGTCTCCGACACGGTCGGCGGTGCGTTCGGGCAGGACGTTCTGCCCGTCGGCCAGAACCTGGCCAACCTCCCGGGTCTGAGCCTCTTCAATCGCTACGTGGGTCTCTTCGGGACCGAGACGGCGGCGGACCAGGTCGCCCTCGTGCGCTCGTCCGCCACGGACTTCGACATCCAGTGCAACGACTGGCAGCTGCCGCTCCAGGTGCGCAACGAGGTGCGCCGGCCCTTCTGCATCAGCGTGGGCCCGGACCTCGTCATCGTCACCGAGAGCAGCGTCGGCTCGACCGCGACCTCGACGACCTCCAACGGTGACTACCAGATGCACGATGACCAGCTCATCCTGCAGAAGCTCGAGTTCATCGGTGGCAGCGGCACGGTCAGCCCGCTCGGCGCGACCGAGTTGAGCGTCGGGACGAGCATCCCGGGCATCGCGGCTCTCAACACGCCGGACGACATCGGTGAGCTCCTCTCGACCGACGAGATGGACCTCCTGCGTCCCACGCCGAACCCGACCCACTACGGGTACGACAACCACAACATGAACCCGCACGGCGCGCGCGCCCGCATGAACGTCGACATGCAGCGCAGCTGGTCGGCCTGGAACAACCAGTACCGCTCCGGCGGTGGTTCGTGGCAGCCCAGCGTCAGCAGCCTGGACATCCCGCCGGCGCCCACCGTGGCGACGGTGCCGGGCTACAGCAACGGTGTGCGCAACGATGGCGGCCAACTCTATTTCTATGAGACGAAGGACACTACGGCCAACAGCAAGCGCATCGGCGTGTTCATCATCCGCAAGAACTCGCAGATCTACGTGCCGTGGGCCTGCCTCAAGGGCACGAACGGTGTCGAGCACTTCGCCGACGGCGTCTCCGCGGACATCAAGTTCGGCGCGAGTAGCATCCTGACGGCCGTGCCCGTCACGGTGAGTCCCGACAACCGCTTCGCGGCGTTCAAGGTGACCAGCCACAACGACAACCCGGGCGGGACGTCGACCTCGCTCAGCAGCCGCTCGCTGGTCAGCAACTCCCGCATCGTGATCATCTCGCTCTGTGGCGAGGCCCTGTGGGGTGGCAACACCTACAAGTTCGTCGACCCGACGCCCGGCGTCTCGGACAACTACCTCTATTCGACCAGCATGGCGATGAGCAACGACTACCTCTACTGGCTGACAGGCCAGAACAGCGGCGCGACGGCGAGCATCGAGGGCCACTGGGTCCACCGCCTCCGGATCGACGACGGCTCGGGTGCCGGCTCGCTCGCGCCCGTGGCTGCGGCCAACGCGAACTGGACGCAGACGACGACGGTGCCGATGGACTGCCCGTTCCACCTGTGGAACACGCTTGTCCAGCGTGCGTCGGCGTTCGCGCCTGGCGGTACGACGTTCTACTTCACCACGCAGGACGAGATGTACCTGTACGACGGCTGGAACGGGTTCGAGAGCTCCCTGGCTCCGATGCCCTTCCGCTGCAGTGGTGACGGCGGCCACATGGCATGCCTCGCCGGTCCGAACCAGCCGAGCGCCGGTAGCGCCAACGTCATGAGCCACTACGTCTGGGTCGACTCGAACGGCAACGGCTTCCGCCAGGCTTCGGCCACGCGACGGCACATGCCGCAGGGCGCCGGCCGTGGCTACTCGCTCACGCGTGGCCCGCGCAACTACCAGCACTGGGGCCGCTTCACGGGCCCGACGACCGGCTTCGAGATCTGCCACGACGGATCGCGCGTCGCGGGTTGCTACAACACGCGCGGCACGATCAATAGCTGGTTCGGCTCGAACAGCGAGTGGAACAACAACCGCCAGGACGTCTTCGCGGTCTCCGCGACGGGCGGCAACGCGGCCGACCCGTGGACGTCGCGTACCGGCGACGTGCTAATCACGCCCACCAAGTTCGGCGGCACGATCCTCTGGCGCTTCGGTGCGCTGGTCTTCACGAAGGACGGTGACGGACTGTTCTTCTGGGGCGGCATGAGTGCCCACAACGGTACGAGCACGGCTTCGCCCACGAGGGGCAACTCGTCGTCGGCCTCGTACCACTTCTCGGGCCAGTTCTACAGCTACAACTTCCTGAACGACGAGGTGCGCTACGTGATGCCCACCACGGCCGGCGGTACGACCGGCGGCGGCGGACTCATCACGACGGCCTTCGTGCCCAACCCGACCTCCACGTACGTGCAGACTGCCGGCAACGTCAAGCCCATGGGCGGCTTCATCTCGAAGAACGGCAACTTCTTCTACGTGGTGAACATGCACCCCAACTCGAGCTCGGACCAGACGCAGTTGACCCTTCTCGGCATCAACATCTCGAGCCTGACCGGCCCGACGATCAACGGCCACGCGGCCGGCCGCGGCTTCAAGCTCGGCAACTGGCCGAACCGCCGTGGTTTCATCCCGAACTACTACTACCAGCCGCACTACGTGCTCGACGACGCCTACTACTTGGCGGCGCACGCGCAGATCGCGGGCCTGCAGCACCTGAACCGCGAGACTGGCAACGTGTACTTCGCGAGCCACTACCAGCGCAGCGGGCCGACGCAGCAGACGGGTACGAGCAGCTTCACGGTGTTCAGCGGGCCGCAGATCCCGCAGTTCTGGGGCGACTACGGCTACGTCGGCGGTGCCATCGAGGGCTTCGCGGCGGACGTCGGCGGTCCGATCAACCGCCTCTCGACCAACACGACGAGCAACACGGCCACTCGGATGATCAACTACATCTCGGTTGATCCGAAGGGTGACCGCCTCGCCTACGTCTACAACACCGGTGGCACCACGGTCCGCCACGAGCGCGAGTTCGTCGGCGTCGTCCGCAACATCCGGCTCAACCCCACGACGGGTGCGCTCGAGGGCACCCTCGACGCCTTCAATGCCGAGGCGGCCCAGGGCCGCGCGGGCGAGAAGATGGCCTTCGACACCGGCGGCACGAAGCTCTACTACGCGTTCAAGAGCGGTGGGGCGAACGAGGACGTCAAGGAGCTCGTCGAGTACGCCGTCAATCCGGCGACGAACGCGAGGACGCCTACCCGGCGTCCGGGCGGCGAGCGCTTCAGCGTGCTCCACGCGGGCCGCTAAGCGTCCGTTCCGAATGGAATCCGGCGGGCCGGGGTCGCGAGACCCCGGCCCGCTTCTTTTTGGCCTAGGCTGGGTCCCCGGCATGCGCAATCTGATCCTCGTTCTGCTGGCCGTTGGCGCGATCGCGTTCGTGGGGTTCGTCTTCTTCAAGACCCCGCCTCCGGCTGAGCCCGAGTGGGACGGCGACCTCGCGGAGCCCGACATCGGCGGCCCCGTGCGCCCGCCGACCTTCCGGGAGGACCCGTCGCGGGTCATCACGCCTACCTCCGTGCCGGCGGGAGAGCCTCTCGACTGGGGCACGATCATGGAGACGCCGGTCACGCTGGATGCGTCCAAGCACCGCACGGGCGGCGCGCTCCTGGACGAGCTCGAGAAGTCGCTGGGCGACAAGGTGCCGATCCGGTTCACGAGCGACGAGGACGAGCAGGCGTTCCGCGCGGTGCGCTTCGACGACGTGCCGGCTACCGGCCCGGTGAAGCATCACATGCCGGACATCATCGAGATCGTCCGGAGCATGGGCTACGTGCTGGAGCCACGCGACCGCTTCATGATCTTCCGCCGCGCGCGCACGAGTGAGCGCTAGCGCGTCCGCCGCTTGCGCGCGCCGTTCTGGAAGACATCCAGCACGGGCGCTGCGAGCCGGTCCGGCCGTGGCAACGGCGTCTGGCGGCTTCCGTCGATCGCAACCCGGTCAGCCATGCCCATGAGGAGCTGTACGCGACGCTCGGACTCCGCACGCCGCTCGCCCTTGCGCCGCGCGAGACCGTCGATGATGCCGCGCACGAGCTCGGCGTACTGGTTTCGTAGTGCCTCGATCCGACGCACGAGATGATCCGGCAGCGGCGTGGCGTCTCCGCGCAGGAGCTGGGCCTCCTCGGGGAACGCGAGCACCCGCCGGATGTGATCGGTCACGAGCGACTTCACCTGCTTCTCGGCACCGCGCACGGCCTGCGCGGCTTCGGCCGACGCGATCGCGCGCTCGAGCACACGTCGTTGCACGAGGTAGAGCAGCTCTTCCTTGCCGCGCACGTAGCGGTAGAGGTTGGCCGGACTGACGCCGCTGCGTGCGGCGACGTCACGCATCCTGCATCCGTAGAAGCCGCGCTCGGCCAGCACCGCAGCGCCCGCGTCGAGGATGCTCTCGAGGCGCCGGTCGCGTCGCATTGGCAGGGCTACCCGCGGTAGACCACGAAGCAGGTCGGCGTCTCGTAGAGGCGGATCTCCGCGATGGGCAGCGCCGTGTCCTCGAGCTGGGCCCAGATCCACTCCGCGATGCGCTCGGCCGTCGGGTTCTCGATCAGGTCGTTGAGCAAGGTGTGGTCGACCTTGTCCAGGACCCGCTCGCGGACGAGCGCCTTCACGTCCGCGAAGTCGACGACCATGCCGCTCGTCTCCTCGACGGGGCCCTCGCAGAAGACCTCGAGGCGGTAGGTGTGGCCGTGGAGGTTGTGGCACTTGCCCGGGTGGTTGGGCAGGTGGTGGGCGGCCTGGAACTCGAAGCGGCGGGCGACAATCACGGGAAACGCAGAGTACGCGGAGGAGGGCAGAGGGCGCAGAGGGGGCCCGGGCGCTCGCGGCGTGGGCAGAGGTCATCTCGTGACCGTTTGGGCCCGATTTGTAGGGTGAAACAGGTCCCTGACTTCACCCGTCGCTGATGGCGTGCAGGCCGCCGGCCCGCGGCTGTCATAGAATCCAGATCCGGCTGCCCGGCTTTCCGCCCGGCTGCGCATTCGGAGTCCCCCCATGAGAAGCCGCGCGCGCGCCCGTCCGGCGCTCCTCGTCGCCGTCCTGTTCCTCGTCGCCGCCAGCCCGGCTTGGGCGGGCGATCCCGTCACCGGCCGCATCGACATCGAGGCCCGCCTCGATCCCGCCGACCTGAAGCCCGGCCAGAGCGGCATGCTCGTCATCGAGGCGACGCTGCTTCCGAAGCTCCACATCTACGCCACCGGCGATCAGGCCATGAAGTACGGCCCGATCGAGGCCGACGGCGTGACGTACGGCAAGCCGGAGATCAGCAAGCATCACGTCTGGAAAGACCCGATGGATGATGAGTTCGACGTGTGGGAGGGGACCTTCACCGTCAACACGAAGGTGACACTCTCCAAGGACGTCAAGCCGGGCACCAAGGTCGGCATGACGTTCACCTACTTCGGCTGCAACGACCGCGGCTGCTATCCCCCGGTCAAGGATCACCAGGCTGTCGCCGTCGTTGGCGGAGCCGCCGCAGGCGGTGTCGCGCCCGGTGCGGGCGGCAAGAAGAACGGCGCGCCGGTCCCGCCGAACGTGGCGGCCGACGCCGGGCCCAAGATCAAGAACGTGCCCGACAGCCAGGGTGGCGGCGTCAGGATGCGCGTGGACGAGGAGAAGGGCCTGGTTGCCGTCACCTTTACGCCGGGCTTCGGCTGGCACTTCTATCCGCCGGGCAGCAAGAAGGGCTTCCCCATCAGCGTCGAGCCCGTAAAAGCAGAAGGTGTGAAGTGGGGTAAGCCGCGCTTCCCCGAGATTCCCGATGCCGACGGCACCATCACGGATCCGTATAGCGTCCTCATCAAGTTCGAGCGCGATACCAGCGCCACACAGCTCGAGGTCAAGGTCTCCTACGGCGCCTGCGACGACGTGGGAACGTGCCTGACTCCTGAGCAGGACATCATCCTCCGGGCGACGTGGGCGGGGGGCGGTGTCGCGCCGGCCACGGACCCGGAGCCCGCTGAGCAGGAGCGACCCAAGGGCGAAGTGCTCTTCCCGGTCGTCGATGACGATGACCTGGGCGCGGTCGGCAAGAAGAAGAACGTGGCCGGTGGGAGTCTCCTGTTGCTCTTCTTGATCGGCATGGGCTTGGCGTTCACGCCCTGCGTGCTGCCGATCATCCCGATCACGGTCAGCGTGATCAGCGGCGGCAACGCCGACATCCCCAAAGGCCGCTTGGCGCGGTTGCTGCTCACCTATGTGGCGGGCCTTGCACTGACCTTTGCCACGCTCGGCGTAGTCGCCGCGTTGGCCGGCGGCAGCATGAGCGCCGCCTTTGAGAGCGCCGGCGTCCAGTGGGCCATCGCGATCTTGTTCATCGTGCTGGGCTTCATGATGCTGGGCATCTACGAGCTGCAGCCGCCGGCCTGGCTGATGAACCTGCAGGGGGGGGCGCAGAAGCGTTCTGGCTCGTTCATCGGGGCGTTCCTCTTCGGATGTCTGGGCGCCATCATCGCCAGTCCCTGCACGGGACCAGCCATCGCGGGCCTGCTGATCGCGACAGCCAAGAGCGGCAACGTCGTCCAGGGCTTCTTCGAGTTCTTCGCCCTGGGGCTCGGCATGGGCGCGGTCTTCTTCGCCGCCGGTTCGCTGAACTTCGCGCTACGGCCGGGACCGTGGATGGTCTGGGTTCGCTACACGTTTGGCGCCATCCTCGTCGGCGCCGCGCTCTACTACCTCGGATCCGGTGGCCTCATTAGCCAGCAGACGCTCTACGTCATGGGCGGCGCCATCGCGCTCCTGGGCGCTGTCGGCGTTGCCTGGCACCTCCAGAAGAAGGAGGGCGAACTGCCGCGTCCCGCCCGGATTCGCGGACTGCAGGTGGCGGCCATGTTGTTCGCCGTCGTCCCCCTGGTCGGTTTCTTGACCAAGCCTCCGGACAACTTGCTCGAGTGGACCAAGGTCGAGGATCGCGACCATCTCGTTGAGCTTGTGAAGGCCGCGAACGCAGAAGGGAAGCCCGCCGTCGTCGACGTATGGGCCGTGTGGTGACACTACTGCAAGGAGTATGAAAAGCTCATCTCCGGAGTTCCGGAGCTACGTTCCAGGTTCGAAAAGGTCGCCCGCATCAAGATCGACGTAACGAATGGCAAGCGCATGCCCATCCGTGATGCGCTGGGGATTCCCGTCGCTCAGCCCTACATCACGATCATCGACAAGCAAGGCCGCATCCGCCGAAAGGCGGACGTCGGCGAGTGGTTCGGCAAGGAGAAGGGCGTCGAGGAGCTCAAGAAGCGGCTGGATCTCGTCCTGAACGACGTCCCCGTCAAGACGGCCTCGCAGCCCAAGTAACGAGCACCTACCCCGGCAAGACCGCGCACGTCTCCACGTCGTTCTCTTCCAAGGCGTAGCGCACTGCTGCGTGCGGGTCCTGGAAGGAGAGGAAGCCCATCGGCCGAAGCAGGTCGCGCGACATGTCGCTGACGATGTGCACCGGGTGGTCCTTGCTGATACGCCGCAGGCTGTAGGCGGTCAGGCCGTACGGGTGGAAGTCCCTGCGTAGCGCCGCCAGGTGTCGCGGCGGCTTGCCGGCGGAGAACCACTGCAGGAGCGCCGGGTGGCCCGGGCCGTTGCGCGCACGCGCCAGCCACACGATGGGGGCGCCGGGCCTTGCCCAGCGAAGCGCCCGCAGCAGGGCCTTGTGCGCCTGGATCAGGTCGTCGCCCCGCGGGCCCGCCGTCCCGGTGATCACGAGGTCGTGGGGCGTCGGGTCGGCCACGGCGTGGCTCTCCTGCCAGAGCCTGCACGCTTCGGCGTGCGCCGCGCCGACCTCGCCCGCGGCGGCACCCAGCACCTGCTCGCCCTCGCCGGGCACGACGTTCAGGAGCCAGGCCTTGCCGAAGGTGCGCGCCACGCGCAACAGGGCCCCGTAGAAGGCGTTCCCGTCGAGCCGACCCTCGGCGCCGCGAATGGAGCCGTCCGGCCGCACGAGGGCGTCCAGCGTGAGCCTGTGCGCCGAGAGCACCGTCTCCCGGTCCGCCACCCCCGGCACGAGTGCCTTGGGGCCGCCGCCGAAGCCGGCGAGATGGTGGGGGACGACCGGACCTGTCAGCACGACGAGGTCGGCCTCGGCGACGAGTCGGTGCACGCGCACCGGCCCGATCGCAGAGTCGTTTCCGATCTCCACGTTCATGTCCGGCGTCTTGGGTGCCGACTGCACCGGCCGCAGCAGGTTCATGATCTCCGGGCCGAGCATTGCCTCGACCGTGCGGCGCGGGGTCGCGGGATGGATGCCGCGGGCCATGACGACGTGGATGCGCTCGGGACCGAGACCCGCCCGGGCGAGCCGCGCGAGCACGGGCAGGAGGTACGTGCGTGCGCCATGCGGCCGCGTGCCGTCCGGCACGACCACGGTGACGTTCTTTGCGTTCGCTGCCGCGTCTGCCAGAGGCGGCGCGTCGATCGGGACGTCGACGGCGCGCGCAACGATGCCGAGGGGCTCGTGGTCCCTCGTCGCCGTCTTCGGGGCGAACACGGAGACGTCCACGCCGGCCGGGAACGCGAGCTCGATCTCGTCGTCGCCGTACTTCGCTCGCGCCGTGGTCACCGCGGGATCCTACTCGGGGTTTGGCAGGAACCCGCGGACGAGCACAAGGCTCGTCCCTACATGTCCTTGCATGGGCACACGGAGAATCATGTAGGGGAGGGCCGCTCCGCAGGAGCGAAGACACGACCCTCCCGCGCTACCGCAGCTCCCACGATCGCTTCACGATGTTGTGCGGGTTGGGCCTGCCGTCCTTCGAGCGGTTGTGGCACGCCGTGCAACTCGCGCGATCCGGAGTTCGGCGCTCCTGCTGCTCGTACCACTCCTTGCTCACGGCGAGGTAGTGACGCTGGTTCCCGTACGCTACGTCGAAGACGATCATGTCGCCGAGGTCCGTCATGCCGATGTCCGGCCCGTGTCCTGCGCCGTACTCCGCAACGGCCGCGTAGCCGATCGACGGCAAGTCCTCGGGGCGATAGAGCTTTGCGACCGTGCCCTGCCGGTCTCCGACGCAACGCCAGATCCGCAGCGCGCCGTCACGCACCGGCGGGAAGTGCTTCGGGCTCGTGCTGCCTTCGTCGCTGCACGTGCGCGGGCCGTCGGCGCTGCTGCGTGCGGCTTCCGCAGCCTTCACGACCTCGGGCGGCATGGCGACCGCATCGCCCCCGCTCGGGGTCAGGAACAGCGACGCACCGAGGGCGATCACGAGCGCGGCCGCCGCGGCGGTCGCCCAGCGCAGGCCGTAGCGCGGATTCGGCGCGGTCAGCAGCGCCTGGCGCACGCGCGCCTCGAGGCCCTGCGGCACTCGCGACGGCAGCTCGTGGCGCCACGCCTCGCCCGCGAAGCGCAACGTCGAGAGGAACTCCTCGCGCTGCTCGCAGCGCACGCGCACGTCGGCTTCCGCTGCGATCTCGGCGCGGCGCACCGCGAGCTCGTCGAGCGGCAGCTCGCCCTCGAGCGTTCGGTCCAGCTCGACGGCGTCCTGGGACCAGTGGAGTTCTCGAGTCATTCGGCGGCGTCCGACCGGGCTCCTTCCACCTGCTCAACGAGGGCCCTGCGCACGTATTCCCGGCCCCGGTGCAGGCGGCTCATGACCGTTCCGGACGGAATGGCCAGGATCTCGCCGATCTCCCGGTAGGACAGCCCGTCGAGGTCCCGCAGGCGCACGGGCAGCCGGAAGGGGTCCGGGACCGCATCCACCGCACGCTCGACGGCCCCGGGCGGCAGGTCGTCCCAGGGCAGGTCGATCGGCGCCTCGCCGTCGTCCTCCTTGGGCGGCGCCATCTCGGTCAGCTCGTCGTCGGGCAACGCCGTGGGGCGCAGGCGTCCGCGCCGGTACATGTCGATGTGCAGTCGGCGCAGGATCGTGAACAACCAGGCCTTGGCGTTGGTGCCCTGCTGGAACGATGCGAACGCGCGCTGGGCCTTCAGGAAGGTGTCCTGCACGAGGTCCTCGGCCTCGTGGCTCTTGCGCGTGAGCGACAGCGCGAAGGCGTAGCAGTCCGGCAGAAACGGCAGGCAGGTGCCTTCGAACGTGTGCGGATCTTCGCTCACCGGCTCATCGTCCGTGCGAACCCATCCTCCCGCAACATCCGCCCCTGTCGTGCGTTGGGTCGCCATGCGTACCGCGAAGTACCATCACGGCGTGGATATACGCATCAACGTCGACGGACGGATAACGACCAGCGAGGAGGCGGTAGTCCCCGCGCTCGATCGCGGCTTCCTGTTCGGCGACTCCGTGTACGAGGTCTTCTGGTGGCACAAGGGCGCGCTCATCCAGGAGCGCGAGCACCTCGATCGGCTGGAAGCGTCCGCCCGGCGGCTCTACATGGAGATCCAGGCGTCCCGCGAGGAGATCGTCGAAGCGATCCAGACGACGGTCCGCGCGGCCGGTGGGGGACCGGACGACGACGCGTACGTGCGCCTCGTCGTGACGCGCGGCGCCGGACCGCTCGGTCTGGACTTCGCCAAGACGCCGCGACAGTCCGTGGTGGTCGTCGCCGCTCCCGCGAACCGCCCGTCGGACGAGGATGTGCAGCGTGGTCTCCGGGCCGCCCTCGTCGATCGTCTGCGGCTGTCGGCGAAGGCGCTGGACCCCGCGGCCAAGACAGGCAACTACCTCAACAACGTGCTCGCGTTGCACGAGGCCAAGCTCGCGGGCGCCGACGACGCCATCATGCTCAACGCACGCGGTCAGGTGACCGAGGCGACGACGGCAAACGTCTACGCCATCAAGGACGGCGCGCTCACGACGCCGCCCACCGACGCGGGCATCCTCAAGGGCACGACGCGCACGCGGATCCTCGCGCTGTGTGAAGAGGCGGGCATTCCCGCGGCGGAGGCCACGCTGCTCCCCGAGGCACTGCGGGCGGCGGACGAGGTGTTCCTCTCGTCGTCGGTACGTGGCATTCTCCCGGTCGTGTCGATCGACGGGCAGGCGGTCGGCAGCGGCGCCCCGGGGCCTCTGACGCTCGCCATCCGCGAGCGCTTCGAAGCGGCGGCGGACGCCGAGGCGGAGGCCGCGCAGCCTGCCTAGCGCACGCGCCCGGCACGCCATGCGCGGGAGAGTGCAGCGGCGCCGGCGGAGGGCCGCCGGGAGGGGACGGGCGTCCCGCGCCCGATACGCCCCTTGACCAGCACGCCACGGCGACGGGAACCCGCAGCCATGTCCATGCCTCGCTTCCGCCCGCTGACCTGGCTCGCCTGGGCGGTCGTGGTGGTCGCGTTCGTGCTGCCCGTCGTGCAGATGTTCGTGCGTTCGTTCCAGGCCGTCGACGTGATCACCACGTCCGGCGAGACGTACCGGGCCGTGGGTGAGGTGCAGGTGGGTGACGAGGAGGTCACGTTCTCGCTCCAGCCGGCACCGGGCATGGAGAAGCAGCCGTGGAGCCTCGACGTCGAGGAGGTGGCCGAGGTCCGCACGGTCTACTCGCTCGATCACTATCGCCGCGTCTTCACGGACAGCCGCACCGTGGGGCTCGTGCGCAACAGCGTCTGGATCGCGTTCGGCGGCGCTCTGCTCGGGCTGCTGCTCGGCCTCCCGATCGCATTCCTCGTCGGGCGGACGGACCTGTGGGGGCGACGGCTGATGGCGGCGCTTTGCCTCGGGCCCGCGATCCTCCCGCCGTTCTTCATCGCGCTGGGTGGCGCGCGCCGCATGCAGGAGTTCCTGATCGGCGCCTTCGAGGTGAGCGGCGGCACGCTGCAGATGTTGAACGCCATGCTCGTCTTCGGGTGCGTGTTGTTTCCGCTGACGGTCCTGCTTGTCGCACCGGCGCTCGCCGCCGTGCCGGCCGGCCCGTACGAGTCCGCGCGCATGTTGCGCGGGCGGCGCGCCGCGTTTCGTCACGTCGTAGTGCCGGCCGTTCTGCCGTCGGTGCTGGGCAGCTTCGTCCTCTCGTTTCTCATTGCGCTCACCGACTTCGCCGTACCCGACGTGCTCGGCTTCATGCTGCCTGCGGGCGGCGCACCCAGCCACGTCTTCGCCACGGAGATCCTGCTGCAGTGGAAGCAGGAGGGAAACACAGGTCGTGCCGTGGCCACGGGCGCGCCCTTCCTCTTGATCACGTTCGCCTTGCTCGGCCTTGCGCTGTGGTTCTTGCGAGGCAGTCCGCTCCTCGCCGCAGGCCGCCCGGGCCGGCTCCGGCCACGCGTGCGCATGCATGCGTGGCAGCGTGCGCTCGCCTACCTGTTCGTACTCGCGGTGCTCGGGGTCGCGCTGCTCATGCCGCTGCTAGGGATTGCGTCCTGGGCCGGTGCCGGTGGGGAATCGGCGACCGGAGGCTCGGCGTCACCGGCCGCGGTGGTGTCCGCCGACGGCGCCGCGTTGTTCGACTTCACCGAGACGCTCGACCGGACGCGGGGAAGCCGGGAGGAGCGGGACCGCTGGCTCTGGACGGGGCTCGCAGCGGCGTTGCTCGCCATCGCGCTGGCGATACCGCTCGCACGGCTGGCAACGCGCGGCGGCCGCATCGTGCGCACGTTCGTGCTCGTGGTCGGCGCGCTGCCTCTGGCCGTTCCCGGACTTGTGCTCGGCGTCGGTACGCTGCTGTTCTGGCAAGCGATTCCAGGCGACTGGGTGCTGGACCTGGAAGAGGGCATCCTGCGTTCGACACTCGTGCTCGCGGCGCGCTTTCTGCCCTTTGCCCTTCTGGCGGCCTGGCTAGCGCTGCGGGCGATCCGTCCCGGTCACGAAGAGTCCGCCGCCATGCTCGGTGCGTCAGCATCCACGCGCGGTGTCCGGCTGCTCGCGCCGCTGGCCTGGCCCGGGGTGTTCGCGGGCGGCCTTGTGGTCCTCGTGCTGGCGCTGCGTGAGCTCGACGCGGTCATTCTCATCGACCCACGCATCCTGCCGATGCGGCTCTACGACAAGATCCACTTCAACCGGATGGCCGACGAGGCCAACCTGCTGTTCCTGTGTCTGGCCTACCTGCTCGTGCCCGCCGTGCTGGCAGCCCTGTTCCTCGCCCTGCGCGGGCGGCGCCGCAGGCCCTGACACCGCCCTACAGCCGCGGAAACGCCAAAAGTCCCACCTCCCGGACGCGTCTCAATCGTCCGCTGCCAGGGGGGGATTCGAGGCGTTGGTAAGGTTGACCCGCGCATCCCACGGAAAAAGGATCGAATCATGCGCTCGCTGCCTCTTGTGTGTCTCCTGGGCCTTCTCGTCGTCGCCGGCATCTCTGCGGCCGAAGCCGATGTCCTCACGACCAAGGACGGCCTCGTCCTCGAGGGCAAGGTCGAGAAGCTGGAGAACGGCTGGTACCGCGTCACCACCGACAAGGGCAAGGTCGACATGGCGCCGCGCTCCGTCGCTGCGGTCAAGTACGGCGTATCGCCGCGCGCGGAGTTCCTGCGCGAAGCGGCTTCGGTCGACACCAAGGACGCCGTGGGGCAGTACCGCCTCGCGTTGAAGGCCTCGGAAGCCGGGCTCGACGATCTTGCGGACGCCGCGTACCGGCACGTCATTGCGCAGAACCCCGATCATCCGGCCGCGCGCCGCGCGCTCGGTTTCGAACGCTTGGACGGCAAGTGGGTCGAGTCCGCGACAGCACGACGTGGCAAGGGCCTCGTCCTCTACCAGGGCCGTTGGATGCTGCCGGCAGAGGTGGAGGCGGTGACGTCCGACAAGGACGCGCCCGAGCTCGCCGTGCCCGCCGACGAGGAGCGCACGCGCGTGCTCATCCGGACGCTCGCGAACGGCTCTGATCCGCTGAAGCGCGCCGCCCGGCTGGCCTTGGCGCGTACGTCCTCGTCGCTGCTGCTCAAGGCGGCGCTCGACACGCTGTACGACTCCAACGCGGAGGTCCGCGCGACGTCGGCGCGCCTACTCGCCGAGCTCGGTGACGAGTCCGCGCTGCGGCCGCTCATCCTCTCCGGCGCGCGGGACCGTGAAGCGTCGGTCCGGCGCGAGGCCGTGCTCGCCGCGGACTCGTTCGGACACGATCACACCGCCATGCCGTTCATTCGTGCGCTCTACGCCAAGAACCCGCGCATCGCAGCCAACGGTGCCGAGGCGTTGGCGATGCTCGGCGACCAGCGAGCGGCCGGCTACATCGTGAAGCGCCTCCGCAGCCACGGGTCGTCCACGCGCAACATGGTTGCGTTCCTGACGCAGGTCTCCTACGTGCGCGACTACGACGTCGAGATCGCACAGGCCAGCAACATTGCCAACCCGAACATCGCGACCCTTCAGGAAGGCGCCATCCTCGACGTGAAGGTGGTCGGTGCGTCGTACACGAAGACGTGGATCGAGCCCATCCTCGTGAAGGCGTTCAGCGAGCTGGTCGATCAGCCGCTACGCAGCCGCGCAGAGGTCGAGGCCTGGTACGCCGAGAACAAGGACCGCCTGCCGGACTTCCCAAAGAAGCCGCGCCAGCGCGCCCCTCGCCGCATCAAGGGGAAGCTCATCGGCGTCCCCGCCGGCCAATGATCGGTTGGCTTTCTAGTCGGAGGCGCCGCAAGGGCGAAGAGGCCGTGGCGTGGTTGACCCACGCGAGGCCGATGAGCCGCAGCGCCGACTCTCGCAGACGCTCGCCGGCTCGCGCTGCTCGTCGTCTGCGACGACCGTCGGCGAAGGTCGCGCATCCAGCGTGCCGAGCTACTCGGCGGCGGCGTCGCCGTCGGCGGCCTCAGCGGCTGCGGCCTCGGCCTCTTCCTGCTTGGCCTTCTTGCGCGAGCGCACCTTGAACTTCGTGCGCACCTTGGGCAGGCCGAGGACCGAGTCGCCCTCCTGCCAGCGGTCCTCTTCCTTCAGCTTCTCGATGCGCTCCCAGCGGGACAGGACGCTCCGCTGGCGGACGAGGGTGTTCTTCAGCTTCAGGCTCTTGTGGATGGACATGGCAGCTTCTTCCTAGGCAGCCCAGAAGTATCGGTCCGGCGGGCTGTGGGGCCCCAAGAAAAGCCGGTGGGCCGAAGGGGCCTGCTAGAGGCTCGGCCGCCCTTAGCGAGACCGCATGTCGCTCACGTTGCCGTGGCCGTGGCCGTTGCCGTGGCCGAGCAGGCGCACACCGTACGGCGTGAGGTTGGGCACCCTGCGGGTCGCAGAACAGCCGGGAACCGGCGCCGCTAGTCCCGCCGATACGGCACGAACTCCGCGTACCGGAACGGGTTCTCCATGTGGATGTGCGCCATGTCGAGGCCCGAACGCTCGATGAACCGCTTGGCCTGGGCCTCGGAGTGGAAGGGGCCGATCTCGATGACGAGCTCCGTCCCATCGCGCTGGATCCGGATGTTGCGGCTCGGGATCTCGTAGTCCTGGCTGAGCCGCTTTTCGACGGCCGAGGGCCTCACGGAGCGGCGCGTCGCAGGATCCACGACGGGGAGCCGGGCGCGGACGGCGATCAGCGCACCGTGGCTGCGCTGGATCGCCGGCGTCTCCTCGCCCCCGCGGCCGGTGGCCAGTCCGAGAACGAAGCTCAGGACGAGCAGGAGCATCAGCGCCGAAGACGCGAGCAGGAGCTGCCTGGCGTTGAGGAAGATGCCCTCGAACGTCCGCTTGGCGCGGCTCTTCTTCTTGGCGCCCTTGCTGCGTCCGCCGCCGCCCTTGCTGTTGCCGCGAGAGCGCCGCTTCGGGCGCTTGCCGCCGCCGTCTTCGCTGCTGAAGCGGAAGACGTCGAGAAGATCGGTTGCCTTGCGCGCCATGCCGCTCCCGCGTTGCCGCTTCGGGGACCTGCCGGGGCCCGCCTTCCCGCCAGCCCGTGCGCGCTCTGCGCGCGCAGAGCGCTCCACGCGGGACGCTACGACCCTTCGTTATTCACAGTAGGTCGGAGGGCGGACAACAGTAGTTGAGTGCAGTTACCGGGTTGGCGGGCGTTCTGCGCGCTTCGACGGGGGCGTCACCATCTCAGCCGCCAGTGCGACGGCTGCGTGCAGCGACTCGGCGGTCGCGATACCACGGCCCGCGATGTCGAAGGCGGTTCCGTGATCGACCGAGGTGCGCACGAACGGCAGGCCGAGCGTGACGTTGACGCTCTCCCGCGGCGCCAGGGCCTTGACCGCCGGCAGGGCCTGGTCGTGATACATCGCGAACACGGCGTCGTAGCGCCCGCGCGCGCCTGCGGGGATGCACGCGTCTGCCGGCAGGGGGCCCTCTGCGTCCACCCCGGCTGCTCGGGCGGCCGCAACGGCCGGGGCGATGATCTCGGCGTCCTCGTGGCCGAATAGGCCGTCCTCGCCTGCGTGGGGGTTGAGCCCGCAGACGCCGATCCGGGGCCGCGCGCAACCGAACCACCGCGCGATCTCCGCCGAGAACAACACCAGGTCTGCAGCAAGCCGGTCGGTCTCGAGCCGATCCGCCACCGTTCGCAGAGGCACATGGATCGTGGCGAGGGCGACCCGCAGCGCGCCGGCCACGAAGGTCATGAGCACGCGCTCGCTGCCCGCCTCGGCGCACAGCACCTCCGTGTGCCCCGGATGGGCGCTGCCCGCGGCATGCCAGGCGCCCTTGTGAATGGGGGCCGTGACGACTCCCGCGACACGCCCTTCGCGCGCCAGCGACGCGGCCTGGCAGACCCAGGCGTGGCACGCCGCCCCGGAGGCGGCGTCGATCACCCCATAGGCGGGGAGCGTCTCCAGCGCCGCGGAGCGGTCCCAGAGACCCACGCCGCCCGGCACCTCGCCCAGGCCCTCCGGGCCTTCGACGAGCGGAGGCAGTCGCGCGCCATCGACCTGTGCGAGCTCGCGCCGCAAGGCGTCGGCGCACCCGATGACCAGCAGTTGCGCACCGGGGTCGGGTGCCGTGATCGCGCGCAGCACGATCTCCGGGCCGATGCCGGCGGCGTCCCCGAGCGTGAGGGCGAGCGTGGGCCGGCTCATCGCGCGAGCCCCCGGCGCCGGTGCAGCCAGACGTCGAGCGGTAGCAGCGCGACGGCGAGCCACAGGAACCACGACCAGAGCGGGACCGTGACCGGTCGCGTGCCCGTCGGCAGCGCGGCGATGAACCCGTCCAACGCATCGGGCGCACTGCCGACGGCCGCCGCGAGGCCTTCGCGGTCGCCCGCCATCGGCTCGCGCACGGGCGGTGGTTCTACCAGGTACGACACGCCGGGCAGCGCGGGGCCCGGCTCGAGCTCCAGGTGCAGCCGGCAGAGGGCGGCGACGGGTGCTGCTGGCAGGATGCGCCCCTCGACGCCGTCATCCGGCGCGAACACGCCCAGGTCCTTCATGCCGTTCGGGCCCTCCCAGCGGACACGCAGCCTGCGCTGTGTCTCGCCCGGCGGCCAGATCACGCGGAGCGCTGCGCCGTCCGGACCCTGCTCCACGGTCGCCTCGGGCAGGAAGGCGAAGGCACCGCGCGGCGCGATGACCGAGCGCGCGGCCTGGCCGTAGAGGCGGCCCAGCTCCTTCCAGCGGAAGATGCCCGGATCGCGCGCGGGCAGCGTCCACACCAGCACCCGGCCGAGTCCCGGGCGGCCGGCGGCCAGCACGGGCCGCCCGTCTTCCCGGGCGAGCAGCACGGCGGCGTCGTAGGTGGGCTCGCTGCGCCGCGGCAGGCCGATCGTGGGCAGGCCGGCAACCGAGAGCCCCGCCAGCGCCTCGTGCGCCCGGCGGACCCGCAGCGGTAGCAGCGTGTCCGAGTCCGCGGCCCCGGGCGCCTTCGGGCCCGCGGCGTCCTCCGGACTGCGCGGCCGCGGCTCCTGGGGCTTCTCCTCCTCCTGCGGTTCGGGCGGCTTGGGCTCCGCGTTCTTGTCGCGCAGACGCGCGTCGAGCTTCTCTGCGTCGATGCGCCGCTTCTCGGCAACCTTCATGGTGTCGCGCGTGATCACGCGCGGGATCGCGCCGATGTTGCCGACCGGGATCACCTGGCCCGCGGCTGCCCACTGCACGATGTCGCGCAACTGATCCATGCGTGCACCGCGACCGATTCCGAGCGCGGTGATCGTGACGCCGCGGGCGCGCATCGGCTTGACCACCGGACCGAAGATCGGTCCGTCCGGATACTGGCGCCCGTCGGTGAGGAGAATCAGGTGCAGGATCGGCGACTTCTCGCGTGCGAGCACGCGCGAGGCGAGCTTCAGCGCGCCGTAGATGTTCGTGCCCCTACCGCCCGCCTCGACGGTGCTCAGCCATAGCGGAATCGAGCTCGCTCCCCGCGCGCTGCGCGGCCGGATGTCGAGCGTGCTGTCGTCCGCGAACGTGATGACGCCGATTCGGTCCCAGGGGGAGAGCGCGAGCGCCGCCTGGCGCGCCCCCTCGATCGCCATCTGCAGCTTGTCGCCGATCATGCTCGGGCTGCGGTCCAGCACGAGCAGCAGGGTGATCGGCAGCGCCTCCTCCGGACGCCGCTCGGCCTTCAGACCCGGCCCTTCGTCCGGTTCCGGCGGATCGATCGGCGGCTCGGGCTCTTCTTCCTGCGGCTTGGGCTCCGGCGGCGGCGGTTCCGGTTCCGGCAGCGGGCGCAGGGGCAAGAGACCGACAAGCGCGCTGCGCGAGAGCGCGTCCCACGACTCTTGCGAGCCGCCGGCTTCGATCAGCAGACCGAGTCCCTCGCGGACGCGCTCCGCCAGGAGCGCAATAGCCGCCGTCGGCAGCGCGGCGAGTGCTGCTGCGTCGGCAAGGACGAGATCCGGGGCGCGCCGGCCGTCGGCAACGAAGTCCGCGAGTCCGCCGGGTTTGATGGCCGCTACATGCAGACCCTGCGCACTGAGCGCCTTGCGCCACGGCGAGCCCGCCGCGTCGCCGAGCAGGGCGACGACGCGCGGCGGCGTGCCGACCTCGACCAGCGTCCGACGCAGCGTGCGTTCTTCGTTGTCGTCCGGGTCGGTCAGCTCGACGGCGATCTCGTGTAGGCCGGGTTCGAGCTCGACGTCCTCGAAGAGCACTTCGCCGTCGGGCCGCGCCTCGACCGCATCACGGCCGCGCTCGACGCCGTTCACGCGCAGGACGACTTCCAGGCGCTTCGGCGCATCGGCCTCTATCGAGCAGCGCACTTCGAAGGGGCCGCTCGTGCGACGCGGCGCGCGCAGGCTGACGATGCGCGGCGGACGCGCAACGACGGGGACGTCCGCCGGCACGGCGGCGGAGGCCACGGCCAGGCCTTCGCGGCGCAACGCGTCGGCGGCAGCGGAGACGCCGCTCAGGTTGCCGTGCCCGTCGCTGACAAGCACGATGCCGCCCGTCTCGTGCTCGCGAAAGCGCAGGCGGGCACCGGCGAGGCCCGTTGCGCCGAAGCTCGTCTCGGAGGCGGGCGGCGCCTCGCCGGGGGCGGCCGCCTTGGTCGTGAACCGGATCGTGTCGAAGGTGACACCGACGTCGCGCGCTTGCGAACGGAGGCGCTCGGCGATCGCGCGCGCTTCCGCCTCCGCGCCGGGCGTGATGCGATTGGACGCGTCCACCGCAACGACGACCCGGCGTGCCAGCGGTTCCCGGCGCTCGCGTGTCGGGCCCGCCAGCGCGGCGACGATGACGGCAAGCAGGGCCATGCGCACGCTCCAGCGTGCAAAGCGGCGTACGTCGCCCGCAGGCAGGCGTAGCTCCAGGAGCCACACCAACAGACCCAGCACCGGCAGCGCCCAGAAGAGGACCGGATGCTGGAAGGTCATCGCCAAGGTCCCAATGCCTTACCTCGTGGCGCCCTACTTGCGCACCAGGATCGGATCAACCCAGTCGGCCCGGTCGAGCGTCATGAAGTTCTTGCCGAAGCCGACCTCGAGCACGAGCGTCTTGGCGTCGGACACGTCGAGCGGTCCGACGCGCAGTGCCTTCGTACCGCCCTCGACCCCCTTCTTCTCCCAGATCACCTTCCCGTCTGCGAGCACGCGTGCGTCCACGTTGCCGCGTCCGCCTGACGCACTCGCCTGCAGCAGGACTTCGTCGTCGATGCCGAAGCCGGTGACGAAGCTCTTGTAGGCGCCGTCGAGCGGGATCTCGATGATGCTGTGGCTGTTGACGCCGAAGCCGCGACGGTAGCGCTGTCCGCCGATGCGCAACGGACAACCGGACGCCCGGCGATCGACGCGCGTACCGAACCAGCGTTCGAGGTAGGCGGGATCCATGAGGCCCTCCGGGTCGGCGTAGTAGGGCCGCCGCTCGCTCTTGAACGGCAGCGTGGATGCGTAGACGAACTGCCCACCCCACCAGCGCATGCTCTGGACGCACTCCATCGCGATCGAGCGCTCCGCATCCGGCATGGAGCGCGATGTGACGGTGAGCCCACGCGCGGTCAGGGTCGGCGGCTTGGCCAGCGCGATGCGCGTGCCGTTGGTGAGCTCGATTTCGCCGGTGAGCCCGTCGACGGGGGGCAGGAGATCGTTCTCCAGGTGGATGACGCGCAGGCCGGTCCACGGGATCGTGCGCTTGCGACCCCGCCGGCTCTCCACCACGACCTCCTTGGCCGTCGCCTCGAGCACGGTGCCGCGGTACTCGTCGTTGCCCGCGTCGTAGACCACGTCGCCCGAGGGCGCGCGCGGATGCTTGTCTGCGAGGTCGTGGCACGGCCCGGCGTCGGCCGGCATCCACTCGAGCGTCAGCAGCACGTCGAAGGGCAGATCGAGGTCGCCCAGCCCCGGGATGGTGAGCACGACGCCTGTTTCGGAGGGGCCCCTGAGGGCACCCACGAGCTTGTCGCCCCCGGTCAGGTGGGCCCGGAAGCGCGCCCCCGAGGGCTTGCGCGGCTTCGCGTCCACGAACCGGATCTCGCGGATCCCCGCCAGGGGGTGACTCCGGGGCTCCGTGCCGCCCGCGGGCAGCAACGTGGCGTCCGTGGCCGTCAGGGCCCGGAGCACGCCGCGGGCGGGGGCGGGCTGGAGCGTGTGGATCTCCACATGGGGGCCGTCCGGGGCCGCCGAAGCGGGCGGAAGGGGGCCGCTCAGGAGAAGGGCGGCGGCCAGGGCGATCCCGCGCAGGGCGGGCTTCCAGGGGGCATTCATGGGCCAAGTGTCGAAACGGCCTGAACCTTCGTCAAGGCCAACGCGCCCCTTCCGGCTTTGCGGAAAGGCCCAGGAGCGAGTAACTTTCCCCGCGGGGACCCCATTCGAGGCACGCCGGGGTCGCCGTCCGGACTCCGTTGAGGCCGGAATGGTGCGGGGCCAGTCTATTCATGACGATCGATTCCAATCCCGCACCTCGCCTGCGCGTGACCTGGCACGGGCGCTCCGTCGTGGGGTGTGTCCGGACCAACAACGAGGACTCCCTGTGGGCCTTCGGCCTGCATCCGGAGGCTGGGGCCAGCAGCGGTCCGGAGGACCTGACCAACGGTTGGGCATCCCTGACCCGCCCTGGGGCGATCCTCGCCGTCGCGGACGGAATGGGGGGCGCCAAGGCAGGGGAGGTCGCCAGCGACATGGCCGTCTCGATCTTGAAGGAGGAGATGGGCAAGCGCGTGGCGGAGCTCGGCGAGGACACCGATGACCAGGCGTTCACGGTCGCGCTCGTGAATGCCGTCGAGGTCGCGAACGAACGGATCCGGGACGAGGGCGCCAGCAACCCGAACCGGCGGGGGATGGGGACCACCCTCACGGCCATCTGGCTCTACGACAATCACGGCCAGCTCGCGCATGTCGGGGACAGTCGCGCCTATCTCTTCCGCAAGGGCAGGCTCAAGCAGATCACCAAGGACCAGAGCCTGGTGGAGAAGCTGATCGAGGACAAGATCATCAAGCCCGAGGAAGCCCACGGCATGAAGGTGGGCAACATCATCCTCCAGGCACTTGGCAGCGAAGAGGACCTCGAGGTCGCCCATCCCCGGCAAGGCATCGAGGCGGGCGACACGCTGTTGCTCTGCACCGACGGGTTGACCGGTGTGGTGACCAACGACGCGATCGAAGAGACGATGCAGCTCGGCGGCGGACTGGAAGAGATCTGCTCGCGTCTCATCAAGAGTGCCGAGGACAAGGGCGGACCCGACAACATCACGGTCCTGCTTGGACACGTCGAGGACGAGCACCGCGCGAAGTAGCGCAGCGGGTGCGCGGCCCTCAAGAACCCAGAGGTGCTGCGTGCTGGGAACGAGAACGGGAACGAGTTCTGAGTAATGGGTAGTGGGTGATCCACGCAGCACCCACTCCCCAAGACGCGTTCCCGTTCCCGAACCCGTTCTCGTTCCCAGCACCCAACACCCAGCACCCGCTCCGCAAGGTGCTGCCACATACCTGCTTACGTTCTTTTTGCCGAACGTGCTGCGCATCCGCACGTATCAACGACTTACAGTGGGTTACTAGAGGCAGTTCGGAACCGCCGCAACCGCACCGGGTCTAACCGTGGCAGAACACAAGCAAGCCGCTACGAATCGCGATCCGGACCACGAGGTCCTGGAGGCCTTCTGGGCCGGCGATTCGGGCGCGTTCGATTCCCTGGTGGAGCGGCATCAAGGGCGGGTGTTCCGCCTGGCCTGCCGCCTTCTCGGGGATCGGGACAGCGCGCTCGATGCGGCGCAGGAGACTTTCGTGAAGGCGTGGAAGGCGCTTCCCCGGTTCAAGGGAGACGCCCGGTTCTCGACATGGCTCACCCGTATCGCAATCAACCAGTGCCGCAACGAGCTCCGCAAGCGGGGCACCGTGAAGCACACGCGGCCCTTGTCGCTCGACGACGTGGTCCCGGGGACGGACTCGCCGCGCGCCGACAGCGTGGAAGCGTCCGGTGCGTCGGCGTGGGAGACGGTGCGGGGCGAGGAAGTCCGGACCGCCTTTACTGCCGCGATGGAGGCGCTCGAGCCCGAGTCGCGGGAAGTCCTGATCCTGACGGAGGTAGAAGCCCTCTCCTACGAGGGCATCGCCGAGCTGCTCGACGTTCCTGTCGGAACCGTGCGCAGCCGGCTGCACCGCGCACGTGCCGACGTTCGCCGGCGGATGGCCGCGGTGCTCGGCACCTCGCCGTCCTGAGCAGAAACCAGACGTGACCCAGCAACCGACCAATCCCGAACCCAGCGCGGACTTCGTCCTCCTGAACGACCTGCTCGACGGCCGCCTCGACGACGCGGACGCCGACGCCGTGCGCGCGCGCATCGACACCGAGTCCCCGATGCGGGAGATGTGGGACGAGCTCAAGCGCATGCAGGACTGCGTGCGCGGCTACGGCCCCACCGGGGAAGCCCTCGAGCCGCCGACGGACTTCGTCGCGCAGGTGCGTCGTCGCATCGACACGCCGGGTGCCGAGGCCGCGCCGACCGTCGAGGTCCCGTCGTCCGTCCCGGTTTCCGCGCCGCGGCCCCGAGGCCGCGTGCTGCGCATGTTCACGCTCGCCTATGCCGCCGCTGCGCTGCTGGTGGTCGGATTCACCGTCCACTACGCGCTGAACCGTTCGGACGTCGAGAGCGGCAGCACACTCGAGACTGCCGACACGCCTGACGACATGGGTCCGCCCGAGACCGCGACGTTCGAGGCGAGGTCCCGTGAAACGACGGAGGACTTGGAGGATCTGGAGGAGACGGCGTTCCTCCAGGACAAGCGCGGGCGCGAGGGCGAGGCTCGTTCCGCACCCGCAGCAGGGTCCTTGGACAAGGGCGGCAAGCAGACGGGCGCCAAGCCCAAGGCTCCGGGCGCGCGCGACGAGCTCGCCGGACGCGCCAAGGAGAAGACGGCAAGCGGCGACAAACCCCCGGTCGGCGGGGGCTTCCGGGGACCGGGCGGCGCCGTGCCGCCGGGCATGCGCAAGCCCAGTGACGAGGTCCAGCCGACGCCCACCCGCCGGCGTCCGCGTCCCGGTGAGTCGCCCACGCCGACGCCCACACCGAGGCCGACGGCCACACCCTCGGACCTGCCGCCCCCCGACCCGATGCCGCCCCCCGATCCGGTGCCGCCGCCGCTCACGCAGCCGGTACCCGAGCCGTCGCCCGAGCCGGTGCCGGTCGACCCGCCGGCGCGCGACCCGGCGCCGGAAGGCGAGGACGCGGAGGAGGACGAGCGTGCCCAACCCGCGAAGGAGGCCGGGAAGCGCGAGGCACCTACGGCCCGCGACATCCTGCTTGTCTACCACGCCGACGACGTGGCCCGTGCACCCACGCATCTCCGCGAGCTGCTCGCCAAGGTGAGCCTGCGTCTGGAACCCGCCGATCCAACGCCGCCGCCGCCCAGCCCGACGACCCCGGTGCCGCCGTCCGGAACACCGCCACCGCCGTCGAGCCCGCCGGCGGATCCGCGCGCACCCGCCACGACGGCCGCCCGGCTTTATCGCCTGACGGGACCACTCTCCGAGCTTCGTCGCCTCGACTCGTCCACCGGGATCGGCGGCGGCGCCGGCGGCACGTTCGCCGAGACCGCCGGGCGCAAGGCCGACTCCGTCGTGGAGACGCTGGACGCCAAGTCGTGGCAGCGCCTCGCCGGGATGATCGGCGGCCGGACGTGGCCGCCCGCGCCGGCGGCGAAGAAGAGCAAGCGGCTGCCGGAGAACAAGCCCGACGCCGGCAGCGCGCGCCCCGGGACGCCACGACCCTCGCGCGGCAGCGCCACGGGCGGCAGGACCGACGCCGGGAAGCCGGTCCGCGTCCGCATCGTCATCGTGCCCGCCAAGTAGGGTAGTGGAACGCTCGGGCTGCCACGCCGGCTCCTGCCTCCTAGCGTCCCTGGGAACGTTCGCTCGTGATCGGGTTGTCGGGGCGAAGGCGCCGCACAGCCTATGAGCTTCGGCGCCGGTGCGTCGTCCGGCTGCGTACGGTGAGGGTGTGTCCGTACGCCGCTTCCTGCTGCTCGCGTTGATCGCATCCGCCGGCGGCGGCGTGCTCGGGTGGTTCGGCTATGGCTTCCTGCAGGCGGCGGCGCTGCCGGCACGCGTCGAGCGCAGCGACCGCGTGCGCACGCTCTTGCGCGACTACGAACGCGGCACCTGGGGCGACATCGCGCGCGACGAGGCGGAGCGCCTCGGCGAGGAGGCGTTGCTGCTCTGGGCCCTTTCCGACCGCGATGCAGCGACGCTGCGCGCGCTCGCGTCCGATGCGCAGGCGGCGTCCGTGCGCGTGCGTGCCGCGCGGGCCCTGGCCGGAGCGCCGTGATGCGCTACGACGACGACATCGGCACGCTGACGGGCATCCACAAGGGACGCCGGGAGGCGTTCGGGCGCATGGGGGTGGACACCCTGGCCGACCTGCTCCGGCTGGCGCCGCGCCGCTACGAGGACCGGACGCGCGCCGTGCCGATCGCCGAGCTCGAGGACGACGGGAAGCCCGCCCTCGTGATCGGCCGCGTGACAGCGTCGCGCGCGTTTCGTACGCGCAGCGGGATCTCGATCCTCGAGGCGTCCGTCCGCGACGACAGCGGGACCGCGGTGGCGCGTTGGTTCTATCGCGGCTTCGTACCGTCCGCGCTGCCCGAGGACCGCCTGCTCGCGCTCTACGGGCCGTGCAAGACGGCAAGGGACCGGCTGGAGCTCAAGGCGCCGGAGATGGAGCGCATCGACGACGAGACGGACGGGCCCGGCTTCGGACGCATCGTGCCCGTCCATCCGCGAACCAGCGGACTGACGACCCCCGTCATCCGGCGCGCCGTCTGGGAAGCGTTGCCGGCCGCGAATGGCCTGCCGGATCCGCTGCCCGACGCGGTGCGCGCGGCGCAGGATCTGCCCACGCTGGGCGACGCGCTTGCGGCCTTGCACTTCCCGGAGTCGATGCAGGCCGCGGAGGCCGCCCGGCGCCGGCTTGCGTTCGACGAGCTGCTGGTCCACGAGCTGCTGCTGGCGCGCCGTCGCGCGGCGCGAGGTCGCTTGCAAGCGGTGCCCTGCCGGTTCACCGAGACCGTGCACGAGCGCATCCGCGCGCGCTTCCCGTTCGAGCTCACGGCCGGCCAGGAGGCGGTCATCGCGGAGATCACGGCCGATCTCGAGCGGGACACGCCGATGTACCGACTCTTGCAGGGCGACGTGGGCTGCGGCAAGACGGCCGTTGCGGTGTACGCGCTGCTCGGTGCCATCGCGGCCGGACGTCAGGTCGCATTCATGGCGCCGACCGAGGTGCTCGCCCGACAGCACGCGCGCACGGTGTCGGAGATGCTTGCCGGCAGCCGCGTCCGCATCGAGGTGCTCGCGGGAGGCGCACGCACGAAGGACCGCCGCGAGCGGCTCGCACGCATCGAAGCGGGCGACGTCGACCTGGTGATCGGCACGCACGCCGTCATCAGCGAGGATGTGCGCTTCGCGGCGCTCGGACTCGTCGTCGTGGACGAGCAGCACAAGTTCGGTGTGCGCCAGCGTCGCCTGCTCGTTGCCAAGGGCCGCGGTGACGGCGTCACGTGGCCGCACTGTCTCGTGATGTCCGCGACGCCGATCCCGCGCACCCTCGCGCTCGCCGTGTGGGGGGACATGGACGTCAGCGTCATCGAGGGCACGCTGCCCGGGCGCTCGCCCGTGGAGACATGGGTCGTGCGTCCGAAGGAAGGCAAGCGGGTGATGGACCGCGTCAAGGGGGAGCTGGCAGCCGGGCGCCAGGCCTACGCGATCTACCCGCTGGTCGAGGGCTCGGAGAAGGTCGCGCTCAAGGACGCCCACGCCGGCTTCGAGCGCTGGACGCGTGCGTTGCGGGGCCACAACGTCGGGCTGCTGCACGGGCGCATGAAGCGCGCGGAGAAGGACGCCGTGATGCAGGCCTTCCAGGAGGGGACCATCCACTTGCTGGTCTCGACCGTGGTCGTGGAGGTCGGCGTGGACGTGTCCAACGCCACGGTGCTCATCGTCGAGCACGCCGAGCGCTTCGGCCTGTCCCAGCTCCACCAGCTGCGCGGGCGCATCGGGCGCGGGACCGCCGGCGGGACCTGCGTTCTCGTGGATCGCAGCAAGGAGGACACGCCCGCCCGGCTCGGCGTGCTCGCCGCCAGCACGGACGGTTTCCACATCGCCGAGGAGGACCTCAAGCTGCGCGGCCTCGGCGACCTCTTCGGAACCCGCCAGCACGGACGCCCTGCGTTCCGCGCGGCGACGCTGCCGAAGGACATGCCGCTGCTGGCGGCGGCGCGCAAGATCGCGCACGCGATCACCGCGCAGGATCCGGATCTCACCCGGCCGGATCACCACGGGCTCGCCGCGTTGGTGACGCATCGTGACGCGGCCATGCCCGAATCGGGCAAACAGGGCTGAAACGGAACCCTGCGACGGCCGCAAGATGACTGCGATGTGACCGGTCCGAGGGACCATGACGCGGCTTTTTTCCGGGGTTTTCGCATGTTCTCTGCCCACCGTGCCCAGCACTTCTGCGCGACGTTGTTCGTCGTCGCGTGCCTCGTGTTCGTCTCTGCCATGCCGCCGGCGTTCGCCCGCGGCGGCGGCAAGAACGAAGATGCCCGCAAGGGCTTCGACTTCGGGCAGGACAAGCCCGACGGCACGCGGGTCGAACCCGACACCCCCAAGCCTGCGCCGGAGCCCGGTCCGGTCGCCGAGCCCGCATCGACGAACCCCATCGACCAGGAGATCGCGCGGCTGCGCGGCTGGCCCGACCGCAAGGCGATGCACGCCGCCGAGGCGCTCTTCCTGCGCCAGGCCGAGGCCGTGCCGTATCTCGTCCGCTCGCTTAAGGAGGGCGACGACGCCGTGCACGCCGGCTGTGCCTGGGTGTTGGGCCAGATCGGCGACCCGGTGCACGTGCAGGTCATCCTGGGCGCCGCTGCGAAGCGCCCGAACGCGAGTCGCGCCGACGTCTTCTTCAAGGCCGCGTATGCGCTGGGTGCGCGCGAGACCAAGCGCTGGCTGATCAGCTTCCTCACGGTCGCGAACCGTCCCGTCTTCCGCACGAAGGCCGCCGACTTCCTCATGACCAAGGTCAACCAGGACGACCGCGACCGCGTGCTTGCCCTCATCGAGTCGGACAAGTCGGCCGTCCGCGTCGCCGCGCTCAAGCTCCTTGCGCCGGCCGGCGTCGAGGACGTGAACGAGCGTCTCATCCAGTCGCTCTCCGATCTCACGCCGAGCGTGGCCTACGAGGCCGCGCGGCTGCTGGCGGCGCGTGTCGACGAGCCGCTCGGCAAGCGACTCAACGAGTTCGCGCGCGATGCAGGGGCCCGCGAGCGTGCCTATGCCACCATCGTCCTCGTCGAGCACGCCCGCGCGACGATCTCCAACCCGTTCGAGAAGGAGACCGTGAAGGAGATGAGCGGGCGTCGCGGACTCCTGCACCCGGAACCCCTCACGCGCGGCGCTGCGGCGGTCGGTCTCGCCTACGGCGGACTCGATTCGCGCGACGAGACGATCTCCGCGTTGCTCGACGACACCGTGGTCGACGTCCTGATCATGACGCTCGGCGGCAAGCACTTCCGCGACTACGCCAGCCTGACGCCGAACGTGTTCGCCGCGCTGCGCCGCCTCACGGGTCGCGACCTGCCCGACACCGCCGTCGCGTGGGCCCAGTGGTGGCGCACCAACCGGGCGAGCTTCCGGGCCCGGCGCCCGCTGCACGAGCTCTCCCCCGCCGACGTGCCGAGAGCGTGGGTGCGCTTCGACGCGATCGCGGCCAACGGCAGCCGCATGCGTGCCGAGTTCGTGCCGGAGCGCGGCGCCGAGCGCCAGGGCGCGTTCATCCTGCGCCAGCGCGTCTTCGAGGGTCTCGCGGACTTCCTCAAGGGCGAGGGCATCTTCGAGAGTGAGGAGCGTGGCGGGGTGCGTGCAGACGAGCACGTGGCCGTGACCCTCGGCGTGCTCAACCAGCGCAAGCGCATGGTCATCACCGCGGGACTCCTGCGCGGTACCGAGACGGAACGTGCAGATCACGACCGCCGCTACCAGCGCATGAAGATGCGCATGGATGCCCTGGTCGCCGCCAACCGCTGGCAGCGCTATCGCGACACGGACCGCTGGCAGGACGCGCGCGCGTGGTGGAAGACCAACGTCGACGCGATGGCGCAGGCATCCCCCGACGAGCAGAAGGCCCTGCTGCAGGCGGCGATCGTCTACGCCTACGACAACCTGCCCGACGACCGCTCGCGCACGGAGGCCCTCACCGAGCTCGAGCGCATGGAAGCCGTCCTGACCGAGGCCGAGGCGCGCCAGCTGGGCCAGACGCTAGCGGCCGCGCCGGCCTTCGGGCGCATCGAAGCCGACGGGCTGCGCTGGATCATCGAGCAGGGGCAGCCCGGCGTCAGCGAGGACATCGCCAAGGCGCTTGCCGCGCGCGAGGAGCCCGAGGCGCACGAGATCCTGGCCGGCCTGCTGCTCACCGGCGGCGTGAGCCGCCTGCGCGAGGCGTTCGCCGACGAGCGTGCGTCGATGCGCGCCGCGGCTGCGCATGCGTCGCGCCTGTTCGTCGAGGGGGGCCACCTGAGCCAGCTCTCCGAAGAGGACCGCACGCGGCTCAACGAGAAGCTGCGGCCCGGGCTCGAGGTGCTGAGCCTCGACGACGATCCGAACGTGTCGATTCGCGCGCTCATCGCGCTCGGCTACCTCGGCGACGTCACGGTCGCCGACAAGCTCGAGAACCTCTACAAGGGCGGCAGCCTGGGCGTGAAGCTCGAGGTCACGCGCGCCATGGGCTATCTCCCCGGTGCCGGGACCCACGGATTCCTCACGCGCGTGCTCGCCGAAGAGCGCCGCGACGGTCGCGCCGCGCCGCTGCGCGCGGCTGCGCTCGAGGCCATGGCGCGGACCGGGCACCGCGACGCGGTTCGCAACCTGCGCTACTACCTGCTCAACGACAAGAATCCGCAGGTGCGTGCCGCCGCCGGCCGTGTGATGGCCGAGCTCGGCACGGCCGACGCGCGCTTCGCGCTCGTCGAGCAGCTCACGGCCGGTGTGCCGGACGCCGCGCGGCGTGCAAGCATTGTCGACGTGTTGGGCCGCTTCCAGGGCGAGGTCGTGCCGGCACTGATGCGTCGCTACCTGGGCGACAAGGACGCGCGCGTCCGTGCGGTCGCCGCGCTGCGGGCCGCCGAGCACAACATGGCCGAGGCCTTCCCGTTCCTCATCCAGCTCCTGCGCCGCGGCGAAGGCGCACAGCGCGACGAGGCCGTCACCGCGCTCGAGAACCTGACGTCGGAGCGCTTCGGCATCAAGGGATACGCGGCCCTCGCGGACCGCTACGAGCTCTGGTACGAGGATCCCCGCGTCAAGGGCCAGAGCGAGCGCGCCTGGTTCCGTGAAGCGCTGCGCAAGAAGGGCTACGACGTCGGACCCATCGGTCCGTACGTGAAGGGCGAAGGGGAGATCGGCGCCGTGCCGACGCTCATTCGCGTGCTGCGCGACGACGATGCCGTGATCCGCCGCAACGCGGGCGTTGCCTTGCGCCGCATCGCGGGGCGCGACTTCGGCAAGATCGAGCGCAACACCCCCGTGCGTGACGTCAACCGCATCGCAGACCAGTGGTCGTACTGGTACGAACAGCGCAAGGCCGACGCGAACAAGCGGCCCGGCGGACGGTGACCCTCCGGAACGCCGTCGCCGTTCCCGCGCTTCTCGCCTTGCTCATCGGGGCCGCGCTCTTCGGCTGGCGGCAAGCCGCGCACGCGCCCGACCTGTCCCGCTGGAACGCCTTGATCCGCGAGAGCGCCGCGGCGTTCTCGCTCGACGTGAACCTGTTGCGCGCGCTTGTTGCAGCGGAGAGCAGCGGCAGACCCGACGTCGTGAGCAAGGCCGGCGCGGTGGGCCTGTGCCAGCTCATGCCGGCCACGGCGCGCGAGCAGGCCGAGCGCCTCAAGATCTCGGACTACGACGAGGCGCGCCTGACGGAACCGGCGCTGAACCTGAGGCTCGGTGCGTCCTACCTCGCGCGTCTCTTGAAGCGCTTCGACGGCGAGGTCGCGTTCGCCGTTGCTGCGTACAACGCGGGCCCGACGCGCGTGATTCGCTGGCGAGCGCGTGCGCCGGACGCGACGCCGGAGAACGTCATCTACCGCGAGGGCTACAAGGAGACGCGTACGCATCTGCAACGCGTCCTGCGGTTTCGGGAGGTGTACCGGGACGAATACGGCGACGGTTAACGCGGGAGGGCACAAGGTCCTCCCCTACATGACACCAGTGCGCGCACCCATTGCGGACATGTAGGGACGGGCCTTGTGCCCGTCCGTCAGTTCCCCAACCCCATCAGGAACTGCGCGTTCGTCGGGTTCGCTTCCATCTGCTTGCGGAGCGCGAGCATCACGGACTGCGGGTCCTGGCCGGTGATGCCCCGTCGCAAGAGCGTCACACGCCGCAACTCGTCCGGGTGCATCAAGAGATCTTCGTTTCGCGTGCCGCTCGAAGGCACGTCGATGGCCGGCCAGACACGCGCGTTGGCCATGTCGCGGCTCAACACGAGCTCCATGTTGCCGGTGCCCTTGAACTCCTCGAAGATCACCGTGTCCATCTTGCTGCCCGTGTCGACGAGCGCCGTGGCCACGATCGTCAGGCTGCCTCCGTCCTCGACGTTGCGCGCCGAACCGAAGAAGCGCTTTGGCTTGGTCAGCGCCTTCGCGTCGAGACCGCCGGAGAGGATGCGGCCGCTGCCGCCCGTCTGGTTGTTGTAGGCGCGTCCGAGGCGCGTGATCGAGTCGAGCAACAGCACGACGTGCCGGCCGTACTCGACCATCCGCTTGACCTTCTCCATCACGAGCTCGGCGACGCGAATGTGGTTGCTCGCCGGCTTGTCGAACGTCGATGCGACGACCTCGCCGCGCACCGAGCGCTTCATGTTCGTCACTTCTTCCGGGCGCTCGTCGACGAGCAACACGACGATGTCGACCTCGGGACTGTTCGTCGCCACGGCGTCGGCGATCTTCGTCAGCATGATCGTCTTGCCGGTCCGGGGCGGCGCCACGATCAAGCCGCGCTGACCGCGGCCGAGCGGGCAGAAGAGATCCATGACGCGCATCTCGATGTCTTCGGGCTCGGTCTCGAGCACGATCCGCGTGTCGGGGTAGACGACCGTGAGCTTGTCGAACTCCACGAGGTCCTTCAGGCGCTCCGGGGCCTCGTGATTGACCTCCTCCACGTTCTGCAGCGCAAGCAGCGGCTGGTTCGGACGCGGGCGGTGTGCCGATCCCGTGACCCAGAGTCCGGGCTTGAGCCCGAGACGGCGAACCGTGCCGGCGGAGACGTAGACGTCCTGGGGATGCTGCGAGTAGCTGCGCTCCGAGCGTCGCAGGAAGCCGTACCCGTCGGGGTGCAGCTCGAGCAAGCCCTCGACCATCACCGGTTCCTGCGACTTCGTGCCACCGGACTCGTTCAGCAGGCGGTAGATGGTCTCGCTCCGGCGCTCCTTCGCGCGCGGCTTGAGCCCCGCGCTACGCGCCAGCGCGTACACCTCGTCATCGGAGAGATCGTTGAGCGCCGAGATGTGCTCTTCGCCGCGCCGCACGAGGTCGAGCAGCCGCGCGGCGTCCCCGGAGGGCGCTGCGGCCGGCTCGGGTTTGCGGTCCCGGCGGCCACGCCGTCGCGACGTGCGCTGGCGCCGCGGGGGCGGCACGTACTCGTCGTCTTCGTCGGGCAGCGGGGGGATGACGCGCCGCTCCGTCGACTCCGCTCGCGGGCGTCGGGAGCGCCGGCCCTGGTCGGTGGACGCACCGGCCAGTCGACGCGAGCGTCCGCGCGCCAGGCCCCCGGCGTTTGCCGCGGGCGCCGAGGCAACTTCCGCCTCCTGCGGAACGGGCACCTCAGCCTCGGCAGCGGGCGGCTCCGGGGCGGGGGGCTCCACGGCAACGTCGTCTTCCGGCTGCCGCGCCCTTGCGGCCTTCTTCTTCACCTTCTTCTTGGCAGCGGCGGCCTTCTTCTTGGCTTTCTTCTTCGCTGCCTTCTTGGCTTTCGCCTTCGCTTTCTTCTTCGCGACTGCGGCCTTCTTCTTGGCCTTTTTCTTGGCAGCCTTCTTCTTTGCGGCCATCGCTATGGCTCTCCGTATCTGTTGTCGTGGGCACGACGAAAACGGTCTCGCCGCGCGCGCGCCATCGGGGACCGGCGACCGGATGTGTCGGACGACGGCGCCCATCTTGGCGCGGTGTTTCGTTGGTTGGTTCGAGTGCGGCCGGATGCCTCGCAGCGTGCGAGCCCACCAGGCCGTGGGTCGACTCCTAGGCCTGCTTCGGCACCCTTTCCACGGGCGCGGTCGAGCTGCTGCCCTTCGTGCCGCCCTTGTTGTGTGCCTCGGGTCCGATCCCCAGGCCTGCGAGGCCCATGAGAATCTGACGATCGAGCTCGTCCTCGTCCACGTCGTTGCGGATGACGAGATCGGCGCGTGCACGCTTGCGCTCGCGCGGGCTCTGGAACGCCTCGCGACGCTGGAGCTGCTCCAGGGTCAGGCCGCGTCGTCCCGCTCGTTGGGCGCGCAGCGCGTCGGGCACGTCCACGAACCAGAGCTGGTCGCACTGCCGGTCGAGGCCTACTTCGATGAGCAGCGCGACGTCGAGCACGAGCAGCGGCGGACCGCCGCCTTCGCGGTGCTCCACGATGGCCTCCTTGATCGCAGAGTGGCAGTAGGGGTGGACCAGCCGCTCCAGGCGCCGAAGCAGCGCCGGCTCGTTGAAGGCGCGCTCGCCGAGGAGGGCGACGTCGGGCGCCGCGTCGGGGGTTCCGTGGTTCTTCACGAACTCGGCACCCACCGCCTCCGCGAGACGGCCGTCGCGCGCGAAGGTGCGGAGCGCCTCGTGGCCCAGGGCGTCGGCGTCGATGACCGTGCCGGGCGCAAGCTCCGCAGCGCGCTTCGCGACGTAGCTCTTGCCGGCGCCGATTCCGCCTAACAAGCCGAGAACGATTCGTGCGTCGCTCAGGGGATTCCTCGTTTCGCCCGTGCGGGCAGCCACCAATCCGAAACCGCGTCCCTCGGTCTCCCGGGCGCAGGAAGCCCCATTGCCGGGGGAGCGCGGGATCCGCTCACAACTCGAAGCCGAGGAGCGGATCCAGAGGGCCGGGGCGGGTTCCAATCCGCCCACCGACCTGAGGACAGGGTAGGGGGGCGCGAGGAGGGGTCAAGCGGAAGCTGTTCCAAGGCCCGGATTTGCGCGTTCGTAGTGTAGGAGGCCGGATGTTGACGGTCCCGCGATCACGCTGATACCTTCTGCCGCGGGTGGGAGGCCGGTCAGCGGTTGAACGTGGGCCGGTTCCTGCTTCCCGTCTGCCCGTCCGGAAGCAAGCGGCTGCCGGCGGTGCGGATCGTTTCGCGGCACAGACCTACGACCGACCGGAGATCGTCAATGTCTCGCAACCAACTCGGGTCCACCAACTGGGCGTTCATCATCACGCTCCTGCTTCTCCTCGTCTTCATCTGGATGTGGTTCGACGAGACCGACAAGCAGGACAAGATGACGAAGGAGCTTCAGGAGTCGAAGCAGAAGGTCAAGGACCTCAACGCTGAAGGCCTCGTCATCGCCGACATGCTCCAGAAGGTCACGAAGGTGGTCGGCTGGCCGGAGAAGACCTACTCCTTCCAGCACATCCAGGCGCCGCAGGGCAGCTTCCCCGTGAGCGACTGGGACAAGATCTCCAGCCACGCCAACCCCGAAGGCACCGTGGCGGGCGGCGACGGCAACCCGCAGGACGGGTTGCTCAAGCAGATCCTCGGTGAGTTCGTACTCATCTACGACCGCGAGGCGCGCCTCCACTCGACCAAGACCGGCGAGGAGACGACGCACACGTTCTCGACGCTCAGCGCCGAGTTCAAGGAGCGGCTCACGGACGTGCGCAACCGCCTCGACGAGATCGTCGCGAACCGCCCCGTGCCGCCGGCGGACCCGGACGACAAGGCGGGCGAGTCCGACTACAAGACGGCCATGGCCGACTACGAGCGCAAGGTCACCGAGTACCACAACGCGCTCAAGGAGCTGATGCAGACCGAGGGCTGGGTCGAGTACCAGACCCGGATCAAGGCGCCCGGCACGTGGGGCGACCCGACGACCGAGGGCCAGAAGGTCAGCTTCATGAAGTACACGGATACCGGCGAGCGCACGCTGCAGGCGGCGATCGAAGGCATCCCCGGTGCGATCCGCCTCATGAAGCAGGAGATCGCGGCCTACATCAGCGCGGCGAACGAGCAGATCACCCAGCTCCGCGGCGACACGAAGGCCAAGGAAGACGCCGTCACACAGTTGCGCGGCGAGCTCGAGAAGGAGCAGACGGGCCGCACGAACGACGTTGCCCAGCTCCAGGGGCAGCTGGCGGAGGCCAACGAGCGCGGCAACCGCAACTCGGTGGAGAAGACCAACATCGAGCAGCAGTTCGCCAAGTTCAAGGACGACGCCTCCAAGGAGTCGGCGTCGCTCAAACGTGAGATCGAGGCGCGCAAGGAGCAGAACCGTCTGCTCAAGGAGAAGCGCGACCTGCTGATCGCGCGTGACGATCCCGACGGGGCAGTCCTTGCCGTCAACCACTCGCTGCGCACGGGCAGCATCGACCTCGGCCACTCCGACAAGGCCTACGTCGGTCAGAAGTTCGTCGCGAGCTCGTTGGATCGCGCCGGCAACCGCGTGAATCGCGGTGAGCTGATGATCACCCGCGTCACGGGCCGTCACTCCTCGCAGGTGCGCCTGATCAGCGGCACGGTCACGGCCGGCGACCGCATCCACAACCCGTTCTACGAGCGTGGCGAGCGCGTCTACGTCTACTTCGCGGGCAAGCTCGACAAGTGGCCGTTGGAGATGGCGAAGCAGCGCCTGGCACCGCTCAACGTCATCGTCCAGGACGAGATGGACGGCAACACGCATTACGCGGTCGTTCCGAACTCCTGGGCCGTGGTCGCCAAGCCCACGGGCGGCGAGGACGAGGAAGAGGACGATGGCGAGGAAGAGGGCGGTGCCGCGGGCACGAGCCCCCTCGAAGAGGTCCAGAAGCGGGCGCGCGTCGTCGGCGCGAACGTGATCACCGAGAACCTGTTGGACGCGTTCCTGGACTACTAGGCCTTGGGGGGGCAGAGCCCCCCCAAACCCCCACTCTGAAGGGCGGGCGCACGCTGGCTGCGTTGGAGTGGCAGGCCTCGACCGCGAGGTGAGAAGGGCTCGACTTCGGTCGGGCCCTTTTCAATTGGGGCCGACCACTCGGCCCGTTGGGCCTCGGGTCGCCCGTACATCGCACCGGGGGCCGGCGAGCACCGGCCCGCAATCGCGATGTTTCTCGCGATGTACGGGCGACCTGAGCGCCGTAGGCGCGAATGGTCGGCCCGCGCCGATCCGCGCGCGTGCCGGACGGGGGAGCCTGAGGTACCCTTCCCCTAGTTCGAGATCGACCGCCGTCGCACGAGGCCCGAAGCCCAAGGCTGGTCACCGAACCCCTTCAGGAATTCATGAACCCCAAGTTCCTGGGAAGCGGCGCCCGTCGTGGGTGCGAGTAGGTTTCGGGCGGCCCCATGAGCGACGACGCACACACAAATCCGGACACCGACTGGGATCCGGAAGGCGACATGCCCCGCATGACGCTGCCGGAGCACCTCGACGAGCTCCGCGCGCGTCTGCTGCGTTCGGTCGCCGCCATCGTCGTCGCGATGATCGGCTCCTTCATCTACTGGAAGGAGCTGCTGAAGTTCGTGACGAGGCCGTACTACGAGGCGGCCGCACGCGTCGGCCTCGATGGTGCCCAGCTCACCACCATCGACCCGGGCGAGGGCTTCCTGCAGATCCTGAAGCTCTGCTTCCTCACGGGCTTCGTGATTGTCTCCCCGGTCGTGCTCTGGCAGATGTGGGGCTTCATCGCGGCCGGCCTCTACGACAACGAGCGCCGCATCGTGCGCATCTTCTTCCCGGTTTCGATCGGCCTGATCGCGCTCGGCGTCGTCGCGGCCTACGTACTCCTCATCCCGTTCGGGCTGCGCTTCCTGATCGGTTGGAACGTCGAGGCCGAGCTCCCGAGCGACTTCCGCCTCTCGTCCTACCTCTCGACCTGCCTCACGATGGTGTTCGGCATGGGGCTCATCTTCCTGCTGCCGCTCGTGATGCTGTTCCTGCAGGCCACGGGCGTCGTCGCGCGCGAGACCTTCGCCAAGGGCTGGCGCTACGCGGTGATGCTCTCGTTCGTCGCGGGCATGATCCTGACTGACCCCAGCCCCGTGACGCAGATCGCGATGGCGATCCCCGTGACCGGCCTCTACTTCATGGGCGTGTGGGGTGGCCGCTTCGTCGGCGAGGATGCGGAGAAGTTCACCATCCGGAAGGCGTGGCCCATCGTGCTCTTCTTCGCCGCGTTCGGCGCCATGCTGTTCTTCTCCGAGGAGCTCAACGACCTGGCCGCGCAGGTCATGGGGCCGACGTCCGATCCGGGGGCGGAGTCGGTACCGGAGCCGGGGGCCGAACCGGCACCGGACGCCGGAGCAGAACCCTCCAGCGACGGAAAGTGACCGCGGCGAACACCCGCGTATCGTGCGCACCATGCGCATCGCCCTGATCGGTCTCGAAGGCTCCGGCAAGACCACCGTGTTCAACGCGGTGGCCGAGAACCCGGTCGAACTGCCGCCCGGGCCGCCGCAGAAGGAAACGCACATCCAGGTCGTGAAGATCCGCGACGAGCGCCTCGAAGCGTGCCGCGACATCTTCCAGCCGAAGAAGTTCACGCCCGCCGGCATCGAGGTGTGGGACGCGCCCGGGCTTCCGCCGGGCAGCTCGGAGGCCGACCGCGAGCGGCGCATGCGGTTGCTCTCGGCGCTACGCGACGCCGACGCGTACGTGCTCGTCCTGCGAGACTTCAAGTCGGACCGCTACCCGTACGAGCGCGCCGAGCCGGACCTCGACGCGGACCTCGCGCGCCTCGCCGACGAGATGCTCACGTCGGACTACGTCATCTGCGAGAACCGCGTGGAGAAGCTTCGCGGGAACATCGAACGCAAGTCGCGGACGGTCGACCAGGACAAGCTCGAGCTGGCCGTGATGGAGAAGTGCCTCGCGCGCTTCGAAGAAGGGCGCGACCTGCGTGACCTCGAGCTCGACGAGGCGGACGAGAAGCGCATCAAGGGCTACCAGTTCTTCACGCGCAAGCCTGCGTTCGCGCTCGTCAACGGGCCCAACGCCGTGCCGGAGGGACTCGGCGCCGATTGCGCCATCCAACTGCGCGCAGGAACGAGTATGGACGCGCAGATCGACGCGGAGCTCAACGCCATGGATCCGGAGGACCGTCCGGAGTTCATGGAGGAGTTCGGGATCGAGGCGCCGGCGGCCGAGCGGTTCGTGCGTGACGTCTACCGTGCGGTCGGCCTGCTGGCCTTCTTCACCGTGGGCGAGGACGAGGTGCGCGCCTGGACGATCCACGAGGGCGACACGGCCGTCATCGCGGCGGGCAAGATCCACACCGACCTCGCCAAGGGCTTCGTGCGCGCCGAGGTCTTCCCCCACGAGGATCTGCTCGAGGCCGGCAGCATGCGCGACCTGAAGGCCAAGGGCGGCATTCGCCTGGAACACAAGGACTACGTCGTCAAGGACGGCGACATCGTGCACATCCGGAGCGCGCTCTAGTGAGCCGGGCGGCGATCGTCCTCGTCGGCGACGAGCTGCTGACGGGGACGCGCGTCGACACGAACGGACCGTGGCTCGCCCGCCAGCTGCGAGAGCTGGGTGTCGACGTCTCCGAGGTCCGCTACGTCGGGGACGACGCGGAGCAGATCGCCGATGCGCTGCTCGGGTGCGCGCGTCGCGCCGCTCGGATCTTCCTCACCGGCGGGATCGGGCCGACTGACGACGACGTCACCCGGGACGGCCTCGCACGCGCCGCGGGGCGGCCGCTCGTCGAGAACGAGGACGCGTGGCAGATCGTCGACGCGAAGCTGCGCGGCCGGGGGCGCGAACCCGGCCGTGGGGAGCGCAGGCAGGCACTGTTGCCCGAAGGCGCGCGCGTGCTCGTCAACGAGGCGGGCGTGGCGCCGGGCATACGCTGCGACGTAGGAGACGCGACGGTGTTCGTGTTCCCCGGCGTCCCGCACGAGCTCCAGATGATGTTCGATTCCCTGCGCGCGGAAGCCGAGCAGTGGCAGGCGGGCACGGAGCGCGCGACGCGCACCCTGTGGATCGCCGGGATCCCCGAGTCCGAGACCGCCGAGCGCATCGCGAACATCGAGGAGCTGGAAGGGATCGACATTGCTTCCTATCCCCACACGGGTGAGCTGGAGCTCGTGCTGTACGCGCGCGGTGACGGCGCGGCGCCTCGAGCCGCCGCGGCCGAGAGTGCGATGCGCGAGCGCCTGGGCGCGGCCGTGTACGACCCCGTGCCCGGCGAACGCATCGAGCACGTGGTCGTGCGCGCGCTGACAAAGCGCGGAGCGAGCATCGCCACGGCCGAATCGTTTACCGGCGGCCTGCTCGCACGCATGCTCACGCGCGTACCCGGCGCGAGCGCGGTGTTCCCCATCGGCTGGGTGACCTACGCAGTAGAAGAGAAGGTCGCGCGCCTTGGTCTGGATGCCGCGTTGATTGCCGCACACGGCGTGGTCTCCGCGGAAACGGTCGCTGCGATGGCCGAGGGGGCCCTGCGTACAGCCGGCACGGACCTCGCGCTGGCCAGCACCGGTGCCGCAGGCCCGGATCCGATCGAGGAGGCCGGACGGTCGCCGGTCCCGCCGGGTCGCGTCTGCCTCGCGCTCGCACAGGCGGGCGCGGAGACACGGATCCTGACGCTCGATCTCCCGTTCTCACGTGAGCTGGTCCAGCGCTACGCGGCCGTCCGGGCCTTCGACATGGTCCGGCGGGCGTTGGCCAGGGCGGCTCCGCCGCCCTAGCCCGGACGAGCACAAGGCCCGTCCCTACATGACATCCAGCCGGCGACTGTCGTCGGTGCGCGAGGTGGTTCCCCGGGGAGGACTCGAACCCCCAACATGCAGAACCAAAATCTGCCGTGCTACCAGTTGCACCACCGGGGAATGGGCGCTGGAAGGGGATCGTACCCCTGGATCCTGCGTGCGCCGCACTCGGCCACGGCAACGGCTACGGCCACGGCCACGCGAGTCGCTGACGGCTGTGGTGGCGGCGTGGCCCGCGCCTTCGCCCACGTCGCGTCGGGCACCGTACTTCGTCCTTCCCCTCAGGCCCGCCGTCTGATTCAGTACCGCTCAGGGAGGCACGCATGGGCCGATTGATCGCGTTCGTTCTCGGCGGCGCCGCACTGGCGCTCTACGCCCCGAACCTCTTCCTGCCGGCGGAGACCCTGGCCGAGTACACCAACTGGTGGATCAAGACGCTGGGCGCGGATTGGTACCAGAAGATCTTCCAGCACGGGCCGGGCATCTTCGCGGGCATCGCGTTGCTGTTGCTCGCCATCCGCGGGAAGGACTAGCGCACCGTTGCTGCGCGGAGGCGCTGACCGATGAACGCCCAGACCGGGGGCCGTCCGCTTGCCGTACTGCTGCTCGCAGCCGGGAAGGGCACGCGCCTCGGGCTCGGAGACGCGGCACCGCCGAAGGTGATGCTCGAGTGCCTCGGCGTGCCCCTCATCGAGCACGTGCGCCGTGCGCTCGAGCCGCTGGGCGCCACACGCAGCGTGGTCGTCACGGGCCATGCGGCGGAACAGGTCGAGGCGTGGGCCGAGAAGGCCTGGCCCGACGCGATCACGACGCGCCAGATCCCGCAGAACGGCACGGGCCAGGCGGTGCGCATCGCGCTCGAGGCGATTCCCGACTTCGAGGGCGATGTCCTTGTGGTCTACGGCGACGTGCCGCAGCTACGAACCGACGACCTCCAGCGCCTCCTCGACGGCCGCCACGGCGAAGACGCCCTGGCCGGGGTCCTCACCGGCGAGATCGAAGACCCAGGCTGGCTCGGCCGTATCGTGCGTACGCCGTCGGGCGCGTTCGAGCGCATCGTCGAGGCGCGGGATGCGACGGATAACGAGCTGGCGATCCGCGAGTTCAACACGGGCATCTATGTCTTCGACGCCGCCGCCTTGCGCACGGCGGTCGTGGATCTGCCCACGGACAACGACCAGGGCGAGGAGTACGCCACGGATGCCGTCGGGCGTATCGCCTCGGTCGCCGGCGTCCTGGCGAACGATCCGCTCGCGCTCATGGGCGTGAACGACTTCGTCGAGCTCGCCGACGCCACACGCGCGCTGCGCACGCGCGTCCTCGAGGCCCACATGCGTGCGGGCGTGCACATCGTCGATCCCGAGAGCACCTTCATCGAGGTCGATGTCGAGATCGCCCCGACCGCACGGGTCCTCCCGTTCACCCACATCGGGAAGGGCTGTCGCATCGGCGCGGGCGCCGAGGTCGGCCCCTTCGCGCGCCTGCGCGGCAACACGGTGCTGGAGGACGGCGCCGTGCTCGGCAACTTCGTCGAGGCGAAGAACGCGCATGTGGGCAAGGGCGCGAAGGCCAAGCACCTGACCTACCTGGGCGACGCAGAGGTGGGTCCGAAGGCGAACGTCGGATGCGGCGTCGTGACCGCCAACTACGACGGCAAGCGCAAGCACAAGACGGTCATCGGGCCGGAGGCCAGCATCGGCTCCGGCACGATCCTCGTTGCGCCGGTCGAAGTGGGGCCGGGGGCGGTCACAGGCGCGAACGCGGTGATTCGCGCCGGTCACGACGTGCCTCCGGGCACGACGGCGGTCGGTGTGCCCGCGCGCGTGCTGCCGAAGCAGGATGGCGAGGCCCAGGAGGAGCGCTCCAGTGAGCCAGCGTAGTCTCGAACTCATTGCCGGAAACGCGTGTCCCGGCCTCGCGGACGACATCGCGCGCGAGCTCAGCATCCAGCGGACGAATGCGCGCGTCGGGCGCTTTCCCGACGGCGAGATCGACGTCCAGATCGAAGCGAACGTGCGCGGCGCGGACGTATTCCTCGTGCAGTCCACCTCTCCGCCGGTAAACGACAACCTGATGGAGCTGCTGATCCTCATCGACGCGGCGCGACGCGCTTCGGCCATGCGGATCACCGCGGTGATTCCGTACTTCGGGTACGCGCGCAAGGACCGCAAGGACGAAGGCCGCGTGCCGATCACGGCCAAGCTCTGCGCGAACCTGCTTGCCAAGGCAGGCGCCGATCGGGTGCTCACCGTCGACCTGCACGCGGCGCAGATCCAGGGCTTCTTCGATATCCCCGTGGACCACCTCTACTCGGCGCCCGTCCTCGTCGGGCACTTCAAGGCGCAGCGTCTCGATCCGCTGGTGGTCGTCGCGCCGGATGTCGGGTCCTCCAAGATGGCGCGCGGGTACGCAAACCGCCTCGGCGGCGAGTTGGCCATCGTCGATAAGCGGCGCGTCAGCGCGGAGTCCATCGAGGTCGGAGCCGTCATCGGCGACGTGAAGGACCGGCACGCGCTCTTGATCGACGACATGATCTCGACGGCCGGCTCGATCACCGAGGCCGCACGTGTGTGTCACGAACAGGGCGCGAAGTCGGTCCGCATCGCAGCGACCCACGGGGTTCTCTGCGGGCCTGCGCGGGAGCGGCTGCGCGAAGCGCCCGTGGAAGAAATCGTGCTCACCGACACGATTCCCGTCGATCCGGCCGGCCTGCCGAACCTGACGGTTCTGGGGATCGCCCCGCTGCTCGCCGAGGCCGTGATGCGCGTCCACACGGAGCAGAGCATCAGCGTCCTCTTCAACCGCCAGGCCGGCGCGTAGGCAGACGTTCGGGCGATGAGTGCTGATTTCCGCAACTCTCGGTAACAACGGTACCGCGTCGTCGCTCGTAGAGGTGCCTGTTCGGACGCTGGTTGCAGCCTCCGCCTATGCGGATCGCCGTGCGCCGTCGACTTACAGGCAGCGATTCGGTAGCGTAGGAGACGGTGTTTGGCGGCACACCGGTGCTGCTCTGTGACGCTCGAGGAGGGACGAACGATGAAGTACTACGCGCGAAATGCGGCAATCGGGCGTTGGAGTCGCCTCGTTCCATGGAGCACGCTCACCGCGTTGGTTGCCGTTGCGTTCCTACTCGGGTCGTGCTGCGTCACGCATCATCACTACCACACACATACCCACAAGTACGACAAGCAGGAGCCGAAGAAGCAGGATCCCGGCTACCCGTACAAGCGCGTGCGGTTCAAGAACGCGGGGAGCCGCCCGGTCAAGCCCGGCATGGTCACCGAGTACTCGCACAAGGCTGACGGCTCCTCCGGCTGGGTGCAGCACAACAACACGTGGCAGATGATCCCGCCGGGTCACGAAGACATGCGCAGCAACCCGCTGCCCACGAGCGCCTGCAAGTGCTCCTTCCGGATGATCTTCCAGTTGGAGGGATCCGCAGCCACGATCCAGATCGTTGCAGCAAGACCGGCCTTGATGACGGACGGGGACGACGTCGAAGAGTGCTTCGTGACTCTATACGATGACCCCACCAATCCTCACGGGTGCAGGGCTGTCGTTCAGTTCATGAGCTACCAGAAGGGCTGCGTGCCTCCCGACATGGGCCCGACCTCGTCGTGGGATGTCTCCTGCAACAGCTACCCCTAGCGGAGCCATGAGCGTCGGACGCAGCTCCGACCCTTGGCGTCGGGGCGTCGTAGTCGCCGCCTGCCTGGTCTGCCTGTTTGTATCCGGCAGGGGCGCGCACGGTGAGAGCCCGGGGGTGTATCTCGGTCGCGTGGTAAAGGCTGCCGAAGCCGGTGACAAGGCCGCTCTCCGGTCGCTCGCGGCCACGCCGCTGCTGGATCCGTGGCTGGTTGTCGACCGGCTCGCCGAGCTGAGTCTCCGGAGTGCAGCAGCGCCATACGCAGAGGCGACGACCGATCCAGACAGAGATGCGCTGGTCACCTATGCGAAGGCGCTGCCACCGGAGGCACCCAAGGCGCGGAGCGCCCTCCGTGCGGCAATGCGGATGCAGGCCGAAGGCAAGTTCCGGGACGCTGTCGCCAAGCTCGAGACCGTCGAGTTTCCCGGCAACTCGGTCTCCGCCCTGCGCGCTCTCCTCGTCCTAGGCGGCATCCATGTCGATCGCGGGAACCGTGACGCGGCGGAAGCGGCCTACGCCAAGGCGGCTTCCACAGGCAAGACGATGGGCTGGCTGCTCGGCGAGTCCAGCGGCCTTGTCGGGCTCCAGTGGCGGCTCGAAGAGGCCGCACGCTTCGCCGAGATGCGTCGAGTCCTTCAGCGTCGCAAGACCATCCAGCAGCTGCGCGGTGCGGAGGCCGACCTGGCTGAGATCAGTCGCGAACTGGGCGGTGCCCATGTGGCCGTTGGAACGCCGCGCCGGGCGATCGCACCGCTCCAGCATGCCGTGGCGTACTACGACCGTGTGAATGCGCCAGTGGATGCTGCGTACGCCCGCGTCCACCTCGCGATTGCCAGGTCGACGCGCGGCGAGTTCGCCCGGGCGCTCTCTCTGACCGAAGAAGCGCAGCGGGCATGCGGCAAGGCCGGCGATCTCGACGGCCTCGATTACGCGTCCTACGTGCAGATGATGATTCTCGTCGAGATCGGGAAGAACGAAGCAGCGATCCGCCTCGGACGCTCCCTGCTGAAGGCCGAAGTGGAGCGCGGACCCGATCACGACGTAGCCGTCAAGCTCGCCGTTTCTACGGCCCTGGCGCATGAGGGCAAGTTCGATGAGGCCCTGGGGCTTGTGGAGGCATCCCTGAAGGTCGCCCAGGCGAACACGCTTCCGTCCGTCCCTTCGGTGTTCCTGCACCGTGGGATGTCCATCCGGTACGAACAGAAGCGCTATGTGGAAGCTCTTGCCGACTGCAAGGCGGCCTCGCTCGTGTCCAGCCGCATGAGCCCCGAAGCCGCCTACTCGGCTTGGGCCATGGGCGCGTCCGCGCTGCACTTGCCCGGCCGTCCCGACGCGCAGCGGTACCTCGAGAAGGCTCTCACCCTGGCTGCCGAACGCGAGGATGCCGACCTGATGACGCTCGTGCACGCCGAGCTCGCGCAGCTGTACCTTCTCGAGGGCGAGTTCGATGCCGCGATCGAGCAGTGCAACAAGGCCTCGCTTGCCATGGATCAGGCAAGTGCGGGCCTTGCGGACGACGAGATGATCGTCCTTCGCTCCCGACGCAACCGCCGGCGCGTGTTCTCCATTCGAGTCGAGGCTGCGCTCCGGCTGGGGGACCCCGAGGAGGTGTACCGAGCGATCGAGAGTGGGCGCCAGCGCGCCCTGCTTGTCGCGCTGGGAGGACCGCAAGCCGTGCGGGGTATGGACATCCCCCCGAACCTGCGCGAGCAGGAGGCGGACCTGCGCGGACGCCTCAAGGAACAGCGGGAGCGCTTGAACCTCCTTCGAGATGAGCGCAAGAAGCTCGACGAGGTCCGGGGCGCCCGCGAAGCCCTGCGCGACACACAACGCCAGTACGCCCTCGTCGCGAATCAGATCCAGCGCCTTTCAACGAGTCGTGGCAGCCTCGCGCATCCCGTTCCCGCTCCCGTGAATGACGTGGTGCGCCGGGTGCCCAAGGACGCTGCCGTTGTTCTCTTCGCAACATCAGAGCACTGGGGTGCAGCCCTCGTGCTCTCGAAGGTAGGGCCGCGAATCGTCCAGTTCGAGGACTGGGCGGCGCTGCGGAAGGTGGCAGAGACCTTCGCGGACTTCGACCGATCAAGCGATGCCAAGGTCCGTTCGAAAGCGCGGCGGACGCTGGCATCCCGAGTGATCGATGCGCTTGGGCTTCCAGCCTCTACGCGCAGGCTCTACGTCAGCCCGGACGGTCCACTCACTGCCGTGCCATGGCCTGCGGTGGCTGAAGTCTCTGCGCGCAAGATCGACGTGAGCCTGATCCCGTCTGCGACCACTCTCGCGACGCTCGGCGAGCGCAGCCAGATCAAGACGACGCGCAAGCTCGCGTTGGGAGACCCGCTCTACGAGAAGGAGGTCGATGGGCGCCGCGTGCCTTGGTTCGCGCGCGGTTTGAGCCTACGGCGTCTCGAGCACAGCGCACGAGAGGTGAAGGGAATCCGCGGACCCGGCGATCTCGTCCTCCTCGAGGGCGATGCGTCGGAGACTCGCGTTCGTAGGGAACTCGAGAAGCAGCCCGCGTGGGACGTTCTCCACTTCGCGTGCCATGGGATCTTGGACGAAGACACGCCCAGTCTTTCGTCGCTCGCCCTCACACCGACGGATGAAGACGACGGATTCCTCACAGCCGCGGAGATCTTCCGTCTGCGGTTGCGCGCGCGACTCGTCACCTTGGCGGCGTGTGATGTCGGACGGGGCAAGCTTGTGGCCGGCGAGGGACTCTTGGGGGTAGTCCGTGCATTCTTCGCCGCCGGTGCGCGCCGCATGCTTGTCAGCCTGTGGCCTGCTGATGATGTGGCAACGACAGCCCTGATGAAGCGTTTCTACGCCGAGCGTGCGAAGAAGGGCGTGGACTCACACGAAGCGCTGTTGCGCGCCCAGCGGTACGTGCGCGAGTCGAAGGACGAGAAGGGAAGCCCGTTGTGGGAGCACCCCTTCTACTGGGCGGGATGGGTTCTCTGGGGAGAGTGACGATGCGTCTTGAACGTCCACACGCTTTGAAGTGGTGCCTTCTGGTCCTGGTGCTGCTGGCGGGTGAACCACGCTCGGTTCAGGCGGACGGTCCTGTGGAGTGGCAGTTCACGATCCAGGCGGACCAGAAGCTGCCTCTGCCGGCCCGGGACACCTACGTGCAGAGCTACGTCGCGCTCCGGGAGGGCCAGGAGCCACAGGTGCTGTTCTTGCGACGGGATGACGAGGCGCAGGAGCTGCGGCTGGACATCGGCGGCGACATGGTCGCCCTGCCGCATCAGCAAGGCATGGTCATCTCTCGCGACGGCAGGACGGTCGTACAGCGGGGTGTACAGCCGGGCGTCGAGCAGGTAGCGCCCGTGCACTTCCACTGGATCTGGAGCGGCGGCGCACAGCTCGCACCGGCGGTGGGCCCCTTCACCCGCGAGACCCTCACTACGATGTCGGAGGATGGTCATCTGGGCATCGCCGATCTCGGCGGGCCGGGCGGCGCGAGGCTTCGCGTCTACGGCCCCAAGGGGGTAGCCAAGCTCACGGCAACGCTCCCACCCGCCGGGCGCGTCATCGGCATCGATGTCCTTCCCGGTGGCGCCGGCGTGCTCATACTCGTCAGCGCGCCGGAGGACCGGCTCGCTGATCACCAGCTGTATGTCCTCAAGTCGGATGCGGACGCGCCGACGCAGCTCCCGCTTGCTCTGGGCGACATGCGCATCAGGGTGGTCCAGCAGCGCGTCGTGTTCGGGAACCGGCCGGAAGTCTTCGTGCAGGGGCTCGATCACGTCGGGGTCGTGAACTACGAGACCGGCAAGGTCAAGTGGATCCAGAGGCGAAGGATGCGCCTGGTCTCGCGGTTCGCGGCACGCTCGGGGCCCCTGGGAACGAGTGCCCTGCTCGTCGTCCACGGAGTACGCGACCGCAAGTCTGGCAAGAGCACCTGGTTCCTGGAGGCTCTCGACAACGACATCGGCAGCAAGGGGGTGATGTTGGGAAGCGGGGAGGCCGGCAGCGGGCGAATTCGGCTTCCTCACCTGTATCGCGGAGCGGGGGAGCACGTCTTCGAGCGTGTCGATGCCGGCCTCATTCGCCTCATTGCAGGCATGCGTCGGATCGCAGTTGCCTACTCCCGGAAGGAGACACCGCGATGATCCTCGCGCGAGCAACTGCCGTATTCGCAATCGTGATGGCGTGGATCGCCACGGCGGGGGCGGCGCATGCCGCTTCGGACCCCACAAACGTCAGGGTCATTCCGGTCTTCGGGCAGACCACCAAGTGGCTTCGGGTTACCTGGACTCCGTCGGGGACCCCCAGTGGATTCCAGCTCCAGCGAAGGCCAGTGGGCGGGACCTTCTCCAACCTGGTATCCCCGGCCGGGGGCACGGACCTCTTCGACGATCACTCCACGAACGAGACGCACAAGTGGGAGTATCGAATTCGTGCCCTCGACGCGGCAGGGCCTTCGAATTGGATCGTGGCCAACGTGTCCCCCGACGGGTCGATCGTGGGGATGAGCACCAAACAGGTCTGGCCGATCTCGAAGCCCGTGCCGGGGCCTGACTGGACCCAGAGCCACAACGTTCTCCACAACTTCGGAACGCCGATCAAGTACGCCGGCAACGCCTACTGTCACGCGGCCATCGACATCACGACCCATGGCCACACGTTCCCTCCGGACATAGACACGGGGGCGGTCCTGAGTGCGAACGTTGTCGCCTCGCGCGGAGGCGTCGTGGAGGCCGTCGTTCCAGCGTCCGACCTCGAGACCGGTGGCCAGGTCGTTATCAAGGTGACGACGGGCGGCACGGACGTATTGGGGAATCCCGTCTACGAGCTCATCGACTACGGCCATGTGACGCCCGAGGTCGCTGCCGGGGAACTCGTCGGCCCGGGCGACCTGATCGGCACGGTCCGTTTCGACCACTTCACGGTCTTTTCCGATCCCGCCGTGCACCACATGCATTGGGGCACGCCAAACCGCAACTGCCTCGCAACCATGCCCCAGGTCGGAGACCGGGATCCCGCCGACGACGAGCCCAAGGTCACGAACGTCAACCCGAGCTACGACAGCACCGACTTCCTCGTGGTGAACGCGCATGCCGTGGCTCAACACACGGCGGTGCGCAAGTACGCCTACGGTGACGTCGATTTCCTCGTCGATGCCTGTGATGACATGATGGATGGCGACACCCTCGTGCAGGCGCCGTACTCGATCGGCTACTGGATCTCCGATCTGGCCAACAACCCCGTGGTGCGCTCGCCGTCGGCCCCCTACGTGCTCATTCGGTTTCAGGATGCGCTACCCGGCGTGAGCTCTGGTCACGCTTCGGCCAATGCGGTGTACTGGAGCCTCCCGGCAGACATCGGCGGCCGGAGCACCTGGCAGACCTTCCTCACGTGGCGCCTCACCGACGCCGGCGGGCCAACGGGGTTCGCAACGGCGATCGACGCGGGACAGTTTTGGCGCACCGACGCCAAGAGGACTCCGAATCCACTTCCCGTCGGTCTGCGCCCGAACGGCTCCAACCAGACCGCTATCGCAGGGGACGTACTCGAGGCGTGGTGGCCCGACCGCTTCTACAAGGTGCACATCGTGCTCACGGACCACTTGCATGAGAAGACGTTCGTCCGCGGCGTGCGCGTCAGCAATTTCCGTCCGTACCTCCAACACCTCGCGATCTGGTCTGGCCCGAACCCGATCTACCAGACGCAGTGGCGGTGGTTGCGGGGACCGCGCCGGCGTGTCTGCGTGCCGCCCAGGCTCAAGGATGCTCTCCTCGGAAAAGCGACTCGCGACAAGACGCTCGTCATCCAAGCCACGTTTACGGAGCCCATGCGCACGCCGCCGGTGATCGACGTGCTGGGCATGAGCCGCCAGATGTGGTCCGTCGGTGAATCTCGAACACGCTGGGTGTTCCGGATCCAACCTCCGACGCTCCGGGCCGCTGACCCGGCTGAGAAGTTCTACCCGATCGCCATCATGGGGCTCGACGCGACGGGGACCTGGTTGCGCCGCGTGGAAGACCGCAGTCCACGTCCCGCTGGACATGGCAAACGACTCGCGAATGGCCTCTTCCCAGGCGCCGATGGACCCGACAAGATCCACGGTTTCGTTCTCGCGAAGGGAGCCCGCGGCGTGGGTAGCCTGTTCGATCCGTTCTGGTGGCCGTGATCGACCCCGGTTTCCGCCGCCCCCGTCCGATCTGGCCCCGGCGCCGCTTCCTCGTATCGTTCTGAGCGATTGCGTAGCGTGAATTCGGGCTCAGGACGCCCGTAGCCGGAGCATTGCCATGGAGTTCATCCAGATCGAGGTCGCGAGCCGCGAAGGCCTGGGGTCGAGCCACACCCGCCGCCTGCGCCGCGAAGGCCAGGTACCGGCAGTGCTCTACGGCCTCAAGCGCCAGAACCTGAGCCTCGCGATCGCCGACGCTGACCTGCAGCGGTTCCTCCGCAGCGGCAGCCACCTCATCGAGCTGCGCATGGGCTCGGAGACGCGCCCCGCGATCCTGCGCGAGGTCCAGTGGGACCCGGTGACGGACGACATTCTCCATGTCGACTTCCAGCGCGTCGATCGGGACGCCGAGGTCGAGGCCCAGGTTGCGGTGCACTTCAAGGGCCGCGCCAAGGGCGAGGGCGAAGGCGGTGTGTGGCAGGTGCTCAAGGAGACGGTCGGCGTGAGTTGCAAGCCGCGCGATCTCCCGTCCGAGTTCCTCGTCGAGATCAACGAGATCGCGCTGGGCGACGCCGTGCGCGTGTCCGACCTGGACGCGCCGGCCGGTGTGACCCTGCTCGACGATGCGGACGACGTGATCGGACAGTGCGCCGTGCCGAAGCGTGTCGCGGAGGAAGAGCCCGCCGAGGGTGAAGCCGCCGAAGGCGCAGAGGCCGCGGAAGGTGCCGAGGCTGCGGCGCCCGCCGAGGGCGAAGGGGCCGCTTCCGAGTGATGCGGGCGGCTACTCGTCGCCGCCAGTTTCTCGACTCTCCGTCTCGTCAGAGTCAGCGTGCTCATCCTTGGCCGTCCATGGATTGGGATGTTGAGGCTCTCCCGATGACGACGACCGGGCGCGAGTTCCCTCGCGACGAGCGTGCGGAGTCAATCCACCACGCTGACGACACCCGCAACGGCCCTGAGCCGCGTCCGTATCGCCTGAGGTTCTCCTCGTGACACGCGTCCTTTTCGGACTCGGCAATCCGGGATGCCGCTAC
>JANQJW010000131.1 GCA_028281445.1 Planctomycetota bacterium | reverse complement strand
CTACAAGCCTCCAGCCCCGCAGGCTTGGCTACCGAAAGACGTGGCGGTACGCGCCGCTTTGTGAGTTGCCAGGTGGCACACTCATCGGGGGCAGGTCATGTCGTTGGCGCTTGAACATCGACGCCCGTTCAGCGCAGAAGGCGGAACGCGTCGTGTCGCAGGTGCTCGATCGCCTGCCTGCGACCGCCCGAGGCCTGGGCATGGAGCGCCACCCGGACCAGTACTACAACGCCTCGTTCGCTACGCACCACACGGGCCGCTGGCAGGAGCTGGTCATCGAAGTGATCGAGCTCGCGCAGCACCTCGGCTACAGCCCCTGGGCGATGACCCTTGACGAAGCCGCCTTGGATCTGTCGACCGACAAGACGAGCGTGTCTGGATGCATGGCGATGCATGCCTTTCTTTCGCCCGTCGCCGTTGGGGGATAAGCCCCACCGAACGACAATTCCCTCTCATCGCTGGCTCTCGCCCTTGCTCGGCCGGTAGGGTGTTCCTGGTGATGTGAGGAGGTGTTGTGATGATGCCTTGGCGGCGAATCGCAATTCCCGTTCTGGCGGTGCTCCTGGCGTGGCCTGGACAGGTTGCTGCGGAGGACGGGTACGGAAAGGTCCAAGTCAAGGGACCCCGTCGCGTGCGGATCTTCATCGACGGCAGGTTCGTTGGTGTCACGGCGCGCGGTGGTCTCCTGGTCGATCGCGTCCGCGCGGGCGAGCGCGTGCTCAAGGCCGAGCGGTCTCTCTTCGCGCCGTTGGAGGCCCGCATCACCGTGAAGGCGGGCGAGACGCTCGTCCACGAGCTCGGGTCCTTCCATCTGCCGGGGCAAGCACCGAAACCCAAACCGGAACCCAAGCCCACGCCACCGCCCACGGAACCGTCGCCGCCGGCTGAACCGGAGTGGAAGCCGAGCGCGCCGGAGCCGACACCCGGCAAACCGCTGTCTGCGAAGCAGATGATCGATGTGCTATCGGCGCCGGAAACGCCGGCGTTCATCTCTGCAGTGGCGGAAGGCTCGGATTGGGCCAAGGCCACGGCTGCCGCGCTCGCGAAGGACCCGGAGGCCGTGCGCACAGTCACGGCCGCGCTGCTCGCTGAACAAGCGGGCCTTGCGGGGCGCGACGGCGACACGGCCATCACCATGGCGAACTGGGTCGTAGAGGTTGCGACCGCAGCGAAGAAGACCGCCCCCAAGCTCCTCGCCTCCAAGGTCGCCATGTGGCAGGCCAATCTCGCGCGGGCTCGCATCGGGTTGGCACGACACGAGACCGCCGTCCAGGCGCGGTACTGGACGACTGCTGCGGACTACATCCTCGAGGCCGCGGCCGTGCGCAAGAGCAAGGCATCGAAGAAGACCGGGCCTCCATTCGCCCTCTCTGTTCTCGAGGAAGCCGGGAAGGCGGACGACGCTCCGCTTCTCGCACTCGCCGATCACGCCGCTCGTGTCTGCCAGCGCATCATCACGGCGGGGATATCCAGCTCGCCGCTGCGGCGTGCCGTGGCGGCCAGCTACAAGTGGCAAGGCGAGGTCTTCGAGGCTCGCGATCGCAAGCGGATGCAGGCGGCGTTCCGCGGCTACTTCGATGTCTTCGCTCCGCTTTCTACGAAGAAGCGTGCGCGCAAGGCGGACAAGCACACCTGGAACAAGATGATCTCGGTGGCACGCATCGCAAAGTTGGACATCAACCGGGACTACTTGTCGAAGTCACGCAAGGCGGCCTCGAACCTGCTCGCCTATGCGCTTCCGATCACGCCGCACTGGAGCGGGACGGGCAGCGAGTTCGAGCAGGACTTCGAAAGGCGCCGCTGCTCGCGCAGGGTCGTGGTGCGCTCCTATTCGTGGACTCGGGTCTACGGCGCGCATGGCAGCGTGAGGGACGTGGGCGGCGACAACGTCAAGGGCCTGGCGGGGCGCAGCATGGACAGGCTGCTGGAAAGCCTCGCGGAGGGGGACAATCCTCGCAAGGTCCGCAAGACCCGGAAGCCGAAGCGGACGCGGCTCAACGACCGCCTGCCTGCAGGCATCGAGTACGTCGTCGAGTACGAAGGCGCCAAGGGGCCCGAGCGTCGGCGTGCGTTCTTCGTGAAGGCGGTCAAGGCTCAGATGACCCTCGAGATCGCGATCTACGAGACGGGTGACCTTCCCGATGACGACCCGGAGTGGCAGAGCGTGATCGCGTCCTTCGACATCACGAAGAAGACCCGGTAGCTAGCTTGTCGCCGCATGCCGTCTGACCGCGTAGATCAGAACGTCGCTCATCGCGTTCGGCGGTACGTCAAGGCGTGGGGCCCCGGCTTGGAGCTGGTCGCGATCCTGCACATGCACTACTGGCCTCATGGCGGAGACGACGATGTCGAGGTGATCGTCAAGACGGACGCGGCGAAGGCAACCCGCGTCCGTCGCCCGCGCCGCGGCAGCCCGATCCGATGTGAGGTCGCGCTGACGGACGAGCAGGTCGCCCGGCTGTGCGAGACGATCGAGGCCGTTTCGGCCTGGGATCTGCGCGACCAGAGTGCGCCGGTTCGAGACGGGCGCATGGCGCGCGTGGGACTGGCGGATGGGCAGCGCTCGAACGCCTTCTCCGCCCACATGCCGCGAGGGCCCCACAAGCAACTGGTCTACGAGCTACTGGCGCTGGTTCCGCTGGAGGAGTGACCCGAGCGCCTAGCTCGGAGGGAGCGGACTGGGTGGTTTCCGCCTAGCGCTTGCGACGCCACCGACGAGAACCTCCTCTGGTGCGCCGGCGGGACGGCGTAGGAGCAGGCCTCTGGTACGCGACGGCACTCGTGGCCCTCTCTCGAACCAGCGGATGGTCGTGCGACGTGAGTGAAATCAGTTGCTCCAGAGCCGGCTCATGCCTCACCTGCATGAAGTACTGCGTCAGGTTTGCCAGCACCATGGCGTCGTGGCTCTCGCGTAGCAGTTCTGCGAACGCAGCAGAGACATCATCGGAGCCTCGCGCCTTCGCCAGGGACTGTACGAGCACTGTCGCGTAGTGTGGGTCCGTCACCTCGGAGAGTTCCTTCAACTGAAGCCGTCTGACCGCGGGATCTGTGGCGCTCGCCCAGTAGAGGGCGGCTCGCCTGACGTCGCTTCTTCCGTGTTCCACGATCTTCTGGAGCATCGTGGCGTCCAGAGCGGACCTGTCGTGTAGTTGGTGGACGCACAGCCTCCCGAGCTCGTCGTCGGAATCGAGTACCAGCGACCGGGCAACCGCGAGCGCAAGATCAGGCTCGCGCTGGGCAAGTGCGGAGAACGCCGCTCGCCTAACAGCCACGCTGCCGTGACTGCACATCCCCCGCAGTCGGTGAGGATCAACGGCTACCGTACCGCCTGTGACGCTTCGCAGTGCCGCCGCGAGGACCTCCGCCGATGGCGACTCGAGAGCCGAGAGCACCGCGTCTTGAGCCTCGGTCCCCAGGGAAGTGAAGCGGCCGAGTGCCTCGAGGAAGCCTGCTTGTTCGATGGGATCATCCGCCGTCTGTAGGCGCGCCACAAGCTGCGACTCGTCGCCTGCTCGCGCGAAGCCGAAGCCTCCGTCGATGCCGATAAGTACTTCGTCGAGCCATGCTTCGTAGTAGGAGAGGAAGTCCGCGTAGTCGGCGAACTGCGGAGCGAACTGTTCGTCCGTGTCCACGTTGACCATGCGGCCGCGATGCGGTCCGGTCAGGATCAGGAAAACGTACCCACAGCAACCCATGTGAATGAGCGGCATCGCACCCTGGTACGGCTCACGCACCCCTCCGTCGGTGGCGTCGCCGGCAATGCCACCGCGAAGGCCCGATCGGAGCTCGATGAGACACGGGTGCGACAGGGCGTGCTCGTCCACACCAGTCGAAAGGAGCTCGCCCCAACGATCGAGAGGCCGCAGCCCGTAGTAGGGGCCGGCGCCCGACGCGCCGGCTTCGCGAAGAAACGCGCGGTAGTCCTCGGGCAGGACAACGCCGCGAGCCTGTTCCCACGCAAGGATGACATCCTCGGAGAGCGGTCGCGCCAACTTGAATCCGTGCTCCTCGCTGCCGAAGCTCTTGCACGCCAGCTTTCGCGCCTGACGCAGCTTGGTCAGGATTCGTTGAATTCGGTGGCTGTGCGTCGAATTCATCCTCGACCTTCCGTGGGCTCGGTGGCTCGGCCCTCATCTCTCCTATCACTCAGTCCATGCCACGAGTCTACTCCTCGCGGGCGCTCGCTACTGAGGCAGGGCGGCCGTCGTGGGTACAACATGCCCCCGCGTCGGGTGCGCGGCGAGAAGGGTCGGGCAGCCATGCAGCCGGAAGCCGTGATCTTCATGGGCATCCAGGCGACCGGGAAGTCGACGTTCTACCGCGAGCGCTTCTTCGCGAGCCACGTCCGGATCAACCTCGACATGCTGCGCACCCGTCACCGGGAGGGGGTCCTGCTCGAAGCGTGCCTCGCGGCGCCGCAGTCCTTCGTCGTCGACAACACCAACCCCACTGCCGAGGACCGGGCGCGCTACATCCCCCGGGCCCGCGAGGCCGGGTTCCGGATCGCCGGCTACTACTTCCAGTCGGCGATCCAGGATGCCCTGGAGCGCAACGATGCTCGCGCGGAGAGCGAGCACGTCCCGCAGCGCGGGGTCCTCGCTACGCACGGCAAGCTGGTCCTGCCGGCGCTGGACGAGGGATTCGACGAGCTGCACTACGTCAGGATCGGCGACGACGGCGCCTTCGTCGTCGAGGAGTGGTCCGATGAAGTTTGAACAGCTGGATACGCGGATGCGCATCTTCGAGACCGCCCACGACCACTGCGTCATGCCGGAGGTGTACATGGTCGCGCGCCTGGACGGGCGGAGCTTCACGCGCTTGACCAAGGAGGTCCACGAGTTCGAGGCACCTTTCGATGAGCGCTTCCGGGACTTCATGGTCGAAACGACCGAGCACGTCATGGACTGCGGATTCCGTGTCATCTACGGCTTCACCCAGAGCGACGAGATCTCCCTCCTGTTCCACGTCGACGAGGACGCGTTCGGCCGCAAGGTGCGGAAGTTCAACTCGGTCCTCGCGGGCGAGGCGAGCGCCAGGTTCTCGCTCCTGCTCGGTGACGCTGCATGCTTCGACGCGCGCATCTCGCAGCTGCCGTCGGCGGCGCACGTGGTCGACTACTTCAGCTGGCGAAGCGAAGACGCGCATCGCAATGCGCTGAATGCCCACTGCTACTGGACGCTGCGGCGTGAAGGCCAGGGTGCTCGCGAAGCGACGCAGGCCCTCGTGGGCATGAGTGTCGCGGACAAGAACGAGTTCCTGTTCCAGCGAGCCGGCTTGAACTTCAACGACGTGCCGAGGTGGCAGAAGCGCGGAACGGGCGTCTACTGGGAGACCTTCGAGGCCGAGGGACACAACCCCGTCTCCGGCGAGAACGAGCCCACGACGCGCCGACGCCTGAAGCGAGACCTGGAGCTTCCGATGAAGGAGCAGTACCGGGAGTTCATTGCAGAGCTCGTCCGGCAGGCCCAGTGACGTAGGCGACGGCTACGGCACACGGAACGAGCGGCGTACGCGCGTCACGTTGCCCTGGTTGTCGCGGACCTCGGCGTCGATCGTTCCCATCGTGCCCGAGGGCAGGGCGCCGCCGAGCGGGACCTCGAAGATGCCGTCGCCGAGATCGAGCGCGCCGCCCGCGAGCTCGGTGTTCGCCGCTTCGTTTCCGACGGCGAACGACGCGCGGATTGAGAGGCTGCCTGTGGCGATCCCGCTGTTGGCGTCGGCCACGCCGACGCGAATCGCCGTCACGGGGGCCTGGTTCACGCCCGGCCGCGGCATGCTCATGGTCAGCGTGGGCTTGAGGTCGTCGAGGAACCAGCCGTAGGGGCCCTCATCGAGCGGACAGCCGAGGTCGATCCATCGCACGATCGTCAGCTTCTCCGCGTCGGTCAGCTGCGGGTGGGTCACCGGCGGCATCTGCGATCCGACGAAGTCGATGTCGGCATCGTTCACGTTCGCGCCCGCAGGCAGTGTGTTCGCGTCGCCCGGCACCGCCTCTGTCGGATGGTCGGCGTTCGTCCAGCCGTCCAGGCGTTGGCCGAAGATCTTCCAGACGAGCAGGCTGCGGCGGCTCTGGAAGCGCCGGATGTAGCGACTCGCATTCGTCTGGCGCCAACCGTAAGGCGTCGTGAGCGGTTGGCGTTCGAAGCGCGCTTCGTTGTCCTGGGCAAGCCGGTAGTAGTCGCCCGGAACGCCGTCGACGGGATCGAAATCGTCGAGGACAAGGCCCGCCGGCGGCGTCGCCGCATTGCGCGTATGGCACGGCGTGCACTTCGCTTGGAGGATCGGTCGCACGTCGCGGACGAACTCCACGTCGCGACGCGTCACGGACGCGACATCCAGGCCCGGATCCCCCGCGGGGTTCAACGTGATGAGGGGCGTCTCCACCGAGAGATCGAAGACGCGGTAGCTGGGGAAGGACGCTGCCGTCCCCGCGAAAGGCAGTGGCTCCATGCTGTGGGCGTGGCAGCCGCCGCAGTCCATGCGCGTCTCGCCCGGCCGGACCTGGTGCCACGTCTGGGCCATGTTGAGGACCATGCCGTTGCGGTCGATGGTCTGGAACGTGAACGGCGTGTCCGCGGGCAGCTTCGCAAGGAAGCTCGTGTCCGGATTGCCCTCCGAGTCGAGAACCGGCGAGCCGTCGGGGTTGAACTTCCGTAGCGGGATCTCACCCAGCACCCGCAGTCGCTCGTTGGCATGGTTCGTGAACTGACGTCCCGCGTTCGGGCCGTAGCTGCGATGTGTGTTCGGCTCCATGGCAAGGACGCGCACCGCCCAGATGTCGCTGTCGTCGTAGAGCCCGGCGTCCGCCCCTTGCGTGCCCCAGTTGGGGCTCTGGCCGTTTTCGTAGGTGTTGAAGACGTCGAGCCCGTCGTAAGGGCTCGCCCGGCTCCAGCCCGGGAAGCTCTCGCGCTTGTAGAAGCTGCTCGTCCCTACGAGCCCGTGCGGCGTTCCCGCTGGTAGCTCGGGATGCGCCGTGCCGTCGTTGGGAAGCCACGGGAGCGCGGCCGGTTCCGTCAGACCCGGGTGAACCGCGTAGTAGGGAACGACCGCGCGCGGCCAGGCCTCGTTGTAGTTCGGGTCGTTCTTGATCGGGACGAGGTCCTCGGGACCCTGCGCCGGATCGCCACCCGGCATCAGGTAGATGCCGGCGTCGTAGCGCGGATCGGTCGTCGGACGGCTCAGGTCGTTGGCCGGTCCCGGTGTCCAGATGACGAGCAGGTCGTTGTCGGGCGCGGCGGACGGGTGCGTGAACTTGCCTACGCGCGTGCCGTCGGCGCCGACGGGTGCGGCGTTGTCGTTGCCGTGCGTGAAAGGCGTGATCGAGTACATGCCGTACGGCGTGAAGGGCATCTTGAACGGGTAGGAGAACCCGCCGGAGACCGTCTGTTCGATCTCCGGGTTGTCATCCGGAAACGCGCTGAAGAACGGTGGGATACCGGCCGGCGGCTTCGCGGGCATGCGATAGAGCGCGCCGAAGCCGTTGTTGTTCAGGTTGTAGTAGTCCACGACGACGATGTCGCCGTCGGAGAGCTGCGTCATGAAGTGGAACGCCTGCGGTCCGCGGAAGGCGCTGACTACCGGCGCCCACGCGCGGCCGTCGGGCTGGATCGCCCAGATGCCCCACAGCCGCCGGTTCCGCAGCGCCTGGCTCTCGTGCGTGCTGAACATGAGCCGCCCGTCGCGCAGCGGTGTCGGATGGAGCGCGCTGGAGATCGTCATGGGGGCGATGGGCGTGACGTTCGAGCCGTCCTCGTCCATGACATAGAGCTGCAGCGTCGGGCTCGTGAAGCCCTTCGGCGGCGTGAAGCCGGTGCGGTTGCTCGTGAACGCGATCTTGCCACCTGCAACCGGACAGGGCCCGAGGTTGAGGATCCCATAGCCCAGGCGATTGAAGCTCGACGGCGGATCGAGGGGGTTCGACTCATCCCAGGTGCCGGCGCCGGTATTGGGTGTGAACTCCCCGAACGTGAGCTGCTCGATCGCGCGCGTCTCGAGGTGGATCCGGTAGATGTCGCACCCGGCGCGCGGCAGGTCATCGCGCTGGGCGTTGAGCGCGCTGGGCCGTAGGTCGGGGAAGTAGCTGTAGTAGACCCACTTCGCGTCAAAGGAGACGAAGGGGTCGGTGACCGAGCCGTTGCCGCCGGCGACCAGCACCTCCTCGGTGCCGTCCTGCTTGAGCAGCATGAGGTCGGCGCCGGGATCCAGGCGTGCCGGGTGGAACACCTCGGGCCAGGTCGTGTTCGTCGTATCGCCGAAGCGCGGCTGGCGCACGTAGACGATGTCGTAGTCCCCGCCCGCCCAGACCGGCGGTGGCTCACTACTCTTGACGCCGCTATCCCCCGACGGCGTGCCGCCGCACCCGATCGCAAGGCCGAGGAAGAGGGCTAGGGCTGTTGCCGGCCCTGCAAGGTGTCGAAGCAGATGCCTCACGTGCGTCTCTCCAGCGTCCGCACGCCCCCGGACCCAGACTGGCCCAATCTCACAGGCGTTCCGCCGATTCCGCCGTTGTGTGAGGACATCCCAACAGATCGCTGGGCGACCCTGCGGCGCTACGCCTCGGGCGGCTCGGCGATGCCGTAGAGCGTGAACGTGTTGACCGGCTTGCCCTGCAGCTTGAGGTAGTAGAAGAGCTGCGACTTGTGCGCCTTGAGGTGATCGATCATCTGGAGGACGTGCTGGCCCAGCGGACGCTCCGTCGGGTCCCAAGGCGCGGCGATGATGCGCGAGCCGAGGGCCTCTTCGCCGGCCGCCGCGATCGCATCGAGCGCCCGCTGCTTGTCCATGGCCAGCTCCGCCTTCGCCTCCGCGACGTTCTCGATGGACGCGGGCGGCTGGTCCTCGGGGTTGCCCTTCATGATCTGCGGCCAGCGGTCGTGCACGAAGTTGGCAGCGCACCACCCGCAGGCATCGCTCAGGTGCCGCAGCAAGCGGCGAGTGGACATCCACTCCGCCTCGGAGTCGGGCGTCCAGTCGAGCTTGTCCTCGTCGACGAGGTCCATCAGTCCCTCCGTCGCGCGATAGGTATCTTCGATCTCGCTGGTCAGCAGCGCGGTCCAGTTCATGTCGCTTCCCCCGGAGAGTGCGGACAGAGAGTCTATCTCTCGGTGCGGCCAGCTCGCTTCTTCAGGAATCCAAGCGGTCCTCGACAAGAGCCAGGATCTGCGCCTCGGCGGCAACTGCAGCGTCGGCGAGCTCCGTCGCGCGCTTCAGGTAGGTGCTCCGGACCTCATCGTCTGTGAGGTCCTTCGCGTTGATGCGCACGTTGAGCCCCGCACCAAGCACGGCCGTGCGCGCGCAAAGTGCGCCCACCCCGGCGTCGGACGCCGAGGCGGCCATGCCCTTCTCAGCCATTGCGCGGATGACGTCCATGGACTCGAGCGCGACCTCCATGACCCGTAGCGGGATCTCGATGGCCTGTCGCGTCGCCGCCTGGATCACAGCGTCACGCACGTCGGGCTCCGACTTCCATGCGGCCACGATGGCATTGAACGCATCCGTGTCCTTGTCGACGAGCGTGAGCAGCGCGGCCCAGGCGGCCTTGCCTCGCTCGGCGACTTCGCTGAACTCCTCCCAGCGGTCGTCCCAGCCGCGCTTGTGACTGGACAGGTTGGCGACCATCGCACCAAGCGCGGCGCCGAGGGCGCCGACCGCGGCGCTGACCGAGCCCCCGCCCGGTGCCGGCGACTCGGAAGCGGTTTCTTCCGTGAATCCACGCACCGTCAGGTCAACGAGCTGTCGGGCACCCTTGTCGCGGATGGCGTACTCGATGATCTTCTCGCGTGGGTCGAAGGGCGCGAGGTCGTCGAGCCCCATCGAGCGCACGGCGATCTTGACGAGCTCGGCATCGGAGACGCCCGTGGAGCGGCTCTGTTTGCGCAGGAAGTGACGCCCTGCTTCGAGCATCGCGTTCAACGGGATCAGACCGACGAGCTCGGAACCCGTCACACGGACTCCGCGCGCGCGCGCCTTCGCGGCGCACTCGTCGAACGCGATGTGCACAGGCGCGACCGAGATGTTCGTCAGGTTCAAGGAGATCTGCGCGATCCCGTACTCCTCGATGAACCAGCCGATGCCCTTAACGCACTCGAGGCTACCGGGGATCGAGACGGGGTTCCCGTCTTCGTCGCGCACGATCTCGCCCGTGAGCGGCGGCTCGCGCTTGATGCGTCCCTTCTCGCGGACGTCGAATGCGATGGCATTGGCGCGTCGCGTCGAGGTCGTGTTCAGGTTCACGTTGTAGGCAACGAGGAAGTCGCGTGCACTCACAGCCGTCGCGCCCGATCGGGCGTTGAACGCTGCCGGGCCGAAGTCAGGTTGCCATTCCGGGTCGCCGAGCTTCGCGGGCAGGCCCTCGTACTCTCCGGAGCGGACGGTCGCGAGGTTGCGACGCTCCGGCCGGGTGGCTGCGTTCTCGTAGCAGTAGATCGTGAGGCCGACCTCCTCGCCGAGGCGCTTGGCCAGCGTTCGGGCGTACTCGACCGTCTCATCCATCGTTACGCCGGAGACGGGGACGAGCGGGCACACATCCATGCAGCCGAAGCGCGGGTGCTCGCCTTCGTGGCGACTCATGTCGATAAGCTCGGCCGCCTTGTGGCCGGCCTGGACGGCTGCCTCGATCACGGGCTCGGGCTCGCCGACGAAGGTGACCACCGTGCGGTTGGTCGCCCGACCGGGATCGACGTCGAGCAACGTGACGCCGTCCACGGCCTCGATGGCCGCCGCGATCTGGGCGATCACGGCACCGTCGCGTCCTTCACTGAAGTTGGGTACACACTCGATCAGGCGCGTCATGTCCGGCTCCTCGGGTGCGCAACCCTACGCCCAGGGCTCGCGAACGCCGACCGTTAGAGCGGGCGGAGCGGCTCCTATCGGCTGCCCTTGGGCTCGCACGGCGTCGCTGAAGGCGCTAGAGTCGCGCGCTCTCACGCTTTGGAGCCGCCATGACAGTCCTATACATCATCCTCGGTTTGCTCGCAGTGATCGTCATCGCGGGCCTGGTGATGCCGAGCCGGTACACCATCGTTCGGAAGGACACGATCGCGGCGTCCCCCGCCGCGGTCCACGCCTTCGTCGGTCACCTCGAGAAGTGGCCGGAGTGGATGCCGTGGGAACAGGATGACCCGAGCGTCGTCACGAAGCTCAGCGACAAGACCACGGGTGTCGGCGCGGCACAGTCATGGACGTCATCCAAGGCAGGCGACGGCGAAGTCGAGTTCACGGAGTGCGACGAGGACACCGGCATCGCCTACGACATGACTTTCATCATGAAGGACAAACGCGTACCGGCGAAGGCCTCCATCCGCTACGCACCCGCCGGGGACGGCACCGAGGTCACGTGGTCGATGCAAGGCGACCTCGCCAGCATGATGCCGCCGGTGATACGCGGCCTGATGAAGCCGGTCATGTCCGGCATGATCGGCAAGCAATTCGCGCGAGGCCTCGCGGGCCTGAAGGAGAAGGTCGAAGCGGCCGCCTAGCGGTTCTTGGGGCAGCGCTTGCAGCGCTTGCGCTTCGGCTTGTCGCAGCAGTTCTTCTTGTACTTCTTCTTGGCCACGAGGAGCCTCGCTTCGGCGCATTCATCTTGAGAATGACTCTCAAGATTCTAGGGTCGCGGCGCCGAAGCGAGGACAACCTTCGGACTCCTTGGCTAGAACCCGAACTGCTGCTTGATGCTGGCGCGGAAGGCCTCGTCGTCGGTGGTCGCGGCACGGCCCTTCAGCCACTCCTTGGCGTCTTCGCCTGCGGCGTAGCGGAGTCGGTCGGTCCCGTCCGTCACCGCCTCGTGGATGACCTCGGCCACAATCATGGGATCGGCGGCGTGCTCCATCATCGGCGTCATCGCGCCCATCAAGGTCCCGACCGTGCCCTGGTATTCGAGCAGGCTCTCGTTGTTGTTGAAGTCCAAGGAGCGCGTGCCGAAGTCCGTCTTGATGGCGCCGGGTTCGATCACCTTGACCTTGATGCCCAGCGGCTCGAGCTCGTAGGTGAGCGACTCGGACAGGCCTTCGACCGCCCACTTCGTACCGTGGTAGAGCGAGAAGAGGGGCATCGTGATGCGTCCGCCCACGGACGACACGTTGGCGATGGTGCCGCCCTTCTGCTCGCGGAAGTGCGGGAGAACGGCCTTGATCGTCTCGATCAGGCCGATCACGTTCACGTCGAACTGGCGCCGGACGTTCTCCATCGGGGTTGCCTCGAGCGGGCCGCCCGCGCCGTAGCCGGCGTTGTTCAGGAGGACGTCGATCTTCCCGAAGCGCTCGATGCTCTGGGCAATAGCGGAGGTGATCGACTCGGAGTCCTGGACGTCCAGGCGCGTGACCAGCACGTTGTCGAGCGCACCGAGCTCGGTCTCCTTGTCGGGGGACCGCATCGTGGCCACGACGTTCCAGCCCCTGTCGTGGAAGAACCTGGCCGTAGCCCGGCCGATGCCGGTGGAGGCGCCAGTAATCAGGATCGTGTTGCTCATCGTCAGCTGCCTTTCGTGTCTCGGAGGTCTCTCAGGGTGCGCACGACGGTAGGGGGGACGAGAGGCCAGAGCAGTAGCGAAGCGCGCCAATCCACAAGCCGATCGCGACACGATCCTCGAACTTGAATTGATACTATCAATATACTAACATCGCCGCATGCTGCTTCGATCTGTGCTGGACTCCGACCTTCCCATCTTCTTCGAGCAAGAGCGTGACGAGACCGCGCGCTACATGGCCGCGTTCGTTCCGGAGGATCCGAATGATCGGAACGCCTTCGAGGCGCAATGGAAGCGCATGCGCGCAAGTGACAGCATTCTCGTGCGCACGATCGTCGTGGATTCGGGCGGGGACTCGGGAGACAGCGCGGCCGTAGCTGGACACATTGCCAGCTTCGATCGAGACGGCGAGCACGAGGTCACGTACTGGCTGGGGCGCGAGTTCTGGGGACGCGGGATTGCGACCGCGGCATTGCAGGCCTTCCTGAGGGAAGATCCGGTTCGTCCGATCTACGGCCGCGTCGTGAAGGACAGCGTTGCGTCACGCCGCGTGCTTGAGAAGTGCGGCTTTTCGGTGTGTCGGGAGGACAAGGGATTTGCCGCGGGGCGCGGCGCTGAGGTCGAGGAGTACGTGCTTCGGCTTGACTGACCGCGCAGTCCGAGTCACCAACACGGGCCGAACATGTTGTAGATGGGTAGGCTAGGGGCCGACCCAATTGGGTGACCCAGCCACCCGCACGGAGGTCCGCATGAGCCACGAGATCCACGAGCACGGCCACCAGCACGGCAAGGACTGCGGCCACGTCGCGGTCAAGCACGAGGGTCACATCGACTATCTCCACGAGGGCCACCTGCACCATCCCCACGAGGACCACTGCGACGAGCATCGCATCGCCGTCGACGACACCAATCCCGAGGCATGCACCCCTGACCATGCTTGCGACGGGCACCAGGACGACCACACGCACGGCCCGGGGTGCGGGCACGAGGCGGTTCCGCACGGAGATCACGTCGACTACCTCGTCGATGGTCATCTCCACCATCCGCACGACGGTCATTGCGACCACCACGGTCCGCTCGAGGTGGCAGCCTCGTAGGTACCGAGCATCGTCAGGCTCGGTCTTGAACAAGGGGGTACGTCATTGTCGCCCCGAGAGCCTGATCCCCTCGTCGAGCCGCGGACGCCCCACCTCGGGTTGTTCCCGCCTCTCGTGCGCCGACTCGATGTCGACGACGATCCTCGCCTCTGGGATGCCGTCTTGGGAAGTGTCCTGCGTGAGATCGAGGCGCGCTGGAAGGCGGAAGCACCGAGCGTGCGGCGCGTACACGTCGGTCTCTTCAAGGTCCCTCGCTGGTTGCGCCCCAACCAGCGGCGTTGGACCGTCGACGGCCCCGGTTTCGCAGCTCCTGAGACCTACACGAACCACCCCGACCAGAATGCGCGGTGGGGCCTCTGGCTCTTGCGTTCCAAGAACGATACCGACTGGTCGTGCCGGGACACGGGTGAGCCGGGACGACGCAAGAAGGGTGAGTTCGTGCTGCGGCTGTCCGTACCCGGGCATTCGATGCGGCATCGACAGGCTGCCGTCGCGGGAGAGTGGCGGCCGACCACGCCGTGGCTCGGCGCCAAGGAGACCGAGGGCGGGTTCGTGTGGTACGGCTTCCGACGCACCGACGACGCATGGGTGCTGACTGGCCACGAGGAATCCACGTCCAGAGAATGAAGCGCGCGCGCCGCGAGGTACCAATGACCAACATCCGGCGCGGGGCCGATGGACAGATCGAGGCGTTCAAGTGCCGTACGTGCGACCAGTGGCACGACGGACCGGTCGGCTACCTCGGGGCCGACGCGCCCGACTTCGTTTGGCACATGTCCGAAGAGGACCGCGAGAAGCACCTCACGCTGACATCAGACCATTGTGTCCTCGAGCAGGACGAGCGGACCGACTATCTGATCTGCGCGACCCTGGAGATTCCCGTGATCGGCCGAGCACAGCCGCTCGGTTTCGGGGTTTGGACGTCACTGAGCGAGAAGAACTTCGAGCGCACGAACGCACTCTGGGAGACGCCCGGCCGGGAGAGCGAAGAGCCGTACTTCGCGTGGCTCTGCACGCGGCTGCCCGGCTACCCAGACACGATGTTCCTGAAGACGTGGGTGCAGACCCGACCCGTCGGGGAGCGGCCGTCGGTCATGGCCTTCGAGCCGACAGATCATCCGCTCGTTGCGGAACAGCGTGACGGCATCACCGTCGATCGGCTCCTCGAGATCGTCGAGGCGGCCTTCCACTAGCCGCCCAGCGAGCGAATCAGGCGTGCCGCCCCATGCTGCCCGAGATGGTCGGCTTCTTCGGCGGGCGTCGCGTAGTTGTCGATGACCGTGCGGATCGAGGGGTCGGCGCCGGCATCCATGAGGATGCGAATGGCCTCCAGATCTCCCCGGGCGCCGGCCATGTGCAGCGGCGTCCAGTCGTTCGTGCCCTTCAGATTCACGTCAGCGCCGCCGGCGACGAGCAACGCCAGGAGCTCGTGCCGATCCTCCTCTTCCCGGTGCAGACAGGAGTGGAGAACGGTGAACCCCTCGTCGTCGCGGAACTGGAGCGGGACGCGCTGCTTCACCATCCACGCCACCGAGGCGGTCGAGCCCACGTCCACGGCGGACGTGACCCAATGCCGCTCGAGCCAGCCGTCTTTCCCTTCGGGGAATGAGGGAATCTCCGCGGCCAGGCATTCCCAATCCTCTGCGCTTCCCTCGCTCAGGGCCTTGATCACGCGTTCGTACTGTTCGGTCGGGTCCTCGCTCACCGCACGATCGTAAGTGCGCCGGAACCCACGGCACATACTCCCTCTCACGCACGTCCAACACGCTTGGATGCCTTACTCATGCCGCCTCGGCCGACCCCGTACCGCCTACGCCTCCTCGCCGACGCTCGCCGCGGCGACGTCGAGGCGCAGTACAGCCTCTGGGCCGAGTACATGGGCGAGCGCGGCAGCGTCCACTGGCTAAAGCAGGCGGCGAAGCAGGACCACGCCAAGGCCCAGGCGGAACTCGGCTGGTACTACCACTCCGACGCGCGTCCCAAGCGTCGCGACCTCGCCGTCAAGTGGTGGCGACGGGCTGCGGAGCAAGGCGACGCCGAGACGGCCAACCATCTAGGGGAGTTGCTCCGCGATGCGGACGGCGTGCCTCGCGACGACCGCGAGGCGTTCCGTTGGTTCCTTGCGGCCGCCGAGCAGGGCGAGCCGACCGCTCAGCTGAACCTCGGCTTCGCGCTCTTCGAGGGGAACGGCGTTGCGCAGGACATGCACGCCGCGCTGCGCTGGTATCGCAAGGCCGCGTGCCGCGGCGAGTGGCGCGCGCGCGCGATCTACAACATCGGGCAGATGTACCGGAGGGGGGAGGCCGTCGAGCAGAGCTGGAGCCAGGCGTTGCTCCAGTACCGGCGGGCCGCTGCGATGGGCCACGTGGACGCCATGCACTGGCTCGGACGCATCTACAACGGCCACGAGGACTACCCCGAGAACGACCGGGCGGCGGTGCGATGGCTGACGAAGGCGGCCGAGCGAGGCGACATGCAATCGCAGTGCGACCTCGGGGTGCGCTACTTCAACGGCGAAGGGGTGCGACAGGACCAGACGAGGGCAGCGCGTCTCTATCGCGCCGCCGCCGTCCAGGGCGATTCCTGGGCGTGCTATCTCCTCGGTCTCTGTTACCGCGACGGGGAAGGGGTACGGCGCAATCGCCGGACTGCACGCGTCTGGTTCCAGCGGGCCGCGGACGCGGGCGAGGACGAGGCGCGCCAGGCCTTGCGCGACCTGGATCTGTCGTGGGCATCCGATGTTGCGGTGGAGAAGTCAGGTCCACCTTCGTACAACCTTAAGCCCCCTACGAAGGAGCAGCCCATGAGTCGTCCCCCCAGTCCGTACGAGTTCCTGCCCGAGGTCGGCTCGTTCCAGGTGACCAGCGAAGACGTTGCCGATGGCGAGAAGCTGGCCATGCCCCAGGTCAGTGGCGTCTTCGGAGCCGGCGGCGAAGACATCTCGCCGCAGCTCAGCTGGAGTGGGTTCCCCGAGGAGACGAAGAGCTTCGTCGTGACGTGCTTCGATCCCGATGCGCCGACGGGCAGCGGCTTCTGGCATTGGGTCGTCTACAATATCCCGGCCTCCGTCACCGAGCTGGCCACGGGCGCCGGAGCCAAGGACAGCACCACGCTGCCCGCAGGCGCGGCGCAGCTGCAGAACGACGCCGGATTCGCCGGCTATGTCGGCGCCGCGCCGCCGCCTGGCCACGGACCGCACCGCTACTTCTTCGCGGTACACGCGCTCAGCGTCGACTCCCTCGAGGTCGCCGGTGGGTCTCCCGCCTTCTGCGGCTTCAACATGTTCGGCAACACCCTTGCGCGCGCGGTGATCACCCCGACCTACGAGCAGTAGACGCAAAGTCCGTGTGTGTCTCTCCGCGCCTGCCCGTTCGCGTCGCGGCGGCCGCGTTCCTAGCGAAGCGCGCCGCCCCAGCACTGCCAGCCGGCCCAATGTGCAGGATGGGACGTTGCCTCGTTGCCGTCCCCGACACCACATCTCGAGGACCCCGTCGGCGAACGGCTCGAAACCAAGCTCGAGCCCGGGGTGCTGTCGCGCTGCGTTGGTCCACTGCGCGCGCAGCGCGGCGCGCGTTTGCGGACGGAGCACGGCGTAGGAGAGAGGCGGGGCCTCGCTCTCTCCTTCCGTCTTGCGCGTCGGGGCAGGCTCCACGCATCCGAGTCTACTCCCCTCGTGTCTCGCGCCTTGCGCGCTCTGTCGAATCGCCCCTGCGAGGGATCAATTCTGGACAGGCGCCGGCGGACGCACGGCCACCGACTCGCCCGTGATGCAGTCGAAGACGTAGAGAGCGTCTCTCGACGGCTTCCCGACGATCAGCGTGTGCGTCTCGTCGCTCACGACGGCCCGCGCGCCCCCGGTGCCGCCTCGCGGCCAGGCCTCGGAGCTACCCGCGAACTCGGCACGGATCTCCGTGCCCGTTCCCGCGGCGAGATCGACCCGGAAGAGCCCCCCACCTTCGCCCACGATCCAGGCGGTCGAGCCGTCCTGGCTCACGCCGATGGCGTGCGCGCATACCTCGTTGTTGTCGGAATCGTTGTCCGCAACGAACGAGAAGTCTGCGTCCGTCATCAGTACGGAGCGATCGCCTGTCGACACATCCACCGCCATCACGACGTAGTTGGGATCGGGATGGGAAGGAGCATCGCGGAAGCTCTTGCTGACCAGCAGGATCCGGTTGCGCAGGCTGTCGAAGGCAGCACCGGGGTCGTTCGAGGACTCGACGGAGCGACCCGCGCCGCGTCCGGGGCCCGTGACCAGAGTGTGCGCCGCCGTCGTTCGGTCGATCTCGTAGATCTCGTCGCGGTTGATGCCGAAGAGCGCGCCCGCAGGCGAGAGAAACAGGACTTCGGGATAGAAGCCGGACTGGGCTTCGGTACTCAAGAGGGTGCGATCCCCCGACACGAGATCAACCTCGTAGATCCCCTCGGGGCCGTTCTCTACCTCGGAGAACACGTACGCCGTCATGGTCTGGCGATCGGTGGCGATCAGTCGCGGGCTGTACAGTTCCGGACCCACGCCGCGGTCTCGCGTGGCGACGGGCTCGATCGGCGCACCCTGCAGCCCGAGCGTGTAGACGCCGTATGGCTCGGAGTCCACGGTCGCGTAGATCCGCTGGTCCGGCCCTGCGTCGAAGCCGCTGAGCGAGCCGAACGCCAGGTTCAGGTCCGGCACGTCCGCCACACGCGTCGTCTGCTCGGTCGCGAGATCGGTCCGAAACAGGCGGACGCCGGAGCGTGCGCCGAAGGTGAGAAGATGAGTTCCGGCGGGTTCCATCCATTGTCCCAAGGGGTCCCTGAGGTCGGTGATCTCGATGAACGGACCGACGCCTCCGTTCACGAGATCGATGGCATGACGCCGTGGTCGACGGAGACTCCGCTTGTGCCGATGTACGCCACGTTCCCGTCCTCTCTGATCAGGATCTGACTGGTTCCCGGTCGGAGCGCTGCGGCCAGAATATCGCCGGGCCGCTCGCTACCGGTTGCCAGGAGTGCTCGGACGCCGGAGTCCAGTGTCACGGCGAACGCGACCAGAATGTTGGCGGCGTTGTCGTGGAACAGCGCAATCAGTCGCTGCCCCACGGGGTCGAACAGAAGCTGCTGATCCCGGCTACCCCTCTCGGGAAAGTCGGGGCCCTGCGCGTCACCGGACATCGACAGCAGTTGGGCCGTTCCGTCGGTCGGGTTCACGACTTGGATGCGCACACCGAGGCCCGGGGTGTCCATCACGTAGAGGAGTCCGGTGGCGGGATCCACTGCCATGCTCTCATCGCCTTGAAACGTGTCCCTGGCGCGGCGCAGGACGAACCGGCGTGCTCCCGTCGTGGTCGCGATCGAGATCAGGTCGTCGGACTCGTTCAGCTCGTAGATGAGGCCGGCGCCGGGGTCGTAGGCTCGCGGGGCGCCCGGGTAGCCCGCGATGTCGGGCTCCTCCCGCGTGACTGCGCGCGCCTCTCCCTCTTCGCTGCCCGCGGGCGTGGACACGCGCACGGTGAGCACGTTGGCGAGCGGGGCCTCCGCGGTCCATGTCGCGAAGCCGTCGTCCGACACAGCAGGCGTGCCCGCGATGGTTACCCCGGTGACGTCGGTCGCGTCGTCGACGACACCCCGAACCATGATGGTCTCGCCGAGTGTATAGGCGTTCGGAGGCGGGAAGACGATGCTCGCCGCGGTGCCTCCGGTGGCATTGCTCTCGTCCGTGCCTGCGGAGCCGCAGCCTGCCAGCAAGCAAAGCCCCAAAACCAGGGCTGCGGCGGTGCGTGTCGGTGCGTTCATTGTTTCGGTCCTCTTGGCTGCGCAGGGCGCGCCGCCGTTGGAATGACCTTCTCGCTTGCGCGAATTTCACACCCTCTTTCCGAGCGCATGCCCTCGCCCGCGCGCCAGTGCCTTCATTGAGGTCCCGATTCGCATTAGGCTGACGTCCGGTGGGCCAGCAGCGATTGATAGACGGAGATCCCGCGTACCTCCGAGAGGTGCAGTACGGCGACGGCGAGAAGCTCGCGGCTCGGATCGAGCTGCACGAGCGGTTCAGCCGCAACCCTGTTGGCTGGCACCCGTTCCTCTTCGACCTCTTGGGGCTCGCCCCCGGCCAGACCGTCCTCGACGTCGGCTGCGGCAAGGCCACGGTCTGGACGAAGCACGCCAGGGCCATCCCCGAGGGAACCAAGCTCTGGCTGACGGACTTCTCCGAAGGCATGCTCGACAGTGCGCGCGACGAGGCAACCATGCGCGGCGTGGTCGCGCAGTTCCGTGTGATGGACGCGCAGCAGCTCTCGTTCCCGGATCAGTCTGTCGACGTGCTGCTTGCGGCGCACATGCTGTATCACGTTCCGGATCGCGACGCCGCCATCGCAGAGTTCCGACGCGTGCTTCGACCCGGCGGACTTGCCATCGTGGCTACGAATGGAAAGCAACACCTGCACGAGCTCTTCGACTTGGTGCGTCGCTTCCATCCCGACTTCGAGCTCGATGCAGGCGCCACCGAGGCCTTCGGCCTCGAGAACGGTGCGGAGCAGTTGAGCCGCGCCTTCGACGAGGTCGAGCGCGTGGACTACGAAGACGGCCTAGACGTCACCGATGCGTCGGCCCTCGTCCGCTACATCGAGTCCATGGATCTGCCCGCGGATGCGGTCGCGCAGATGGATGACTACGTGAGGCAGCGCATCGAGCAGAACGGTGTCTTCTCGATCTCGAAGCAGGCCGGCGTCTTCCGCTGCAAGTGACGGTTTCGTGCCGCGTCAGCGGTACCCGACGCGGCGGAATCGGACGACGTCCCCGTCGAATGTGACGTAGGAGGCGGCCGTGCTTCCATCCCGTGGCTGGCCGACGCTGCCCACATTGATCAGGATCTTGCGGTCACCCAGATTGCGCAGGTCGATCGCGCCGCTGAGCGCGTCCGGCGAGGCGTGTTTCCTGTCGGACGTGTAGACGTGCGGGACATGGGAGTGGCCGATGAAGCAGACACGCTTCACCATGTCGAAGATCCCGGACATCTTCTCCGCGTTCCTGACGTCTGCTGGAACCACGTACTCGCGCGTGGGTACGCGCGGGCTGCCGTGTGTATACATCACGTCGCCGTCTTCAACGACCTGCTGCATGATGCCGAGCTGCTGCCAGAGCGCTTGGTTCTCCTCGCGGCTGAACGACGGGGAGTTGAGTTCCTCCTGCGTCCACTCGAGCGATTCCCTCGCTTTCGGGTTGAAGTCCTCGCCGTAGAACATGATCGCCTCCTCGTGGTTGCCCATGATGGAGATGTCCACGTCCTTGAGCAGCGTCAGGCACTCGCGGGGATGGTCGCCGTAGCCGACGATGTCGCCCAGAGACACGATGCGCCGAATGCCTTGCAAGGCGATGTCGAAGAGCACCGCTTCGAGCGCCGGCAGATTGGCGTGCACGCACGCGAGGATGGCTACTCTCTCAGCCATGGTGCGAGTCTAGCGGCATGTCCCGTGCGCGGACCCTCGGCGCACTTTCTGCGTGATTCGTGAGGGGACGACGTCACGAACCGCGTGTTCCCTTCTAGCGAGTCGTTGTGACTCGCCCAACGAAGGACGAACCATGACGACCCCGGCACCTCGGATCCGCACTCTTCTTGCGCTCGTACTCGGCCTGAGCCTCCTCGGCGCCTGCGGAGGCAGCGACGGAGACGGACAGGAGGGAATGGGCGATGCGCAGCTCGCCGGGCCGTTCGTCATCGACTTCGAGTCTCCAGCCGCGGACATCACGCCGGAGGCCGAGCCCTTCACTGCTGGCCCGAACGTGACCATGTCCTCGGCGAGCAACCTGTTCATCTGGTCCAACGCCCAGGGCTGGGGTGTGACTGAAGCCGGCTGCAACGCCGCGTTCCTCGGAAACCAGGGCATCGGGTCGGATGACGATACGGATGCCCACACCCTGTTCATCGAATTCACGGACGCCGTGGCCACGGTCGAGATGGTGGTCGCAGCCGCTGTCGGGACACCTATCGAGATCCAGTCCGTCGACGCGGCCGGGGGCGTCGTCGAGACGATCACCGTCACCGCGCCGCCGTGCCCCGGACCCATGACGCTGGTCCGTCTCGGTCTCAACGCGACGAGCAACGGGATCCAGCGCGTACGCATCCGCGGCGACGTGCCCGTGATCGACAACCTGACCTGGTACCGCTTCCAGTAGCCGCGCCTGTACCGTCGGTCAGATCGGAAGTCCCCACAGCACCCACGCGGCCCAGTAGTGCGGGTGCTTCCACTTCTCGTTGCTACGCACGTGAGCCTGCGCTTGCTTCAACGCCGCCGCGGCACCAAGCCCCTTGCCTTCTCTCGGGTTCCAGAGCTCGTAGAACTTGATCATCAACGCCTGCGTTGCCTCGTCGTCGACCTTCCACAGCGAACAGATCACGCGCGGGGCACCGGCGAACATGAAAGCGCGCGTGAGACCCACGATGCCCTCGGTCATGTAGATCCTGCCCTTGCCCGTCTCGCAGGCCGACAGCACCACGAGGTCCGCGGGAACCTGCATCCCGAAGACCTCGAGCGCAGTAAGGAATCCGTCCGTGTCCTCCTCGGCCGTCACCGCGAGCGACGACAGCATCGGCCGGGCCGGGTCCACGAGCCCATGGCACGCAAGGTGCACGCCGCGCCAACGCGCCTTGCGTGCGAGTGCCGCCCGCAGCTTGGACTCCGTGGCGTCCTTGCCGAGAAGCCGGACCGCAGCGACGGCCTCCACCTCGGCCTTCGTCGCCGGCAGCGCCGGGAGAGAGGCCGGCAGGCGATGGGCCTTTGCGTTCGCTGCGACGATCGTTCCGTACGCGGGATCGCCCAAGCCGAGTACGTCGGTGCCCCTCAGCGCACCATCTCCGCCAGCAAGCCGAGCGTGGTGCCGGAGGGCACGCAACTCACGACGCGTTCGGGAAACAGCAACGCGAACGGTACGTACCCGAGCCGGCCGATCGGCGCGATCAGGACGCGCCGAACCGATGCCTCGAGTCCGAGCGGCTTGGCGATGAGCGCGCCCAGCGGCGCGATCGCGTCGGTCTCGATCGACGGATCCGCGTCGAGCAGCAGTGGCGGGTTCCGGACCTAGGTGGACGATGCGGGCAGCGTCCTTGCGCACCACCACTGCGACGACCCCGCTCGTCGTGCGCCCGAACTGGACGAGTGCCGTGTCTGGATCGAGCCGCGCACGGACGGTCTCGAGCGTGTCGGGCGCACCGAGAACCACGGCCGCCGCGCGCTTGGCATCGCGCTGTATGGCGTCCGCCGCCGCTTGCACGCCTTTCTGTGCCCTTTGCGAGGCTCTTCTTCGCGCTGCGGACCTCGCGAAGGTTGCGCTTCGTCCTGGCAAGCCGCAGCGCCTTGCGAGCGTTACGCTCCTTCGCATGCGCCTCGTCGAGGCGGCGCGAGAGCTCTGCGGGGACGACCGCCCGGCGCAGAGCGCCGCGCGCACCGAGGGCTTCACGCAGTGCGCCCGCCGACCCTGCTTCGAGGACGTGGTGAAGCGCCGCAGGATCGCCCACGCCGGTGGCGGCCTCGGTAGCCACCTTGAGCAGGCCGGTCCACGTGTCGCGCGCGCTGGCGGCTTGTTGATCCGCAAGACCGCCGACCAGGCGACCGACGCGGTCGAGCGCGTCCTTCGCCGCCGCGTACGAAGCCTTCGCGTCGCTTCGTGCAAGGTGGACCCGTGCGAGGCCGAGCATCGCATGGACGCGCGTCGCGGGATTGTCGATGTCGCCGAGCAATGCGAGCGCCTTCTTGCTCGCCTCCATCGCTTCGTCGAGCTTGCCGAGCCGGAGCCGCGAGGTCGTGATCACGTTCCACGTCGTGGCCTGGCGCACGGGATTGCCCGTCTTCTTCTTGGCGTCGAGCGCTCTCTCGAAGAAGGACAACGCGTCCGAGTACCGCCCGGCGCGATGATGCGACAGGCCGATGTTGTGAAGCCACCCGCCATTGCCGGTCGTGCGGCCCATGGCTTCGTTGCGCTCGAGCGCCTCGGAGATCGTCGCGATGGCCGCGTCGTACTCGCCGTTGTCCAACTGTGCTGCGCCGAGACTGCCAAGCGCATCGACGAGGCCGACACGGTCCTTGCGCCGGCGTTCGATCTCGACGGCCTTGGCGTGGTGCGCAAGTGAGCGCTCTATATCTCCGAGACGGCGATGCAGGTGCCCCATGTTCGTGTTGAGGCGCGAGAGCGTATGGAGGTCCTTCCGTCGCTCCGCGATCTTGTAGGCGCGCAGGTAGGTCGCCAACGCCGCCGGGTAGCGGGTTCGTTTCATCTGGACGATGGCCAGGTTGTTCAGCGCGCGGGCCAGGAGGCCACCGTCACCTAGCGCCTCGGCGATCGCGATGACCTGGCGGATCTCGGCCGTGGCCTCGTCGTAGTCGCCCTGCCGCGGGATCGTAGCGCAGGAGCGCGCTCAGCCGCCAGCGCACTGCCGACGCGGTGGCGTTACTCGAGAGCGGCGAGCGCCTGATCGACGATGCCGACCTTCTTTCCGATCATCTCGACGGCCCCGGTGTGTGACGCGGGGAGCAGGCCTTCGGCCTCGAGGGCTGCGTGGGCTTTGACGCTGTCCTGGAACAGCGTCTTGGCCTCGGTCAGGAGCTTGCGCTTCTCGGGCTTCGGCTTGCTCTGCGCGACCATGTAGCGGCCGATGCCCAGCGCGTCCAGCGCCTCGGCCCACGCGAGGCGGACGCCGACGTTCTTCGGGTGTTTGGCGAGAAGCTGCTTCGCCACTTGGTGCGACTCAGCCCAGGCCTTCTCCGCACCCTGCGGATCGCCCTTGCGCCCAAGCGCACCGCCCAGCCGGTTGAGGGCGTCACGATGCTCGAGCTGGGGCTGGAGCGCATCAGGTTGCTCCTCCGCCAGGCGGCGGGAGATGTCGGCGGACTCCCCGTGCAGCTTTGCCGCCTCCTCGTTGTCCCCCGCCGCCGCGTGCAGCGACGCGACGCGGGAGATGTCAACGGAAAGGCCCTGCAGCGCGCGTCGATCCTGCGGGTCGCGCTCGTGGCGCTTGCGCCCGAGCTCGAGAGCACGACCGAGGTGGAGCTTGGCACCGGCAATGTCCTCGGAACGCAGGGCCAACTGGCCCAGCTCGCCGTGGGCCTGTCCCAGCTTCGCCAGGAGGCTCGGGTCTTCCGGGTTGATCCTCGCGCCCGCCTCGAAGGCCGCGAGGCTTGCTTCGAGGTGCGGGCGCGCTTCATCGAGACGACCTTGTCCGCGCAGGATCTCGCCCCACAGCGACTCCACGAAGCCGCGATTGCCGTACGCGTACTCCGCGTCCCGCTTGTTCGCCGGCTCCGTCGTCGGAAGTACGTCACGCGCTTGCTCGAGGAACGCCAGCGCGGCGGGGATGTCTCCCGCGGACTGCGCGATGCGGGCAAGGCGCGTGCGCGACGTCGAGAGGTTGTTTCGCAGCGAGATATCGTCGGGATGCGCCTCGACGAGCGCGGCCAGGATGTCCGCGGATACGCGACCGGCCTCCAGCGCCTCCTTGGTCTTGCCTTCGTACGCGTCGCACTCGGACTGGAACCCCAGGGCCACCGCAACGTGCATCCGGTCGTTGCGGTGCATGTCCGGCGGGATCCCATCGCGTTCGACGAGCAAGGTGAAGGTGTGGCGCGCGCGCTCGTAGGCCGCCCGTGCTTCCACGGGGCGGCCCAGGTGATCGCCGCCGTTCCGGTAGTTGTGCATGCCGACGTTGAGGTGCATGAGGCCCATCAGTCGCAGGACGCGCGGATCGTCCTCCGCATGGACCTGCAGCGACTCGGTGCCGCGCTCGAGCTGCTTCACGAGCGCCAGTCGCGCAGGCAATGTTCCCGGCACCTGAACGAGGTCGTCGTAGAGCTCGGATGACAGGCCTTGGAGCAGCTCCTGGCTCCCGACAAGGAGGCCGTAGGCGCGCTCGGACTGGCGCACGGCTTCCTGCTCCGCCTTCTCCGCAACGCGCCGCTGGTCGGCTTCGCGATTGCGCGCGAGAAGGCTGAACCACGTTGCACCCACCAACGAGAGCAGCACCAGGCCCGCAGCAACAACGCCGACCCGGTGGCGCTTCGTGAACAACCGGATCTGATACGTGAACGACGGCGGCCGCGCGCGAATGGGCTCGTTCTCGAGGAACGCGTTCACGTCCTCGGCCAGCGCCGCGACCGATGCGTAGCGCGCGTCGGGTTCCTTGACGATCGCCTTGCCGAGGATCAAGACCAGGTCATGCGGCATCCCCGGGACGAACTTGGTCGGCGGTGTGGGCGGGCGCTCGAGCGTCGTGCGAACGGCCTCGAGGACCTCCATGCCGCGCAGGTCGAGCGGCGGGTTGCCCGTGAGCATCTCGTAGAGGATGACGCCGAGCGCGTAGACGTCCATGCGTACGTCGTCGCCTTCGCTGTTCTGCGTCAGCATTTCCGGCGCGATGTAGCCGAGCGTGCCCATCACCGTGCCCGGCTCGGTCATCGGCCCTTGTTCCAGATCGGGCGCGACGACGCGCGCGATCCCGAAGTCGATCACCTTCACCCGGCCGTTCTCGTCGACGAGCACGTTGTCGGGCTTCAGGTCGCGGTGGATGATGCCGCGCTGGTGTCCCGCGCTGATGGCGGCCGCGGCGTCAACGAAGAGCTGCAAGCGCTGCTCGCTCGAGAGCCTCTCTTCCTGCGCGTATTGCGTGATCGAGCGCGCGCCCCTTACGAGCTCCATGACGAGATACGGCACGCGCTCGCCCGACTCCGCGTCGTGGGTGCCGACCTCGTACAGCGCGCCGATGCCGGGATGGGACAGATTGGCGAGGATGCGTGCCTCGCGCTCGAAGCGCTTGCGTGCACCGTCGGAGTCCAGGCCGACGCGGAGGACCTTCAGCGCAATCGTGCGCTTCGGCTTCTCCTGTTCGGCTTCGTACACGATGCCCATGCCGCCGCGCGCCAGCTCGCGCAGCAGGCGAAACGGACCGAGGCGTCGTCCCAATGGGACGCCGGCCGGCGCGGCGTACCAGGCCTCGACGGTCTCGGGTTCCGGAACGGGCATGGTCGCGTCGGCGTCCGCGCACGAGTCGAGGAACGACCGCGCGTCGGCCAGAAGGTCGTCGTCGCCCTCGGTGAGCGACCGGAGCACGCTCTCGCGTTCCGCCTCCGGCGCGTCCATCACCTCTACATAGATATGCTTGAGCGCCGACCAACGTTCGGAGTCGGTACCCATCACGACGACTCCGGCGAGAGCTCGCGCCGGAGCCAGCCGCGGGCCATGGCCCAGTCCCGCTCGACGGTGGCCACCGAGAGATCCAGGGCCTCGGCGATCTGCGCGATCGTGAGGCCGGCGAAGTAGCGCATCTCGACGATGCGGCAGGCGCGCGGGTCGACGTCCGAGAAGCGCGTCATGGCCTCGTCCAGAGCGAGCAGGTCGATGCGGTTCTCCTCGAACCATGCGGTCGCTGCGTCGAGCGGCTCGCGCGTGCGGTCGCCGCCTCGCTTGGCCGCGCGCTTGGCGCGCGCGTGATCGGCGAGCACGGACCGCATCGCCATCGCCGCAACGCCGATGAAGTGCCCGCGGCTCTCCCACGGCTCGTCGCGCCCGCCGAGCCGAAGGAGCGCCTCGTTGACGAGCGCGGTCGGCTGGAGTGTGTGCGCGGGGGACTGCGCCTGCATGCGCTTGCGGGCGATCGCCTTGATCTCGTCATGGAGGTGCCCCATGGCCGCGTCCATGGCCTCGCGATCCCCATGGCGCGCGCGTTCCAGCAATTGCGTCAGCTTCGGGTCCGGTTCGTCGGCCAAGGCACCTCCGCCCGGGAGTCTGACGGGCGGTGGCTGGGACGACAAGCCGGGATCCCGGCGCCGGGAGACGGTGTCGCTTCCATGGACGTAGACGTAGTCGGTATCTGCGCTCCCTCACGGAATCCGCGTTTTGGAAACTCCGTGAGGGATCGGCGTACGAGATCGCGTGATCCCTCGTGACGGCCTGTTTGGGGGCCGCAGGAGGTCACCATGAATCGCTTCGCTCGTTGTCTTGCGCTCTTCGTCCTTGTCCCGCTCGCGGCCGCATGCGGAGGTGGCGGAGGCGGAACCACCGGACAGAACGGCGCGGTCTCGCAGGCCGGCTCGTTCTTGTGCCCGGACATCACTGGGCTCGAAGCGCTCGCATGGGACGTCTACAACGGCGTCATCCGAACGGATCCGGTCCTGCCGCCGCTGCCGCCCGCGGGCCCGACGTACACGCATCCTGCCGCCCCGCTGCTCGGCTTCTTCCACCCGCCGGAGTACACGCCGTTCACGACCAACCTGGGCATCCACGAGTTCGGGGTGGACCTCGTCCGTAACGACAACCAGGTCGTGTGGCGCGAGTACCACCGCAACGTCTTCGGGAACGTCAGTGCGCTGGCGATTCGCGACGGTGAGGTCCAGGGTGTGCTGAACCACCTCGGCGCCAACGGCGGCATCCAGACGGTATGCGCCCGCGAGGGCGTGGTCCCCGACGGGCAAGGCAACCGATTCTCGGCCGCGAACATCATGTTCCGCGTCGGCAACCACACCGCCATCGTGATCGTCCGCGCCTTCTTCTTCGCGAGCACCGGCTCCACGGGCTCGCTGCGCAAGGTCTACCTCGCACCGACCGCCGAGTTCGGGCAGCGTGCGCTCGACACCTTCCTTGCCATCGACTGGCAGATGAACCTCGGCAACGACGCCGGCTTCAAGGACTCCGACCAGGATGGCTGGCGCGACAGCGCCGACATCGAGCCCTTCAACCGCGACGAGCCGACGCCGGGCGGGCTGCTTCGCTAGAGGGCCGCCGCGCGCATGCGAGGGGCAGGCGTTGCCGGCCCTCGCGTGCGCAGAGGCGCCCTGCGGCGGGGGAGGTCCGTGATCTCAGACGCTCCGGCGGAGGCGCACCGATTTGCCTTCGCGCGTGGTCACCATGAGGTCACGCCCCTCCCAGGCGATCTGCCAGACCAACCGCTCGCGTCCGACGCGAATGACGAGCTTGTCGCCCTTGATCCGGTAGTGGCCACGGGCCTGCACGCGTGCGAAGTCTTCGGGTGAGACCAGGAACTCCAAGGCGAGGCGACCCTCATCACCGAGGCGCATCTCGAGCTCCGGCTCGTTCGACCAGTCGTTCGCCGGTGCCGACTCCCAGTGCCCGACCAATACGGGGTTCGCGGCCGCCGCGCTGCCCGGCACCGCGTCGGCGAGGATCATCACGAGCCAGAGACATGGCAGGAGGAACACCAGCTGGAACACTCCCGCAAACGCGCCTCGCCATCCCCTGATCATCTCGAGCTCCTTCTGCTTCCGCGATGGTCTCGCGTCTTTCTCCAACGCTCCCTCCCCGAGCGTCGAAGCCCTACGCTTGTCGTGTGTTCCTCCGTACCACTTGCACGTGTCGAGATGGACGTCTTTCTCGTCGGCGGTGACCTGCGGAAAACACGCGCGTGACTGGGCGTTGACGATGCCGATTTCTCCACGAGCAACGGGGCCGTAAGACCCCGCAGATGGCGCATATGACGCGCTGATTACGCGCTCTACACGCAGTGCTTTGGAACTTTTTGCGGCAACGCGCGAGTACAACGCGCGACATGAAGGCCGTTGTGCGCGACGAGTACGGAGCCCCGGAGGTGCTACGGGTCGAGGAGCTACCGGAGCCCGTACCCCGCGACGATGAGGTCGTCGTCGATGTGCGCGCGGCGTCGGTTGCGAAGGGCGACTGGGAGATCCTCAACGGCTCGCCGGCGTGGGTGCGCGTATCCGGCTTCGGGCTGCGGCGGCCCAAGCACCGGGTGCTTGGCTACAACTTCGCCGGGGTCGTGACCGCAGCCGGTTCCGCGGTCAAGCGGCTTCGTGTTGGCGACGAGGTCTTCGGCGACACGCTGATGGACGGACTCGGCGCGTTCGCCGAGCGCATGCGCGTGCCGGAGAACGCGGCGATTGCTGCCAAACCGGCCGGCGTTTCGTTCGAGGACGCCGCGAGCGTGCCCGAAGCCGGCTTCATCGCGTTGCAGGGACTGCGAAAGGCGGGTGTCGAGGCCGGACAGCGCTTGCTCCTCAACGGCGCCGGTGGGGGCGCCGGGTCGTTCGCGATCCAGCTCGCGAAGTCGTACGGCGTAGACGTGACCGCTGTCGACCGGGGCGAGAAGCTCGACCACATGCGCGCGCTGGGCGCGGACTCTGTGATCGACTGCGAGGATTCCGATCTGGGGAACGGCTACGACGCCATCCTCGACGTCGTCGGCGTGCGCTCGCTTGGCACATGGAAGCGGATGCTCAAGCCGGCAGGTGTCTACCTGGCCGCCGGTGGATCGGTCGGCTACATCTTGAAGACCCTGCTGCTCGGCGGCTCGCGCATCAAGATGCTCGCCGCGAAGCCCAACGTCGACGATCTCGGTGAGATCGCACGCTTGCTCGCGGACGGCACGGTTCGGGCCACGATCGACCGGCGCTACACGCTGGACGAGGTCCCCGAGGCGTTGCGGCACATCGGGGCCGGCCGCTCGCGCGGCAAGCTCGTCATCGTGCCTTCCTTGTCTGCCAAGGAGCATTGACGGCTGCTGCTCGTTCTCTGTACCGTCCCGCGCCACGGCGTCGGCTTGCGAGGCCGTTCATCACGACGGGAGACGCGATGCGCTTCATGCTCATAGGCAACTGGGACCGGACAACATTGCAGGGAGTCGGCGGGCGGTTCGCCGCAGGCGACCACGCCAGTCCGCCGGAGCCGATCAAGATGCTCTCGCGCTGTCACGATCCGTCCTCGCGCAACGTCTGGCTGGTCGTCGAGACGGAGGATCAGGCGAGCCTCCAGGAGTGGACGTCCCGTGGTCCGATTGCCTCGACTGGCAGATCTACCCCGTCTTGGACGACGAGGAGGTCGGCGCGGTGCTCGGTGCCGTGCTGTCGTAGCCTTCCTCGGCCTCCAGCGCGTGCATGCGTTCCTTGAACGCGCTGCCCCAGTCCTGCATCACGATGAGGATCGGTTCCAGGGAGCGGCCGAACTCCGTGACGTCGTACTCGACGCGTGGCGGCACCTCCGCGTAGACGGTTCGCGACACGACACCGTCTGCCTCGAGCTCGCGGAGCTGGAGCGTGATCATGCGCTCCGTGGCGTGCGGCACGAGTCGGCGCAGCGCACCGAAGCGCTTGCGCCCGGCGAGCAGATGGCAGACGAGTACCGGCTTCCAGCGGCCGCCGATGACACTGAGCGTCGCCTCGACGTCGCATCCGGTCTTCCAGCAGTACTTCCTTGCCATGGCGAAAACCCCGGTCCGGTGTCGATTTATCATTACTTACAAAAATGTGGGTACTTGTCAATAGCTCGGCGTGCGGTACACCCACCCACGGCAAGTCCCCTCCGGAGGAGTCCCGACATGACCCGCGCGCGATTCACGGCCCTGCTGATGTTCGTCCTTCTCGGAGGCGCGCTCGAAGAGAGCCGCGCGAATCCTGCCGCGACCAACCACGACTTCGCGCTCCGCGACGTCGACGGCACCACGCGGCGTTTGTCGGACTACCGCGGCAAGTGGGTCGTGCTCGAGTGGGTCAACTTCGACTGCGCGCCGGTCAGCGAGCTCTATGCGCCGCCGCGGCGCTCGATGCAGGCGCTTCAACGGGCCGCGATGGCCCAGGGCGTGGTCTGGCTCCACGTCAACAGCAGCCCGGCCGGAAAGCACGGGCATCGCACGCCGGGGCAGGCCAAGGCGACGCTCACGAGACTTGGCGCCACGCCGACCGCGTCGCTGCTCGACACCGCGGGCACGGTGGGCAAGGCGTTCGGTGTGCGCGTGACTCCCGAGGCGCGTGTCGTCGGGCCGCGCGGCGCCGTCGTCTACGCCGGGGCCGTTGAGCACCTGCACATGGTGTTGAACGCCGCGACGACCGGCCGCGCGATCCCTTTCGCGAAGAAGGCGGCCAAGGGCTGCGAGATCCCGTACGCCGCGGCGCCGAGCGGCGTCGCCGCGACGGGGCCCAAGGCGCCGGACTTCGCGCTCGTCGACAGCGGGGGCGTTACGCGTCGCCTGAGCGACTTCCGCGGCAAGTGGGTGATCCTCGAGTGGGTCAACTACGACTGTCCCTTCGTCAAGAAGCAGTACCACTTCTCCCACAAGATGATGCAGCGCCTGCAGCAGCAGTGCGCGCAGCAGGGCATGGTGTGGCTGTCGATCTGTTCCTCGGCGCCCGGCAAGGAGGGGGCACTGTCTTCCGGGCAGGCCAATGCGCGCATCAACCAGATGGGCGCCACGCCGTCGGCCTACCTCCATGATCCGCAAGGACAGGTCGGACGTCGCTACGGCGCGACAAAGACGCCGGACATGCGCATCATCAGCCCGCAGGGCACGATCGAGTACGCCGGCGGCATCGACAGCATCCCCAGCATGAGCGTGCGGGATGTTGCGCGCGCAAGGAACTATGTAGCGCTCGCCCTGGCGGATATCGCAGCGCGCCGTCCCATCGCTATCAAGAAGAGCAAGCCGTACGGCTGCAGCGTGAAGTACTGAGAACCGCCGCGCTGACCGTGGCGTATGGCAAGATCGTGCGGGAGACCTCGGATAGCCGGACCAAGCATGCGTGGACGACAGGTCGGATGCGTGATTGCGCTTCTTGCACTCGCTGCATGCGGGGATGAGAAGCAACCCGCGCCGGCAGCGATGTCCCGCACGCTTACGACCACCTCCGGCCTCGTGATCAGCACCGAGCCGGCGCAGATTGCGGACCTGCGCAAGCGCCACGGTGAGGCACAGGCGCAGTACCTCGCGCATCTGCTAGAGCACCCCGGCGCGATCTCCGAGCATGACAGTCGCGCGATGCGCATCCTCGGAGCGAACAAGGCCGACGCGATCGTCGCGCTCTCGCGGCTGCGCGACGACGCATCCCGGTCGGGGGAGCAGCGGCTGCGCGCGATCGTCGCCCTGGACCTTCTCGACGTGCAGCCCGACCCCCGCGTCGTGGCACGCATCCTCCGAGCCGACAAAGCCGCGGTCGGCGTGCTGTTGAGCGAGCTCGAGCGCTTGCTGCCCGACGGCGCGGCGCGCCCGCCGGCGTACGACGCGGCGGTCCTCGCGGCGATCAACGACCCGAACCCGTGGCGCGCTTCCTTGGCTGCCGCGCGCGCCCTGGAGTGGAAGATCGAAGGCGCCGCAGATGCGATCGAGAAGCGCATCGCGGCGGTCGAGGAGCCGCCCGAGCGCCTGCTCGCGGTCGCGTTTCGCCTCGAGCCGTCGCCGCGGACGCTGGGGCGGCTGCTCTCGCGCCTGGAGAAAGACCGTGGCAAGCCGATGTTCGGCCGCAGCACGGCCCTGGACGAGCTCGTCGATGCGATGGGGCACGTCGAGGAACCGGCGCTCGAGATCCAGGCGCGCGGCGCCATCGTGGAGGACCTCCTCGCCTCGCCCGACCAGCGCGGCATCACCGGCGGGCAGCTCAGCGCGCTGGATCTGCTCGCCGCACACGACTCGGGAGCCGCGACGCTCGACCACATCATCCGCGAAGCGGCCTCGCCGACCGTGCGGTCGAGTGCGTTGGAACGTCTGGGCGGGATCGACCGCACGAAGATGCTCGCACTCGCAACCGAGCTGAAGATGGAGGCGCCGCGGGTCGAGTCCCGTGCGCGCCGCGGTGTGACGGCACGCGAGGCGGCCGACGTGCTCGTGAAGCACGGCGTCCTGTCCGAAGAGGACGCCAAAGACGCGGTTGCGGCGAGCGCGAGCGTACCGGATCCCGAGTCGCGTTTCGATCTCGTGGGGCGCGCGCTGGAGGTGCTTCACAACGCGGGTCGCATCGTTGCCTACGACATGGAGACGGGTACGTTCCCCAACAACCACGACGAGCTCATCCGCGAGTACGCCGACGGCAGCGCGGGCCGGTTCCGCCCTACGCATGTTCTCGAGACGACCACACCGCCGAGCGACCCCGAGGACTACGACGCGTACACGTACACGGTCGAGTTCCTGCACGACGGCCGCCTCTACCGCTTTCATCCCAAGAACCAGGGCGACTGGTACGACGTCGATGCAGTGATGAACGTGATCGACCGTGCGCTGAGCGATGCCCGGACTGTCGAGCGTTTCCTGAAGCTCGACAATGGCGGGCAGTTCGTCACCTTCGTCTTCGTCCGGCCCCAGGCATGGCAGTCGGCCGCCGCCGAGCTGGGCATCGAGATGTCCGAGGGCGCCAAGCAGACGATGGAGCGCGCGAAGGCCTACGAGCGTCGCGTGATCGAGGAGGCAACGGGCGCGGGGCGCTAGCTAGCCGTGCGAGTTCTTCATCGCGACGACGGCGCCGGTCTCCGCGTCGATCTGGATGACCTTGTAGTGCCGGTCCACGCCCGCGCCCTCGACGACCGACATCGTGCTGGCGGGTTCGGCTCCGCCGATGCCGATGGTCACGAGCCAGTGCTTGTTCTCGGCATCGTGCTCGACCTCCTCGACGCCGAGCTTGGGGCGATCCGCCTCGTCGTAGATGTCGCACATGAACTGGGTGGCGGTCTTGACCGCCTCGCGGATGTCGACCATGGGTATCTCTCCGGCGCGCTCCAAGGGTACTCGCCTAGAACACCGGCGTCGCCGCTTCCACCGTTCCATCCGATTTGATGCGTACGACGCGATGCGCCGTGGTGCCGCCGTAGCCGGTACCGTCCGCCGCGAAGGAAAAGCCGAAGAAGTACTCGGGGAAGCCGACGATCTTGTCGAGCGAGAACTCCGTCGATTCGAGAGAAGCCGCCGCCGTGCGCGACCCGTTGCGCAAGCCCCCGCTCAGCAGCACGCTGCCGTCTGCGGATGCCGCTTTCGCGTAGTTGTAGCTGTTGCCGAGCTCGAAGAAGGTCGCTTCGCCCTTGGCGTCGATCTTGACGCACTTGTTGTCGTAGGTCACGACATGAACGGTGTCGCCGTGCCACGCCACGAGATGGCCCAGGTTCGACGTGCCGTACCAGATGCGGGTGTCGAGCGTCGGCTTGCCGGTCGCCACGTCGTAGACGAGGAACTGCGAGGTGTAGCCGTCGTTGCGCAGCTTGAACTCCTCGAGCTCGGGACCGCGCTTCTTGCGGAGCTCCTCGGGGATCTCCTTGAAGGGCACCTTCTTCTCGCTCTTGTCGGCCGTGCGGCTGTGAAGGAGTGCCAGGCGCTTGCCGTCGGGACTCAGGCCGAATCCGGCAACGGACTGCCTGCTGTTGTAGGCGATCGCGGTCTTCTCTTCGCCCGTATTCACATCGAAGATCTTGATGCTGTACGGCCGCTTCTTCACGTTGAGGGCCACCAGGCCGGCGGCATGGGCGATCGACAGGTTGTCCCCGCTCTCCAGCGTCTTCTTCGGCTTCAACGTGCTCGCGTCGACCCAGTGAAAGGCCTTCGTGCACTCGACGAGGATCGTCTTGCCGTCGGGGGCGAACGCCATGGCCTGCACGCGCCACCCGAGATGGACGCGTCGCCTGACCTTCAGCGTCGCCGGGTCGAGCTCGTAGAGCGCACGCGTGTTGGCGCTGCCGGCAACGAGCTGCTTGCCGTCCGCGCTCACCGCGACCGCGAGGCCGTTCCCGACGCCACCGGCGTCGGAGGGACGGGCGTCTCCGAGGAGCAGCGCCGAGATGATGGCTACGAGTGCCAGGCGAGCGTTGGGCATGGGTACCTCCGTTGCGGGCGCGAAGCCTACTCCGCTACGATCCTCGGCGTCGACGATGAAGGAGGTGGATTCGTGCGCATTCGACTCGAGAGCGTTCCCGTAACCGACCAGGACCACGCGCAGCGCTTCTATACGGAGAAGCTCGGCTTCGTGAAGAAGGACGACATCCCGATGGGGCACGGCGCGCGCTTCCTCACGGTCGTCTCTCCGGACGAGCCTGATGGCGCGGCGCTCATGCTCGAGCCCAACGGCGAGCATGCGGCGGCGAAGGTCTACAAGCAGGCGCTCTATGCGGAGGGCATCCCCCAGACCGCGTTCCAGGTCGAGGACTGCCGCGCCGAGTACGAGCGGCTCAAGGAACTGGGCGTCGAGTTCAAGGGGGAGCCCATGGATGCCGGCACCTCGATCCTCGCCACCCTCGATGACACGTGCGGCAACCTGATCATGATCTACGAGGAGAAAGCCGGCGCGTGAGGCCAGGCTCAGAGCTCTTTGGCCATGCGAACAACGTTCGTGTCTCGCATGAAGAGCACCCGCGGGGAGCGAGCCACTTCCCGCATGCCGCGCCGTTCGTAGAGCCGGCGCGCCCCTGTGTTCTTGACGGCGACGTCCAGGACGAAGCGCTCCGCTCCGCGTGCGCGCGCCCTGTCCTCCATCGCATCGAGCAGGCGCGAGCCGATGCCGCTTCCCCGCTGGGCATCGTCGACCGCGACGGCCTGGAGGTAGAAGTCGTTCGGTGGGACCCGGTCGATGAACCGAAGGAGTCCCATCAGGAGTAGCGAAGCCGCGTAGAGGCGCGGTACATGCCAGCCCGCGGCGCGGCGCACCGGCTCGCTGCCTTGCCCGCGCTCGCTCCCGAGGAAGCCGCTGGCCATGCCCACGATCTCCTGGCGCGACTCGGCGAGCACGACGTTCTCGTAGGACAGCTCGTGCTCGGGCTTTGCGAAGGCCTGCTCGATGATGGCGTGGGCCTTGCGGCCCAGAAGGAACCGGATCATGCCCTCCGAGGCGGTGTCGAGATGACGCGCGAAGGCCATGGCATCGGTGCTCGAGCGCTCGGCCGGTCGCAGGGAGACGTGGCTCACGAGGGGGATGCTCGCCCGCGGAGAGGGGGGTGGCTTAGATTTTCACAGTTGACAAGTTATTCGATGGATGTAAATTGTCTTATATGACAATAAATAGATGCGCTCGAGTTGGGCTCTTCGCGGCCTGCGTGGCGGCGCTTGTCGCCTTGATCAATGGCCCTGCCCCCGCGGCGCCCATTGCCGAGGAGGTGTCGTTCACCCACGACATCCGGCCCGTGATCGAGAACTACTGCGCGACCTGCCACGCCGGCGTCGAGCCCGAGGGGGGCTTCGCGCTCGATAGCTACAAGGCCGTGCGCGCGCAGGTGGAGACCGGCGCGCTGCTCGAACGGATCAACGACCCGAAGGACCCGATGCCGCCCGCCGGATTGCTGCCCATCCAGCATCGGCGCCTGTTCAAGAAGTGGGCGGATGGAGGCTATGTGAACACCGGTACGCGAAAACCCGCTCGTCGCGCAGCGCCTACAGCGGCGTTCAAGCCTCCGGCGATTGTCCCTGTCGATGTCTCGAAAGAGGGATTCCGCTTCCTCGCGAAGATGCAGGGGCACTGGGTCGGCGCGCTGTGGCTGATGGGGCAGAACTACGGTTGGTTCGCATTCGACTACCGCGCGATCGCGCCTTCCCACGTGCACGGGATCTTCGAAGGCGGCACGATGGGCAACCTGTTCACTTCCTTCTTCGTGACGCGGTTCAACGGCACTCGCACGATCATGGCGCGCAACGGCGGCATCCTGAACGGGATCTACCGCACCAGTTACCTCGTGCTCGACAGGGTCGAGAACGTGGCAAGCGAGGAGCGCTACCGGTTCGTGGACGCGTACGGCGGGAAGCGCATCATGTCGATCGACGTTGCGTTCTTCGGTAGTAGCGTCCGGATGGAGTCCCACACGAGCCGCATGGGAATTCGCGAGCCGACACTCCACATGCGCTTCGAGGGGCGTCGTCGGCCCAGCGAGCTGGCTACTGAAGCGGCCAAGGCGGTGGGGTTTCCCAAGAACGTCGTGGATCGCGACTTCGCCAAGGGACTACCGAGACCGGACTGGGGTCCGAAGCACACGGTCACGTCGGCCAGCTACATGTGGCAGGAGAAGGGCAAGACGCTCGTCGAGCTTGCGCGCCTCGCCAAGGACCCGTACCGGATCGACCAGATGCCGCATGTTGCCAAGCTCCACGTCAAGGTGAAACGCGACGCCGCGACGCGCGGCAAGAAGCTGTTGATCCTCCTCTCGGAGAGAGCGCTCGTCGACAAGCGTGGCATGTTCAAGACAGAGAACGGCTACCTGCAGGCGGACCTCGCGAACACGATCCTGCTCTTCCCGGAGATCAGTGGCAAGCAGGACGAGTTCACGCTCACCTATCTGCATCCAGGCACCTACTACCTGACGGTTGTTGCCGACGTAGACGGCGACAGCTTTCCCACGCCGGGCGACGTGACGCACCCGGTTCGCAAGGTGGTGGTGAAGCCGCGGTCCTCCGAGTCCGTGGTGATCAACGACCTGACGGTGGGCAACTGATGGGGCGCCCCGACCTCACGGAAGAGCGGACCGTCGAGATCCTGGACGCGTTCGCTCGTTGCGTGGCGCGACAGGGGCTCGCCGCCACCTCGATGCAGGAGATCGCCGACGAGGCCGGTATGAAGCGGCCGATCCTGCGCCACTACGTTGGAAACCGGGCCGACCTCGTGACAGCGCTCGCAGAGCACGTTGCACGGCAGTGCTGCGAGGCGCTAGACGCGTTGGTTGCGTCGCTGCCTGCTTCGAACGCACTCGAGACGGCGTTGAAGCACCTGTTCCCGAGCACGCCGGCGGGCTCACCCGGGGAGATCCTCGTGATCGAGTCGCTCATTGCAGCCGCCGCCGAGGACGAGACCGTGCGGGCGCCCATGACGGCGTATGTGGATCACGCGATGGCGGCGTTCGACCGGCTGCTCGCTTCGGAGTGTCCGCGTGCGCCGCGCGCGAGCCGTCAAGCGGCGGCCTACGGCATCCTCTCCGTCTGGTTCAACTACAGCTCCTTGACCCCGCTGCGTCCGCCACCTGCCCATCGCCGCCATGCCCTCCGAGCTGCGCGCGCTCTCGTCGACTCCCTGACCTAGCGGTCCTGCGCATGTGATTGCGACGCGTCAGCACGCGATACGATGAAATGGCCATGGCGATCCTGATCGCGCCGAACTCTGTTCCCTCGGTGATCGACGGCGATCGGCGCGCCGGATGGGGAGCGCAGTGGCGCTGACGAGTGCCGTGGCGTGGCAAGTCCACGCGAGGCCGATGAAGCGTCGCGAGCGCCTCCAGCCCGGCGTGCAGCACCTGGTGCAAGGCAGGAGATTCGCGACTCACCACACTAGATGTGCATGATCTCGGGTAGGCCTTTCAGGAGCTTCTTCTTGGCCTTGAAGAGCTTGCGGTGCTTCGTCTGGAACTCGTCCCAGGTGGCCTCCAGCGCAAGGAAGCGATCCGTCGCGCTCGACCGTGCCTTCGACCCACTTGCCGATCGACAGGCGATCGATGTCGCGTGACATGGTCAGCTTCGCACAGCGATCGCGCTCCTTGCACCACGCCTTGACGGCACCTTCGAGCACCTTGTCGTCGGCGTCCCCGTTGCGCGTCATCGCTCGCGCAGCTCGAGCGTCCGTGCCTCGCTCAGGTTCACGAGACTCGTGACAAGGGCGTCGTCCTTGGTCGTCGCGTGATCCGGCCGCATGGCCTCCATCACGACGCAGCTGCGGTGCAGCCCGGTGTCTCGTCGTTTTCGTCGTGCCAGATGTCCATCAGAGCCCTATCGACGGGCTCGGAGGAAGAACTCAACTTGCTCTACGGACACTTCCCAGGGCCGCTCGAAACCGCTACAAGTGGCGCTCCGCCCACGTTCCCCTGGCCCTGCAGCACGGTTCTCCTTGGCAGCAAGCAGTCCCATCACGCTGTCCCGCATCGAGACCGTGGCCCCCGACCAGGCTTCGCTCAAGGCCGCGCGCAAGCTGCTGAACGCGAGCAAGTGGCCCACCATGGAGCACGACGCCGAGATGCGGCTGCTGTGGGGCGCCTGTCAGGGATCCGGCGCGTCGGCGTACAGCGTCACGGTCGAGATCTCGGATCTCGGCGCGAAGTGCTCGTGTCCGAGCCGCAAGTTCCCCTGCAAGCACGCCATCGCGCTCATGTGGTGGATGGCCGAGCAGCCGGAGCGCTTCAGCGAGGGCGAGATCCCGCAGTGGGTGCAGGACTGGCAGGGGCGCCGGCGGCGCACCACGCCGGCTGACGCCCCCAAGCCGAGCCGCGCGGGCAAGTCTGCGCAAGCGGCGGCAATGGCCGAGCCCGAGAGGCCCAGGGATCCCGAGCAGGCGCGCCGCCAGCGCGAGCGCGTGCGCAAGGCGCGCGAGACGAGCATCCGCCGTGGGCTCGAGGAGCTCGACGTCTGGATCGGCGACCAGCTCGATCGTGGTTTCGGCGCGTTCGGGCCGCAGGCAAGCGAGCAGTGCCGGCTCATGGCGCAACGGCTGGTAGACGCCAAGGCGGGAGGCATCGCGGCCCAGGTGGAGGCGCTGCCCGCGCTCTACTTCCAGACGCCGGAGGCGCGTCGCTACGACATCTTGCTCGAGACCCTCGGCGCGCTCCATCTGTTGGCGGAGGCGTACCGGAAGCAGGATGAGCTGCCCGACGACCTGCGTGCCGAGGTGCGAACGCGTGTCGGATGGGTCATGACACGCGAGGAGTTGCTGGTGTCGTCCGATGCGCCGCATGTGTCGGCGACATGGACGGTTTGCTCGACGCGCAGCGAGTCCCAGCCGGATCGCCTCGTGCGCTATGAGACGTGGTTGGCCGCGCGCGAGAACGGCGACTTGCGTACGGCGCTGTTGCTCGACTTCGTACCTGCGTCCGCCGCGTCGAAGTCTGCCCCCTCGCTCGAACCCGGAGCGCGGTTCGAGGCGGAGCTCGCCTACTACCCGTCCGCGACGCCGTTGCGCGCGCAGATCGTGACCCAGGGCAGCGTTTCCGCGGCGCCCGACATGCCTTCGCCGCCCGAGGATCTGCCGGCCGCGCTCGCGCGCTACGACGACGCGCTCACCTGCAACCCGTGGATCTCGCAATGGCCGCTCGCGTGCCGCGACGTGCACGTTGCACGCGACGGCGCTGGGGAGCACTGGGTCGTCTCCAACGACGAGGAGGCAGCCGTACCGCTCGCGGGCGACCAGGCCTCGGTCCTGGTCGGCGTGAAGGACGTCGAGCTGGTCGCGACGTTCGACGGCCGCTGGCTGACGCCGCTGGCCGCCAACTCCGCCCTCGGCCCGCTGTGGTGCACGTCATGACCGCTGCGCACGAAGGCATCGAGGAGATCCGCTTGGCGGCGCGCCGCGCGCTGACGCTTGGGGTGAGCCGCGATCCCATGGCGGTGCCCGCGTGGCTGGCATCCGGAGACGAGCGGGCGGATCTTCTCTCGCTGGTCTCGGCCTTGGGCTTGCGCAACCGCTTCGAGCGTCCCGTGGCGCCCGAGCAGCTCGACACCTTCGACGCGGGATACGACGCGGCTCGCATGCCGCCGTCCGCGTCGCGTCTCATCTTGTGCCGCCTCTTCGCGCCCAAGAAGAAGCTGTACGAAGAGAACACGCTTGCCATGCGCACGCTCGATCTGCTCGCGGCGCGCGGCCTTCACCTGCACCCGTTCGACTATCCGGCGCTGAGGCGTCTCATGGCCGGGGACGAGTCCGTGCTCGATGAGCACGCACGCACCTGGCTGTCGCGGGAGCGGCCTTCGGATGACGGGGGGCCCTCGTTCGGGCAGATCATCCAGGAGAACTGGACCGAGTTCCCGCCCGCCGTCCGTGAGGACTACATCCGTCGCCTGCGTTCCAGCGATCCGGACGGCGCCCGCGCATTGTGCGAGGAAGCGCTTGCCAACGACGCCGCGACGGTTCGCCGCAAGGTTCTCGGCGCGCTCGCCGTGCGGCTCGGGGCGTCGGATGTGCCGTATCTCGAGTCGTTTGCCGAAGACCGCGCCAAGTCGGTGCGCGCCGTCGCGAGCTCGTTGCTCGCACGCATCCCCGGCACCGCGGCGTACGCCGAGCGGATCGACCAAGCCCACGAACAGATCACCGTTCAGAGCGCCGGCATCATCGGGCGCAAGAAGGTCCTGCTGCCGAAGATCCCCAAGGGCCTGGCGGCGAGTCGCGAGGCCGAGTGGGTCGCGGAGACGTTCGCCGACGTCAACCCGAGTGAGCTGGCGCAGCGGCTCGGGCTCGCGCCCAAGAAGTTCGCCGAGTCGCTCGGCCCTACGTACCTCCGGGACACCTTTCTGCTCAACGCGCTGCAGGCAGGCGACCTGGAGATGGCGGCCCTCATCGGCGCTCAGCTCGACGCGCGGGATGCGTCCTTGTTCCTGATGAACCACGAGAGCGAGCTGGCCGGTCTGGGTGAGCCGCAGCGCCACGCAACGTGGGGGTGCTTCACGAACGCGTTCCGCGGGCGCTCGTTGCACGACGCCTGTGCGGTCGTTCAGCATCTCTACACGGCGCTGCGTGTGCCGCCCCCGGATGGCGCGGTCGACGCATCGGCCCTGGAGCGCTCGTGGGGCAAGTGGGCCCGCGATGCGGTCGCCGACCCCGAGAGAGTCGATGGCTACGTACCGCGCGTGTTGATCGCCTTCTCCGGCAGGCAGGATCGCGCCGACTGGCGGGCGCGCATGCAGATCCTGGCCCCCTCCCTCACCACTGACGCCTTCGCGATCGCCGACCTGTTCGACGCCGTGGAAGCGCACCCTCTACCGTAAGGAAGCGACGATGTCCGAGACCCTGAACCTGCCCGCAGAGCAACGATTCGCCGACGAACTCGAGGCGCTCAAGAAGAACGACGACGCGACGCGGCCGCCGCGCTGGCAGCTATCGCCCCGAGCAGTCGTGACGTACCTCATGGGCGGCAAGCTTGCCGACGGCACCGAGATCAGCCCCAAGTACATCGGCAACCACCGGCTGATCGAGACGGCGGTAGCCACGCTTGTCACCGATCGCGCGCTGCTGTTGCTCGGCGTGCCGGGAACAGCCAAGTCGTGGGTGTCCGAGCACATGGCCGCCGCGGTGTGTGGTGACTCCACGCGCATCATCCAGTGCACGGCTGGGACCGACGAGAACCAGATCCGCTACGGCTGGAACTACGCGCAGCTTCTCGCGCACGGCCCCTCGCGCGACGCGCTCGTGAAGACGCCGCTCACACGCGCCATGGAAACCGGTGTCCTCGTGCGTTTCGAAGAGCTGACGCGCATGGCGTCTGACGTGCAAGACACGCTGATCACGGTTCTCTCCGAGAAGCTCCTGCCCATTCCGGAGCTCGACGATGCCGTGTCCGCCGTGCCGGGCTTCAACGTGATCGCGACGGCGAACAACCGCGATAAGGGCGTGAACGAGTTGTCGTCGGCGTTGAAGCGCCGCTTCAACGTCGTCGTCCTGCCGCTTCCGACGAGCATCGACGACGAGATCGAAATCGTCGTGAAGCGCACCGCCGAGATCGGTGGGGGCCTCTCGTTGCCGCCGATCAAGCCCGCCGAGAAGGAGATTGCGCGCGTCGTTGCAATGTTCCGCGAGCTGCGTAGCGGCCAGACGCTCGACGGCAAGACCAAGCTGAAGTCTCCGAGCGGGACGCTGTCGACCGCCGAGGCCATCGCGGTCACCGTCGGCGCATGGTCGGAGGCCGGGCACTTCCGCTCCGGCGCCATCGACGCCGAGAGCCTCTCGGTCAACTTGCTCGGTGCGATCGTGAAGGACCCCGTGCAGGACGCCATCGTGCTGCAGGAGTACCTCGAGAACGTGGTGCGCGGCCGCAAGGAGTGGCGCGACCTCTACACCGCCATTCGCGAGGTGTTCTAGGAACCGATGGACCCGCGCGTTCACGTCTTCGGCATCCGCCATCACGGGCCCGGCTCGGCCGGCAGCCTCGTGCAGGTGCTCGATGGCCTGGACCCCGCGATGGTCCTGATCGAGGGACCACCGGAAGCCTCGGAGATCATGCCGCTTGCCGCCGCCCCCGGCATGCGTCCGCCCGTCGCAATCCTCACGTTTCCCGCGAAGTCCCCCGAGGACGCACACTTCCATCCGTTCGCCGAGTACTCGCCCGAATGGCAAGCCATCCTCTGGGCCGTGCGCAACGAGAAGCCCGCGCGCTTCATCGACGAGCCGATCACGAAGAAGGAGGTCCCGGACAAGCCGTCCGACGGCGGACCGGTCGAGGGAGACGGCGAAGACGAAGAAGACGGTGATGCGGCGCAGGAAGCCCACGACGACGAAGAAGAGACCCTCGAGCCGATCCTGCACGATCCGTTGAGCCACCTCGCGTTGGCCGCCGGGCACTCCGACGGCGAGTCGTGGTGGGGATCGTTGATCGAGGAACACGTCCACGCACCCGGTGTGTTCGAGGCGATCGAAGCGGCGATGACCGCACTGCGCGAAGCAAGCGACGAAGAAGACGCCCGGCCAAGCGCCGCGATCGAACGCGAAGCGCGGCGCGAGGCGCACATGCGGCTCGGAATCCGCAAGGCGCTCAAGGAGGTCGAGGGCGCGGTCGCGGTCGTGTGCGGCGCGTGGCATGTCCCCGCGCTGCGGGCGAGGGTGTCCGTGACCGCGGACCGCCAGACCATCCGCGGCACGCGCGCGATCAAGGCCTCTTCGTGCTGGGTGCCGTGGACGGACACGCGGCTTGCAACGGCGAGCGGCTACAGCGCCGGCGTCGTGTCCCCCGCCTGGTACCGGCACCTGTGGTCGCAGTTCGGAGCGGCTTCCGATCGAACGGGTGCCGTTGCAGCGTGGCAGGCGCGCGCCGCCCGTCTCCTGCGTGACGAAGGCCTCGGCGCTTCGACGGCGAGCGTGATCGAAGCCACGCGCCTTGCGGTCACCCTCGCCGCCGTGCGTGAAATGCCCGTGCCGGGCTTGGCGGAGATGCGTGACGCGAGTCGGTCGGCGCTGTGTCACGGCGAAGAGGCCGCGTTGCAGTTGATCGAGCAGCGCCTGGTTGTCGGTGAGCGCGTTGGTGAGGTCGACGAGAACGCGCCGCAGCCGCCGCTGCTGGCGGACCTCACGCGCCAGCAGAAGAAGCTGCGGCTCAAGCCCGAGGCGCTCGGTCGCGAGATGGCGTTGGACCTGCGCAGCAAGGCCGGGCTTGCGAAGTCGGTGCTCTTGCATCGCTTGCTGCTGCTCGACGTGCCGTGGGGCACGTTGATGGATGCGCAAGCCGGACGCGGGACCTTCCGCGAGGTGTGGCACCTCGAGTGGAAGCCCGAGCTCTCCGTCGGGCTCGCCGAAGCCGTCGTGCACGGCCCGACGATCGACCAGGCCGCAGCCGGCGCCGCCCTTGCCAAGGGAGCGGCCGAGAGCGACTGCGGCGTCCTTGCAGAGCTCGTTCGCAAGTGCCTGCTCGCCGACCTCGCGGTCGCGGCGAGGGCCAACATCGCGCACTTGCAGGCTGCTGCCGTCGGCTCGGCGAGCGTGTTCGGGTTGGCCAAGGCCGTGTCACCGCTCGTCGACATCCTGCGCTACGGCACGGCGCGCGACATGCCCGCCGAAGAGCTGCGCCACCTCGTGCTCAGCCTGCTGAACGACATCTGCGCGGGACTGCGGTACGCGTGCCATGGGCTGGACGAACCGACGGCGCTCGAAGCGCGTGGCGATCTCGCGGCGTTGGACCGCGCCGTGGGCCTCCTCCAAGACGAAGCCATGGATGACCAGTGGCCGGTGACGCTGTGCGGACTCGTGGAAGACGGGCAGGCCGCGCCGATCCTGCGCGGGTTCGCAACGCGACTGCTCTACGACCGCAGCGACTTCGATGCCGAAGAGACCGGGCTTGTGCTGTCGCGCGCGCTCTCGGCTGCCGTGCCGACGGCGGAGGCCGGGAACTGGTTCGAAGGGTTCATCAACGAGGCGGGCGAGATCCTGCTGGTCGACGACAACCTGTTCGTGATCGTCGACGAGTGGCTGGTGCGCCAGGAGGAGGAGACGTTCATCGAGATGCTGCCGTTGTTGCGGCGTGCGTTCGGGCGTTTCGATCCGGCTGCGTCCAAGCGCATCCTGGATCGCGTCCGCCGCGGCGCTGCCTCCGGTGCGTCGGTCCTCGTGGACGATCCGCGCGCGGCGGCCGCCTTCGCGCGCGCCGTCCCCTTGCTGAAGACGATCCTGGGAGTTGGCCCCGATGAGTGACCGCGAACGAATCCGGCGCTGGCGTCTCGCCTTGGGTGGAGACAACGATGACGAGGGAGTGTCCGGGTGCCTGTCCGCCGACGACGTGCGCATGGACCAGGCACTCTCCGTGCTCTACGGCAAGGGCGGCAAGTCGGGTAAGCCCGGCGCCGGCCTGGGCCGCTCGGCGCCGCGCGTGGCGCGGTGGCTGGGGGACGTCCGCAACTTCTTCCCCACGCCCGTCGTGCAAGTCATCCAGAAGGACGCCTTCGAACGCCTTGGCTTGAAGCGGATGTTGCTCGAGCCCGAGTTCCTCGATGCCATGGAAGCCGACGTCAATCTCGTAGCGGATCTGATCAGCCTGAACGCCGCCATCCCCGAGCGGACGCGCGAGACGGCCCGGCAGGTCGTGGACAAGGTCGTGCAGGAGCTGCTCGAACGGCTCGAGCAGAAGACGGCGGAAGCTGTACGGGGTGCGCTCAACCGCAGCAAGCGCACGCGCCGCCCGCGTTTCGCCGACGTTGATTGGGCGCGCACCATCGGGGCGAACCTGCGCCACTACCAGCATGAGTACAAGACGGTGATTCCCGAGACGCTGATCGGCTTCGCGCGCAAGTCGCGCACGCTCGTGGATCTCGAAGAAGTCATCATGTGCGTCGACCAGTCGGGCTCGATGGCGTCGAGCGTCGTCTACAGCTCGATCTTCGCGGCGGTCATGGCGTCTCTCCCCGGTGTCGACACGAAGCTGGTCTGCTTCGACACGGCCATCCTCGATCTGACCGAGAAGCTGGAAGATCCTGTCGAGGTGCTCTTCGGAACTCAGCTCGGCGGCGGGACGGACATCAATCAGGCGCTTGCCTACTGCGAGGGATTGATCCGGCAGCCGAGCCAGACGCACCTGATCTTGATCACGGACCTGTGCGAAGGGGGCGACGCGAAGCAGCTGCTCGCGCGCGCGGCGTCGCTGATCGATAGCGGAGTCAGCCTGATCACGCTGCTGGCACTCTCCGACGAAGGACACGCCTGGTCCGACGAGGAGATGGCGCGTGCGTTCGCTTCGCTCGGCAGCCCGGTGTTCGCGTGCACCCCGGACCAGTTCCCCGACCTCATGGCGGCCGCGCTCCAGCGCCAGGACATCGGCGCTTGGGCAGCCGAGCGCGACATCGCGCTCGTGCGCGGGAGCTGATTCCCGTATTCGGGTCAGGGCGCAGGGCGAGCCACGAAGCCGCGGCCAACGCCCGCCGCGTCGACGTACTCGCCTACAAGCTCACCCAGGTTGTTGATGTTGGTGGGCAGAGTTTCCATCGCGCCCGGGTAGTCGACCGGCGTGAACGTGCCGGACTCGAAACGGTAGCCGCGCCGCAAGCCTGTGCCTGCGTCGATGTAGACCCCGACGATCACGCCCGCGTCGTTGATGCCGCCAGCCAGCGTGCCGCCTGCTGCGGGGAAGTCGATCGTCGTGTAGGCACCGCTCGAGAGCAGGAACCCGTGGATCCCTCCCGCATCGTCGAAGTGCCCGACGATCCGCCCCACGTTGTTGATGTCGCGCGCGCGCGTGCTCGTGGCCGTTGGCACGTCGACCGGTGCGAAGGTGCCGCCGATGCGCGAAAACCCATGGCGCACGTCCGCCGCGTCGTCCCACTCGCCGGCCAGGTCGCCGGCGTCGTTGTTTCCGCGCACGGTCGTTCCGAATGACATGGGATAGACGACGTCCGTGAAGACACCGCCGGCCGACCGCGTGAAGCCGACCTGCGACATGCCGCCGTTGTAGGAGCCGACGACAGTCTGGCTCGCGTTGATGCCCATTCCGCGTCCGTCGTTCACGGTGCCCGGCGGGTCGATCTCGAAGAACACGTCGCCGATCAGGAGCAGCGCATGCGTGTCCGTCTCCATGGCCGACGCCTGGTAGTACGCGGCGATCTCGCCCGTATCGTTGATCCCACGCCCGCCGGTTGCGAACGATCCGGGGAAGAAGAACGACGACCACGTGTAGCCGCCTGAAACCACGGGGCCCGTTGTGTCGGCACTCGTCCCACACGCGCTGGAGACCAGCACTGCGATCAGCAACAAGGGGAGAGCAAGGCGCATGACCGACACCGTACCTGCAGGATGGCGCGCGCCGCTACTTGCTGGAGTACAGCGGGTATTCCTCCGCGGTGCGCCACTTGACGCGCGGCCACCAGCGACGAACGGGGGGCGGGGCCAGCGGGTCGAAGCTGTCTCCCGGGCGCGGCGCGACCATCGTGGTGTCGTACTGCTTGGCCGCGACGAGCATGCGCTCGATCGGCTCGGTCCAGCTGTGCGGGGCCAACTCGAAGAGACCCCAATGGACGGGCATCAGGACGCGTCCCTTGAGCATCCGGTGCGCGTCCACGCTCTGCTCGGGGCCCATGTGCACGTCGGCCCAGGCCTGTGCGTAGGCGCCGGCGTCGAGCATCGTCACGTCGAACGGCCCGAGGCGTTCTCCGATCTCCGTGAACCCCGGGAACATGGCCGTGTCGCCGGAGAAGAACGCGCGGCGGTTCGGCCCGACGAACGCGAACCCGCACCAGAGGGTGCGGCGCGTGTTGCCGATGAAGCGGCCTGAGAAGTGGCGTGCAGGCGCACAGACCACCATGACGTCGCCGAACGGTTGCTCGTCCCACCAGTCCAGCTCGACGATCTTCTCCTTCGCAACGCCCCAGTACTCGAGGTGCGCGCCGATGCCCAGGGGCACGAGGAAGAGCGTGTCCCAGTCCTTGATCTTCTGGATCGTGGGATAGTCGAGGTGGTCGTAGTGGTCGTGCGAGATGACGACCGCATCGATCGACGGCAAGTCCTCGAGCGCGATGACCGGCTCGTACCAGCGCTTGGGCCCCATCCACGAGAGCGGCGAGGCACGTGGACCCCAGACCGGGTCGGTCAGGAAGCACCGCCCCTCGAGCTCGATGATCATCGTCGAGTGTCCGAGCCAGGTGACGCGGATGCCCGAGGACGGCGGCGTGGCGAACATCGCAGGATCTACGCGCGTCGTGGGGATCGCCGTGGAGGGAACCGTTTCGTTCGTATCGGTGGACCAGACTTCCTTGATCGCCTCCCACGTGCTCGTCTGCACGTGGACGGGACTGCGGAAGCCGTCGTCCTTCCAGTTGGGCGAAGCCTGCATCCGCGCGAGCCGCTCGCCGGCCGGTGCCTTGCCGATCGGCGTCCAGATCTGGACGCCTACGAAGCCGAGGAAGGCGACGATCAAGAAGAGGACCAGTCGCACGACGCGCCAGACGAAGCGACGCTTCTTCCTCGGCCGCGTGGTCGTTTGAGAAGCCATGGTCAGCTCGCCGCCGCGCGTACGGCTTCCGGCGTCGTGCCGGTCCAGTCGCTGAACGCGCGGTAAAAGGACGTCGGCTCTTCGAAGCCGAGCAGGAACGCGATCTCGGTCGAAGACACCACTGTGTGTGTCAGGTAGTGACGTGCGAGGTCTTCGCGGGTGTTCTGCAGCACGTCGTTGAAGGACGTGTCCTCGGATCGCAGCCGCCGCTGGAGCGTGCGCTTGCTCATCGCGAGTTGACCGGCGACGTCGTCTGCCGACGTACGGCCGCTTGGAAGCCCCTCGAGCAGCGCGGCACGCACGCGCTCGGCCACGGCCGCATCCTCGTCGAGCTGGGCCAGGCGCCGGCGAAGCTCAGGCTCGAACGTGTTCCACATGCCCTCGTTTGCGGTGAGGAACGGCCGCAGGGCGTCTCCCATCGAGAAGCGGATCATGTGGTCGTCGCTGCGGCGCACGCGAACGCCGAAGAAGTCCTCGTACGCCTCCGCGGGCTGGGGCGGAACCGGCGTGCTGACGCGCAGCGGGCGGATCTTCTCTTCGCGCGTTGCGATGCGTAGCAGGCGCAGCTTGAACACGAGCTCCATCGCGACGAGCGAGCGCGGCGGCGTGGCAGACGTGTCGAGCCACACCGGACGGACCGTGACGCTGTCGCGCGTCTCTTCGATGTCTAGACGCATCGGCGCGCACAGCCGCTTGTACTTGCTGAGGCGCTTGATCGCCGTGAGGAAGTTCGGGCTGCAGAGCGCCGCGAAGAGAGCGGGCATGAAGTGCTCCGCCCGGATGACCTCGCTCAGGCGAATGGGGAAGAGCGGGTCGTCGACTTCGGCCTCGATGCTTTCCCACAGCCGGAAGTACTCGTCCGTGCGCATGACCGCTTCCGTGCGCGAAAGAAGGTCCTCGGGGAGGCCTGCCTGGCGCAGGACCACGCGTTCGTCAACGCCAAGATCCTTGAGGAGGAGGCGCCAGGCAGGCTCGACAGGGAATCCGAGAGGTCGTGTCATGGGAGGGACTACTTCGCGGGGTTCAGCTTGAACTGCTTCATGAGCGTCTTGTCGTACGTGCGATCGCCGAGCTTGCGCACGAACAACAACGGCTTGGCGTACTTGCCGGCGGCGTAGCGGGTCTTGGGCCGCTCGGCGTAGATCGACTTCGCGATCACGTTGGCGATCACCGACGGCGGCGACGAGTTCCCGTTCTGGTGTACACGGTCGTTCGCTTCCGCCATCTTGTTGGCCAGCGCGCCATAGGGGCCGCTGCCCGAACGCTCGAGCATCGGCGCGATCATCACGTCGCCGAACTCGGTCTTGATCGCACCGGGCTGAATGATGACGACGTCGATGCCGAACTGCGCCAGCTCCAGGCGCAAGCTGTCGGACCAGCCCTCTAGTGCGTGCTTCGTCGCGTGGTACCAGGCGCCCAGCGGGGTGTAGACCTTCCCGCCGACCGAGCTGACGTTGATGATCTTGCCCGAGCGCATGGCGCGCATGTGCGGCAGCACGAGCTGCGTCAGCCGCGCGAGCCCGAAGAGGTTGACCTCGAACTGGTAGCGCGCGTCTTCGATGCTCGTCTCTTCCACAGAGCCGTACATCCCGAAGCCGGCGTTGTTGACGAGGATATCCACGCCGCCGGTCTCTTCCTTGATGCGCTCGACGGCGGCCGCCACCTGGTCGTCGTTGGTGATGTCCATGGCGATCGGCTTCGCGCCCAGCCGCTCCAGGTCGGCCATCTTCTCCACACGTCGCGCTGCGACGTAGACGGTGAAGCCGTCCTTCAGCAGCAGCTCTGCAGTCGCCTTGCCGATGCCAGCCGAGGCGCCGGTGACCAGGATCGTCTTGCTCATCGTGTTCACTCCGTCTCCGTGAGAGCTCGTCTGCTCATCACGGAGGGAGAGTAGGGCTGAAGCGGGGCCCTGACATTAGCAGATCGTGCCAATGCGATGTCCGATGGCGCCATACCTGGCGCGTTGCAGCACAACGAGTTACGGCGCCCAGGGAGGCTGTGTTTCCTACCCCCAGAGGTCTTCGACGGTGTACGGCGACCCCTCCTGCGCCCAGAACGCGCCGTCGATGTAGCGGTAGCCTGCGTCGATCTCGGCGATGGCCGCCACGTCCGCGTCGTCCAGTGCGAGCAACGCAGCGGCAAAGTTCTGTTTCAGCCGTTCGGGGTTGACCGACTTGGGAATCACGCTCGTGCCACGGTTCACCGCCCACGCGAGCAGGACCTGCGCGCTGGTGACAGAGTGCTTGGATGCGATCCCGCCTATGACCGGGTGCGCAAGCAGGTCCGGGTCGCCGGACTTGCGCAGCGTGTCAGGGCGGTCCGGCGAACCGAGGGGGGAGTACGCCGTCATGTGCACGCCCCGGGCTGCGCAGCGGCTGACGAGGTCGTCTTGTGCGAGGTACGGGTGCATCTCGACCTGGTTGGCGGCGATCGGCACCTCGGCCTGGTCGGCGAGGTCGTCGATCTTCTGGGCGTTGAAGTTGGATACGCCGATGTGCTTGGCGAGCCCCGCCTTCTGGCAGGCCTCCATCGCGCGCCATGTCTCGATCAGCGGAATCTCATCCAGGCTCACGAGATCGGATGGCGACTGGGGAAAGAACGCCCCCGGACGCAACGCGACCGGCCAGTGCATCAGGTAGAGATCGACGTAGTCGAACTGCAGGTCGCCGATGGTCTTCTCGATTGCGGGGCGCACGTCGGCTTCCTTGTGCGAGTCGTTCCAGAGCTTGGACGTGACGAACAGCTCCTCGCGCGTCACGTCGCCGTCCGCGATCGCGGCCTTGAAGGCCTCACCGATCTCCGCCTCGTTCATGTACGCGCGCGCGCAATCGAAGTGGCGGTAGCCGATCCGGATGGCTTCGCGGATGACGGGACCGACCTCCCCGGGCTGGGACTTCCAGGTGCCGAGGCCGAGCGCAGGAATCGAGCCGCCGCCGGCCAGGTCGTAGTGCTTCATCGTCGGGATCTCCTTCTCGGGCGTGTTGTACCGCAACGGCCGCGTAGGGTGGGGCGCATGTATACGACGGCCGGCATTCTCGATCTCCATCAGCGCACCCACGTCAGCATCCAGGGGGTTCTCGACCACCTGGCGACGCTCCCCGAGGAGGCCCTTCACCGGGAGGTCGAGGGGTTCAGCTATCCGACGCTGGCGCTGCAGGTGCATCACTACCTGGCCGCCGAGCGCTACTGGTTCGGCGTCATGCGCGGAGAGATCCGCCTGGACGATGACGAAACCGAGCACACGACCGTCGATGCGCTCCGCGCGTTGCGGGCGGAGATCGCGGAACGATCCGCCGAGCAGCTCGGCGGGTACACCGACGAAGAGCTGAGTGCACCGCGCAGCATGACGCAGTGGAACGGCACGACGGTCGACCTGGCGCCGGCCCACGTCGCCATTCGGACGCAGGTGCACGCCTATCAGCACCACGGAGAGATCGCCTCGATGCTGCGCCTGCTAAGCCACGGCTTCCCAAGCGGGCTCGACTTCCCGATTCGCTAACTGAGGCTCCGTGCCAACGCGGCGACGATGCGCGCCAGCTTCTTCCTCTTCACCTTGCGCGCGGCGCGCTCCGCGGGCAGCCAGCGCCGGCGGCGGTACGACTCGGCCCAGCGCTGCAGCACGCACGTCACTTCCATCGGGAACGCGGTGACCGTGCAGGTGCCACCCCACTTCTTCACGGCGTAGCTACCAAGCACTTCGTCTTCGACCTCGCCGATCACACCGGCTTCCTCCAGGGCTTCCTTCGCGGCGGACGCCCGCGCCGAGAAGCCGGGCTCGTGGATGCCCTTCGGGATGCCCCACTTCGTGCCCTTGTGGTTCGTGATCAGCAGGATCTCCGCGCCCCTGTCCGTCAAGCGGTAGGGAATCACACCGGTCTGGAAGTAGTAGTAGGCGGGGTACGGGCGTTGCTCGATGCCTTCGATCGTCGGAAATGGAAACGTCTCCGGCAACTGCTCATCGGAGATGACGTCGCGAACGCTCGGCTTGGCACCCACCTGCTCGAGCGCGAGCAGCGGCGCGAACGGAAGCTTCAAGCCGGGGGTTTCCCCGAATGCGAGAAGCCGCTCTCCCTGCAACACCTGCAGGGTTGCGACCAGCGTGGCGGGATCCGGGCTGCGTAGCCAAGGCGGATGGGCGACGGAGGCGGCCGAGAGCCCCATCACCTTGGCAGCGCCTTCGGCAAGCCGGCGGCTGCGGCGGTCCGGCGCCGCGACGATGCCGTCCGGCAGACGCTCCGAAGCCATCAGGTACGCGCCGATGCGCTGGGCGACCTGCCGGGCATCGCCGCCGCGGCGCGCGCGCGCGCACGCAGAGGGCCGCACGATCAGCACCTCGCGGACCATCGCTGCCTCCTCGCCCCGGTAATCGGCCGGGGCGCAGGAGGTGTTGACGCGTTTCGCTAGCCGAAGCCGTTCTGGATCACGACATCGTCGTAGGCGAGCTGACCCGGCTTGGGCCAGGGGTCCTGGGTGCCCTTGCCGACGGCGACCATCGGTCCGATGCAGTGATCCTCCGGGAGGTTCACCAGCTTGGCGACGGCGTCGAAGTCGAATCCGATCATCGGACACGACTCGTAGCCCATCGAACGCGCGGCCAGCATGATCGTCTGAGCGGCGATGCCGATCGATCGCATGGCTTCGTCGCGCTGAAGCTGTTCGTTGCCTTCGTGGAACGGTCCCATCCAGCCTACGAGGATGTCCGCGACCTCTTGCGGTGCGTTGCGCCAGTAGCGGCCGGGCTCCTTCTCCCAGGCCTTCACGTCGCCCGTAATGAGAATGAGCAGCGACGCATCCGTCATCTGCGCCTGGTCGTTGCCGGCTGCTCGGACCTGCTTGCGAAGCTCCGGGTCACGGATGAGAACGAATCGCCAGTGCTGGATGTTGAAGCTGGTAGGCGCCTGCATGGCAGCCTCCATGAGCTTCTCGATCTCCTCGTCCGTTAGCTGGTGCTCCGGGTCGAAGTGCTTGACGGCACGGCGGGCGTAGATGGCTTCAATCGTGTCCACGGATCCTCCTCGGTCTGGCGCGAGCTCTGTACATACAGGCCCGCGGGCGGCAGCGCTACGTGGTTTCCGCGCGCAGCGTGCGCAGGACTTCCAGCGTCGACTCAGGATCGGGTCGAACCGTGTAGTCCGGATCGGAGTCGATGTGGCGCACCGTGCCCTCCTGGTCGATGACGATGCGAGCGGGCAACGGCAGCTGCCACGAGTCGTCCGCGTTGAAGTCGGGCAGATCGACGCCGAAGCCGCGGTACACCTCGCGGAGGTCTTCCGGCACCGTGAAGTCGAGGGCGAGCTGCTTCGCGTAGGCGTGCCCGAGGTCGCTGAGGACGGGGAAGGCGAGCTTGTGATTCGCCTTGATCTCGGCGTTCTTCTCACGCGTCTGGGGCGCGATCGCGACGAGCGTGGCGCCCGCCGCCTCGAAATCCGCGTGGCGCTTCTGCAGAGCATCCAGCTCCGCGTTGCAATAGGGTCACCACGCGCCGCGGTAGATCGTCAATACCATCGGCCCGCTCGCGCGCAGGTCCACCGAGCGCACCGGGTTGCCGTCCGTGTCGGGCAGCTCGAAGTCGGGGAGGCGGCTCCCGACCTGCGGGATGCCGTCCATGATCCCGGACGCGCGCAAGTCCTCGGTCGCCCGCGCCATCACGGTTTTGGTCTCGTCGGGAACCTGTTCGAGAAAGGCCGCTTTCATGCGGTCCAGACGGTCTTGTAGTTTGCTCGTGCCGGGCTGATGCAGGGAACGAGCCGGGGGTTTCGCGAATTACGGCTTGAACCGCCAGACCCGGAACGGATCGCGCGGCGTGTCGCCTTGGTGGATCTGTGCCGTCGTCACGTAGATCCAGCCGTCCCGTCCGAGCGCGAAGGAGTCCGGCCACGAGAGACGTTCGTCCTTCACCACGAGCGCGCGTTCGTGGGAGGGCGTCAGCCGATTCACGGCGTTCTCCTCGAGCGACGAGAGGTAGAGATTGCCGTGCGCATCGAAGATGAGTCCGTCGGATACGCCGCTCTCGGCCACGCGCTCGACCTGCTTTGCGAGGGCTTCCGCGCTCAACGACGCGTCGCGCAGCGCCACCGTCGACACGCGGTACATGGTGCGGCCGGTCAGCGCCTGGTAGTAGACCCACTTACGGTCCGGCGAGAGCCCGATGCCGTCGGCGTGGACCTGCGGCGTCTTGCCGCCGCGCTTCCAGGCCTTGCCCTCGATGGTGATGTCGATCGGCTCCGCCATTGTCGAGGCGTGGCCGTCCAGCACGCGGCGGCTGCGTCCTGACTCGAGGTCCAGCACCACGAGACCGCCGGCGCCGCTGTCGGTCATGTAGGCGGTCTTCGTCTTCGTGTCGACACGCACGTCGTTGAGGTAGCTGTTCGGGAGGGCGACCTTCTCGTCGAAGCGATAGATGCGCGCGATCTTGCTCTTCAGATCATGACGCGAGAGCTTGGGCCCGCGCTTGATGACACCGGCGAACTTCGGATTGGCAGGATCGAGGATCCATAGCGCACCCTCGTCGTCCACGGTCACGCTCTGCACGCAGACGTGCGTCTTCGCAGCGTCCTTCTCCGGGGCCCACTCGTCCCATCCGCCTGGGAATGCGACCGGCTTGCCGTCGACGAGCTCAGCGACGCTCATGGGCACGTCATCCGACCAGCGTGGGAAGTTGACGAAGATGCGTCCGTTCTTGGCGACGGCAACGCCCGTCCACCGGTGCCCTGATTCCGCAACGATCTCGAGCTCCGGTGTGTCCCTCTTCTCGCCGCAGGCGCAGAGCAGAACAAGGAGAACGAGCAGACATGCGTTTCGCGCGAACATGATCCGTCCTTCCGGCGCGCGCGAGATCCTACCCAGCACGCGAGGCGCCGCGGCACAATCGCGCACGTGAACGACAAGGAGTCCGTCGAGTTCCTCCAGTGGGCCTTGCCGAAGCTGGGGCTGCGCTGGACCGGCTTTCGCCGCGTGCGCAGGCAGGTGCGCCGCCGCATCAGCGCACGCATGGCCGCACTCGGCCTCGCCGATGCGGATGCGTATCGCGCCTACCTGACGGACCATGCCGAAGAGTGGCAGGTCCTCGACGGCCTCTGTCGCGTGACGATCTCGCGCTTCTATCGCAATCGCGGCGTATTCGCGTTCCTCTTCGACCGTGTACTCCCGGCCCTGGCCACTGCGCGCGGCGGTGAACCCGTGCGGATCTGGTCCGTGGGATGTGCGTCCGGGGAAGAGGCCTACACGCTCGCGATCGGTGGCGCCCTCCGCGGTCTGCCGGTCGAAGTTCTCGGGACCGACGTCGATCCGCACATGATCGAGCGAGCACGCAGTGCGCGCTATCGCGCGAGTGGCGTCCGCGAGCTGCCAGGCTCATGGCGAGACGAGGCGTTCATGCGGATCGGTGACGAGCTCGCATTGCACGAGCGCTTCCGCCGGAACGTGATCTTCCGGTGCGAGGACGTGCGCGCAGGAATGCCGCCGGGGCCGTACGACCTCGTTCTCTGCCGGAACCTGGGCTTCACGTACTTCGACGGCGAAGGCCAGGCGCGTCTTGCAGGCGAACTGGCCCAGCGCATCGTCGCGGGCGGCGCTCTCGTGGTGGGCCATCACGAAGTCGTGCAGGCCGAAGCCCTCGAACCCTGGGACGTTCGCCGTGGCGTGTATCGGCGCATGTGAGCGCCCGCAGCCCGGGTGGTACGCTCCGCCGATGGCCGGACCCAAGAAGCTCTCGTGGCCGCTCCTCGCTGCGTGCCTCGTTCTCAGTCCTGCGGTTGCCGTCGGCGATGCCCCCGTAACCGTCGTCAAGGGGAAGCGCTACGAGGTTCGTATGGACTTCGACGACAAGGCGCTCGCCAAGGAGGTGCTCGCTGCGGTCGAGCCCGCCTGGAACGAGACGTTGCGCTTCCTCGGCCGGTCGGACATCAAGCTCGAGGAACGGCTGGTGGTCAACGTGTTCGAGACGGTCGCGGGATACGAGACCGCCGAGCAGAAGCTCACGAAGGGGCGCTTCAAGAACAACCTGTGCTTCAGCCACTTCGGGACGCGCGCCGTCTACTCCGCCCTGGTTCCCGACGGCGATGCATCGGTTCGGAAAGCGCTCGGCGCGAGTCGTCACTTCCTTCGCCAACAGGCGCACGAGGCTGTGCATGTCGCCGTCTATGCGCTGATCAACAACCATCGTTCGCATCCGAACTGGTTGGCCGAGGGCATGGCGACGCTGATCGCCGAGCGCATCTCCGTGGCGAAGGGGTGGACGGAAGCTGTCGAAGAGACGCCCTTCTACGCGCAGCGTTTCTACCTGTGCCAGTCGCTGCGCCGCCGCGGGCTCTTGCCGGGGCCGCGGGCGGTCTTCCAGGAGAACCTGGAGCACCTCAACTCGAACGAGCGGTATGCGATCTGGTGGACGCTCTTCCGGTTCCTCTTCGCCGAGCACGAAGGCGAGCTCCAACAGGTCATGAAGCTCGCGTGGGGGCTGGGCGGCGGCCCGCGGTTCACGCAGCGGCTCTACGAGAAGGTCCGCACCGTCTGGGACGACGCGGCGCTGGACAAGATCCACGACGCCTACCGCACGCACGTCGATGGATTTGCGCCGCGCTGGCGCGAGCCGCACCGCACCCTCCATGTGGACGGTAAGGAGTGGCGCCAGATGGCGTACCGCAATAGGAACGCGGTCGCCTGGCGCATGCCGGCGGTTGGCTCCTCCTACCAGGTGAAGGCCAAGGTGACCATCCCCGCGTCTTCCAACCCGCAGGCGAACATCTACGTCGGCAAGAGCGATGCGGGCTTCTTCTCGATCGCGACGCGTGTCGGATCCGGATTCACGCTTCTCGAGTACCGCAGCAAGGACGACAAGTGGATCAACCACTGGAACGTCGAGAGGAAGATCAAGGCCGGCAAGCCCCTCTCGGTCGACGTCACAGTCGACGGTTCCAAGATCACCGTTCGCAGCAAGGGCAAGAAGATCGGCGACCACACGGCCGACCGCGACCTGGCCGGGCGCTGGGGCGTCGGCGTGCAGTCCGGCGGGGGCGCCCGTTGGAAGGACGTGCGCTGCGAAGAGAAGTAGAACCTGGGCTACACGCCGAAGGCGTAGTTCGAGACCTGGGCGATCTCCTCGAACCCGACGCGTTCGAGAATCGGCCGGCTCATGTCACCGGCTTCGACGAAGAGGTGCCCAGCGTTGCGCGCCAGCGCGTGCTGCGCCCGCGCTGCGATCATGCCGCGGTAGACGCCGCGTCCACGCGCTTCGGGGACCGTGTTGCCCGCGTAGAGGCCCCCGAACGTGAACTCGTCATTGTAGCGGATCAGCCCGCTGCCCACCGTCTGCCCGCCCAGCTTGGCCGCGAACAGGGCCATGTGTTCCGGCATGTCGCGCAGCTCCATGCCGAACGTCTCGATGAGCTGGTCCGCGTCGTCGTCCCATACTGCATCGGCGACCGGACGCAGCTCTTCCGCCAACGTTTCGGGGTCCTCTAGCTGGACGTATGCAACGCTGCTCGTCTCGAGCTGCGCTGCTTCGGCACTCTCCATCACCATGAGGGCCGTCGTGTCCGTGCGAACGAACCCTCGGGCCGTCAGGAGTACCGGCAGCTCCGTCGGCTGGTCGTGGTCGTAGACCTTCCAGCGGAACGCGTGCCCGAGTGCGCCGAACGCCATCACCTGCTCGTCGACGACCGCCTCCGCGTCGGCTGCATTGAAGCGGTGGTAGCCGATCCAGTTGTTCCAGACGTCGGGAAACGGGCCGAAGGCGCGCAGCACGTCGCCGGAGCCGCGTTCCGTCCGGTAGCCCGAAGGAAGTCGGGGCTCGGCCCGGCGTACGGTCTCGTCGAATCGGGCCAACAGGTCCGCCATGCACGCTGTCTACCACGAAACCGGGTGTGGCCGATTCGGCGACGTCGGCACGGCGTTATGATCCTGGGCCCAATCGACAGGAGTCGTCATGTTCAAGCAGGTGTGTGTCGGGTTGTGTGTGGGCCTTCTGGCCCTGGCGCCGTCGTACGGAGACGATGAGTCAGACGGCACGATGTCAAAGAAGGAGAAGGAGCAGAAGAAGAAGGCCGAGGACCTGACGCCCTCGCCCTTGACCGAGCTGCGGCGCGAGCACTTTGAACGCGAGGCCGATCCCGTGGATCCGATCGAGTACCTGCGTTCCTATCGCGATTGGATCGCCGAGAATGCGACCCCGCCGCCGCGTACCGAACGCGACCGGGGCGTCTACGACGTCTGGACGGCGCACCTCAAGCCGCGCGTCGGACGCATGGTCAAGCGCGTCGACACGTTGATGCAGCGCAAGTACTGGGAGCCCGAGGTCGGGACCCCCCAGCGCGTCAAGCCCGAGGCCTGGTCACGCTTCACGCGCGAGATCGCAGGCCTGGGTACCGAGTTGCACGGCGCCTGGAAGGGCTACAACAAGGCGCAGATCACGGACCGCCGCGGTATGGCCGGCGTGCCCGCGACGCGCACCAAGCCGCCGTCGCATACCGCCGGCTACTTCGGCTACGGCCATCCCGGGCTGCTGTGGCGCGGTGCCGTACTCGGCCGCCAGTCCGTCGGCGACTTGGGCTACGGCTACGAGCTGCGCTCGTACCGCCACCTCCTCGACACGTATCGGCGCGGCTGGGGTTGGCGACGCCGTCACTGCTCGCACTGCGAAATCCGCCGGCGCGAGCTTCAGAAGAAGAAGCGCGAGTACGTCGCCGAGCGCAAGAAGTTGCTGCATACGACACGCGACACGCTCGAGCAGCAGATGCTCTCGCTGCAGGTCCTCGCAGCGGCGATGCAGGCGATCGAAGAAGACAGCCTCCGCAAGGAGATGGAGGAACTGCCGCGCGATCACATGCTGCGTGAGCCCGCGGTCGAGGTGTTGACGGCGCTGCGCGACGCGCGGCTGAAGGCCGAGCGCTACTCGGGCACGAAGTCATCGGAGTACGGCCAGTTGCTGCGCGGCTGGGTGCGCGCCTACAAAGCGGGCATGGCGCTGCTGAAGAAGGAAGTCAAGAAGGCCGAGAAGGCAGAGGCAGAAGCGGCGGAGGCCGCCGGCGGCGACTAGGGCCGTGCGCGCCGCCTTCCTTGCGGTCCTGCTGGCCTTCGCGGGTCATATCGCAGAGGCCCGGCCGGAGACGAGCAAGGCGCGCGTCGTAGCTCTCGAGGAGCCGCGCCCTTTTTCATGGCTGCTGCCGAAGGGGCGCACCGCCTCCGGACGGCAGACGGCACTCGCCGGACGCGTCGCGCGGCAGACGCTGCTCTTCGTGGACGTGGACCGTGATGGGCGGTTCGACGAGCCGAACGTGGACGGCTGGGCGATCGAGGGACGCGGCCGCTACCTGGCGCCTTTCCGCGATCCACTGATCGTTGACCGTGCCATGGTGCGCGTGTCGGTAGACGCCGAGAAGAAGACGATCGCCTGGTCGGCCGAGCCGATCAAGGCGCCACGCGATCACCTGTACACGATCGTCGACATGAACGAGCTGCGCATGCAGAACGGCTTGCCGCCGGTGGCATACAGCGCCGAGCTCTCCAAGGCCTGCGAAGCCCACTGTGCGTACATGGACCGCCACGGCATCACGCACTATCAGCGGAAGGGCAAGGCGGGCTACACGCCCGAGGGCGCCAAGTCAGGGCGCAACGGCAACATCGCCACCGGCGATGATCTCGACCGCGTGGCGCGCGACTCGCTCGCGACGTTCTTCCACCGCCGCACGCTCATGGAACCCGACACGACGCACTTCGGTCTAGGCGTGGGCAAGAAGCACGTGATCCTCGACGGTCTCAGCCTGCGCAAGCCCGTTCGTTGGCGCTACCCCATCATTGTGCCGGCCCCTTCGTCGGGCGCGTCCGTACCCGTCGGCTTCAACCACACCGAAGTGCCCTCGCCGGTTCCGCAGAGCCCGCCCGCCGGGTTCCCGATCACGCTGCGCTGGCCACCCGGGACCCGGATCAAGAACGTGAAAGCCGCCCTGCGTACCAAGCGCAAGAAGAAGGTCGCGGCCTACGTCTCCTGGATGGAGAAACCGGCGCACGCCTCCATTCCACACAACCAGTTCAGCATCTGCATCATCCCCAAGCGGGCGCTGAAGGAAGGCACGGACTACCGCGTGGAGGTGAAGGCCGAGATCGACGGCAAGCCGTACGAGACGTCCTTCACCTTCCACACGGAGGGGTTCCGCAAGCGCTGAGTGGCCTAGGCCACGTTGTGCATGTGCACGTCCTGCTGCGGGTACGGGATGCTGATGCCAGCCGCGTCGAAGCGCAGCTTGATCTGCTCCGTGACCTCGCTGTAGACGGTCCAGTAGTCGTCGGTCTTGCACCAGGGACGCACGTTGAAGTTCACGCTGCTGTCGGCCAGCTCGATCAGAGCAACGCTCGGCTTGGGGTCTTTCAGCACGAGCGGGTGCATGGCGAGGATCTCCTCGAGGATCTTCTTCGCTGCCACGATGTCGTCGCCGTAGCCGATGCCGGCCACGAGGTCGACGCGGCGTGTTTCGTTGCCGCTGTAGTTGGTGATCACGTCCCCCGTGATCGACCCGTTGGGCACGATCACCTTTTTGTTGTCGAGCGTGCGCATGATCGTCGAGAAGACCTCGATGTTCTCAACGACGCCCGTGACGCCGCCGGCCTCGACCAGATCGCCGATCTTGAAGGGACGGAACATGATGAGCATCACGCCGGCAGCGAAGTTGCCGAGCGAGCCCTGAAGGGCGAAGCCGACGGCGAGGCCGGCAGCGGCGAGGATCGCAACCAGGGAGTCCGTCTTCACGCCGAGTTTCCCGAGCGCCGCGATGATGACGAAGGTCATCAGCGCCGCGTAGGCGATGTTGCTGATGAAGAGGACGAGCGTCTCCTCGGTCTTGGCACGCCGCATGGCGCCGCGCATGATCCGCCGAACCAGACGCACGACGATGCGTCCGATGATGAAGATGCCGATCGCCCACAAGATGTTGGGCGCCCAGAGCACGACCTGTTCGACGAGCTTGTTGAGCAGCTCCTGCCAGTTGATGTCCATTGCCTGTCTCCTTGGGTTGAGGGGCGAGACTCTAGTAGGATCCGCCGCTGATGCACCCGACGCTCGAGACGTTCGGCTATCCGGAAACGGCCATTCGGACCTATGACCACTGGACGGTTGTCCTGCGTCCTGTCCAGGTGACCGTCGGAAGCCTCGTAATGGCGCACAACGGTCTTCACGGGCGCTTCTCGGAGCTACCGGCCGAGGCCTTCAGCGAAATGCACGCCGTCATCGGCGACATCGAATCGACGCTGCGTGAGGTCTTTGCCTACGACAAGATCAACTACCTCATGCTGATGATGTCGGACCCGCAGGTGCACTACCACGTGATCCCGCGCTACGCCGAACCCGTCGCGCTGGGCGACGCGCGATTCCCCGACGCCGGCTGGCCGAAGCAGCCTGTGCTCGGCGAGCGGGTCGAGCTGAGCGACGAGCAGTTCCGGGACGTGCTCGCCCGCCTGAAAGCCGCCTGGCCGGCCTAGCCTGCCTCCGCCTCCACGACGAGCGACTTGAGCTTCTTGAGCGCGCGGATGTAGCGCTTGCTCGCTGCGTGCTTGCTTAGGTCGAGCTCGGCCGCGACCTCCTCGTTCGACAATCCCTCGAAGTGGCGCATTGCGATGACCTCGCGGTCGGTTTCGTTCATCTCGTCGAGCAGGCGAACCAGACGGCTGCGTGCTTCGTCGCGTTCTGCCATGCTGGGCGGCGACGGCCGCTCATCTTGCAGGAACTCCGCCATGGCGACCGTGCTGGCGTTCGGGATGCAGCGTTCCGCCCTCTGCTCCTGACGCGCGTCGCGCCGTTGGGCATCGAGATGGAAGCGGTGGGCCTTCATCAGTCGCTGTCCGGCGATGCGGCGCACCCAGAGGAAGAACGGCATGCGCGGGTCGCGCGCATAGTCCTCGACGTGCTTGAAGGCCTCGACATAGGTCTCCTGCACGATGTCCGACGCGCCGACGCGTGCGCGCACCTTCGGATGCATGCGAACGGCGATCATGCGCAGCAGCCGCGGCTTCTGTTCCTCGAACATGCGGTTCAGGATCGCGCGCCGTTCCTCGCCGTCGGCGGCGAGCAGCGCTTCGGTGTCGGGACCGCTCGGCATACAACGAGCATACGCGCGGGCCGGTATCATGCCGTTCATGAGCACGGACGGCTCCTCCCAGGCGGAACTCGACCGGTTGGCCGAGGAATTCGTCGCCCGCACGCGCGCGGGGGAGTCGCCCTCCATCTCTTCCTACGTCCGGGCCAATCCCGCTCTCGCGAGCGACATCTCGGATCTCTTCCCGGTGCTGCAGGATCTGGAAGGCGGTGACACCGCGCCGGACGAGCTCGGGGAGTACGTGCTTCTGCGCGAGATCGGCCGTGGGGGCATGGGCGTCGTCTACGAAGCGGTGCAGAAGACGCTTGGCCGCCGCGTTGCGCTCAAGGTCCTGCCCAAGCAGATGACGCTCGATCCGCGCTTCCTCGAGCGGTTCCGGCTGGAGGCTCAAGCTGCGGCGCGCTTGCAGCATCCCAACATCGTTCCGGTGATCGGCTGGGGCGAGCACGAGGGCGTCACCTATTACACGATGCAGTTCGTCGACGGGTGCGGCTTGGACGAAGCCGATGAGACACCGGGCACAGGCACGCGGTACGAGCGCGTCGCGCAGCTCATGCTTCAGGCGAGCGAGGGCATCGCCGCGGCGCATGCGCAGGGTGTGCTCCATCGTGACGTCAAACCCTCGAACCTGCTGCTCGACGACAGTGGCACGGTCTGGATCAGCGACTTCGGACTCTGCAAGGAGACGGAGTCCGACGGTCTCACGCAGCCGGGTGACCTGCTCGGCACCTTTCGCTACATGGCACCGGAGCGCTTCGAGGGTGTGTCGGATGTGCAGGGAGACGTCTACGGCCTCGGCATCACGCTCTACGAACTGCTCACGGGCGCGCCGGCCTACGAAGGAGACGATCGCGCGGCCTTGGCCGCACAGATCGTCCGCGCGGCGCCACCGCGGCCCCGCAAGCTCGACGGCGAGATCCCCCGCGATCTCGAGCTGATCGTGCTCAAGGCCATCGCGCGCGATCGCTCCCAGCGCTACCCGACGGCGGAGGCGTTGGCGGCCGACTTACGTGCGTTTCTCGACGGCAAGCCGATCTCGGCGCGCCCGCCGACGGCCGGGTACCTGCTGCGCTCGTTCGTTCGCCGCCACAAGGCCATCACGGTCATCGGTGTCGTCGCGCTCTTCGCGCTTGTCGCGAGCACGGCCTACTACGTCGGGAGTCTGCGCGAGAAGGAGTCCGTCGCGCGCTTCCGCCAGTATGTCGCCAACATCGCGGCGGCAGAGACGGCGCTGCGGGACCGCGACGTGCCCGTGGCCCGGCGCCTGCTCGACGAAGCGCCTGCCGAGTTCCGCAACTGGGAGTGGCGTCATCTCAACAGCCGGCTCGATCGGAGTCTGCGCTCGTTCGACCGCTGGCGGTGGAACGTGCGCTTCGTCGCACACAGTCCGGACGGCAAGCACCTCGCCACCGTTGCCGCGGGGCAGACGCGCGTGCACGACGAGGCGACGACCGAACAGCTTGCCCACGTAGAGCACCGCGCGCACGTCCGCGCTTTCGACTGGCATCCCCGCGGCGAAGCGTGGGTTGTCGGAACCCGTGTCGGCGTTGAGGTCTGGTCCTGGCCGGATGCGCAGCGCATCGTCGATGAGCACGTCGGCGAGACCCGGGGCGTTGCGTTCTCCCCCGACGGCCGGTACCTCGCGCACGGGGGGCATGCCGGCGTGCTGCATGTCGTAGACACGGAGACGCGCAAGGAGGTCTTCTCGACGCGCCTGGGCAGTCAGGTGCATTCGGTCGCGTTCGACGCGTCCGGCCGCTGGCTTGCCGCCGGTGCGTGGGATGCGACCGTCTCCCTGTTCGATGCGCGAACGGGTGGCCGTGTATGGCAGGCCCGCTGCGGTCGCCGAGGGATCCAGTCGCTTGCTTTCGTGGGCGACGCGATCGCCGTGCCGTCCTCGGATGGTCACGTGGACCTGCGCCGGGTCGCTGACGGGACGCTGGTGCACAGGCTCGGACACGATCGTCCCATCGGCAACGAGCAGGTCGCGGCGTCCGCGGACGGCACGCGGCTCCTGACGTCCGACGGACCGTACGTGCATGTCTGGGACCCACAGAGCGGCGAGCGTCTCGTGACCTACGGCAACGACAGCCGTTCGATCGCGGCGAGCTTCGATCCCAGCGGCACGCGTCTCGTCACGGGATCACAGCGCGGCTCCGTGCTCGAGTGGCATGTGCCTCGGCACCGCGATCCGGATGTTCTTCTCGCGGGCTTTCACCAGCTCGCCGCGCTGGACTACGCACCGTCCGGCGATGCCTTCGTCGCCGGTGGCACGATGCTGCGCGTCTTCGACGCGCACACTCACGAAGAGATCCGGAACTGGATCGGTCACCGCGGGCATGTGCACACCGTTCGATTCAGCCCCGACGGCAGGTGGGCGGCGTCCGGGGACTATCTGGGAGACGTCCTCATCTGGGACGTCGGCGCCGATCAGCTTGCGCATCGCCTCGACGCGGTCACCAACGAAGGCCATCGCGCAGCCCGCGTCGCCTTCTCCGCCGACAGCAACCACCTCTACACGGGCGGCACCGACGGCGCGCTCGTGAAGTGGGACGTCAAGACGGGCAAGCAGGTCGCACGCAAGGCCATCTACCCCGGATGGTTGTCGTCGCTCGCAGTCAGCTACGACGGCCGTCTCATCGCCGTCGGCGAGCACGAGGGCTTGATCCGCCTGCTCGACACGAAGGATCTGACCGAGCTGCGCACGTGCAAGGGACACGGCAGCATCGTGACGGAGCTCGTCTTTCAGCACGACAACACCGTCTTGGCGAGCTCGTCCTGGGACCGGACGGTCCGGCTCTGGGACGTGGAGAGCGGAACGTCGATTCGGACGCTGCGCTCGCTCACCTCGGACTCGGCCGGCGTAGCCGACGCGTTGCTCTCCGCGACGTTCCTGCCCGGTGGCGAGCGGATCGCAGCCTGCGGAGCCGACTGCTCCGCAAAGCTCTGGGACATGGCGACCGGACGGCTCGTCGCCACGTTGCGCGGGAAGCACGACTGGATGCAGGGGGTTCGCTTCAGTCCGGATGGGGCCAAGCTCATCACGATCGAGGGACGCGGCGTCGTCCGTGTCTGGGAGACGCGGCCGTACCGTGAGCGGCTGCCCGCCCAGCAGCCCGATGCGATCTTCGGGGCGGATGTGCAGGCCTTGCTCGATGGGTATGCGTCCGATCCGGAGGCGGCCCTGGAGCGTGTTCGCGAGAGCACGGCCTTGGCGGACGACGTGCGGGAACGCGCGTTGCGCTTCGTGCACCGACACCGTGGTCGTAGGGCCGCGCTGCTCGAGCGGGCCTGGCGTACGTTCCTGCCGCCGGACGGCGATCCGACGCAGCGCGAGGTCGTGTTGGGCATCATCGCGGAGATGAAGAACGCCGGGCGTAGGGAGGGACTGCAAGACGGCCGGCGGGAAACGCTCTATGCCTTGGGCGCCTATCGGGCGGGGCAGTACCGCAGGGCGCGGCGGACTTCGGTCAACGCACGAACAGCGCCTACGCTGCATGCACTGGACTTGGCCGTTCTGAGCATGACCCACCACCGGCTCGAGGAGCACGACGACGCCGGTCGTCGCCTCGCCGAGCTCGAGGATCTGATCGCCGCCGATCCGTCAGTGCTGGAGGCGCGCGGCGTCAAGCAGCTCGCCGACGAGGCGCGCGCGCTGGTTCGGTAGGCCCAGGTTCTGCTTGGAAATGCCTCGTCGCGAGCCCCGCGAGACCGACGCGCGCCGGGGCGCCTTCGCGGACGGTGCCAGCAGGGGACGAGAGCGCGAGCTGGCGAGCGCTCGAGAGTCCGCGCAGCGAGAGGATCGTCGGGCGCAGCAGAGGCTCTTTCCAAACAGAGCCTAGTCGTCGAACTTCTCCTCGACGGCTTGGAAGCGCGGTTCCCACTTTTTCACCAGGCGCTGCAGCTCCGGTGTGACCTCGAGGTCGCCCATGGTCACGGGCGGCCCCCGGCGCTTGGCCGAGAAGCGCATCGCGCGCCACTTGATCATCGCCTTGCCGTAGCCCTCCCAGTCGCCGGCGGCCGCCATGGCACCGCGCACGTCACCGCCCTGGGCCAACACGCGTTCGTGGGTGGCCAGGAGCTTCCCGAGGGCCGCGTCGTCGAGCTCGATGTCGAGCGCGGACTCGAAGCTCTGCTGAAGGGCCGCCTGGCCGGCCGCCTGGGGATCGGCCTCGTAGTGGGCTACGGGGCTCTCGCCGCAGGCCGTCAAGAGCAGGGCAAGGGCAAGGGAGAGGGATCGGAAGGGCATCGGGAACCTCCAGGGCGATTGCGTCGCTCTCCAAGGGTTCCCGAGATTGCCGATCGTAGACATGTCTACAGCGTGCGCGTTTCGGCCACCTCAGGTCCATGCGATGCCTCAACCTCCTGCTGTGCGCCGCGCTCGTGCTCCTGCCCGCATGTGGCGACCGATTCGTTCCCTTCGACAAGACCGAGTCGCCGGCACCCCCGGAGGCGCCTGACATCCGGGGCGACTGGCACGTGGTGCTGCTCCAAGGCGGCAGCGGGGGCGGCCTCAACACCTTCTGGGGGACTGCAACAGTTGATGCGGCGGGGATGATGGCGGTCGGCTTCGAGAACAACGACAACGGCTCGTACTCGAGCGGCCTGATGACGACGTCAGCGACCAGCGTGGCGGCCGACGGGACGTTCGGGTTCGAGGAACACGAAGGCGGCATCACGCGTGCGGGCGACATCGCGGTTGCCGGGACCGTGCCGGGAGGTGCACCCGGGATCGCGCTGCTCTTGCGCAAGAACGGCACGTTCAGTGATGCGACGCTCAACGGTCCGTTTCATCTCATTCAGTTCAGACGCGGACTCGGCGCCTCGCCGGCAACGTATGCGCTCTACGCCCGGCAGGAGTTTGATGGTGCGGGAGCGCGCACCTCCAGCGGCGGCTTCCGCAACACGGAGGGCGTTGGCGTCGCTGCCGGGTTGGGCAGCGGTGCGTACGCGGTCCTGCCTGACGGGGCCTACGACGCAGGCAGCCACCAGGGGGGCGTGTTGGACGGCGGAGAAGCAGCCATCAGTGGAGGCCGGGACGCCGACGACGACCCGCTCATCCAGGCCATGCTCCCGCTGCGCTTCGGCGCAACCAATGGGCTCTTCACGGGTACCTACGTTCTCGTCGGGATCCAGTACGACTACGCGATGCGTGTCTACCGCTCCACGATCGCTCGGGTTGTCGCGGATGGAGTCGGCCGCGCCACGGCGACGGGGACGCTGAACGTCGACGGCGGGGCGTCCTCGATACCCGTCGCCTCCGTACCGTTCGCCATCGACGGCGACGGGCTGATGGAGTTCACGCTGCCCGACGGCGACAGGCTGAGCGGCGGCATCGCCTCCGACGGCCGGATGGCGATCCTTGCCGGCGGTCGCGACGCGGATTCCGACCCCGCGTTCTTCGTGCTCGTGCGCCTCGACTGACCAGAGGGAGACTCCCATGCGCTTGGCCGTGCTCGGGCGGCGCTACGGCCGCGGGGCAGGCCTCCGCGTTCTTTGCGGCAGTACGCCTCGACGAGCCATCTACCTGCTCCCTATACTCGCCGCCCCCGCAGGCGCGAACTCGAGGAGTCAGACATGAAGGCACGGTGGACGATTGGTTTGGTGGTGGGCGCGCTCGCGCTCGGTCTGGTGGGCGGCTACGGCATCGCCGAAGAAGGCGAGGGCGGCGGCGGCATGTTCCCGACGAAGGGTGAGCAGCACGAGGAGTTCAAGAAGCTCGAAGGCGAGTGGGACGCCGTCCTGACCTACTGGATGGGCGGCCAGCCGATGAAGGGTGGTACCGACCGCAGCACGAACAAGGTGATCATGAACGGCTGGTACCTCGATCAGCACTACAAGGGAACGATGATGGGCAGCATGCCGTGGGAGGGGCGCTACACGCTCGCCTACGACCAGACCAAGAAGGAGTACGTCGGCTACTGGATCTCGAGCATGGGCGGCGACCCGAGTGTCACTCGTGGACAGACGGACGACAGCGGCGTGCTCACGATGTACGGCGAGATGAAGGACTCCGGAACGCAGAAGATGCGTCCGACCGTCAGCACGTACAAGTGGACAGACGAGAACACCTACGTTTTCAAGATGCACTGGTGCACGGCAGAGAAGAAGCCCTTGGACCAGGTCCTGGAGATCACCTACACGCGCAAGGGCGCGAAGGCGGCTGAGACCAAGTAGCCGTCGTGGGGATGTACGAAAACAACCTCGCGCTCTACGAGAAGATCGTTGCGAGCCAGCCGCAGATCCAACGCAAGGGCAAGGCCAACCCGTACACGTCGATGAACGGGAACATGTTCAGCTTCTTCGCGAAGGACGGCAAGGTCTCGATCCGGCTCTCGGATGCGGACCGCGAGACCTTCACCAAGAAGCACCGCGGGAAGCCGAGCATCCAGTACGGCGCCGTCATGCGCGGCTACGTCGAGGTGCCGAGCACGGTTCTCAAGAACCTGGCGCTGATGAAGCGCTGGTTCGCCAGGAGCGTGGCCTATGCCGAGACGCTGCCGGCCAAACCGACAACGCGCAAGAAGAAGGCGAAGAAGAAGGCGGCCAAGAAGAAGCGTGCCGCGAAGAAGAAGGCCGCCAAGCGCAAGGCTCCGGCGCGGAGGGCTGCGAAGAAGAAGGCCGCGAAGAAGCGGCGGCGCTAGGCCCATGCCTCGAGATGGACTCCGGACCGGCGCCGACGGCGTTGTGCGGTGCTGGTGGTGCGGTGACGACCCGCTCTACACGGCGTATCACGACAAGGAGTGGGGCAACCCGGTCCGCGACGACCACCGGCTCTTCGAGAAGCTGTGCCTGGAGGGCTTCCAGTCCGGTTTGAGCTGGCTGACGATCCTGAAGAAGCGTGAGAACTTCCGGCGCGCTTTCAAGGGCTTCGACTTCGATGCGGTCGCGCGCTTCAACACGCGCAGCGTCGAGCGCCTGCTGAAGGACGGGGGCATCGTGCGCCACCGCGGGAAGATCGAGTCGACGATCAACAACGCCAAGCGCGCGCGGGAGTTGGTCCGCGAGTTCGGTTCGATCGCCAAGTACGTCGGGCAGTACAAGCCGCCCCGGAGCGAGCGCCCGCGGCGCATGACGAAGAGCGCTCTGATGAAGCTGCCCAAGACGCCGACATCCACCGCGCTCAGCAAGGACCTCAAGAAGCGCGGCTGGACGTACGTCGGCCCCACGACCTGCTACGCCTTCATGCAGGCGATGGGCCTCGTGAACGACCACATCGAGGGCTGTTTCGCGCGCTAACGGCCCAGGCGTTCGCGCGTCTACTATTGAACCCACGCGCTGGAAGCGACGTGACTTCCTCGTGCAGACCTCGGCGGCCGGGGCCCTCGGCGCGCTTGGGTCCAGGGTCTGGGCCGAGCCCAACATCTCGGCGCGCCTGGACGCGCATACCCGGCGATTGCCCGAAGCCGACCCGCACGGGTCCAACCACTACCCGATGGCGGTCGACACGCTGATCGTGCTCGGTCGCTACGGCGAGGCACTCCGACATCTCAGGGGCTACCGCGGGCAGTACGACGGCAAGGGCAAGAGCGTCGGTCCGATTGCCCAGTCGGACTGGAAGCCCGCGCTCGGCGGCATGAAGCGCTACGCCGACTGGCTCGCGTTCTTCCGGCGCGAGATCAAGCAGGCTGGGGTCAAGCCGGCGCTTGCAACGTGGTGCCGGCGCCTGGCGCCCGGCATGAGCGGCGTGGCGTTCCACGGAGTCATCCGCACGGCGCACGCGATGCGGGCCCACACACGGGAACCCTCCGGCATCACGCGCGCCGAGCTCGCCGCAGGCCTAGCGTACTGGGCCTCGCGGTACCTGGCGCTGCCCACGACCGGCAAGCCCCGGGATCCGACTCGCTCCTTCACGAGGCTCTTCATGGCGCTCGCGTACCCGTGGCCCGACAAGGAGCCCCCGGTCAACTACTTCCGCGTGAACGGTGCCTCGCTGGAGGTTCCGGGCTTCGTTCCGCCCGTAGCACCCGAGGCAATCAAGACGAAGCCCGCCGACGATCTCGCGCGCCTCGTCGGTGCATGCGCGACCTACTTCATCCAGATGGCGCGCGCGCGTCGCAACTCCATGGTCCCGTTGCATGGCGTCACGGGGCCCGCGTCGATCCAGCTGCTGTTGCCTCACGTGCCGCGTGACGTCCAGACGCTACTCGTCGAGCACGCCTGGCAGGGCGCGGCCGCGCTCTTCACGGCCTACGGCAAGCCCATGCAAGCACACCGGCCCGCGAAGTCGCCGGAGTGGACGACGGTCCTCGCGCGCGCCGTACAGTCGAACGACGCTCACGCGATCAAGCTCGCCGAGGCGATGCACCGCTTCGACAAGGCGTCCCCGAGTCCCGTCTTCCGCCAGGCGGCCTGGACCTGGGTCGGCTAGTTGGCTACGGCGTTCCGAGCTCGTTCGTGATCCACGCCTGCACGCCAGCCATGGTCGTCCCACCGGCGGTTGCGACCTCGGCGTGCGGCGTGTTGCTGAATACGTACGTCAGGTTCGTCGTCGAGCCGTCCGTGCGCGCGTTCCAGCGCTCGTCGTACTCGATCAGCTGCGTGATGTTGTTCGGGTTGAGGATCATGGCCCCCGAGCGCACCTCGTAGGCCTTGCTCACCTGAGGGAACACGACGTCTTCGAGATCATGCGGTCCGCCGGCCGAGGCCACGTTCTGCCGCGTGAGCTGCACGCCGAGGTTGTACGCACCTTCGGGCGCGCCTCCGATGTCCTCGTTGCCGTGCGCCAGCGGGTTCGACCAGCCGATCGAGCTTCCGTCGAGGTCCACGAGCAGCTCGACCGGGCAGTCCATGAGGGCCCGCATCGCCGCGTGCGAGCGCACGCAGCCGTGACTGTGCCCCACGATCACCACGCGCGTTGGATTCGCCCTGCCCTTGATCCAGTTGTCGCGGATCTGCTGCAACTTGGCGACGAAGGCTACGTATCCCTGCTGGTCGTCGGCGAAGTAGCTCGTCTCGACGGTGAACCCGGCAGCCTGGATTGCGCCCGTGAGCTGCGGGCCCGTCTGCGGTTCGAGGTAGTTGGGCAGCAGCGGCGAGTGGCCGTTGGACATGAGGAGGGCGACCCCCGGTCCCGGGTTCGCCGTGCCCGTGCCCGCATTGCCGCCGCCCGTGCCGGTGTTGCCCGTGTTGTTGTTTACGGCGTCGTTACCACCGCCGCTTCCGCCGCACGCAGCCAGGAGCCCCGCGATCAGGACGACGGCGTAGAACCAGGTCTTTCGCATGGAGGGATGATACGTGCGGCGCGCGCCCACCCCAGCCGTGCGCCCTACCGTACCCGTATGAAACAACGCCCGATCGCGCCGCGTCGTCATGCCGTGCGCATCACCCTGATCCTCGCCGTCGGTGTCGCGCTCGTGGGAGTCGTCATGGCGGAAACACACGATCCGATCGCCATCGAGCCGGACGCGCCGCGTAAGGACGGCGCCCAGGTCGCTACCTTCGCCCTCGGGTGATTCTGGGGCCCTGACGCCCGGTTCGGGAGTCTCCCCGGTGTGCTTCGCACGCGTGTCGGCTACGCCGGCGGTAAGAAGGACAAGCCGACCTACCGCAGCATCGGTGATCACACGGAGGCCATCCAGATCGAGTTCGACCCGAAGGTGATCACCTTCGACAGGCTCTTGAGGCTCTTCTGGGAGTCGCACGATCCGTGCGGCGGCGCGTGGTCCACCCAGTACAAGTCGGTGCTGTGGACGCACGGCGACGCGCAGGCCAAGTCCGCCAAGGCCTACGTCGACGCGTGGGAGAAGAAGACAAGGCGCAAGGTCACGACCGAGATCCTGCCCGCGCCGAAGTTCTGGATCGCCGAGGACTATCACCAGAAGTACCGGCTGCGCGCAAAGAAGGCGCTCCTCAGCGCCCTCTTCGCAGAGAAGCCGACGCACGAGCAGATCCGCGAGAGCACGATTACCGCACGCGTGAACGGCTGGATCTCGGGCTACGGCTCCCCTGACGAGATCGCTGCCGAGATCAAGAAGCTGAAGGTGAGCGAGAAGGCGCGCAAGGCGCTCTCGAAGGAGCTGGGGCGAAGAGCGTTCGCAACCGCGAAGTAGGGCGCTCCCGGGCTACACGAGCACCTACGCGTGGATGTGTTCGGCCAGGTAGTTCTCGATGCCGATCTTCTCGATCATCTCGAGGCGCGCTTCGAGCCAGTCCACGGCTTCCTCTTCCTCGACGAGGATCTTCTCGAAGAGCTCACGCGTTCCGTTGTCGCCCTTGTCGCGAGCGAGTGCGATGCCCTTGTTGAGTCGTTCCACGTTCTCCATCTCCGTCTCGAGATCGAGCTTGTGCTGCTCGGGGACCGTCTCGCCGACGCCCACGGAGTAGAGCCGCTGCATGTTCGGCACGCCTTCGAGGTAGAGGATTCGCTCGATCACCTTGTCGGCGTGCCGCATCTCCTCCATCGACTCTTCGCGCGAACGCGCGGCGAGCTTCAAGTAGCCCCAGTTCTCGCACATCTTGTAATGGATGTAGTACTGGTTGATCGCCGTCAGCTCCGCGGTCAGGACGTCGTTCAGCGCTTCGATGACTTCCGGGTCGCCCTTCATCGTGTGTACTCCTGCGTTCAAGAGAGGTGCGAGGCGGCACGGTAGCGCAATCTCCAAGCACGGGGGAACCTGCGAGCGGTTCTCAGGAGTGCGTCAGGACGCGATGACGCGGCTGGTCTTCTCGGTGCGCACGCCGCATTCGCCCTGGACGATCATCTGCACGCGTGACGTGCAGCCGCCGCAGTCGCCACCGGCCGAGCAGACCTGCTTGATGTCCTCGCAGGTCCGGGCACCACAGTCACGTGCCGCGGCGCGGATCTCGCGGTCAGTGACGGCGTGGCAGTGACAGACGATCATTGTGGCTCCCGGTGCCTACTCGGAGCCTAGCACGGATCTGAGAATGATTCTCAATATCACGTCGCATCTTGCGACACCGGGTGCAGAAGCCTGTTTGAAGGGCTCTCGCCAGGGCGCCGGGGCGTCAGCGCCTGTCGGGTTGGCAGCCTTCCGGTTGCGAGTAGGGCGGTACGCGGTCCCCACCGCCATAGAGCGAACCCTTGAGCGCGCGCCGGTCCTCGATCTGATCCCACAAGGTGTCGCGGACCTGCTCGACCGCCGCGCAGAACTCATCGCTCCAAGGCACCGTGCCGTCCGGGTCCGCCTTGACGAGGTCTTGCGTTTCGCCTGGGTCCCCTTCAAGGTCGAACACCAGCTCGGAGACGGTGCCTTCCTTCGCGTCGTACTCGACGATGTACTTCCACTCGGAGTCGCGCACCGAAGCAAGCAGACGCTTCGTTCCGGGTTCCGTGTTGTGCGGCACGACGCGCTCTTCGGAGATCACCGGGTGGCCCTTCGTCCGATCGCCCGTGAGGAGCGGGAGAAGCGAGCGGCCGTGCGAGCCCGGGAGCTGCTCGAGCCGGGCCCAGTCGAAGAACGTCGGCATGACGTCGATCAGGCCGACGCTCTCCTCGACGACACGCGGCTCGTCGAACGGCGCGGGCCCCTGCATGAGGAGCGGGATCCGGATCAGCTCGTCGAAGACCTGGCGGCCGTGGCCGATGATCCCGTGCTCGCCGAACTGCTCGCCGTGGTCGGACGTGATCACGAGCAGGGTGTTGTCCATCAGGCCGAAGTCGTGCAGCGCGCCGATGGCCTTGTCCATTACGCCGTCCACCCAGCGCACGCCGTCGAGATAGCCGGTGCGGAGGTCGTCGAGAAGTTCCGTGTGCGGGTTCTCGCGTAGCCCCTTCCACGTGAACTCGACAACCGGATTGCGAAAGCCCGAACCCAGCGCCTTGGACAGCGCGCCGCGGCCCACGCGGTCGAGGAAGAACAGCCGCGTCATCTCCGCGGGGCTCTTGGCCGAGCTCACGTCGAAGGCGCGCGACGCCTTGTCGATCCCGGCCTTGCGCCAGCCGGCCATCGAATCGGGGAACGGGTGGTTCTTCTCGCCGTAGGGGTCGTGCGCCTCGAACGTGTGCAGCAGGAGGAAGAACGGCTTCTTCGCGTCCCGGCGCTTCAGCCAGCGCTCGAGCATCGGCTTCGTGCCCTGGAGCCCGAAGCCCTGGCCCACGGAGCCGTCGCCGAACCCCTGAAGCATCGAGTGGTCGCTCTGCCGGAACCACGGCACGCTGGTGAACACCGCGGTCTCGTAGCCGTAGCCGTTCTGCAGCGCCTCCGCGTATGTCGTGACGCTGGGCAGCAGCCGGGGGGCCGTGTCCGGGTCGTCGCAGCCATGCTCGTGCGGATAGAGCCCCGTCAGGAGCGTTGCAACGGAGGGAACCGTCCACGGGGACACGCTTGCGGCATGGGAGAACGCGACGGACTTCGCGGCGCGTGCTGCAAGCTTCGGCATTACGCCGCCGGCTTCGCCCGGGTAGGCGACGGCGTCGCGTCGCAGCGTGTCGACCAGCACGACCACCAGGTTCGGGAAGGGGCCGGGCGCGCGCTTGGTCGCGTCGATGCGTCCGTCCGACGTGTAGCTCGCCGGCAGGACCGGTGCGTTGGCGGACGGCTTGCCGTCGCCGCAGCTGCCCGCCAGGAACGCCAGGCACGCAAGCACGAAGCAGACCGCGAGACGGAAGCGTGCGGGGGCGAGCGGTGCGGTCTCCACGAGACCCTGATACCCGCGTGTGCGCACCGGGCAGCGCGTGGACGCGAGCGAATCGTGCAGTCTGGTACCGGCGGCCCGATCACGTGGTTATCACCTCGCCTCGGTGATACCGAAGTTGCCAGACGCCGCTACGCGCCTTCCGTTGTCGACTGCTTCTGGGCCGCAAACCTGAACCACGAAACGCAGATCGCAATACCACACAGCGTGAGCCCGATCACGGGGATCTTCAGGCCCGTGAGCTCGGGGTACTTGAACGGTGCAACGACGGCGCTGGACGCCACGAGGAACCAGGCAAGTGCGATGGCGGCCTTGCGGGGGCCTACGTCCTTGTGCGCCGTGAACGCCAGCCACGTCATGATCAGCAGCGCGCCATGGAAGGCGACAAACACGGGGATGCCCTTGTCGATGGCGAAACCAAGGTCCCAGTCGAACCGGAATGTCCAGATGCAGATCGAGTGCGCCAAGGCGAAGATCCACAGCGCCCACGTCAGCACGAAGCGCCTCTGGGCGAGCGGCGCCCATCTGTCGGTCGGCTTCAGGACGGCGCCGAGCACGACCTGCAGCAGCGTGTAGGCCACCATGGCCAGCCCGAACGTGACTAGGGTCTCCGTGTCCACGGTGCCGGTCATAGCATGCAGCCATGTTCCCGGGCGAGTTCGGCTGCCGGATCCATGGGCGTACGTACGGCGTGCGCCTGGGGACGTACGTGGTCCTGCGTGACGACGACGGCCGCATCGCGTCGGTGCGCACGATCTCGGGCCTGTACCTGCCTGGCGGGGGCATCGATCCAGGGGAGTCGCCGAAGCAGGCAGCCGTCCGCGAGGTCTACGAGGAAACGGGCTATGCGGTCGAAGCCCTGCAGCCCGTTGGCCAAGCCGACGAGCTCGTGGTGGACCACGAGGTCGGCTTCCTGATCAAGCGCGGCGTGTTCTTCGTGGCGCGTTCTTCAACGCCAGAGCCGACGGGGGCTGGTGAAGACGACCACGAGCTGCTCTGGCTTCTGCCGGAGGAGGCTCAGCGTCTTCTGCGGCACGAGAGTCATGCCTGGGCCGTTCGGCAAAGCGGCGTGGCCGGATGCCTAGAGCCTCGAGAGTAGCGTCGGCAGCTCGCGCATGTCGGTGAAGCGCGTCGAACCCTCGAACGAGGTGATGGCCTCTTCGACGTCGTAGAGAAGCGTGTGCATGCCGGCCGCAAGCGCTGCGTCCCGGCCCGTGTCGCTGTCCTCGATCACCGCGCAGCGGGCCGGGTCGGCACCGAGTGTCTCGGCTGCATGCAGGAAGAGTCCCGGCTCGGGCTTGAAGCTGCCCACCTCGTACGCGGTGAAGATGCGTCCCTCGAAACGCGCCAGCAGGCCGGTGCTTCCGAGGGTGGCTTCCATCTTCGGGCGCGGTCCGTTGCTTGCGACACAGGTGGGGCTTGCAATCGCATCGAGCGCCTCGACGATCCCGGGCACGGCCTTCACTTCGCTGCGCAGGCGCTCGTAGAGCCGCGCACGGAAGTCCTCTGTGAAGGTCGCAGGCACGGGGCGACCCAGCTTGGCTTCGATCGCGTCGATGACGTCGGCCATCTTGCCGCCGCGAAACGCCTCGAGATGCTCCTCTGCGGTCCAGGAGAGGCCGAGCGCGTCGGTCGCCTCGACCCACGTGGCCGAGGTGATCGGCTCGCTGTCCACCAGCACGCCGTCGCAGTCGAAGATGACGAGATCGATTCCCATGGATCGCGGAAGCGTACCTCCGCGAGCACGGCCGTCACTTCCTGGCCGGCACCGGAATCAACTTCAAGTCGAGGTGCTCCTCGCCTCCCTTGATGTCGCGCTGCACGGCCTTCGTGTAGCCGTCGAGACGGGCCGTCACGAAGTAGCTGCCGCCGCGGATGCCCGTGACCCGGAAGCGGCCGTCCTGGTCGGAATCGAGACGCCGATAGAACTTGCTGCCATCCGTGTCCGTGCCGGAGATCACGACGTCGGCAACGAGTGGCTCCCCGCGGTCGTCATGCACGCGTCCGGCCACGGCGAGACCCGGATCCAGCTCGTACGTGAGCTCGACCACGTCCTTCTTGCCGGTCAGGTCGAGGGCCTCCCAGTCGTGGGCGAGATGCCACTGGCTCCACGGCTGGATGCGCCATGTCGCGGGCAGGACCTGGTCGAGTTCGACGACGCCGTTCTCGTCCGTGAAGAGCAGGAACTTCGGTCGTCCGAACCACGGTTCCGGTTCGACGCGCAGCCGCGCTCCCTCGACGCCGCGCGTCGTTCCCTCTTCGAGCACGCGGATCTTCAGCGTGACAGCGGGCGCGAGCTTCAGCTCGATATCCTGCGCGCCGTGGCTGTACGGCGCCGCCTTGAGGGGCGCGCTCCGAAATCCGCTCCAACTTGCGTGCAGTACCTTGGGGGTGTTCATGCGCAGTGCGCCGATGCGCCAGCGGCCCTCGGCGTCGGTGAAGACCTCGTAGGGCGCGGGCTGGTCAGGCTGGCGATCGAGCGGCCTCGTCGAGTCCGCCCAGACGCGTGCGCCGGCGGCGGGCGAGCCATCGGCCTTGAGAACTCGGCCACTGAGCCCGCCGGCAGGTCGTACGCCGACCACCACGTCGATCGCGTCGCCGGCGCCCTCTTCGATCGTGAACGTCGGGGAGCGGTGCGACGTCCACTCGTCGGTGATCACGAACGCGCGATAGACGCCGGGACGGAGGCCGACGACCTCGAACCGGCCGCTCGCGTCCGTCGTCACGACGTCATCCGGATTCTCGATGCGGCTGCTGCCGAGCACGATCAGCACGTCCACGCCGGCAACCGGCTTGCCCTCGCCGTCGACAACCGAGCCGCGGACGGCGACATCCGCGGCTTCTACCAAGGGGATCTTCACGTCGGCCGCGGTGCCCTTTCCGACGAGGCGTAGCGCATTGAGGATCGGTGCACGCTTCTGGCGCTCCTCGCGCGATCCGCCGATCGGGGGCCAGGTGCTGTAGCCCTCGGCGCTGACTCGCACGCTCCGGTACGCCACCCGCGGCGAGCGCAGCGCGAACGCGCCCGCGTTGTCGGTCATGACCTCCATCTCGATCCAGTCGATCCCCGTGCTGCGTTCGCCGCCGATGTGCACGGTTGCGTTGCGGATCCCGGGACCGTCCAAGCCGGCCGTCACCGTGCCGGTGATCTCGACCGCCGCGCCGGTATCGATACGAACCGTCGTGTCGCTCAGATGCTCGTAGCTGCGACGCAGCGTCATGCCGTCGCCAAACGTCAGCAGGATCTCGTAGACGCCGACCGGCGGCTTGCCGAGGACAGCGCGCCCGCCGCGCAGCGTCTGCGCCTGGAGGAGCGCGCGCTCGCGCCTTCCGAGATCGCGATCTGCAATGCTCGTGAGCGCGACCTCGACGCTCCGTGCGGGCTCGCCTTCGCGCAGTACCACGACGGCGACAGCCGGTCCCTCCTCGACGGTGAGGGCAACCAGCTCCGGCGTGTCGCCTCCGATCGAGAGGTTCGGTTGGTAGAGAATCGCGCCGTCGTCGGTCTGCACCAGCAGGTCGTAGCGGCCCGCCTCGACCTCCACCTCGAACGTGCCGTCCGCGTTGACGCGGATCGGTCCCTTGCCCGAGCCGCGCAGGATCACCGTGGCGCCGGCAATGGGACGCCCCTCCGCATCGACGACTCGTCCGCGATAGCGGATCACGGTTCTTGTCGGCGGGCGCGGCTCGTCCGCACCTCGCTTTGCGGCGGCGTCCGACGGCGAACCGGCTTGCCCGTCCGGCTTTTCGCTGCGCGGTCTCGTGCCGCGCGCAACGAGTGCGGGGCCCTCGCGGCGTTCGGCTTCCAGCGCCGCGTCATCGAGGTCCACGTCCGTCCTCTCGGGGCCCGTGGCGCTCAGCACGAGGTACCCCCCGAACAGGGCCGCGAAGATCAGGAGCGCGATGGGGATCCGCCGCATCGCGATCAAGATACGCACCCGGGAACGGGGGCGCGCGGGCCGCGTATAGACATGGAACGGAAGGGACCGAATGGACGACGAAGCGCTGATCCGCGCGGTGCTGGACGGCGAACGCCGTTCGTTCCGTGTTCTGGTCGAGCGCTATGAGGGCCTCGTCTTTGCCATCGTCCGGTCGTTCTTCGGCGCGGACGATCGCGTGGAGGACCTCGCCCAGGAGGCTTTTCTCGGGGCGTACGCGGGCCTGGCCGGATTCCGTCCGGACCGCGGCTCCTTCGCCACGTGGTTGGGCCAGATCGCGCGCAATCGCTGCCGGGATGCGTTGCGGCGCAGGCCGGCGGTCGCTCCGAGTCTTCCCGACGAGGAGCAGGCCGCGAGTTCCTCGAGCGACGACGCCGAGCTATTCGAGCGCCTGGACGACGCGCTGCAGCACCTGCCCGTAGAGAGACGGGTGGCGTTTCTGCTCGTCGAGGTGCATGAGCTCCCGCACGAGCAGGTGGCCGAGATCGAAGGCGTAGCATCCGGTACGGTCCGTTCGCGTGTGAGCCGTGCACGCGCGGAGCTGCGCGCCTTGTTGGAACCCGAGATGGAGACGGACGCATGAGCGATGCGTACGAACGCTGGATCGAGAGGCGCCGCCGCACGGTCGACGTTCCCGACGGCTTCGCCGATCGTGTGATGGAAGATGCCGCGGTCGTCGAGAGCGCGCCCGAACGCGTCGTGCATTGGCTCGACCGACCGTGGGTGCAGGTCGCGGCGTGGGTTGCCGCCTTCTTCGCGCTCACCGTGCGCATGGTCGTCGCGGGCGCCCTCTTCCTCTCGAGCTAGGAACAGGCGATGAACAGCGAACAACCTCCTCTGGCTCTGCCGCGCCGCATGGCGTGGGCCGCGTTATTGTCGCTCCTGGGCGCGGGCATCGGGCACATCTATGCCGGGCGCGGCCGTCGCGGCGTCATCCTCCTGGCCTTGAGCCTCCTTTGGGCGCCGCTCGCGCTCTTCCTGTCGCATGCGCAGCCTGCGATGTGGGTCCTCTACACGCTCCTTGGCGCCATGCTGCTCACGCTCGGCGTCTCGCTTTTCGCCATCGTCGACAGCGTGTTCGCCGCTCGCAAGGCCGCGCGACCGTATGTGCCCAAGACCTACAACCTGCCGGGTCTCTACCTCGGGCTCGCCCTGCTCAGTATGATGTGGTTCTTCGTCGCCGCGCACTTCGTCCGCAACCACTCGTTCCGCGCCTACAAGATCCCCACGCGCAGCATGGAGCCGGGTGTCCAGTTCAACGAGCGCATCCTCGTGAACATGCGGATGCGCAGCCCGAAGCGGGGAGACCTCATCGTGTTCCCGGCGCCGGACCGGCCCAAAGTGACCTTCTTCAAGCGCGTCGTCGGCTTGCCGGGCGAGACCATCACCTTCGAGAACGGGCTCGTGCATGTCGACGGTCGGCCGCTCGCCAATCGACAGACCGCGGATGACGCGTATGAGGAAGACGCAGGCGGTCGTACGTACGCGATCACGCGGGGTGCGGAAGGCACGACCGTTCCGAGCGACGATGTCGCTGCCGCAGTCCCCGCGGGCCACGTGTACGTGCTCGGCGACCATCGTCCGAGCTCGCGCGACAGCCGCGCCTTTGGCACGATTCCGATCTCGAGCGTGAAGGGCACGGCGCAGTACGTCTTCTTCAAGCGCGTCGACGTGCTGCGCTAGCTACCGCGCCTTCGCCAGCTCGCCCTCGAACCAGGTCGTCAGGCCGTCGTCGTCGAACTCCGCCGCCAAGGCCGTTGCCTTGCCGATGGCTTCCTGGTGTTCGTCCGTTTCGCCAAGATCGCGCGCCCCTGCCGCGTCCGCCAGGTGCAGGAACGCAGCGTCTACCTTCGCTTCGCCGTTCTCCGCGATCGTCGCCAGCCCGCGCTGCGCATGCAGGCGCCCTTCGGCGGGCTTCCCGAGCTTCGTATGCACGAGCGAGAGCAGGTAGTCCGCGCGCATGTCGTTCATCCAGTTGCCGACGCGCAGCCAGAAGACGCGCGCGGCATCCGCGGCCTTCGCCATGAATGCGTCCTGCTCCGTGGATCGCTCGGCCAGCTCGAGCAGCTCCGAGGCGATGTTGTTCGAGACCACTGCCGCCGCCCGTTCGGCGCCGTGTCCTTCGGCGAGTGTCTTTGCCGCCTGCAGCGCCTCATTGTAGAGGCCCTCCGCCGTGTTCCAGTCGCCTGCGTGCGCGTGACCCTGGGCAACGAGCAGGTCGATGCGCAGCTTGGTGGCTTCGTCTCCCCCGGCGGCGTTCTCCGCTTCGCGCGCCTTGTCCACCTCGCCGGCGAGGTGGCGGGCGACGGCGAGGTGCACCATCGGATCCGGGCCGGGCTCGTCGATGCGCGCCGCAGCCGCCTCGCAGATGCGCAAGGCGCGTTCGCGGTCGCCGAGGTGGTCGCCCACGGCGTGGTTCACGAGATGCATGAAGCCGACCGCACCCTTGGCGTCCGCCACGAGGTCGATGCTGGACTCGAGCGAGTCCGCGACCTCGGCCGTCTTGTCCGCGTGCGCGCCCCAGCCCTGTTGGATTACGTCATCGAGGGTAGTCATCGGCATGACCGTAATCGGGACACGGGTGTCCGAGCAAACGTGCGGCCTTACTGATGCGAAACGAAACGAAAGGAGGCCGGAGGATTGACTCCTCCGGCCTCGGGGGGTGGCCCGTTCCGGGCGCGTAGAGATGGCAGATCGTGTGGGGTGATCAGTCTCGCATGAGACCCGGAACGCGCCCGGCGAGCAGGAGGTCACCGGTGACGTCGTCGTTGACCTCGATGCGCATGCCCGTGAGCACGCGTACCGTGCCGACGCCGAAGGGCAGCTCATCACCGTCCGCCGTGTCGTATTCGATGTCCGCTTCGCCGTCGGCGTTCGCCAGGACGGTGCCCAGCGAGACGAGCTGGCCGGGATCGTCGGGATCATCGAGGAAGAACTCGATCTCCTGGCCAGGCTCGAAGCCCTTGCCGGCGATACGGAACACCTGACGAAGCAGGTCCGTGCCGACGCAACCGCGTGCGCCGACCTCGACAAGGCCTGCGATGTCGTCGCTGGTCGAACGCAGACGAGCTCGGCCGCGCAAGTGGAAGCAGGTGTCGGGCTCGTCGTCTCGGATGAGCGCCGGGATGCGCGCCTTGAGCAGGTTGCGGCCGTCTTCCGTCCGGACGCAGACGACGTGCTTGCTCAGCCCGGTGATGCGGGTATAGCCGAACGGCAGCTCGTCTTCGTCGCACGTGTCGAGACGCCACTCGGCGTCGCCGTCCGGTTCGACCTCGCGACGGCCCAGCACGTGCACGTTCTCGTCGGGATCGACCACGACGGCCACGAGGATCGCGCCGGGCGTGGCGTCCTCGACCTCGACCTCGAACTTCTGGCAGGGCACGCAGTCGATCTCCAACTCGACCTCGCCTTCCATGTCCGGGTCCGGGTTGCCGTCGGTCGGCGTCATCTCGAGTTCGAGCTCACGCTTCCAGCAGCGGTCGTCGTCATCGTCGTCGCCTTCGCAGCGGGTACGCGTCAGCTCGATGTCGATGATCTCACCGACGCGGATGCGGATGTCGACACGGACGCAGTCGCCGCGTCGGATCCGGCGGATCCGGATCTCGCGATCCGTGCGCTCGTTGTCGTCGTCGGCTTCGTCGTCCTTGCCATCGGTGTCGTCTTCGTCGTCACCGTCTTCTTCCCTCTCGGGCTTCTCGTCGGTGCTGTCATCGGAGCTATCGTTCGTGCTCCGGCTGATGACACCCGGCTGGGCCAGGACGATCGTGACGTCGCCTTCCGGCACGTCGTAGAACTCGAACGCGCCCTCCGCGTTCGTCACGGCGACCTCGCCTGTCTCCACGATCTGCAGCGGCACGTTCGCGGACAGGTCGGACTCGCCGTCGACGTCGAGGACGACGCCTTCAATCACAGGTGCACTCAGGGCGTTGGTGCTCGTGTCGCCCGGAATGCCGCCGTCTCCCACGCCTCCGCCGCAAGCGGCCAGGACAAGGCACAGGGAGAACAGCATGTATGCGTTGCGCATTGGGATTCTCCAAACGGCCGGGATCGGCCACCCCCCTAGAGGCGCTGCACGTCGCGCTGATACAGAGCGGTTCGTTTTGTGGGGAATGCTGGGTGCTGGGAACGGGAACGGGAACGAGTGCTGGGTGCTGGGGGATCAGGACGTGGTTTCGGTAGGCTGGCGGCAATGCAGCTCTCGGACGCCGACCTCGTTGCGCGCTGTCTCGACCGTGAGTCCGGTGCGTGGGAGGCCCTCGTCGATCGCTACGCCGATCTCGTCTACGGCATCGCGCGCCGCAGCGGCCTCGACGGCGGCCGGGCAGAGGACCTCGTACAGGACGTCTTCCTGACGCTGCTCAAGAACCTCCGTCGCCTGCGCCGCCACGACCGCCTGATGGGGTGGATCGTGAAGGCCGCACGGCGTGAGGCCTGGCGCGCGCGACGGCGCGACAAGGCGGCGCGAGCGCGCGAAGAGGACAGCAGCCGGCCCGAGAGCGATCCGGCACCCGGCCCCGAGGCGAGCGTGGTCTCAGACGAGCAGCGGCACATCGTCCGCCAGGCGATGCTCGCGCTCGACGGGCGCTGCCGGCACCTGCTCGACGCCCTGTTCCTGCGCGGAGAAGGCGACTACAAGCAGATCGGCGAGGAGCTGGGCATGCCCGTCGGCTCCATCGGCCCGACGCGTAAGCGCTGCCTGGAGAAGCTGTTGCGCGCACTCGAGGAAAACGGGCTCGGCGACGTATCAGCGACCGGGCCGGCTGCCTCTAGGGGGGTGGACCCGGATGGGTCCGAGAAAGGCATGCCGTGAGGGGTACGTCAGCCAATCGTCTGCATCAGGCTGTGCTCGCAGCGCGCGGGGACGCTCCCGTTGAGGACACGAGCGAGTTCGACATGTCCCTTGCCCACATGCTGATCGAGGCGCGCAGCCTCGAGACGGAAGAGGCCCGTTGCCCCGACCGCGCCCGTCGTCGGGCGCACGCCCTGTTCGAGCGGATGCCGGATGGGATCTGGGAGACCGTGGCCCGGCTGGTCTTCGACTCCTGGTCCCAGCTCGCGCCCGCCGCGCGCAGCCTCGGGACCGAGCGGCTGATGGTCTACGAGAGCGGCGTCGGGTCGCTCGACCTCCAGCTCAGCCGGGAAGACGACGGGGACGGTACGGTCCTCGCCATCGCGGTCCAGGGCGGCGGTGACGAGCTGCAAGCCGAGGTCGAGTTGGACGGCGGCGAGGCCGAGCTGCTGACGCTCGACGAACACGGAACCGGATCGTTGACGGTTCCGCAGGGTTTCAGCTCGCACGGTCCTGAACAAGTGGTCGTCGTCGTGCGTGACGCCGACGGCGAGCTGTTGCGTACGCCGGCTGTTCCTCTGAGGTGATGTGAGCGTGGGAGCTGCACCGACCATCCTCCGTCTGCTGCGCGCGAAGGGCGCCGACCAACGCACGCTGGCACGGCACATCGTGGCGCGTGGTCTGCCCTGGCAGGAGTGGATCCAGCGCTTCAACGAGGCCTACCGGACGGAGCCCGAGCTCGGCGAGCGCGCAGCACGCGCGCTCGAGGAAGCCGCGCGCGCACATGACGACGGGCATGCGGCAGCGCGCTTGCGCGTCATGCGCGGTACGGCGTTGCAGCGCTCCGGCTCACCCGAAGCGGCGTCGCGCCTTCTGCTCGACGCCGAGCCGATCCTCCACGAGGCAGGCGATCACGACCGTGCCGCACAGGCCATCGTGCTTGCCGTCGACGCGTTGGGTCACGCGGGCGAGATCGACGAAGCCCTGCGCTGCGCAGACCGCGGACTCGCACGCATTCGCGGGCCGCACTGGCGTCTGTGGAGGGCCGGCCTCAAGGCGAACCGAGCGAACGTACTGCGCCTCGCAGGCCGCCTCGATGAGTCCGCGAGAGATGCTGACGTCGCCGCTCGCGGATTGGACGCACTCGGCGAGCATGCCAATGCCGCTGCGGTTCGCATGAACGCTGGCGTCGCGTTGATGTATGCCGGACGCCTGAGGCAGGCGCGCCGTCGCTTCGACCGCGCGCTCGAGCACTTCGAAGAAGCCGGTCACGACGACCGTGCCCTCGAGGTCCGCTACAACCTCGCGTGCCTGGACGTTCGCGACGGGCGCCTGGGCGCTGCGATCCCCGCGCTCGAGGCACTGGCAGCCGGACACGGCAAGCGGCGGCTTGCCCGCCGTGAAGCCCTTTGCCGGATGGACTTGTCCGACGCCTTGCGTCGCGCGGGCGATGTCCGCAGTGCCGCATCCGAGGCCGAGAAGGCCGCCCGTCTCTTCGAGCGGGAAGGGGCCGGCGCGGAGGCCGTGGAAGCGCGCTGGGTGGCCGCAGCAGCTGCGGCCTCGTTCGATGGCAAGGCGGCTGCCGGCCATGTCCGGCGCGCGCGCGACCAGGCCGTAGCCGCTGGCCGCGCCGAGTTCGAGCTTCGCTGCGACGTGCTCTTGCACGACCTGCGCCTGCGGAGCGGCAAGCCGCTCGACGGCCGTGCCCTCCTGGCTCTCCGCCGGCGGGCCGAGCGGCTCGGGCAGATGGAGATCGCCGTGGAGGCGCGCCTCCTGGCTGTCGAGTCGGCGCTTGCCAAGCGCGCCGCCGCACGCGCCCGCACGCTGCTCGAGGGCATGCCTTCGGCCGCACGCTCCCATCCGTGGCTGCGAGTCGCAGCAGAGACGGCTGCTGCACGCGTCGACACCGCGCAAGGCGATACGGCCGGTGCCATCCGAACGCTGCGCGCACTGACGCGTCGCATGGACCGCATCCGCGGCGGCCTGCCCGGCGCCTGGCTGCGGACGATGTTCCTCTTCGAACGCCTCGATCCCTATCTCGCACTGGTCGACGCACTGCTCGTGCGCGGTCGCGCACCCGATCGCCGCGAGGCCGAGGAAGTGTTGGACGCGCTTGCGCTGGGTCGCTTCCTCCGTGGCCGTCAGCGCGCGGATGTGTCGCGTCACGTCAACAGGCTCCGGCAGCGGCTCGAGCGCATGTACGACCGTCTGGCGGACGGCAACGGCCCCACGCGTGGTCTCAATCCCGCACAGCGTGCACGGTTGCTCGGAGACGTTCGGCGCATCGAACGCGAGGTGGCCGAAGCTTGGCGCACCGACGAACGCCGTCGGACAGGCGTCACGCCGCATGATCGCGAAGCGGAACGACTGTCTAACGGCTCGGCGTTCGTGCACGTCTGGACCCAGGACGGTGCGCTTCGGGCGTTGGTTCGTCGCGCCGGTGTCGTGCGCGATGCAGGCGTCCTTGCTCCGGTTGATCGCGTGCGCAAGTGGGCGCGCGAGCTCTCGTTCCATGCCCAGCGGGTCCGTCTGCGCGACTCGACGCATGCGCGCGCCGCGTGTGACGCGACGCTTCAGCGGCTTTCCGATCATCTGCTCCCAGGGTTGGCGCTTTCGCACTTCGGTGCCGGCGTGCGTTTGGTGCTCGATCCACGCCTGCCCGACCTTCCCTGGGAGCTGCTACCCACCGGCGACGGGCGGCCGCTTGCGGTCGTGCACAGCGTGGCGCGTGTGCCCGCCGTGCGGCTGCCCCGTCGTCGGCTTCTCTCCGGTTCCGGCATGACGGTCATCGCTGCAGGCGAGACGGGCCTGGCCGGCATTTCCCGCGAGGCCCTGCGCGTCAGCAAGGGCGCGCGCCTGCTGCGTGGTCCGGCTGCCCGCCGCGACCGCGTCACCGAAGCACTCTGTTCGCGCCGGGTCGTCCATCTCGCGATGCACGGCGTGGCGGCCCCCGATGCGCCTGCCCTCGGCGGTGTCCGGTTGGCCGACGGCTGGTTCACGGCGGCTGACGTTCCGGAGCGCGTTGCGACGGAGGTGGTCAGCCTCGCCGCATGCCAGACGGGCACGCCGCAAACCGCAGCCGGCAGGGCCTGGGGGGCGATTCCGTATGCCCTCCTACGCAGCGGAACGCGCTGGGTGATCTGGACTTCGGCCGACGTGGACGACGAGACGACGGCGGACCTGATGTCCGCTTTCTATCCCTTGGGTGATATGCATGACGTGCCCGATGCGTTCGGGCGCGCCTTGGCACAGGTGTGGGAGAGGCGAGGCACACCCGCGGGGCTCCTCCCGTTCCACCTGTCCGGAGGACAGCCATGAAGTGGGTCGGCATGAAGTGGGTGTGGGTCGCCTTCGCGGCTGCCATGCTCTGTGCGTGCGGTACAGCGACGGAGGCCCCGTCCGGCGGCGACGGCAACGCGACCACCAACAGCGACGCCGGCGATACGCCGCTCCAGGCTGCGAACAAGCGCGTACTCGTCCGTCCGAACAGCCCCGACGACATGGACGACATCCTCGAAGACGTCGCCGACTTCGAGGGCTCGGTCGTCAAGCAGATCGACGGCACGAACGTGTTCCTGGTCGAGCTTCCCCCGGACGCGAACATCGACGAGTTCATCGACGAGCTCAACGGCGACGCACGCGTGATCGACAGCGCGAAGGATCGTCAGGTGTCCTCGCCCGAGGGCGGCGGCGCGACGCTGCCCATCGGCGGCGACTTCGACGTGTTCATGATCGCGCCGCAGGCCGAGCTGGTTCGCATCGGCGCGAACGAAGCGCGTGCGAAGGCCACGGGCGCAGGGTTGCGCGTCGCCGTAATCGACAGCGGAGTCGATCCGACGCACCTCGCGCTGCAGGGACGCATCGAGCCCGGCGGATGGGACTTCGTCGGCAACGACGGCGACCCGACCGACGAGGCGAACGGCCAGGACGACGACGGCGACGGGCTCGTGGACGAAGGCTGGGGCCACGGCACGTTCGTGAGCAGCCTGATCCTCGCGATGGCGCCCGACGCGTCGATTCGCGCGTATCGCGTGCTCGACTCCGATTCGAACGGTATCGCAAGCCAGGTCGCCGAGGCGATCATCATGGCGACCAACGACGGTGTGCACGTCATCAACCTTTCGTTGGGCATGGAAGATCCGGTCTTCGTCGTGCGCGAGGCCATCAAGTACGCCAAGCAGAACGGTGTGCCCGTGATCGCCTCGGCGGGCAACACCGGCCAGGAAGACGTCACGTTCCCGGCGTCGATCTCCGAGGCGTTCGCGGTCGCGTCTGTGGATGCGAACGACCAGAAGGCACAGTTCTCATCGTTCGGCGACGACATCGATCTCTGTGCGCCCGGCACGCGCTTGATCGGCGCGTACCCGACGGCGCCCGACGCCGCCGTGATGTGGCCGGGTACGTCGTTCAGCGCCGCCGTCGTGACCGGGCTCTACTGCTTGGTGCAGGAGCTCTTTCCGGGGGAGTCGCCGCCGGCGCTCCAGCAGATGATCGAGGATGCATCGGTCGACGTGGACGACCTCAACCCCGGCTACGAAGGCAAGATCGGCGAAGGGCGCATCGACGCCGATGCCGCGACGTCCCAGGAGCCGTAGGGTCAGCGCACGGGCAGCCGCCAGCGGACCTGCGTGCCCTTCTTGATCTGGCCCGCGGGGGCTTCGATCTGCAGGTTGAGGTAGCGCCTGCCGCCCCAGACCTCATGCCGGAGGTGGTGGCGTGTGATGGCTACGACCTCGGAACCGTTGCGCGCCTCGACCGTCACGTCGTCGAACTTCGCCGGCACGTCCGGCGGCACCGCAACGCGCACATAGCAGCGCCGGTCGAAGTACCCGGCCTTCTTTGGCAGGCAATTGACGTGTGCGCCGTTGGAGAAGCGGAGGACGTCGGCCACGATCTCGATTCGCTTGGCCTCGGCGTCGTAGCCCACGTCGACGGCATGCACCGGCTCGTCGAGCGGCTTGTCCATCGGACGCAACGACGGATCCGAGATCAGGATCCGTGAGACCATGCCGCGGAGCATCACGTCGTAGAAGCTCTTGCGCTGCTTGCTGCCGGGTACGTGTCGCGGAAACGTCGTGAAGTCCGCGTACACACTCGTGAACGCGAGGCGGTACTGGTATCCGATCGCCTCGCCCAATGCGCACGCCTTGGATCGGAAGTACTCCCACTCGGCGACCGCCATCTCGCCGCGATCGCCCTCGAGCGCAGCGAGGTACCCGCTGATCCCGGCGTGGATCCAGTTCAGCGTCATCAGGTACTTCGGATCGACGGTTGTCGGCGTGAGCCAGATGAGCTGTCGTGCCGACTTGTGCCAGCTGCGCGAGAGCACGCCGTTGAAGCACGCGCCCGACCACACCACGGGGGCGCGAGGAAGATAGAGCTTCCCCACCTGCTCGCCTGTCATCCCGTTGTCGACACGCCAGGCTTGTCCGTGGCCGAAGTGCAGCACGTAGTCAAGCGGTAGGAGTTGCTTGCCGTCGCCCGTCAGCGCAATGATCTTGGCCTGGGGCTCGTCAGCGCTTCGCGCCGCACGGTCTTCGATCGCGGCAAGCAGCCTTGTGAGGTCAGGGCCGTCGCGTGCGGTCAGGTAACCGAAGTGGAAGTCCGGCATCGGATCCGCGTCCAGGTCGCGACAGAGTTCCAGCACGGCGTAGTGGAACTCCGTATCGACCGTCTCCGGGAGCACCGCGAAGGCGACGAACTCCGCGCCGGCTCGTCGAAGCGCGGTGCGCGCGGATGCGACATCGCTCTTCTTGAACTTGACGACCTTGGCGCCGCGCGCCTTGGCGTAGGCCTTGATGGCCTTCCCACGCTTGTCGTTGCCGGGGAAGTTGGTGACGATCACGAGCATGCCGAGCCCGTCAGCCTTGGGCAGCCCCTTCTTCAAGGCAATGGGCTTTTGTCTCGTGGGCGCAGCATGCGTAGTCGTGGTCACCAGGAGCAGCGCGGCAAGGAGGACGACGATCCATCTCATCGGTTGAGCATCCACAAGACTACGAAGATCGTCACGGTGACGACATGAAACCAGACCATGCCGCGGATCTGCGCGCGCTCCTCGTCCGTCTCGGTGAACGCCTCCGGCCAGACGGTGTAGATCAGGACCTGTGAGCCAGCGGCTGCGAAGAGACAGATCATCCCCCAGGTCGTTCCCTTCCAGAGGCCAATGACGACGACCACATCGAGGACGAGATAGGCGATGTCTGCGATCAGCAGCAGGCGGGGCATGTCCGCGAGCTTGTACTTGCCGAATCCAAGCAGGTTTCCGGCGTGTACCGAGGCGCCGAAGGCGTAGCAGAGGCTCAGCAGCCGCCGGTACCAGAGGAAGGCCGTGTCCATCAAGGCGCCAGGTTGGCGTGCTCCTTGTTGATCGCGTCGAAGGCCGCGTAGCCGTCCTTGATGGCCTGTTCGAAAGGACCGATCAGCGCGTCGTACTTCTTGACGTCCGCCGGCTTGAGGCCGCTCGACTTCTCGGTCTTGCGCCACTCCCCCAGGTTCTTGCGGAAGCCCGAGTCCCAGCAGAAGTAGGTGAGGTAGCCCTTCTCGAGCGCGGCCACGCCCGCCTTGAACGCGGCCGCGTTCTTCTTGCCCCGCGCCTGCCAGTACTTGCGCATGTGCTTGAGTGCGTCCTTCTCCTGCTTGGCGAGCAGCTTGGACAACTTCGTGCGCAATCCCTCGCACGCGGGCACACCCTGGAAGCTGCGCAGGAAGACCGGCAGGTGGCCGATCCAGACACCGCCGTCGACCAGCTTGCCCTTCTCCGGGACCTGGATCTTCTCGATGTGCGCATGGGCAAGCGCCTGCACAGCATCCTTCATCTTGCCCGCACGCGGGATCAGCTCAGCCGGCGCGATGTTCTCACTCGATGGCGTGGAGGCGATACGAACGCTGAGCGTATAGAGCGCGGCGTAGTCGTGGCGCTCGCGGTTCTTCGTGTTGTCAGCAAGCACGGCGAAGCAGGCCGCGAGGCGCTCGGGGTCCTTCGTCGTCATGCCTTCGCACCACGCAAGTTGCTGTGACGTGTGCGGGACCGGTCCGTTGTGCTCGGCCGGCCAGTGATTCCAGTTCTCAAGGCTGCGCAGGCGGATCATCGGGTACTTGGCGTGCACGTAGCCGCGGTAGCCCCATACGCTCTGGTCGTACGGCACGACCGGATCCTGCGTTCCGTGCATGAACACCACGGCCTGCGCATGACCCTTCTTGCCGACTGCCGTGCCTTTCCACGTCCCGCTTGCGTGCCCGACGATGCCGTTCACGTCCTTCGGATAGAGGCCGGCGTAGTAGAACGCAAAGAAGCTGCCCTGACTGTGGCCGTAGAGGTACACGGCGTTCACCTTGAACGTTTCGCAGATCTCCTTCTGCAGGGCACGGAGGCGTTTTGCGTCCTTGCCGTTGCCGAGGAAGTTGTAGCGGTCGTTCTCCGCGGGCGTCGTGCCGTCCGGGCTCACGACGATGTCGTCGGGGCGGAACGTCTTCCAGGAGTGATTCGAGAAGCCCCACCAGCGGTTCAGGTTCGAGCCGTGGAGGATGAACGTGAGGTTGGCGCCCTTCTCAGGGTCGTAGTTGGCGGGAATCCGGTAGCGGTAGCCGAGGCCGTCCTTGGACTTCCACTCGCACTGCTTACCGGCGACCTCCGCGCTCGGCGCGACCTCCGGGATCTTGCTGCCCTCCTCGGCGTACAGCAGGCCCGATGCCATCTGCAGGCCCAGCCACAGGAAGAACACGGCAGTCATGCTCAAGACCACCCAGCCGAATGCGACAGCGCGTAGCATCGATCACCCTCCGTGACCCGATCCTAGCGACTTTCGCCTAGCCTGTTGTCATGCCGCTGCCGTTGACCCACCTGCACCTGCACACGCCGGATGTCCGGCGTTCCGTCGCCTTCTATGAGGAGCACCTCGGTCTCACCGTGAAGGCCGACTGGGGCACGATCGTCTTCCTCGACGACGGCCGCGGCTTCGACCTCGCGATCATGCAGGACGAGAACCCGGGGGCGATGCCCAAGTGGTTCCACTTCGGGTGCCGCCTCGAGAACGCCTCGGCGGTGAAAGACGCGTACGACCGGATGAAGGCCGCCGGCGTCACGATCGCCCGCGACTACGAGGCCTTCGAAGAGGGGTACGTCACCTTCTGCATCGACGACCCGGACGGCTACGGCATCGAGATCTACTACGACCCGACGTTGGCTGGGGACTCGTAGTTCGGCTTCCAGTCGTCGTAGCTCAGAGCGGGATAGAAGCGCTCGCGGCCGGACGGCGTTAGGTCGAGCAGGTTGTAGACGACCGACAGGATGTCGATGCCGCGCGGATCCTGCCCCTCGCCGCCCGGCCCTGCGCTGAAGAGCTCCGTCGACCAGTGATGGTGGATGCCGTCTTCGGTCTTGCGGAAGACGGTGACGCCGGGCATCTGGGAGCCGTCCTTGCCTTCCATTCTGTAGTCGAGGTTGAACGAGCTCTCGCTGCATGACAAGAGGCGCAGGTGGTTCCAGCCGCGCGCTCGGGCCCAGGCACGCAGGCCGCGGATGTCCTTTCGGGCGACGAGCACGAGGTTCACCTTCTGGCGCACGTGGGGGGCGGCGCCGTTGTACGAGTCCGCCCACGCGCTGCACATCGGGCACGACTGCTCCGCGTCCTTGGCGAACATCAGGTTGATTACGATGAGCTCGCCCTTGCCGCCTTCGAAGAGTTCCGAGAGCTTTACCTCGGTTACCGGATCGTCCTCCGCCAGGTCCGCCGGCCCCTCCATGAACACGTAGTCCTGCTCGACCTGGCCGCCGAGGGGCAGCGCGCGGCGCATCGCCGCCACCGCCTCCGTCTGGTCGCGCAACGCGGCCTCGGCGGTCAGCAACTCGTCGCGTGCAGCGCGGTACGCGGCACTCTCGCCGGGGAACTTCGTCATCTCGGTCTCCTCTCCCGAATCGTCATCCAGCGAGTGGCTTGGCGTCAACTCCCTCTGGTATCTAGGGCGCATCGCAGGAGGATCTTCGTGCTCATTCACCGCCGAATCGTCTCGTTTGCTCTTCTCACGGCCGCCCTGTTGCTCGTCGGCGGCACGGCTTGGGCCGAGGACAAGAAGAAGTCCGGTCCGCGCCGGCCGATGCTCTGGGTCGTCGACATGGAGCCGAAGCTCTACCTCTTCGGCACGATGCACGTGGGTGACCCGAAGGTGCTGGCTCATCCGCCGGTGGTCAAGCATGCGCTGAAGGAGAGCGGCGCGCTCTACACCGAGATCGACTTCAACGAGCAGACCACGCAGGAGATGGCCAAGCGCGTGCGCCTGCCGGACGGCCAGTCGCTCGACAAGATCGTGCCCGCCGAGCTCTACGCCCGTACGGAGAAGCTCATGGAGGGCAAGGGGCCGCCGCTGAAGATGTTCAACCGCGCCAAAGTGTGGTTCGTCATCTTCCGGCTCCAGATGCTCGACGCCGATCCCAAGACGCAGGGCAACGCGCTCGATCTCGTGCTTGCCAAGGACGCCAAGGAAGCGGGCAAGAACGTCGGCGCGCTCGAGACCGTGACCGAGCAGGTCGACATCTTCGACAACCTGAGCACCGACGAGCAGGTACGCATGCTCGAGGAGACGGTCGCGAGACTGGAGAAGGCTCGCAAAGAAGGGGTGAGCCCGCTCGAGAGTCTGAAGCAGGTATATCTCAGCGGCGACGAGCACGCACTGTGGAAGGCGATGTACTCCGAGTTCGATCCGAACGACGAGCTCTCCGTGCGCCTGATGAAGCAGTTGCTCGACGATCGCAACGTTCGCATGGTCAAGCGCATGCTCCAGAGGGCGTTGGCCGCGCCGGAACATCCGCACTTCGTGGCGGTGGGCGCCGGTCACATGCCCGGCGAGATGGGCATCGTCTCACTTCTACGGAAGACGGGCTTCACGGTGCGCCGCCTGAACTCGATGGCAGACGTCGAGAAGCCCAAGGCGAAGCGCAAGCGGGTTGCGGCCACGACGCCGGCAGCGGCGACGACGCCGTCGTCGCGCGCGCGCCCGGCCGCCGCGCGGCCCCGGATCGTCATCCGCCGCTTTGGGCCGTTTTGCTGGCGCGAGTGCTGTTGTCCGCCCGCGCCTGTGTGTCCCTAGTGACCTCTAAGAGGCCTACCCCACACAACCTCGTCACGTAGCTGGATCACCACGCGCTCGCCGGCGCCATGGCGAGTGAGCAACGCTCGGTACGCCCGCGTCGAACGCGACGCCGCCGTCGGGCATGCGCTCGCGCGAGAAGCCGTTGCGTGAGTGAATCGCCTCCACGTGATCTGCCGTGGACTGCGCGAACGTCCGGACCCCGGTGTGATGCCGGCCCTGCTCCTCGAAGTAGCCCCGCGACGCGACGACATCGATCGGGTCGTACGGTTCGAAGTCCACGTTCGTGGAGTGATCCGGGATCAAGGCGCGTAGCTCGGCCTGCCAGGGCGGATCGGGATCGAGCCGGCCGCACATGGCCATCACGCAGTCCGGCGCCAGGACACTCGTGAACTGCTCGAACACCGCAGCCCAGTCCATCCAGTGGATCGACTCCCCGCCGACGATGAGGCCGTAGGGGCCGTCGATCGGCGCGACCTCCATGGGCGAGTCGATCCACGTCACGTTGCGCGCGTCACCTCCGGGTAGCGCGCGGCCTGCTGCGATCATGGCGCCCGAGGCGTCAACCGCGTCGACCGCGTCCACGTGCGGCGCGAGATGGCGCGCGAGGTCACCCGTGCCGCAGCCCGCATCCAGAACGCGGCGCGGTGCACCGTCCGGGATCAGATCGATCAGGAAGCCGATCGTCTCCTCGCCGTAGGGCGGACGCTTGGGATACGCCGCGACGACGCCGGCATCCTGCCACTGCGCGGCGTACTGGGCACCGAGATGCTTGGGCTTGGGGGCGGAGGCCTGCGGTGACACGGTGCCTAGAGTAGCCCGAGCTGCAGTTTCGCTTCCTCGGACAGCTTGTCCTTGTCCCACGGGGGATCCCAGACGAGGTCGACCTCGCAGTCGTCGATGCCGTCGACCTCCTTCACGCGCAGCTCGACGTCGCCCGGAAGCGTGCCGGCCACGGGGCATGCAGGCGAGGTGAGTGTCATCTCGATCTTCGCCTTCTTGGCGTCTTCGTCGATGTCGACCTCGTAGATCAGGCCGAGCTCGTAGATGTTGACCGGGATCTCCGGGTCGAAGACCGACCGCAGGGCTTCGATCACGCGCTCCTCGAGAGACGCATCCTGCTCGGCGGCGGGTTCCGGTGTGCTTGCGGGCTGCTGCTCGTCCATCGTCCTACTCCGTCGAGATCTTCGTACCGCTCTCGTTGAGTGCGGCTCGTGTCGTGTGCCAGGAGAGCGTTGCGCACTTCACGCGCACGGGAAACTCGGATACGCCACCGAACACAGCGAGCTTGCCGAGCGTTTCGAGATCCTCATCCGCCTTGCCGGTTACCAGCTCGTGGAAGCGCTCGAAGAGCGCCCCTGCTTCCTCGACGGTCTTGCCCTTCAACGTCTCGGTCATGACCGAAGCGGAGGCTTTCGAGATCGCACAGCCCGAGCCCTCGAAGCGGATGTCAGCGATCTTGTCGCCCTCGAGCTTCACATGGACCGTGATCTCGTCACCGCAAAGCGGGTTGTGCCCTTCCGCGTGGCGATCCGCGTCCTCGAGTGCCCCGTAATTCCGAGGGTGCTTGTTGTGATCGAGGATCACTTCCTGGTAGAGGTCGCGCAGCTCCGACATCAGGCGAAGAGCTCCCGCACTTTGCCCATCGCCGCCACGAGCGCGTCGATTTCTTCGTGGGTGTTGTAGACGCCGAGTGAAGCGCGCGCTGTCGCCGGCACTCCGAAGTGCTTCATGACCGGTTGCGCGCAGTGATGTCCCGTGCGCACGGCCACGCCCTCGTTGTCGAGGATCGTGCCGATGTCGTGCGGGTGAGCCGACTCGAACACGAACGAGAGCACCGCGGTCTTCTCCCGGGCCGTGCCGATCATGTGGACGCCGGGAATCGCCTCGAGATGCGCCGTCCCGTAGGCCATCAGGTCGAGCTCGTGCGCGGCGATCGCCTCGCGGCCGAGCGACTCGAGGTAGTCCGCTGCCGCCGCGAGCCCGATCGCGCCTGCGATGTTCGGCGTACCCGCTTCGAACTTGTGCGGAACCTCGGCCCACGTCGAGCCCTCGAAGCTCACCGTGCGAATCATCTCGCCGCCGCCCTGGTAGGGCGGCATGGCATCAAGCAGCTCGCGCCGGCCGTAGAGCACCCCGATGCCGGTCGGGCCGTACATCTTGTGCCCGGAGCACGCGTAGAAGTCCGCGCCCAGGGCCCGCACGTCCACCGTTGCGTGCGGCGTGGCCTGCGCGCCGTCCACGACGAGCACCGCGCCCACGGCATGAGCCATCTCCGCGATCCTTGCGATCGGGTTGATGGTCCCGAGGGCGTTTGACACGTGGCCGACGGCGACGATCTTCGTGCGCTCGGTGAGCAACGACTCGAGCTCGTCCAGGATGAGGTCGCCCGTGTCGTCGATCGGTGCGGGCTTGAGCACCGCGCCTACCTGCTCGCAGAGCAGCTGCCACGGAATGATGTTGCTGTGGTGCTCCATCTCCGTGACGACGATCTCGTCGCCGGCCTTCACGTTGGCCCGTCCGTACGAGAAGGCCACGAGGTTGATGCTCTCGGTCGTGCCGCGCGTGAAGATGATCTCCTCGCTCTGCTCGGCGCCGACGAAGCGCGCCATGGTCGCGCGCGCCGCTTCGAAGGCCGCCGTGGCTTCCTGGCTCAGGCGGTGGACACCGCGGTGGATGTTGGCGTTGTGCGTCGCGTAGTAGTCGCGTACGGCCTCGATCACGGCCGTGGGCTTCTGCGTGCTCGCAGCGTTGTCGAGGTAGACGAGCGGCTTGCCGTTCACCTGGCGATCGAGGATCGGGAAGTCACGGCGGACTCGCTCGACGTCGTAGCGCGTGGCAGCGGAGGTCGTGCTCATGCGTCGTCTCCGTTCGACGGCACCTCGGGTTCGGTCTCCAGGCGCCCGGCGATCAGGGCCTCGAGGCCCCGCGTGATGTCCTCGTTGTCCACCGCTTCGGTGATCTCACTCGCGAACGCGTGCACCAGCAGGTTGCGCGCCGACTTCGGGCCGATGGCGCGCGAGCGGAGGTAGTAGAGCGCCTCCTCGTCGAGTCGACCGATCGTTGCGCCGTGCGCGCACTTCACGTCGTCGGCGTAGATTTCGAGCTGCGGCCGTGTCTCTGCAATCGCATGCTCGGACAGGAGCAGGTTGTGGTTGGCCTGCGTGGCCGCTGTCTTCTGGGCCTGCGGATGGACGACGACGCGCCCGGTGAACGCCCCGCGCGCCGCGCCGCCGAGGATGCCCTTGAATAGCTGATGGCTCTGGCAGTGCGGCACGCGATGCTGCACGACGGTGTGGTTGTCGGCGTGTTCCTCGTTGCCCACGATGTAGAGCCCGTTGAGCACGCACTCCGCGCCTTCTTCGGTCAGGTCGGCGTGCGTCTCGTGACGGTCGATGGCGCCGCCAAGCGAGACCGACGTCATGGCGAAGCGGCTGTCGCGCTGCTGCCGTACGGAGGTCAGGCCCAGGTGGTACGTCCGCGTGCCTTCGCGCTGGAGCCGCACCATCTTGATGTCCGCCCCGTCGGCGAGGTCGATCTCCGAGACGGCGTTGGTGAAGCACGTGCCGCCTGCGAGCGCGCCTACGCATTCGATGCCGTAGCGCTTCACGATCGTGGCACGGCTGTTCGCGCCCGCCGCGATCAGGATGCGCGGGTGCACGGCCACCGCGTGTCCGACAGGCGCGTGCAGGAACAAGAGCTGGATGGGCGCTGCGACCTCGCAGCCGGGTGCCAGCTCGAGGTACGCCCCATCGGCGAGGAACGCCGTGTTCAGGGCGGCGAACGGGTGCATCTCAGCGTGAGCGATGCGGCCGAGGCGCCGGCGGACGTCCTCGCGGTCGGCGTCGAAGGCCGCCTTGAGGTTCATCACGAGCGCGCCTTCGGGCAGGTCCTTCGTGCTCGAAAGCGACGGCTCGTAGCGGCCGTTGATGAACACGAGCCGCGGTCCCGTGTCGAGCCCAAGCGTGAAGCGCTGCGCTGCCAGCGAGGCGGGCGGGTGTTCGGCCGGAGGCGCCAGCGGGAACTCGCGCGCGTGTAACGGCGCCGTGTTCGTGTAAAGCCAATCCTCGTCCTTGCTGCCGGGGATGCCGAGCGCGCTGAAGTACTGAATGCCTTCGCGGCGCAGGTCCCACAGCCAGGAGGGGTCAGCCGACGACGTCGCCTGCTCGAAGCGGCGGTAGTCCTCGACGAAGGCGCTGGGTTCGGTGGCGACCTGAGTCATCGCGCGGGCGCCTCCTCGAGCCAGCCGTAACCCTTCTCCTCGAGCTCGAGCGCCAGCTCCTTGCCGCCCGAGCGCGCGATGCGGCCGTCGGCGAGCACGTGGACGAAGTCCGGGATGATGTAGTCGAGCAGACGCTGGTAGTGCGTGATGACGATGAAGCTGCGCTCGGGGGCGCGCAGCTCGTTCACGCCCTTCGCCACGACCTTCAGGGCGTCGATGTCGAGGCCTGAGTCGGTCTCGTCGAGAATCCCGAGGTGCGGCTCGAGGACGAGCATCTGCAGGATCTCGTTGCGCTTCTTCTCACCGCCGCTGAAACCGTCATTGACGGCACGACTCAGCATCTCGTGGTCCATCTCGAGCACGTCCGCTTTGCTGCGCGCGATCTGCAGGAAGTCGATGGCGTCCAGCTCGGACTCGCCACGGTGATGGCGGACGGCGTTGAGGCCTTCGCGCAACAGGGTGCTGTTGCTGATGCCGGGGATCTCGACCGGGTACTGGAAGGCGAGGAAGATGCCTGCGCGCGCACGAATCTCGGGGTCGAGGTCGAGCAGGTCTTCACCCTTGTAGAGCACCTCGCCCTGCGTGACGTCAGTGCCCTCGCGGCCTGTCAGCGCGCGCGCCAGCGTGCTCTTGCCGGAACCGTTGGGGCCCATGATGGCGTGAACCTCACCCGCGTTGACGGAGAGGTTGATGCCCTTGAGGATGGCTTTGTCGCCGGCACTCGCGTGCAGGTCGCGGATTTCGATGATGCGTTTGTTGTCGGTCATCTTGGTTTCCGTCTAGCCGACGGCTCCTTCGAGGCTGACGCTGAGGAGGTTCTGTGCTTCCACGGCGAACTCCATGGGCAGCTCGCGGAAGACCTCCTTGCAGAAGCCGTTGACGATCATGTTCACGGCGTTCTCGGTGTCGATGCCGCGTTGGTTCAGATAGAAGATCTGGTCCTCGCCGATTTTGCTCGTCGAGGCCTCGTGTTCCAGGTGCGCTGTCGGGTTCTTGACGTCGATGTAGGGGAACGTGTGCGCGCCGCACTGGTCTCCCATGAGCAGCGAGTCGCACTGCGAGTAGTTGCGCGCGCCCTCGGCGCCCTTCAGCATCTTCACGGCGCCCCGGTACGTGTTCTGGCCGTGGCCGGCCGAGATGCCCTTGGAGATGATCGTGCTGCGGGTGTTCTTCCCGATGTGGATCATCTTCGTGCCGGTGTCGGCCTGCTGATAGTTGTTGGTCAGCGCGACGGAGTAGAACTCGCCGATCGAGTTGTCGCCCTGCAGCACGCAGCTCGGGTACTTCCAGGTGATCGCCGAGCCGGTCTCGACCTGCGTCCAGGAGATCTTCGAGTTCGCCCCGCGGCACGCGCCGCGCTTGGTGACGAAGTTGTAGATGCCGCCGACGCCGTTCTTGTCGCCGGGGTACCAGTTCTGGACCGTCGAGTACTTGATCTCGGCGTCGTCGAGTGCGACGAGCTCGACCACGGCAGCGTGAAGCTGGTTCTCGTCACGCATCGGCGCCGTGCAGCCCTCGAGGTAGCTCACGTAGCTGCCTTCCTCTGCCACGATCAGCGTGCGCTCGAACTGTCCCGTGTCCGCGGCGTTGATGCGGAAGTACGTCGACAGCTCCATCGGGCAACGCACGCCCTTGGGCACGTAGACGAAGGAGCCGTCCGAGAAGACGGCCGAGTTGAGTGCGGCGAAGAAGTTGTCGTTTCGCGGCACCACGGTACCGAGGTACTTCTTCACCAGCTCGGGGTGCTCCTGCACGGCCTCGCTGAACGAGCAGAAGATGATGCCGAGGTCGGCGAGCTTGTCCTTGAACGTCGTCGCCACGGAGACGCTGTCGAACACCGCGTCCACGGCGACGCCGGCCAGCGCTGCGCGCTCTTGCAGCGGGATGCCCAGCTTCTCGTAGGTCTCGAGCAGCTCCGGGTCGACCTCGTCGAGGCTCTTGGGGCGGTCGTCGTCGCTCTTGGGCGCCGCGTAGTAGACGATGTCCTGGTAGTCGATCGGCGGGTAGTTGACGAGGGCCCACGTCGGCTCCGTCATCTTCTGCCACTGCGCGTACGCCTTCAGGCGCCACTCGAGCATCCACTCCGGCTCGTTCTTCTTCGCGGAGATGAGCTTGATGACGGACTCGTCGAGACCGGGCGGGATCTTCTCCTGCTCGATGTCGGTGACGAAACCCCACTCGTACTCGCGCTCGGCGAGCTTCTCGATCTCGGGGTTCCTCGAGGCCGGGGATTCACGGGTCTCAGGTGTAGAGGACATGGGGCTCTCACTTCGTCTGCGCGAGCGACTCGCTGATGCGCTGGTGCCAGCCGCCCTGGGGCTGGGCCATCTCGTGGAGCGAGATGCCCTCGAGGGCCGAGCGGATGGCCTGATTGATGCGGCTCCAGTTGCTGCGCGTGGGGCACAACGACTCGACCTCGCAGTCGGGGGTCTCGTCACTGAGGCACTCCATGAGCGCGATGGGGCCTTCAATGGCGGTGATGATCTCCGCCATCGAGATGTTCCGGGGGTCGCGGGCGAGGTTGTAGCCGCCGTTTACGCCGCGCTGGGAGTCGAGCAGCCCGGCCTTGCCCAGCATGCGAAGCAGCTTGCTGACGGTCGGAGCCGGCAGACCGGTCTCGGCGGCGAGCTGGGGGGCGTTCCTGCGGCCCGGGTCGCGGTCGTGGCGCCACGCGAACCAGGTCATGAGCAGGACGCCGTAGTCGGCGAGCTTGGTGACACGGATCATTGCTAGCAAAACGTACCAGAATGGTCAGGATTCCCCAGGCGATGCCGGGGTGCCGCCTGGTGGGGCGGAGAGGCCTGTTTTGTGGGCCTCTATTTGTACTTCTGCCCCCGCAGCTCCAGCCACCCGCCCTTCTTGCGGCCGCGCGGGTCGTGGTGGGTCCAGTGCACGACGCCCCCTCTTTCGTTCCACTCGAAGCGGCCGCGGAAGCGGATGGGATCGCCCTTGCGGACGGGCACCTTCGGCGCCAGGTCCACGTTGTGGGAGATCTTGATCGTGTGCCCGGAGGCCAGCTCGACGAGGAAGAGCTGGTGCTTGTCGCCCACCCGGTCATCCGGCAGCAGGTAGACGATCTCGCCTTCGTCCTCGACCCAGACCTTCGAGCGCTTCTCGCGGAACGCCTTCTCGATCGCACCCCCGGCTGTCCGCGTCGTCCCGGACGACGGCGGGTTCGGGCGGCGGGCCGAGCGGTCGGTCGTGCGCGGGGCCGGCTCGTTCTCCTTCGAGGGGGTCTTGCGGTTCTCGAGCCACCAGACGACGACCGCGATCACGATCAGCAGGACGACGGAGAGGGGCTTCTTCCTGCGCATGCGCCCCGGACACTAGCAGCGAGCGGCGTGCCGCCCCACCTATGCTGAGCCGCATGGGCAGACCCCGGTACCGCAAATCCGCCATGGCCGGCATCCTCGTCGTGGACAAGCCGCTCGGCTGGAGCTCCATGGACGTCGTGCGTCACGTGCGCAAGGCCGCCGGCTTCGTGAAGACGGGGCATGCGGGGACGCTCGATCCCCTCGCCACGGGCGTGGTCGTGGCGTGCATCGGCCACGCGACCAAGCAGGTCGAGAAGATCATGGGCATGCCCAAGGTCTACGACTCGACCATCGATCTCTCGGCGTTCACCAACACCGATGATCGCGAGGGCGAGCGCGAAGAGGTTGCCGTCGACACGCCGCCCGACGAGGCGCGGGTGCGTGCCGTGCTGGGAGACTTCGTGGGTGACATCCAGCAGGTGCCGCCGCAGTACAGCGCCGTCCACGTCGACGGCAAGCGTGCCTACAAGCTCGCGCGCAAGGGCCAGGAGGTGAAGATCGAGCCGCGCACCGTGCACGTCGACTCGATCGAGGTCATCGAGTACGAGTGGCCGTTGTTGCGCGTGATCATCACGTGCGGACGCGGCACCTATGTGCGCAGCATGGCGCGCGACATCGGCGTTGCGCTCGGAACGGGCGGACATCTGGCGGGGCTGCGGCGGACGGCTGTCGGTCCGTACACGATCGACAAGGCCGTCGACGCGCCGCGGCTGAAGCTGCCGGTCGGCCAGTCGGATCTGGAGCCGGTGCCCGACCGCGATTGAGGCGATGTAGGGGCGACCCCTTGTGGTCGCCCCACGACGCGTTCAACGCAGCACGACGGTCCCTGTTCGGGCCCCGTCAACCGGGGAATCCCGGGCCGACCACTCGGCCCTTTCGGCCTCGGGTCGCCCCTACATCGATCCCCTTGTCGCCGCTTACTTCTTCGTCACCTTCATGGCTGCGACTTGGCCTTGCCGCGCATAGTCGGCGGCTTCGCCGAGCACCCTCGCCGCTTCCTGCGGCGCGTGGAAGCCCATGGAGTTCTCCGCCGCGATGAAGTCCAGGCGCCACTGCGCCTTGCGCTGGAGCTCGAGCGCCGGCTTGAGCTGCTCATCGGTCGCGCCGGACTTCTTGGCCGCCATGATCGCGTCCAGCAGGTCCATCAACGCGGCACCGCCACGCTGGAGCAAGTCGAAGTTGCGCTGCTGGATCTGATCGACGCGCGCCTTGATCTCTTCCTCGGGGAAGTGGTGGCACACCTGACACGCGCGGTTGATGTTGAGCAGCGGGCTGCGCACCCAGTGATCGGAGACCTTCGTCGCCCCTTCGCGCATGTACGGCATGTGGCAGTCGGCACACTGCACGCCGCTGCGCGCGTGGATGCCCTGGCTCCAGAGCTCGTACTCCGGGTGCTGCGCCTTCAGGATCTCGGCGCCCGTCTCCTTGTGCTTGTAGTCGTAGAAGCGCTTGCCGTCGGGGAACTTCAGCTCGTTCCAGAACTCCTCGGTCTGGTCGGCGGTCATGCCCTTGGCCCACGGGAAGACGAGCGGCATGTTGCTGGCGCAGTAGTACTCGACGTGGCACTGGCCGCAGACGAACGAACGCATCTCGGCGCGCGTGCCGTGCTTGTTCGCGTCGTACGTGCCCTTGCGCCCGTCCTTGCGCCACTGGTTGATGCTCGGGATGTGCGGTACCTCCGCGTCGCCGGCAGCCAATGCTGCGATGCCCTGGATGAAGCCGGGGCGCGTCACACGCAGCTTCATGCTCTTCGGGTCGTGGCAGTCGACGCACGAGACCGGGTGCGCATGGCCCATGTCGTGGGCCATCTTGTTGAGCTCGTCGTACTTCATCGCGTGGGTCTTCTCGAACCCCTTGATCGCATCCCCGTCGCCGAGCTTCCGGTACACGGGCATGATCGACGCGTGGCAGTGCATGCACGAGCCGCTCTGGCCCACCTTCTGGCGATCGGTGATTTCCTGGTCGTAGAGCATGTACGCGTGCCCGCGGCGGTCGCGGTAGTCGATGGAGAAGGCGTAGCCGAGGAACATGCGCTTGAGCCAGGGATCGCGGTCGATCTTCTGCTCGGGCAGCGCTTCGCTACCGCCGTGTCCGCCGAAGCGCGTGCGCGTCGAGATCGCGGTGCGCTTGTAGCTGTCGTACTGCTTGGGCCAGTTGCGGCCCCACGGCTCGGGGTCCGTCGTGTCTTCCGTGACCTCTACGAGCCAGACGAACGCGGCGCGCTCCTCCTGCTTGCGCTCCGAGATGTTCATCAGAAGCGCGGTGACGCCGGCGGTTGCGGCGGCCACCAGGACCAGCACCAGCCAGAACCAGGCCTTGCCGCTCTCGCGGCTGGACGTGTGCAAGGTGTTCATCGTCCGTGTCCCTTCTCCGGGCCCCGGTCCGGTCCCCCGAGGCCGACGATCTCTCCGTGTCCCACGTGCTTATGGCAATGCACGCAGGAGATCTGATCTCCGTCGCCGGCGATGCCCGAGACCTGGCCGTGGACCAGCTCGCTGTGGCAGCGCAGGCAATTCTGTTGCAGGATCTTCGCGTTCTGCGGCGTGATCATGATGGGTTCGTGGAAGTCCTGCAGCGTGAAGGCCTTCGAGTGGTTGAACCCGTTGACTGCCTTGGCCCAGTACTTCTCGATGCCTTCGGCCGGCAGGTGGCAGTCGACGCATGTCGCGACCGCGTGGTGGCTGGCCTTCTGCCACGACTCGTATTCGTTCTGCATGATGTGGCAGTTCACGCACGCGGCCGGGTCGCTGCTGAGGTAGGACGCGCCCTCGGCGTAGACGAACGTGAAGAGACCGAGGCCGACGAGGATCCCAAGCATCACCGCGAGGATCAGCAGGTAGACGCGCGGCACCCTCGTTCTCCCAACCCAGTCGGCGGATGGCGAGGGTACGGATTGCGTGATCGAATGAAAGTGCCGAATCTGGACGGTGCGGAGGAGTCCGCAGCCAAGTTCCAGCCCGGCGCTACGGTGGTATAAGAACGGCCCGCAGTCCGACTGTTTGCCGCGCGGAGAGATGGCAGAGTGGTCGAATGCACTGGCTTGCTAAGCCAGCGTACCCTTCCCGGGTACCCCGGGTTCGAATCCCGGTCTCTCCGCCAACCCTTCCCCTAGGAGCGACTAACTGGGGCGTCCCGCGCTCCCGCGCGGACTGGACACTCGGCCGGAAGGCCTCGCGGCAAGGGGGGTACGGCGTACCCCCCTTCCAATCCCCCCGCCCCCGGGTTCGAATCCCGGTCTCTCCGCCACCCTCCCAACCACTATCTCTGGGCTTCTGCGGGCGTGAGCATGGCTGCCCCCCTGAGCCCTTAGGATCCCCATTCGATGACAGGCAACAACAAGGGGGGCCGCCGACGGGGCGGCTCGGGCCGCGGGGGCGGCAACCGCAAGCGCCGCTCGGGCGGTCGTGGGGGTGGCGGTCGTGGCGGCGGTGGTCGTGGACGTGGCGGCAAGGGCCGCGGCCGGCGCGACGACCGCAGTGTGAGCGACCGGCGGTTCACCACGGGGAAGGCCGAGCCGATTCCGGCTGATCTGCCCGAAACCGAGTTCGCCAAGTTCGACCTCGCGCCGCCCCTCGAGGCTGCCATCGCCGCAGCCGGCTACGTCACGCCGTCGCCGATCCAGGATCAGATGATCCCGCTCGTGCTCAATGAGAAGAACGTGATGGGGCGCGCCCAGACGGGGACGGGCAAGACCGCCGCCTTCCTCGTGCCGTTGCTCGCCTTGCTCGACGAGGTCGAGGATGCGGCGGACAACGCCGATGCCGAGCCTCGCGGGCCCGTGCGCATTCTCGTCGTCGTGCCCACGCGCGAGCTGGCCATCCAGGTCGCCGAAGAGAGCGAGAAGCTGACGCGCTTCGTACCCGTCCGCACGATCTGCTGCTACGGCGGCGCGCCGATGGATCGCCAGGTGCGCGCGCTCAGGGACTCAGCCGTCGTCGTCGGCACGCCCGGCCGTCTGCTGGATCACATTCGCCGGGGCAACGCCGACCTCGGCAAACTGGATGCCGTCGTGCTCGACGAGGTCGACCGCATGTACGACCTGGGCTTTCGCGATGACGTCGACAAGATTCTCGGCGCATGCAAGAGTCGCGAGCAGACCATCCTCACTTCGGCCACGATCAATGAAGACGTCGAACGACTCATCGCCAAGCACGTCAAGGAGCACGAGACCGTCGTCATCGAGACGAAGACGCTCACCGTCGACAAGGTCGACCAGACCTTTTACTTCGTCGAGCCGACCCGCAAGCAGGAGCTGCTGCTTGCCGTCGTGGATGAGCTCCAGCCCACCAAGGGCATCGTGTTCGTCCGGACCCGCTTCAGCGTCGATCGTCTGACCTATCAGTTGCAGAAGAAGGGGGTCGGCGCCGAGCTGATCCATAGCGGAATTCCACAGCGCAAGCGCGAGCGCATCCTGCAGTCCTTCAAGGAGAGCAAGTTCCCGCTGCTCATCGCGACGGACGTGGCGGCGCGCGGCCTCGACATCGACGACGTGACCCACGTCATCAACTACGACGTGCCGAACCACGCCGAGGACTACGTGCACCGTGTCGGGCGTACCGCGCGCATGGGCAAGACCGGCACCGCAGTCACCTTCATCACCCTCGACGACGGCGCGATCCTCACGGCCATCGAGAAGCTCATCAACAAGGAGATCCGCCAGGAGGTCTTCCCGGGCTTCGAGATCAAGAGGGCCGAGGAGAAGCGGGCCGAGAAGAAGGAGCAGAAGCGGCCGCCCGGGATGCCGCCATGGGCCAATCCCGCACGGCGGCGTAGGTAGGTGATCACGCGGACGCGCTCGAGCACGTGAACGCGAACGCGCCGGCCGTGAGGTTGTTGGGCAACGAGTCCGCCCCCATCGCGTTCGCGAGCGCGTTCTCGTACTCGTTCTGGTGGGGAGTCGCACGGTACTCTCTCATTCGTGCCTTCCCCGACCACCAAGGGTGACGTTGCGCTCACCGCGCAACCCGCGACCGAGGACGCCTTCGCTCCGTTCGGCCGGTTGCTCTTGCCCGGCGACCGCACATACGTCGGCAAGCGCGGCCGCGTGCTTCTGGCCATCGACGAGAAGCGCGCCGGACCGCGACGTGTCGCGGATCTCTACTGCTATCCGGAGGCGAAGCGCGTGCTCGTGCCCCTCGGCGCCGTTGCCATGTGGTTCGTCGCCCTCGAGCCGGGCGAGCAACCCGGCGGCGAGGCGCAGGCCTTCCTGCTTCCGCCCGGCTGCGGTGTCGTCATCAATGAAGGCGTGTGGCACGCCGGGCCGATGCCGCTCGCCGACGCTTCGCTGTGCGAGCTGCTCGAGACGACCGGTGCGACGGACCGCTTCGACCGCCGCAGCTTGCGCGAGCTGATCGACGTGGCTGCCGTGCGCGTGCTGCTACCGGAAGACCCGGCGGACGCCACGCCCCGCTTCGACGTGGCGGGCAAGGATGTCGTCCGCATCGATTCGGCGTTGGTCGGGCGCGTACGCATCGCCTGTGTGTCCTTGTCGGGGCTACGCATCGAAGCCGTCTCTCCTGCGCTCGAGGCCGAGTGGACGAGGGTCGCCGACGGCCTGCGCTCGATGTGGGGGCACGGGGCGAACCTCGCGGAGATCCCCGGGGTGCAGGCCGCGCGCGCCGTCTTGCGGGATGCGGGCATGGATCCGGAGCGGACCCCGCCACCGGCCGAGACGCTGCTTGCCGGCGTGCTCGCCGGTGGGGGCTCCGAGGCGGGCACGACCCTCGCCGCCGCGCTCGAGCTCTGCGCCTTGCGCCTCCAGCTACCGCTCGCGGCGTACGACGTCGGCACCATCGAGCCCCCCGTAACGGTGCACGCAGGCGCGTCCGGCGCGGCGTATCCCGCCGAGGACGGCCGCCGGCTGGCCGCGGAAGGCCTGCCGGTGCTCAGCGACGAGGCGGGCATCCTCGGCGGGCCGCTGGGCGTTTCGAGCCGAGCGGCCGCAGGCGCGGCGACCCAGACCGCACTCATCACGGTGTTCTGCCCGCGGTCTGCGGAGGCGAAGGCCTTGCAGGAGTGGCTTGACAGTCTGGTCCGAACCATCACCGAACACTGTGGCGGTGCGGAGGCCGGGCGTCTCATACTCGAATAGTGCAAACACCCTCTGGCGACTTTCCAGACGCACCGGAGGAGGGAATTCCGTATGATCTCGCCCGACCGGGGGAGCTCCTGAATCAGCGGCTCACAGGAGTTCTGCCAGCGGTGGCCAACGTTCGTCCACCGCGCACGAGGGATTTCTACGCGCCGCCTCCTCAATTCGAATCGGACACGGCCTATGCCTTGGAAGACCGAGATCGACCGTATTGTCAATCGCACCCTCCTCGACGCAGCGAAGGGGGGGCAGAACGAAGTCGCCCGCGCCCTTCGGACGGTCGAGGATCTTCTCGCTCTCGCGCCGGATCGGCCGGAGAGCCATTTCCACATCGGCGCTGCGACCGAGCTGATCGGCGGGGCCGCGGAGACGCTGCCTGAGTCCGACGGCGTTGCGCAGCACTGGCGCAAGCTCGGTGCGCTCGACGCCGCCGGACGCCGCGGCGATCGCGACCGCGTGCGCGACGTCATCGAGGACGAAGAGTTCGAGACCATGCTCGACCACCCCGAGGGCCGCATCGCCTTGCGTGCTGTCGGACGCATGTTGCTGCGCGATGGTCAGGACCAGCGCGTCTTCGACTACTACACGCGCCATCTCAAGGCGGTCGACGACGAGGGCAGCCGGCGAGATGCCGAGTTCCTGCTCGAGGAAGCGCTGCGCCGCGCCGACCGCTACGAGCGCGGTGAGCGCAACGAGGAAGAGGCACTCGCACGGCTCGACCGCGCGGCGGCTTTCGCCGAGACCGCCAGCCTCGAGCCGCGCGCCGGCGCGAAGGTGGACCGGAAGATGGGCCGCGTCCACCAGCTCGGCGAGCGCTGGGATGACGCCGCCGGGTGCTATCAGCGCGCGCTCGACCGACTGCCTGCGGAGGATCCGTACCGCAGCGTGCTCGTCGGTGATCTCGCGCTCGCAACACTCGGCGTGCGCGGCACGCTGGATCTGCTGCCGCGTGACGAACGCGAAGGACGCGAGGCGGCCAAGGACATCCTCCAGGCCGAGGAGAACCAGGGCGAGGGCCGCTCGTACAACGCGATCTACACCCTGGGCATGCTCTGCTACGAGGCCGAGGACTACGAGGGCGCGGCCAAGTGCTTCCGTGAAGCCGACGAGCTCATGCGGGAGAACCGCGCCAAGGCGCGGATCGTCCACGCGCGTTCGCGCTTCTTCCTGGGCCACTGCATGCTCGAGCTGGGCGCCGAGGACGATCAGCTGGACGAGGCCCGCAAGTACATCCAGCGCGATGCCGGTGCTTCCAACCTCGACCCCGAGGTCAAGGAGGTCGTGTTCGACGCGCTGCTGGAAGTCGACCCGGACGCGCGCCTGCCTGGCCGCGGCGGCCGCCGGGGGCGCGGGGGCCGTGGACGCGGCCGGGACCGTGAGCGGGAACGCGCGCCGCAGGCGTCGGCAGCCGATCACCTGGAAGCCGCGCGCGCTGCGATCGAAGACGACCCGCATCGTGCGCTCGAGCTGGTCGACAAGGCGTTCAAGAGCCGCCCGGACTTCGACACGTGGTTCGGTGCGTATCGCGCGCGCCTCGAGGCCTTGGTCGCGCTCAACGAGCGCGACGAAGCGCTGCGTACCTACGAGCGCTTCCGCGCCAAGCTCTACCAGCGCGACACGCTGGATCGCATCGAGACCCTGTTGCTCGATCCGTCGGGTCCGTTGGCAGACCTGCTCGACGACCACAGCTACGCGCGCGAGCTCATCGATCTCTACGAGGTGATGCCGGATCGCGAGCCGCAGTTCGTCGAGCAGGCCGTTGCGTGCGCGCAGGCGTGCCTGGAGTCCGGCGAACCGGTCGGCATCCGCTGTGCGCTGGCCATGCTCGCCGAGGCCTCCGCGCGGGATCCGGAGGCGGCTGCGGAGCTTCTCACCGAGGCCCAGGCAGCCGCCAAGGACGCCGGCATCGACACGGCCGCCCCGAGTCTCGACGAGTGCAAGAAGAGTGTCTCGGAGCTCGACGAAGAGCCGCACATCCTGCTCGTCGGCGGTGACGAAGGACGCCGGCCGCACCTCAAGAACTTCCGTGCGCTGGCGGACAGCGTCGGCTTCGAGGGCTCGTGGATATTCACGGGCGCACGGCCGCCCCAGAAGACCCTGCACGAGATCGAGGACGCGGCGCAGGACAGCAGCGCGATCCTGCTCCACCACCGGGCCGAGCCCGAGGTGCGCGACGAGGTCCGCAAGCTGGCCGAGGAGTTGGAGATTCCGCTGCGCGAGTCCGTCTGGCTCGGCGCGCACGGGGTCGAGGTCGAAGTGCTCCGAACGCTTCAGGACTGCGTATCCGAGGATTGACCGACCGTCGATCCGATGATGGAGTCGCCCCAGAGGAACTGATCCCATGGACGACTCCCAGACCGCCGGCGGGCAGGCGCCCGCCAACACGACCGCCGTTCGCGAGAGCAGCGGCTGCCCGTACGCAGCCCGCCGCGCGCGCCTCATGGAGGCCATCGGCCCCGGCGGGGCCGCCCTGTTCGCTGCGAATCCGATCCGGAATCGAAGCAACGACACGAACTTCGCGTACCGGCCCAACTCCGACCTCTGGTACCTGACCG
>JANQJW010000111.1 GCA_028281445.1 Planctomycetota bacterium | reverse complement strand
ATGTCGCGTACCTCCCGCAGTCGTGCGAGATCGTCACGAGCCACGCCGACGGGCTCCTGATCCGGCGTCGCATCGGAGGCGGCACCGCGGGCAGAGCGTGGGTCGCTCATCACGCCTGCGCGTTTCGACCGGGCACCCACGAGCTGATCACGGATCACGCCGTGTACGGGCACGCCGGCAAGGGACTGGTCGAACGGCCGTTCGCCGTCGAGTCGCTTACAGCCCTCGCCGTCGATCACCGGCGGAGCGAGTTGATCGGCGTGACCCATGACGGCCGGGTCATTCACCGCCGGGACACGCCTCCGTTCGACGTGGTGCGTGCGTGGCCGTCAGGGCTCGACGCGGCAACCGCCGTGGCGGTGCGGGAGGACGCCCTGGCGATCGGCGCGCACGACGGGCGGGTCTGGCTCGGTTCGCTCGAGGGCGAACGCCCGCTCGGCGCGATCCACGACCTGGCCCGAGGCGGCATCCTGCGGGTCGCGTGGACGGATGCGGGAGCCTTGCTGGCCTTGGCGGAAGGGGGCTTGTTCCGCGTGGGCCGGGACGATCGACCGGTGTCCGTCAGCGCGGAGGCAGGGATCATCGCAGCGCTTTCCGCGGAGGCCGGGCGCATCGCGTGGAGCCGCGGTCTCGGAGACGTCGTCGTACACGAGGGGGCTACGTCGCGCGTCCTCGGCGGCCACGAGAACCGCGTTCGCGACGTGGCCCTGTCACGGGACGGACGCTGGCTCGCCTCGACCGACGGCAAGGAGGTGTTCGTGCGCGCGCTTCCGGACGGCCGGATCGCGACGCGAACCGCCGCGCACGAAGCCGAATGGCTTCGCTTCGATCAAGCCGGACGCCTACTCGTCTCCGGAATCAACTTCGGTGTGCTGGACGCCGCGACGGGCCGTTGGCTCGGTCGTGCCTGGATGACGGTCGGCTACGACGCCGCTTCGTCCTCGGACGCCTCAACGATCTTCTACTCTGACCGTCGCGCTGGCCTGTGCGCCTGGCCGGTCACGGCGCTCTCCGCGACCGGCTTCGAGTCGCTGGGCAGCACGGCCTGGCTCGCGCCCCCGCAACAACTCGTTCCTGGCGGGCATGCGCATGCCACATGGGGCGTTGCGACGAGCCCGGACGGTCGCTGGTTCGCCACGTGCGACCACACCGGCGCCGTGAAGCTCTGGAGCGCACGCACGCGTGTCCTGGCAGCAGATCTCGCCCCTCCGGGCGACGAGATGGCGTGGCGCGTCGCGTTCTCGGCCGACAGCAAGCTCCTTGCTGCGAGCATCGGCACGGCCATCCACCTCTTCGACGTGCCGACACGGATGCACGCGGGACGTCTCGACCACGACAAGCTCGTCTCGAGCCTTGCCTTCGATCCCCTCCAACCCAGGGTGCTGACAACGACGGGCAAGACACTGACGCTGTGGGATCTGACGACGAAGCGTGTCCTCGCCACACACGAAGCCCCCGCAAACGCCGTCGTGTATCACCCGGAAGGCCACACGGTAGCGATCGCGTACAAGGACGGCACGCTCGGCATCCACATGGCGAAGCGTCTTGCCGGGAATCCCGAGCCCACGCAGCGCATCAAGGCCCATGCCGGCGGAGCCAGTGCCGTCGTCTACAACCGCAAGGGCACCCTACTCGCCAGCGGAGGGCCCGAAGGGCGCGTGGTCCTGCATGACGCAGCGTCGGGCGAGCGTCTGTGCAGCTTCCGCGCGACGGTGAACATCCGCACGCTGTCCTTCAGCAGTGACGATCGCTGGCTCGCGGCAAGCTCGTATGTCTTGGGGGGACGCAGCTGGGATCTCGAGCACGTCCGCCGCGTCCTGCGCGAGCTCAAGATCGACTGGGACTAAGCGGGCTACTTGGCAACGAGCGCGGCGCGCATGCGGGCCTCGAGGTTGGCGAGCAACCGCCGCACCGTGCGCTCGCTGCAGCCGAGCATCTCGCCGATCTGCTGCTGCGTATGCCCCTGCACGCGTAGCTCGAGCATCTGGCGCTCCTCCTTGTCGAACCCATCGAGAACGACAGCGAACTGATCTTCGAACGCGACCACGGCGTCGTGCGACGGCGTGTCCGCCGTCGTCGAGGCCGCGTGGATGGAGCCGAGCGACTCCTCCCGTCCGAGGTCCCGTTTCTGGCGTGTGTGAAAGCGGACGTGTTCGCGCACCTTGGTCAGCGCGATCGCGCAGAGCAGGCCCCATAGCGCGCCTTCGTCTTCGAACGCGAACTGACCGTCGGACGCACGCCGCAAGAAGGTCCGGCAGACGGACTGCGCGATGCTCTCCGGCCCCACACGGCGCTGCGCGGCCGCCTGGATGCGGCGGTCGGCGAGCCGCTCCAGCGCGGGCCGGTAGCGGTCGACGAACTCGGCGTGCACGACGGCGTCGCCGTCACGCAGCCCCGCAATGAAACGATCGAAGTCCGTCGTCATGGCGCGGGATTGTACGCATGGCTACCCTGGGCACATGGTAGGAGACCGAAACGACGCGTACGACGTCTACCTCGCGACCTGCCTGAAGGGCGCGCCGGAGGATCCCGACGCCTTCCTCTCGCGCCACCCGGATGCGGACACGGAGATGCGCGAGCTGATTCGCGCCCTGCATCGCGAGTACGCCGGGGCGTCACCGCCCGGCGCTGGAGGTCCGCTCCCCTTCGACCGGCTCGGCGGCTACAGGTTGAAGGAGCGCCTGGGCGCCGGCGGCATGGGCAGTGTCTTTCTGGCCGAACAGGAGTCCCTGGGTCGCACCGTGGCACTCAAGGTCGTGCGACCCGAGCTGGGCGGCTCCGACACGATGCTGCGCCGCTTCCGGCGCGAGGCACGCGCCATCGCAAAGCTGCGCCACCCGGGCATCGTCAGCGTCTACGAACTCGGCGAGGACCAGGGCGTCCAGTTCATCGCCATGGAGCTCGTGCCGGGGCAACCGCTGGACGAAGTCCTGCGCGAGAACGAGGCGCTTCCCGCGCACCGCATCTTCCAGTGGATGGCGCAGGTTGGCCGCGCGCTCTCCTACGCACACGAACGCGGCGTGATCCACCGCGACGTGAAGCCCGGCAACATCCTCATCACGCCGGACGACCGCGCGGTGCTGCTCGACTTCGGGATCGCCCATCTCACGGGGCAGGACGCGACGCGCCTGACGCAGAGCTTCGCCGGCTCGCCGCTCTACGCCGCGCCCGAGCAGATCGCGAGCGGCGAGGTCGACGCACGCACGGACGTCTACCTGCTCGGGGTAACGACCTATGAGTGCATGACGGGCAAGCTGCCGTTCCAGGGCGGAACCATGGAGGGGGTGTTCCGGCGTGTGCTGCTCGAGGACGCGATCCCGCCCACGCGGCTCAACAGCTCGCTGCCGCGTGACGCGGATCTCGTTGTCGGCAAGGCCATGGAGAAGCAGCCCCCGGCCCGCTACGAGGACATGGCCGCGTTCGCCGCCGACCTCGAAGCGCTGTCGCGCTCCCAGCCAGTGGTAGCGCGCGCCCCCGGCGCGCTCGCGCGCCTGCGCAAATGGGCACGGAGGAAGCCGGTGCACGCGACAGTGCTGGCGGCCCTCCTTGTCGCCGCCATCGGCATCGCCGTATTCCTGGTCAACGACGCCGCAAGCCGAGAGCGAGAGCGCATGCAGAGCGCGCGGCGATTCGTGCAAAAGGCCCGGTCCGTTCTCGCGCGGTACCGCACGGCGCGGCTTGCAAGCAAGGCGTTCGACGAGGAGTATCGCGAGGCCGCCCGCATCTACGACGGACGGCACACGACGCACGCGGAAGACCGGCGGCACGAGGAGCTGGTCGACCAGGGCGAGGACGCGCGCGTGTCGCGTGACCTCATGTTCAGCCGTGTGCTCGAGCTGTTGCAGCAAGCTCGGGAACGCCATCCCGATGTGTCCGGCATCGCCGAAGTGACCACGCGCCTGTGGATCGAGCGCGCCGAGGACGCTCGATCCCGGGGCGATGCGACAGCAGTTCGCAAGTACCGGGCGGAGATCGCGCGCCAGGACCCTGAAGGACGCCACAGCGGGACGTTTCTGAAATCTGCATGGACGACGATCACGAGCTCGCCGGCAGGATGCGCCGTCTACGGCTTTCGCTACGTCGTGCAACGAGACATCGTGCCGGGCGGCGACCGGCGCCTCGTCCCGGTCCCGCTAGGCGACGCCGAGACGCCTGTGCCGCCCGGTACATGGACGCTGCGCGTCGTGCGGGGCGCCGGCACCCTGCGTCCGGGGGACCAGATTCTCACGGTGTTCGGCCATCCGATCGAAGCCACGCACCTAGCTTGGGAGGATCACGGACCCGTTCGACGCGGCGACCGGCTCAGTGCCATCGGGAAGCGGGCCATTCGACTGATGATCGACGCGGCACCGCCGACCGGCACCGGTCCCCATCGCTTCACGTTCGTGCGCGATGGACGCAAGATCGAGGTGCGCTGGCATGAAGCACCGATCGAGATCTTGACCGCCGCTCAGGCGGCGGAACGAGGTGGGATCGCAGCCCGGGTGTTCCAAGACGGTGTCGTGCGGGACATCGACCTCCCCCACGGCCTCACGGTGCGAACGACGGCGGTTCCGTTCTTCTGTTCGCCCGCGAACCTGCTTGGCCATGCACCGCTGGATGACTTCCCCGTCGAGCCGGGCCGGCACGCGTTCATCTTCCGCAAGCCCGGCTACGAGGATCTCACTCGCCATGCCGATTTCCGGGAGGCGTCATACGCGTCCGTTCCGGCACGTCTGAATCCAACGGGATCGACGCCGCCGGGATTCGTCTTCATATGGCCCTGGCAGCGCGAGGACGAGCCCTTCTGGATCCAGGAGCGGGAAGTAACGAGCGCGGAGTACCTCCTCTTCTTGAACGATGCACCGACCTTGGCCGCCATCGACCGCGCAAGGGGCAAGGGTCGGTACATCCGGTACCCCCGCAACGACCAGAAGAACAGCGCGACCGGCGGACACTGGCCGCGCGAGGCCGATGGTCGCTTTCGGCTGCCGCCCGGGTGGCAGCCCGAACATCCCGCACGGGGTATCTCTCGCGACGACGCGCGAGCCTATGCGAACTGGCGCTCGCTACGCGACGGGCGCACGTACGCGCTGCCAACGGATCGCCAGTGGGCGCGCGCCGGTCTGAATTCGTACCCCTTCGGCCATGTCTTCCGCCCGAAGTGGGTCAGCTCGCTGCACGTGCGTAGGTCGTTCCGCGGCTACGACGCCGTGATGAGCTTCCCCATCGACGAGTCGCCGTATGGCGTCTACGACATGAGTGGGAGCGTAACCGAGTGGGTCGAGTGGACGAGGGGACGCGGCTTCGACGGCATCGCGGTCGGCGGGTCCGCGCTGCGCGCCAAGGCGTGGGAATTCAGCATCTTCGGATGGCATCCGCGCGATCCGTCGTACGCAGGAGGTGACGTAGGGTTCCGACTCGTGTTCGCTCCCGCGGAGGCGAAGTGAACAACACGCCGGACCTGGCAACGCTGATCGATCTTCACAGAGGGGAGTTCGTCGGCTTTCTCCGCAGGATCGGCGGCCACCTGCGGCGCTACGAGAGTGCGGAAGACCTCGCGCAGGGCGCCGCGCTGCATGCGCTGCAAGTCAGCGACCGGTTCGCGTACCAAGGCGACGCGGCATTCGTCGGTTGGTTTCGCGAAGTCGCGCGGCGCTACGTCGCCCGGCGAACGGCCTACTGGCGCGCGTTGAAACGCGACGCGGGTCCGCTGCTGCGCATCACGCTCTCGGACGCGACGGAGCCGGGCAGCGGCAGGGGCGTCAATCCTGAGGCGCTCGCCACCGGCCCGACCACCTTTGCCGACAGGCGCGCGCAGGTGGAAGTTGCGATCCGTGCCCTGAACCTGCTGCCTGCACGCGACCGGCAGCTCGTCGAGGCCGTGGCCCGAGGCCACTCAATTGACGAGACGGCGCAGCAGATGGGGCTCTCCAGGGCTGCGGCGCAGCGCGCCCGGCTGCGCGCCCAGGAGCGCTTCCGCCAGACCTTCGCCCTGGCGATGCGGCGACGCCACGTCCAGACCTAGATTCGGGAAACCGGCTGTCTGCGCCGCCGGCGCCTTGGCTTTCTTCCAGTAGGCCCCGTGTCCATCGGAAGGAGCGTAATGAAGGTCCCTGTCTCCATTGTTCTTGTTGCGTGTTCATTGATCGGCTGCGGACAGGCTGGATCGGCCAACGACATTGGGTTCCTGGAGCCTCTAGACAAGCATGTGACGCTGTCCCCGCTCTCGGCGAACCGGTTCTGCTGCGATCCCGACCAGCCCTTCCCGCAAGACATCGGGACGCTGACCCTCTCGAACAACTACCCGGCCGTGACGATCACGGTGAAGATCGGCCCGTTCACGAACGGCGTCATCGCCGATGTGGGCCCGGAGTTCCAGCTCGCTCCCGGCCCGGGCGTGGTGACCGTGACGCTCCAAGCGACGCACTGCGGTTGGACGACGTCGGAGGGGACCATCCAGATCGATGGGGACCAGCTGCTGGGCGGCGGTAGCCGGATCACGCGCCAATACACGCTGACGAACGACTGCCCTCGGGATCAACTGCGCACCGGCCTGGAGATCTCGGGGCTCGCACGAGCCCACTTCGACACGGTGAACGATCCCTCTCCCTACGGTCCGGATCCCGTGCTGTACGTCATCGGTGCGAGCAACAACTCCGGCGTAGAGGCCTACGCCTTCAGAACCAATGCCAACGGGAAGATCCTGAACATGCCAAAGGTGCACACGGTCAACCTCTTCGTCGCCGACGATGACATCGTCCCTGTAGCCTGGGCCATGGGCGGGACGCGCGCCTTCTACGCCTTCGCGTCGGCCAGCTACGCACGCACGCACTGGCAAGGCTCGAACTGGGGCGGCTTCGCAATCGGCGGTTCCACCAAGGACCTCGTCACCTACGGCGGAAACTCCTACGCAAGGGGCATCTGCTACACGACGAGCGACGTCGTCCGGTTCGAGGAGTACGACGCGGCCCTCATGTTCTTCAACGGTATCGGTGTGCTCCAGCAGCTCGGCGGCGAGATGAACTTCCCGGGCGAGACGGGCGCTCCGGCGACCGCATTCGTAGACAACACGTCGGGCGCCGCCATCATCGTCATGAGCGGATCGCCCGGGCAGATCTGGTTCCACGATCGCCAGGACGCGAGCAAGGAAGCCACGAAGGTCGGTGCCGACGGCAACGACCCGCGTCAGGTGCGCGCACGAAACGGCATCGCCGTGGTGTCGAACTACGGATCCGACACGATCAGCGTCCTCCGATGGGATGGCGCCACGAGACCGACGATCACCGGCTCGATTCTAGGTCTCGGCAACACAATGCTCGTCGACCCGCTGAAGCTCGACCTCATCACGTTGAAGAACGGAAACACGGCGCTGGCAGTCGCCTCGGACACGACGGACCGCTGGTGGATGGGCGAAATCGACAGCTCGGGCATCGTCGTCAACTCGTGGACCGGTACCTTCGGCGTCACGGGCGGACTCGCCGATGTCGTCTTCCTGCCTGGGAAGACCACCTACCTCGCGGTCGCCGCCAAGGGGATCGTCGACGTGAAGCTCATCGACACGGGTTTGGAGGCGGATCCCCAGTAGGGACGCAGCAATCGGGCCAGGGGTGGGCTCTGGCGGCGCTCGGGCGTACCGTTCCGGCATGTCCGCCGGCGAGACCCGCGTCCTGAGGCTGGATCCCTGCGACGACATCGCTGCGGGCGCGGCGCAGATCGCGACCGCGCTCGACTCGGAAGACCTGCAGGGCGGCGAGGCTCTGGCCGCCGCGTCCTACCTGCGCATCGAACAGCCGCTTCCCAAGACGACCGCTCCCCCGTGGCTCCGGGCGCAGGCGCCGCTCCCGCGTTTCTACTGGAGCAACCGCGACGGATCGTTCGAGCTGGCGGGTGCGGGCGTTGCGGAAGAGGTGCAGGCCGACGACTTCGAGACGCTGGATGGACTCGTCGCGCGCTTTGCAAGCGGCGACGCCGCCACGGAAGCGGCCGTGTTCGGTACGGCGCGCTTCGACATCGCCGGCGAACCGGCAACGGAGTGGGCGGACTTCAAGCGCGTATACCTGCAGGTACCGCTACTCGAGCTGCGCAACTCGATGGCCGGCACGACACTCGCCGTGAACCTCAAGGTCGCCGGCGGGCTCGAGTCCGGCCGCTTCGACGCGCAGCGTCGCATCGCGGCGAAGGCGGTTCGACGGGTCGAGATCGACGGGACGCCCGAGCGGGGACCGTGGCTGCCCATCACCGGCGGCGCGGACATCGAGAGCTGGCGCAACGCCGTCGCGCTGTTGCTCGAGCAGGTTCGGAGCGGACGCCTCGACAAGGTCGTGCTCGCGCGCCGCGAGGCCTACGCGTCGACGGATCCCATCGATCCGCTGCAGCTCCTTGCCGACCTCGGCGAGCGCAGGGCCCCGAAGTACCGCTTCCTCGTGATGCCGACGCCCGAGGTCGCGTTCCTCGGCGCATCGCCCGAGCGGCTCTACCGGCGCGACGAGCGCTTTCTCCGGACGGAAGCGCTGGCCGGCACGAGCGCGCGCGGGGAGACGCCCGACGAAGACAAGCAACTCGTGGACGCGCTGCAGGCGAGCGCGAAGAACGCCCACGAACACGACGTCGTCTGCCGCCACATTATCGACCGGCTGACTCCGCTGGCAGCGACGGTGGACGACGCTGCCGCGCCTTCGGTCGTGAGCCTCCCCCACCTGCATCACTTGCACACGCCGATCACGGCGGAGCTCAAGGACGACGTCGGCGACGCGCAGGTCCTCGCAGCACTTCACCCCACGCCCGCCGTGTGCGGCATGCCGGCGCAGGGGGCCATGGACTTCATTCGTGCCACGGAGGGCTTCGACCGCGGCCTCTACGGCGGCCTCATCGGGCTCTTCGGCCGCGACCAGGCCGAGGTCGCCGTCGCAATCCGCAGTGCCTTGGTCCGCGGCAGCGAGGTACAACTCTTCGCCGGCGCCGGCATCGTCGACGGCTCCGACGCCGACGCCGAGTGGGAGGAGACGGTCGACAAGATGAAGCCCTTCGAGGCGAGTCAGGGCGGCAACGATGTGGCGTGACGCGTCCAACATCGGCGCGCTGTGGGGCTCGCTCATCGTCGAGGAGCTCATCCGCAACGACGTCCACAACTTCATCGTCTGTCCCGGGTCGCGTTCGACGCCGCTGGTGCAAGCCGTCGCCCGGCATCCCGAAGCGAACGTCACGATCTGGGTGGATGAACGTGGCGCCGGGTACCACGCACTGGGATACGGACGCGCGCACGCGAAGCCGGCCGCCGTCGTCACCACATCCGGGACGGCGGTGGCGAACCTGCTGCCCGCCGTCGTCGAGGCGTCACTCGACGGCGTGCCGCTGATCCTCCTGACGGCCGACCGGCCGCCGGAGCTGCGCGAGGTCGGGGCGAACCAGAGCATTCGTCAGATGGGAATCTTCTCCGATCACGTCCGCTGGGCGTTCGACCTGCCGACGCCGGACGACCGCACACCGGCACGCATGCTCCTGACGACCGTGGATCATCTCGTGCACCGCGCGCTCGCCGTGCCGGAAGGACCAACCCAGCTCAACTGCCCGTTCCGCGACCCGCTGGAGCCGGCGGAAGCGCCGTGGGACGACGCCTGCCTCGACGGGCTGGAACGCTGGGAGAACGGGCACACCGCGTTCACCGTCGTCGAGGAGGGCGGCCCGGCCCCGTACGCGGATGCCGACCTCCCCGACCTGGCCCAGGAGCTCTCCCAGATCGACGACGGACTGCTCGTGCTGGCCGACCGCCCGCTGATGCGCGGGTACGCGCTCGCCGGCGCGCTGGGCTGGCCTGTCTGGGCGGACATTCGCTCCGGCGTGCGCCTGGGCGTGCAGGACCCGCCGCTGACACCGCACATCGACCGCCTGCTGGGCGAACACTACAAGCCCCGGGTCGTGCTGCAGGTCGGACGCCGCATCACCTCCAAGCGCGTGCAGCAGTACGTCGACTCGGGCGCGGCCGAGCGCTACATCGTCGTGGACGACGATGCCGCGCGCATCGATCCAGGACATCGGGTGACGGATCGGTTCGCTTGCGAGGCCGAAACCTGGTGCGACGTGTTCGACGATGCCTTCGACGCACTCGAGCTGGCGAAGACCGTGCCCGAGCCGATCCGCGAGCAGGACCGGCGCCTGGACGGCGCCGTCGAGGCGGCGGTGGAGGCGGGCGGCGCGTTGAGCGAGCCCTGGGTCGCGCGCTGGCTCACCCGCAACATGGCGGCAGACCACGCGCTTTTCCTGTCGAACAGCATGCCCATCCGCGACGTGCAGCAGTACGGTGCGACCAGCGGGCCCGAGCTGCGCGTCGGTGCGAACCGGGGCGCCAGCGGGATCGACGGCGTGATCGCCACGGCTGCCGGCTTCGCGCAAGGACTCGGCACGCCGACGACGCTCCTGATCGGCGACCTTGCGTTGCTCCACGACGTGAACGCGCTCGCGATGCTGGGACAGCTCGAGCAGAAGCTCACCACCATCGTGCTCAACAACGGCGGGGGGAGCATCTTCTCGTTCCTGCCGATTGCGAAACACCAGGACGTGCTGGATCCGTACGTGTCGACGCCGCACGAGATGACGTTCGAGGGGGTCGCGGAGAACTTCGATCTCCCGTACGTGCGCGTCGAGACACGCGAAGCATTCGAGACCGCCTACGCAGAAGCGACGAGCTCCGGCGAGCACACGCTGATCGAGGTGACGTCGAGCCTCGAAGCGAACAAGGCGGAGCACGAACGCATCGAGGCGGAGATCGCGAAGGCCCTGGCGTGACGCCGCTCGTGTTGCTGCACGGCTTTCTCGGCAGCGCGGCCGACTGGGATGCGCTGGACTTCGGCGATCGCGAGACCCTCGCGCTGGATCTCCCGGGACACGGCGAGAACACGGAGACGATCGCACCGGGGCCGCGCGCCTTCGGCGAGGCCGTCGCATGGCTGGCAAACGAGATCGAGGGGCGCTTTGACAGCGAGGTCGACGTGCTGGGCTACTCCATGGGCGGCCGGCTCGCCTTCGGCCTCATGGTGGATCGGCCGGAGCTGCTGCGCCGCGCGGTCGTGGCGGGCGGCTCACCGGGGATCGACAGCGAGATCGACAGACGGACCCGCAAGCGCGACGACGACTTCAAGGCGCGCCAACTCGAAAAGGGGCCGTTCGCGCGCTGGCTGGACGATTGGTATGCCCAGCCGCTCTTCGGCGGATTGCGAAGCACGCCGCCGTTCGTCCCCCTCCGGGCGCGACGCCTCCAGGGCGACCCCGTCCGGCTGGCCCTGGCGATGCGAGCGCTCAGTCCGGGCATGCAGCCACCGCTCCGGCATCCGTTGGCCGGCTGCCCGGTCCCGGCTCTACTCATTGCCGGTTCGCGCGACACGAAGTACGCGGAGAGCAACCGCAACCTCGCCGAGGCGAACCCGCAGTTCCGGGACGTCGTCCTGCAGGACGCAGGCCACGCCCCCCACTTGGAGACACCGGATGCCTTCCTCGCAGCAGTCAACGCCTTCCTCGAAGAGTCCTGACTCGACGGAGACCCTGCAGCCGCCTTTTCCCTGGGAGAGCGCGGGTGAGTACACGGACATCCGCTACGAGAAGTGGGACGGCCTCGCCAAGATCACGATCAACCGGCCCGAGGTGCGCAACAGCTTCCGCCCGCTGACCGTAGTCGAGATGCGCAAGGCCCTGGATGACGCGCGCGACGATCCGACGGTCGGCGTGATCATCCTCACCGGCGAGGGCGAGCTGGCCTTCTGCGCAGGCGGCGATCAGCGCATTCGCGGCGACGCCGGCTACGTAGACGACCAGGGCATCCACCGTCTCAACGTCCTCGACTTCCAGCGCGAGATCCGGGCGTGTCCGAAGCCCGTCGTCGCCATGGTCGCGGGCTACGCCATTGGCGGCGGCCACGTGCTGCACGTGATCTGCGACCTCACGATCGCTGCCGACAACGCGCGCTTCGGGCAGACCGGCCCCAAGGTCGGGTCGTTCGACGGCGGCTACGGATCGAGCTACCTCGCGCGCATCGTCGGGCAGAAGAAGGCACGTGAGATCTGGTACCTCTGCCGCCAGTACGACGCGCAGCAGGCACTCGAGATGGGTCTCGTCAACACGGTCGTGCCCTACGAGCAGCTCGAAGCCGAGACGGTCAAGTGGTGCCGCGAAATCCTCCAGCACTCGCCGCTCGCCATCCGCTGCCTCAAGGCCGCCATGAACGCCGACTGCGACGGCCAGGCCGGGCTCCAGGAGCTCGCCGGCAACGCGACGCTGCTCTACTACATGACCGAAGAGGGCCAGGAGGGTCGCGACGCGTTCGTGCAGAAGCGCCGTCCGGAGTTCGAGAAGTTCCCGAAGCGGCCGTGAGCCTCCGCGTCTGGATCGACGCCGCCCGACCGAAGACCCTGCCAGCCGCAGTGGTCCCCGTGCTCATGGGCACGGCGATCGCCTGGCGCGACGGGGTCTTCCATTGGCCGTCGGCATTCGCGGCGCTGCTCGCCTCGGTCTTGATCCAGATCGGGACCAATTACGCCAACGACTACTTCGATGCCGTGAAGGGGACCGACACCGAGGAGCGCATCGGTCCGCAGCGCGCCACGGCGGCCGGGCTCGTCTCCCCGGCTGCCATGCGCGCCGCGTTCATCGTGACATTCGCTCTCGCGGCGCTCATCGGGGCCTACCTCGTCTGGCGCGGCGGCTTACCCATCGTCTGGATCGGACTCGCCTCGATCGCCAGCGGCATCCTCTACACCGGCGGCCCGAAGCCACTGGGCTATGTGGGCCTGGGCGACGTGTTCGTGCTGATCTTCTTCGGCCCGGTCGCAACGGCCGGCACGTACTACGTCCAAGGCCTCGCGTGGAGCGAGGTGGCCGCGATCGCGGGCCTCGGACCGGGGCTGCTCGCCGTAGCGCTCCTCACCGTAAACAACCTTCGAGACGTGGATCAAGACCGCAAGGCCGGCAAACGCACGCTCGCGGTGCGCTTCGGACCCACCTTCGCCAAATGGGAGTACGTTCTCTGTTGGCTGGGCGCGGCCGCCGTGCCCGTGGCGCTCTGGCTCGTTTTCCGGGCTCCGGGCTGGCCGCTCATCGCAGGTGGTGTATGCCTGATCTATACGCCGCCGGTGGAAGCGGTCGTAACATGGGAGCCAGGAAAGCCGCTCAACAGCGCCCTTGGGGGAACGGGCCGACTGCTCGTGGCGTACGGCGTCCTGTTTTCCGTGGGGTGGGTCGTTTGAGAATCGCTCGAATCGACGTTGCGAAGTTCCGGATTCCGTTACGCAGGCCGTACCGGATGGGCAGCGATTCCCTGACCCACCGAACCGGGCGGCTGATCCGCATCCAGGACGAGGACGGCAACTCGGGCTATGGCGAGGCTACGCCGCTGCCGGGCCTCCACGCGGAGTCCCTCGAAGAGGTCGATCACGTGCTCGCCGACGTCGCGGGCAGCCTGCGCGGTGAGACGTTCCCGTCGTACCGCGTGATGGGCGAACGCATCGCCAATCGCGTCAACGCACACGGCGTCGCCGGTGAGATGGGCCACCCGAGCGCGTGCTTCGGTCTCGAGACCGCATCCATGGCGCTGTTTGCCAGCGCCGCAGACAAGACACCTGCCGCGGTGCTCGGCGGTGTGCGCCGCGAGCAGGTCAGGGTGGCGGGCTTCTTCGCGGGCAGCCCGCCGGAGGCCGAAGAGGCGCTGGCGGACGGCTCGTTGCGCAAGTACGAGCGCATCAAGGTCAAGGTCGGCCGCGCCGCCGCCGCCGTGGACCGGCGCACCATCGAGACGCTCCTGGACGGCCTGCCGCCCGGCGTGAAGCTGCGCCTCGATGCCAACCGCAGCTTCGACCTGCCCCAAGCGTTGGAGCTGTTCGGAGGCCTGCCGCCGGAGCGCATCGACTACCTCGAGGAGCCGCTCGCAGACCCGAGCCAGATGGGGTCGCTGCACAGCCAGACACGACTGCACATGGCCGTGGACGAGAGTCTCCACGATCCCACGCTGCACTACCTCGGCCGCTCGAAGTTTGTCAGCGCGTGGGTCGTGAAGCCGGCGCGCATCGGACACTGGGAACGCATTCGGTTCCTCTCCGAAGACGCCTCCAACCACGGTGCGGAGTGTGTGCTCAGCTCATGCCTGGAGACGGGCATCGGACTCGCCGCGCAGGCCCAGATGGCGGCTGCGCTACCGGGCACCGTCGCACCCGCGGGTCTGGCGACGAACGATTTGCTCGCCGCCGACATGCTCAAGCCGCGCTTCCAGGTGACGAGCGGCGTCGTGGAAGCTGCGGACTGGAAGAACGCACCCTCGCCCGGCGTGCTCGACAAGCTGAAGTTCACGAACGTGGCGTGATGAGTGCCGCCTTCGCGTCGCTACTCGAGGAGGTTCGCGAACGCGGCGACACGATCGCGCTCCGCGCCAAGCGTGCAGCCTCGTGCAGCGAACTCGTCGAGATCATCGAAACCGATGTGCCGCTCGTGCCGGACAAGGAGCCCGGGTCCATCATGGCCTTCCGCGGAGGCAGCGACGCCCAGCGCGTCGTCACGCTGCTCGCGTGGTGGCGGCGCGGGTACTCGACCTACCTGCTCAGTGACCGCGAGCCCGAACACCTGACAGCCGATCGCCTCCGCGAGGCCGGCTGCGCCTTCTATGTCGGCGGCACACCCGGCGGCTGACTCCAGGTCGGTGACGCGCCGGCGGGCCGGCGCATCCAGATCCCGACATCCACGCTCCTGCGGACGTCGGGGACGAGCGGCGCGCCACGCATCGCGGTGCACGGCATCGAGACACACATCGCATGCGCGCGCGAAGCCGCGACGTACTTCGACCTGGGCGAGGGCGACGTGTGGCTCATGTCGCTTCCGATGCATCACGTCGGAGGCCTGAGCATCCTCTTCCGCTGCCTGGTCTCGGGGGCGGCGCTGGCCGTACCGGAAGCCGACGAAGACCTGCACGATGCGGTCGAGCGCTTCGAGCCCACGCATCTCTCTCTGGTCCCGACGCAGCTCGAGCGGCTGCTGGACTCGGGCATCGGAGCCGAGCGGTTGCGCGCGTGCCGCGCCGTCCTTCTGGGCGGCAGCGCCGCGTCGCCGGCGCTGCGCGAGCGCGCGCTGCGCGCGGGCGTGCCGCTCTACGTCAGCTACGGCGCAACGGAGACGACAGCCTTCGTTGCCGCAAGCGATGAGCCGGATGTCGTCGTTCGCCCGAACGCCGCGGGCCGCCTGCTCCCCCACAGGCGCGTCGAGGTCGCCGAGGACGGCGAGATCCTGGTCGGCGGCAACGGTCTGTTCGACGGATACCTGGAAGACGACGACGTCGTCGCGCCGCTCGACACCAGCGCCAGGTACGCAACCGGCGACGTCGGCCGTCTCGAGGACGGCGTGCTCTACGTGGACGGCCGCAAGGACCGGATGCTCGTCTCGGGCGGAGAGAACATCCATCCGGAAGAGATCGAAGGTGTGCTCGTCGCGCTCGAGGGCGTCGAGCAGGCGGTCGTCGTGTCCGTCGACGACGCGCACTTCGGCGCGCGCCCCGTCGCGTTCGTGAAGGGGGACAGCCTGACGAGCGACCGTCTCGCCTCCGCACTGCGCGAACGCCTGCCCGGGTTCAAGGTGCCGGATGCGTTCTACGCAATGCCGGAGGATGCGCTCGAGGGCCTGAAGCCGGACGTGGCGGGGCTGACGGCCATGCTGCGCGATGCGGAGGCGTTCCGAGTGCTGCGCGCCCTGTGATCCGCGGGGGCACACAAGGTGCCCCCCTACAGCAACTCGCCCCTGGGCTGTAGGGAGGGGCCTTGTGCCCCTCCGCGAGCGTCACATGATCGACTGCAGGGCCGCCACGAGATCGTCCGGCAACGTCGTCGCGTCGCGCACACCGCGGCCGACCGCGGCGTGGATCGTCTCGGCGTCCGCCGCGTGCGTCCCGTCGGCTAGCGTGAAGGCATAGCCGAGCTTGAAGACCCGCGAACGGACCTCCTTCACCGTGACGTCGATTCGCACACCCTGCCCCAACCGCATCGGTGCGCGGTAGTCGGCCTCGGCATGCACGATCGGGTAGGCAACCTCGGCGCCCGCGAGGTCCTGGCGTAGTGGATGCCCGACTGCGTCGAGCATGTCCTCGAACGCGAGGTGCGCGAGCTCGAACAACCGGGCGAAGAACGTGACCCCTGCAGCGTCGGTGTGCTGCAGGCGGATCTTCGTCTCGAAGGTGTGCATGCCCTGCGGCTCTACGGCATCTCGAGGATCGATCCGCCCTCGATCGAGATCAGCTCGAGGTCGAACATCAACGTCATGCCCGCGAGCGGCGGGTTGCCGTCCAGGATGGCCTCTTCTTCGCCGACCTCGACCAGCAGGGCCTGCATGGTGTGGCCCTGGACCGTCAGCCCCAGCGCGACGCCGGGCTCGGCGCCCTCCGGCAGCTGGTCCTTCGGAACCCGGAAGACGAGGCCGTCCTCGCGCTCGCCGTAGGCCTCCTCCGGCGGGATGCGCACGATCTTGCGCTCGCCGGTCTCCATGCCCATGACTGCGTTGTCGACGCCGGCGATCACCTCGCCGCTGCCCAGGGTGAACTCGAGCGGCTCGCGCTCGCGCGAGGAGTCGAACTGGCGGCCGTCCTCCAGGGTGCCCGTGTAGTGCACCTTGACTCGGTCGCCCTTGTCGGCCTTGGCCATCTCGCGCTCCTCTCCGTTGCGGCGGTCACGGCCGGATGCGGCCGGCGCGGAGTATAGGGCGGCGCGTACGCGCGCGGTGTCCAGGAAAGAGCCCTTACAGTCCGCTGAAACGTCCATGCGAATGGACGGCGACTGGCGCAAAGCGCGACAAATCGCCCCGGACGGCGATTTGTGGCTTCCGCGTCGGTTGTGTCCGTTGCGGGGCGTTGCCATACTCCGCGACCGGTAGTGGCAGTCGCTTGGTGGAGGTATCTCGAATCATGTTTCGTCGCGTCGTTGCTGCATCTGTCTTTCTCGGTTCCCTCGCGCTGACCACGACGCTGGTGGGCGCCAACGAGCAGCCCGTTCTGCGCCCCGACCGTCCCACGCAGGAGGACATCGAGCAGGGCCGCGTGAGCCTCAAGGACATCCAGATCGCGGGCTTGCGCATGTTCACGTCGATGTTCAACAAGCTCGACGGCTACGGCGACGGGCCGATCAATCCCAACGACACGACCTCCCCCGGCGGACGCCCGACGCTACAGGGCAACGGCACGTTCCTGCGCATCAACGGTCTCGACGCCCAGACCTGCCTCGAGTGCCACAGCATCGTGCGTACGAGCACGATCCCGGCAACGTTGGGCGTAGGCGGCGTAGGCGGCTCGAACGCCAACGCGATGTTCCAGCCCAAGAACATCGACCCGGACGACGACAACCGCGACGGCAACGCCGACTACGACGGCCGCTTCATCAACCCGCCGTTCCTCTTCGGCTCGGGCGGCGTCGAGTTGCTCGGCCTCGAGATGACCGCGGACCTCCAGCGTCTGCGCCAGCAGGCCATCGCCAACCCGAACACCGACGTCGACCTGATTACGAAAGGCGTCGACTTCGGCATCATCCGGGCGGACGCGAACGGCAACGTCGACTACTCGGGCGTCCACGGCGTGGATGACGACCTCGTCATCAAGCCCTTTGGCCGCAAGGGCGAGTTCGCAACCGTGCGCGACTTCGACGTCGGCGCGCTCGACTTCCACTTCGGCATGCAGCCCGTCGAGCTGGCCGGTGTGGGTCCCGACAACGACGCCGACGGCGACGGCGTGCAGAACGAAGCGACCATCGGCGACCTCTCGGCACTGAGCACGTTCCTGACGACCATGGAGCGCCCGATCCAGGATCGCCTGAACCGCAAGGCGCGACGCGGCTACGAGCGTTTCCAGACCATTGGGTGCGTCGACTGCCACAAACCGTCGCTGACGACGGAGTCGCGTCACCTGCCCTTGCGATTCCCCGAGGTCAAGGAAGACCCCACGCAGAACGTCTTCCTCCGCGTGGACCTCAGCAAGAAGCCCGCGGGCTTCGATCGCGCCGGCCGGGGCCTGCGCGTGCCGCTCTTCGCGGATCTCAAGCGCCACGACATGGGGGAAGGCCTCAAGGAAGACTTCCAGGGCGCGACGGACGAGCAGAATCGCGAGTTCACGACGGCCCGCCTCTGGGGTGTCGCGGACACGGCGCCGTACCTGCACGACGGCCGTGCGCTCACGCTGACGGACGCCATCCTGGCGCACGGCGGCGAGGCCCAGGCGCAGCGCGACCGCTTCGCGGCGCTGACGCAGGACGAGCAGGGGGAGCTGCTCTGCTTCCTGCGCTCGCTGCGCACGCCCGTGGATCCTGCAAAGCCGCTGATCGACCGCGCCCTCCGCGAGGACGAACGCAAGCGCGACCGCGAGAACTGGAAGAGCCGCAAGAGCGGGAAGAGCGATCGCAGCGGGAAGAGCGGCCGCAGTGACAAGAGTGGGCGCAGCGATAAGAGTAGGCGCAGTGACAAGAGTGAAAAGGGCGGCAAGAGCTACAAGCGCCACCACGGAAAGCGCCACGGCAAGGGCTGGGTGAACTGGCGCCGCTGGCTTCGGCGCCTGGGTCACTAGCCGCCGGCCCACGCGTCCCCGCTCTGCTGCTATCCTCCGCCGACCGGATGGACGGAGGTGTCGATGGCGAACGAGCAGTACGTGGCCGCATTGCAGTCGGTGAAGACCTTCTTCGACAACACGATCGAGTGCTTCCGGGAGGAAGACGCCGAGTTCGCGCCGCTGGACGGGATGTTCACGGTGGCACAGCAGATCGCGCACGCCGCCCAGGCCGTGGAGTGGTTCCTCGAAGGCGCCTTCCGCCCGCAGGGCATGGCGATGAACTTCGAGGAGATGGAGGCCGACGTCCGCAAGATCACGTCCCTCGAGGACGCGAAGACCTGGTGGAACGACGCGATGACGGAGGCGACGGACACCGTGACGAACGCCGCACCTGAGAGCTGGGGCGAGCCGATCCGCGGCGAAATCATGAAGAACGCGCCGCGCCACGCCATCATCGGCGGCATCAACGACCACTGTGCACACCACCGCGGTGCGCTCGCGGTCTATGCACGGCTCATCGGCCTCAGTCCGAAGATGCCCTACGGCGAGTAGTCTCCCTCAGAAGCTGCGGCCAACCGTCACGAACAGCGCCTGGGTCGAGGCGTCGTCGGCGAGCCGGCTGCTATCCACGGGGCGCCACCACCACCGGTACGTGACGCCGGCATCCCAGCGCGGCGTGATGCGGTAGCGCACGGCGGCTTCGAAGTCGAACCCGAAGAACGAGACCTCGGGAACGCCCTCGCCAAGCACGGAGACCGTGAGTCGTGGCAGGACGTCGTAGGCAAGCGCGATGTGCGGACACGGCGCGACACGAAAAGACCTGACGGACGGCGACGACACCGGGCTGTCGATCTCGACACCGCCATCCGCGAACACGAGCGTTCCGCCTGCGCGCAACGCGAGACACCTGTTGCACGGAAGCCAGTCGCGACGCCAGCGCAACCGATACTCGTTTCCAAGCCAGCGCGCGTCGATGGGCGCACCCGCCGGGATGACTGCGCCGCCGAATGAGATCGAAGCCGGCGCCGTGGTGCGCGTGCGGATCTCGGCCGGATCGATGCGCAATGCCAGTTCGTCGTAGCGCGAGGGGAAGTATTCGACGGTGAGGCGTGCCGACGCACGCGGGTCGGTCCAGTCGCCGAGTCGCGCGAGGTCGAAGGCGCTACCGCCGGCGGCCGGGGCGCGCACGACGTTCTCGTCCTGCCAGAACGCGCCGAAACCGAACTCGTACCGCCAACAGGGTCTCCAGGACCACGGCGTGCACGGTTTGCAGTGCCCGTGAAACAACTCCTCGAAGAGCCCGGCCGTGAGCATGCCGACACCGGCGCCGGCGATGACGTCGTCGAGGAAGTGCTTGTTGCCGACAACGCGAGCCAGCCCCGTATGGACCGCGAGCACGTAGGCGGGAATGCCGTACCTTGGGCCGTACCGCTCGTAGAGGAAGGCGGCGCCCGCAAAGGCGGCCGTTGTGTGGCCCGACGGGTACGAACGATCACTGGTCAGCGACGGACGCTGCTTGTTGATCACCTCCTTGCCCACGAACGTGACACCGCCGGCCAGCCCGACGGTGAGCGCGGCCTGCGCAGCGCTGCGCCAGTCGCCCTGGACGACCGGCGCGGCGATGGCTGCGCCCGGAAGAAGCCACGGGCCCACGTCGCTCGACCGTCGGATGAGCTTCTGGTCGCCACTCGAGAGAATGACGCCCGACGTGACGGCGAGGCCCGCGCTCGCGGCGAGGCTGGCGCGGTCTACCGTCTCTCGCGGTCGGAAGTAGCACCGGTACCAGTACCCGCGCGTCAGACGCTGCGCGCAGCACGAAGGCACCTGGGTCCACTCGCGCACTTCGATCCGCGTCTCATCCGCCGACGCCCCGGGCGCGCAAGCGACGAGGACGACGAGGACGAGAGTTGCGCGCAACAGCACGACGGAAGCCTAGACCGCCGCCGTCACGAACGTGCGGACGGAATCGCTACGTGGATAGTCAGCCGGCCGTCGCGCAGCGCAGGCTCGAGGACGAAGCCGGCGTGCCCCGCGACCTCGGATGCGAGGTAGAGCCCCAACCCGAGGCCATGGTGATCGCTCTCGGGCACGTCCTTGCGCCAGAGCGGTTCCGTCAGCCGCGCGGCATCGCCCGGCTCGAGATGAGGCGCCGGGTTCTCGATGTGGAGCCGCAGACCCTCGTCATCGACGATCACTCTTCCATCGACGACAGACCCGGGCGGCGCGTGCAATGCGGCGTTTTCGGCGATCGTCGTCAACACCACGCGCAGGGCAGCCGGGTCGCAGCGCACGATGTGCTCCTCCGGCAGCGGCGGAAGCGTCACGTCGCGCTCCGCGGCCTGCATTGCGACGCCGGCGACGACCTCGCTCCACGCCTGCCCGAGGTCCACCGGCTCGATGCGCGAAGCGTCTCCCGGCGCCTTGCCGCGCGCGACCGTCAGCATCGTCTCGACCGTGCTCTTCATCTGCAACGCAACGGCCCGCACGTCCGCGAGCGCAGCGCGCGCGGCGGTCTCGTCGCCGCCGTCCAACGCGACCTCGGTCGTGACGAGCATCTCGGCAACGGGCGTTCGCAGCTCGTGGGCCATGCCGGCAATCACGTCGCGTTCGCGTTGGACGGCGTCGCCCGCCTGAATCAGCGCGCTGTTCAACGCCTGGGTCAATGGCTTCAGCTCGCGCGGTGGCTCCGGCCGCCAGTCGATCGGGCCCAGGCCCGCCGTCTCGAGGTTGCGCGTCACGCCGCGCAGGGCACGCCAGGTGAAGAACACGCTGCTCCCCACGAAGAGCAGGACGAGAAAGCCGAGGAGAAGCATGGAGTCGTCGACCACGTCCGCCACGGCGGCCATGCGCGCGTCGACTGGGGCACGCCGTACGCCGAGAACGATGTCCACGTGCGGCAGGATGGCTTCGTCCTCCTCGACGGCCAGTGCGATGTCGTGCTCTCCCTGGTGCGCCTCGTGCTCCTCGTCGTGCTCATCCTCGTGGTCTTCGTCGTGTTCGTCGTCATGCTTGCCCGCGTGTTCCATGATGGGCCGTGCCCGCACCGAGACGCAGCGCAGCGAACCGTCGGGCGAGGGCGCGTCGAAGAAGAACGGCGTCCATCCACCCCGCCCGGCGGGCGCGCGGATGTCATGGCCCCACCGCGCGATGACGCCGCCCTCGGCCGTGCGCACGGCGAACGACTCTCCGTAAGCCGCAACCTCCTCGCCTGCGATGTCGAACTCGTAGTGCCCGTCTTCGTACTCCGCCAGCCGGGCGACGCCGCGCGCCATCGCGAGGATGCTGTCCTCGAACTCCTTCAACAGGTTCTCGTTCAAGGAGCGATGCACGACACGCGGGATGACCACGAACGTGGCGACGGCCACAAGCACGAACCCCGTGGCAAGGTGGAAGATGATCGACGGGCGCATCACGCCGGCTCGTCGATCCGGTATCCGACGCCCCGCACCGTGCGGACGGGCGGCGCGCCGTCTGCGTTCTCGAGGCGCTTGCGCAGACGGCAGACGATCGTGGTCACGGCGCTGCTCTCCGGCGCGGACTCGCCGTCGTAGATGGCCGCCTCGATCTCCTCATGCCGTGCCGTCTCGCCCTTGCGATGAAGCAAGTACTCGAGCACGGCCGTCTCCTTGGCGCTGAGCGAGACGACCTCGCCGCGCACGCGGGCAACACGCGAGCTCGGGTCCAGCTCGAGATCGCCGGCGCGAAGCTGTGCCTGCTTGTTGTTGAAGCGGCGTCGCATCAACGCGTTCAGCCGCGCCCGCAGCTCCGGCCACAGGAACGGCTTGGTCATGTAGTCGTCGGCGCCGGCATCCAACCCGGCCACGATGTCTCCGGGTGCATCTCGCGCCGTGAGAATCAGTACGTGCGCCGTCGAGCCCGCCGCACGCAAGCGACGAAGGATGCTCATCCCGTCGACGAGCGGCAGACCGAGGTCGAGGATGATGACGTCGTGCTGTCCGGATGCGGCCAGCTCGAGCCCGACGGAGCCATCCAACGCCGCGTCGACGGCGAAGCCTTCCTGGCGCAGGCCGGTTGTGAGGGCACCGCTCAGGCGTTCGGAGTCTTCGATCAACAGGACACGCACGCAGGATCTCCGCCCTGATTGAAACGTCAGATAGGGCCCGGCCCACCCTCCGGAGTCCGGATTGACAGGATCCTGAAAGGAACGGCTCGAAATCGTCCATTCGTTGCGGCTTCCTTTCAAGGGGCCCGATTCCTGCGCGCCAATCCGCCTGGGCAGACGTAGTTCAGGGTGGCCGCGGGCAAGCGAGGCCCGTCAGAATGTCTCACATCAGAGGAGTCGGAATCATGGCTACAGGAAAGCTCGCAGTGTTCGGATTGGTCATCGGCGTCATCGCAATCGGCGTGTTCGCTCTGCCCCTGCTCGCAGACGACGACAAGCACCACCACGAACACGCCGCCGAGGAGCGCGCCGAACACGCGGCGGAGATGGCCAAGATCTCCCGAATCCTGGCCAAGACCGACCTCAAGGCCGCGATCGACGCCGCGGAGAAGGCCGCCAAGGGCCGCGCGTTCGCTGCCGAGCTCGAGCTCGAGGGGTCGCAGTTCTTCTACGAGGTCACGGTTCTCACGACGGGCGACAAGCCGCGCGTCATGGAGGTCATGGTCAACACGATCGACGGGCGTGTTGTTCGCGTAGAAGAGGAAGACTGGGACGAAGACGAGGGCCACCACGAGGACGACGAAGGCCACGACGACGACGAGGACGACCACCACGGGAAGTCCGGGAAGTCAGGCAAGTCCGAGCACTCGGGCAAGTCCGGAAAGTCCGGGAAGTCAGAGCGCTCGGACAAGTCGGGAAAGTCCGAAGACTCCGACAAGAGTGACAAGTCAGAGAAGTCGGAAACGCCGGGCGGAGACGACGGCGAGGAGTAACTACTTCGAGCCGTCCTCGGGCGCGTCGGGCTTGGGCACAGGCAGCGCGACGCGTCCCATCTCACGCGGAGGCACGACCACCTCGCCCATGGCTTCGGGCGGCTCCGGGCACACGATGCCCATGAACGGCTCGGGGTCAGGCAGCGGAATCGGCGCTTCCTTCGTGTCCGGCTTGGGCGCCGGCTCGGCATCGCCGCGCCCGCACGCGCTCAAGGCGAAGGTGGAGACGAAGGCAAGCGCAGCGGCGGCCGCCGCACGGAGGCGACGCATGCGGCGTGCGATGCGCCGGCGCACGGGGCCGCAGTCCCGTGTGACGACGGTACCGTCCGGGCGTCGTGCGAAGCGCGCGCAGAGCCGCCCCTGTGCGCCGGCCAGCACGTCCTCGGCCTCCGAGCGCGACATGGCGCCGAAGTCGTACACGTCGAGCTTGCACTCCCCGCAGTGGCGCTTGCGTTCGTCACCGGTCATCGACGCCCAGTCGACGTCGCAGGGAGAAGCGATGCGGATCTGATCGAGCGGCGACTGAGACGAGGACATCGGGAATGCTCCGTGGGTTCCACCAACGCCTCCTTTCGACAAGCCGAGCCATCGAGAGTTCCCGTCGTGACGCAAAGGTTGTGTCTCACGGCGAGACGCCTTGTTAGTGTCCGCCGCATGAGGCACTTCCTTCTCGCTCTGGCGCTCGCACTGCTCCCCGCCTGCGGATCGGAAGATCCCGTGAAGACGTCGCTCCCCAAGCAGCCGACGTCGGCTATGGAGGACTCGCCCAAGGCCCTCATGCGCTTGATGAAGAGACTCTCCGCGGCGGCAGTTGCAGGCAAGAGAAACGAGGCTCTGGCCATGGGCCGCGCCCTCGTGATTCCCGAAGCCGCGAAGTGGTTCGACGAGCACTTTCCGGAGGCAACCGCCAAGCGCCTGACGGAGGAGTACACCGAGCTCGCGGGGCGCATCGACACGTTGGTGGACATCTTCCCGATGCTCCATGAGAGGGGACAGACCCAGCTCCTGGTCGAGCGCCACGAGGACCCGAAGGACCTCTCCGCGACGGGCTATCAGAGCATGGCCATGGGCGCCATGACCAAGCCGACGCGTCTCTACTCGGTGCGCTGGCTCGAGCCGGGTGAAGACGCGGGGTTCAGCCTGTGGTCGTTCGTCTACGTCGACGGCGCGTTTCGCTTCGCGGGCAAGATGCGCGCCCTGACGACGGCGGTTTCACATCTGGGTGAGGTCCGACGGAGCGATGCGCAGAAGATCCTCCACCCGAAGAAGCCGAAGTAGCCGGCGCCGTGGTTATCCGGTTGTGTCAGCCCCTGCCGGTACGGTGCGGGGATGACTATTGCTATTCCTAAGACGTTGATCGAGTTTCAGCAGCAGTTTGCGAC
>JANQJW010000107.1 GCA_028281445.1 Planctomycetota bacterium | reverse complement strand
GTCACCCGATCGTCCATGCAGAGGAAGTGACCCTGCGCCTCCGGCTCCACGACGGCCCGCGTCAGGTCGTCGCCCGCGAACGCTTGAATCGCGTCGATGGATGTCCAGCGCGTGACGACCATGAACTCGACGCCCTCGGCCGTCTCACGACGAAGAACGCGCGCTCCGCGATGCCCCTCGATGCGCGTCAACGCCGGGAAGACCTGCTCTTCGAGATGCCGGATATAGGCCTCGGCGCGGTCCGCCTTCGCAAGGCCGTGCCACGTGCGGACGATCATGCGTCCTCCGGCAGCACCGCGGTCGCCGGGTGCTCGCGTCGTAGCCAGTCTTCCAGCTTCTCGGTCTTGCCGTCGGGGAAGCGCAGATGGAAGGGCCGGTTGAGCGCCATCGACTGGCAGAGCTCGCGCAGGAATGCCTGGGGGGACTTCGTCGTGAACACGAGGACGAGGGCTTCGCGACGCGCGCCGACAAGCCACTCTTCCAGGGGTTCGGCTTTTCCGCCGATGCCCTTCGTCATGACCTCGACGCCCTTGCCGCGCAGCGTCTCGATCGTGTTGAGGACGCCCGACGCGTAGCGGACGGCCTCGCGTTGGTAGCCGCCTTGAAGACCCGCGAGCTCGCGCAGCTCCTTGACCTGCGTCGTCAGTGCCTTGAGCTGCGGACCGGCCGAGAGCATGGTCGGAACCGTGACGGCGAGCAGCACGGCGAACATCGCCATGTTGATCAGGCCGGCGTTGCGGCGGAGGAACTCCATGGGTGCAGCCTACGGCTTGTCACCGACCGCCCGCGGTACGGCCATACCTGTGACCAAGCGTTGCGGGGGCATGACGGCACGCCGACGGCGGAGTTACGCCTGTCGGCAATTCTCGCGTCTGAAGGGAGAGCCGCATGCATCCGCTTCTCTCACTCGCTTGCGTAGGCGCTGCCATCACGGCCGCGACACTGCTTGCGCAGACCGACGAGCCGCCCGACGGCTTCCAGGCGCTGACCTACGACTCCATCGCACTCGACGGCTGGGTACCCGGAGACGGACCGGGCCGGACGATGCGCGCCGAGCGGACCGACCGCGCGCCGCGGCTGCGCGGACGCGCGCGGCCGGGATCGAACGCGCACCGGCTCGCGCGCCTCATCAAGAAGTACGTCGAACCGGCGTACTGGCGCATCACCCCATCGGCGCGGTGTTTCGCCTCGGGCGAGAACACACTCGTCATCGAGGCGCACCCCGTCATCGGCGACAAGGTGAACCGCTTCTTGCAGGCAGTACGTGCCTGGTATGCCTAGTCCGAGCCGGGACCCGTTGCCGGTGCCGCAGGCGCCTTGCGAAGCATGACCCAGACGTGGCCGCAGGGCTTGCCTCGGTTCTGTAGCGGGGCCAGCTCCTTGGACAGCTCGCGCATCCGCTTCTGGTTGGTCTGGATCGCCTCGCTCTCCTTGACGGCCTGCTGCATCGCCTTGCTATAGGCCTTGCGCTGCTCGTCCGTGAGACCTTCGAAGAAGCTGCGCATGGCTGCGCGATCGTCCATGTCGGGCGCGTCGAGACCCATCGCTTCGAAGGTCTTCTTCGTGAGCTCGTTATAGAGCGGCATCATCTTCTGGGAGAGTTCCATGCGCTCCTTCTCGAGCTTCGCGAGTGTCTCCTTCTGCTCGTCGGTCAGCACCTTGGGCTTGGGCTTCGTCATACCGAAGTCGCCCGCCAGGATGTCGAGCCGGCCGTCGCCGTTCCAGTCGACCACGGCGATCTTGACGCGCTTGCCGCAGTGCGAGCCGTCGGACAGGGCCTTGCCTTCGTACTTGTGAAGCACCTGGGCCTCGCCGAGCTCCGGCACGCCGGCGCGTGCTGTGTTCGCGTACCACAAGACGTGGCCCTCGCCGTTCCCCATGACGAGGTCGAGCGTGCCGTTGCCGTCCCAGTCCGCGATCGCCGGGCCGGAGTGGTGTTCGTGGATCTCCTTGCCCCCGGCCTTGACCTTCTCGGCCTTGCCGAACTTGAGCGTCTTGTCGCCGCTCTCGTTGGGCACGAACCAGACCCAGCCTTCGATCGAACCGACCACGAGATCGAGGTCGCCGTCACGATCCCAGTCCGACGCATAGACGACCGACGCGTTGCCGGTGTTGATGGGGTGGCCGTCCTTGTCTTCGATCCTGACCGCTTCGGCGTACGCGCAGCCGGTCTCGGTCTTCGTGCCCTTGAAGATGTAGAGCTCACCCGGCCAGGAGCCGGTGAGCACGTCCTGCGTGCCGTCGCCGTCGAGGTCCACAACCTGCGGACCGAAGCCGACGCATCACCCCGTCGGGACGGTGCCTTCGGCCTCGCCCGCTTTGAACAGCTCGAAGGAATCGAACGTGGGCGCCTGGTTGCTGCCGACGTTCTTGTAGATACGCAGATGGCCATTGCCCATCTGGCCGACGAGCAGGTCGTTCTTGCCGTCGCCGTCCCAGTCGTGCACGAACGGAGCCGCGTGGCCGACACTGACGTCGATCTTCTGGTCGCCCACGGTGAGCGCCGTGGGGCCCTCCAGCTCGCCGGCCCAGGCCGTCCCCGCTGTCAGAACCGCAGCCGCGGCCCATCCCGTCACCTTCGTCCACCGCATGCTCGACTCCCTTCGCTGGCGCCATGCGAAGCCAACAACGTACCAACTCCGGGTCCTCGAGGGGCCCTGAGCCTAGGAATCAGAGGGACTCCTGAACCGGTTTCGGCCCGAGCGGGCACTACGGGACGGGAGACCGACATCCATGCCTTCACGCCCTGACTCCGATGCCCTCGCCGACCATCTCGATGGCGTTCGCCGCCTCGTGCGAACCCTCGTCCGCGACGAAGCGGAGGTCGACGACGTCGTGCAGGACACGATGGTCGCGGCGCTTGAGAGCCGCACGCAGGTACGCGGGGGACTGAGGGCCTGGCTCGGCGGCGTCGCCCGCAACATGGTGCGGCGCACGGCACGATCCGAAGGTCGCCGGGCCAACCACGAACACGCCGCGCTCGCTCACGGCACCGTGCCCGCCACGGCCGACGTCATCGCACGCGCTGCCGAACAACGCCGCGTGCTCGACACGCTGCTCGGCATGGAGGAGCCGTATCGCTCCGCCGTATTGCTCCGTTTCGTCGAAGACCTCCCCCCGCGCAAGATCGCCAAGCGGCTGGACATGCCGGTGGAGACGGTGCGGACCCACATCAAGCGCGGCATCCAGCGCCTGCGCGACCGCCTGGGCCAGGCGCATAACGGCGATCGCGAGCAGCTTCGTGCCGCGCTGGCCTTGGCCGCGAGCGAACCGCTTGGCGCCGCGCACGCGCGCGCTGTTGCTCTCGCGCGCGCTAGCGGGCTCGTTGTTCTCCTCGCGCTGTGCGCGGGCGCGATTCTGTGGTTCGGACGCAGCGGCATCGACGACGCCGTCGAGGAGCGGCGGCCCGAGCTGATCGCCGACACGCCGGCGACGGATGCGCCCAAGGACCCCGCGGCGGTGCCCACGGCGGCGAACATCGATGATCGCAAGCCCATGCCGAGCGCCGTCCCGCCGATCACGATCGCACGCAAGAAGGGAGAGACCGGCGGGGGGGACGACGCGCCGCTCGTGCGGCCTGACCCGGATCCCGATGCCGGCACGGCCCGTCCGCACCCCGAGATCCCGCCGGTGCGCCCGGTCGAGCCCGAGCGGCGTCCCGATCCGCGCGTGGCCATCGAGGAGAAGAGCGCGAAGAAGGACGGGGCCAAGAGCACCAAGCAAGGCAGCGGTGCGAAGCCGCCGCCGGAGGGCGAAGCCGAGGACGACGCAGACGGCGACTTCTACGAAGGCGAGACCAGCTTCACCGGCCCGCAGGTCGGCAAGGCAATCGACAAGGGCGTCGCCTGGCTGATCAAGCGCCAGGGCCGCGACGGCAGTTGGGGCGGCATCCAGTTCAACTCGACGTACGGCGGGAGCGGCGACGGCGGCCTGGGCATGAGGGCCGGGCCGACGGCGCTGGCGCTCTACACGCTGCTCAAGTGCAAGGTCCCGCTCAACCACCCGGCCGTGAAGCGCGGCTTCAAGTATCTCGACAAGCACTTCGAGAAGCCGCCGTCCTCGTACGAGACGAGCATGCTGCTGCTGGCCGTCACCGCCACCGCCGACAACTACAAGCAGTCCGGCAAGCAGAAGGTGCGGCCGAAGCTGACCGGGAAGTACCGCAAGTGGGCGAACAAGCTCGTCGACCACCTCGTCAAGAAGCGCGAGGCGCGCGGGTGGCGCTACAACGTCAAGAAGGGGCAGACTGCGACGGGTGGCCCCGAGGATCTGTCGAGCACGCAGCTCGCGGCGCTGGCGCTGTTCTCCGCACATCAGCTCGGCATCAAGGTCAAGACCCGGGTGTGGGAAGACATCCTCGCGTTCACGCTGGAACAGCAGGCCGAGGACGGTCCCGAGATCGAGTACACCGACCCGGTCGATCCGAGTCGCAAGCGCACCGCGCGCGCCCGCGGGTTCGCCTACATCCGCACGGCCCAGGATGAGCACGAGAGCCGCTCGCGCGGCGGTATGACGGCGTGCGGCCTGGCGAACCTCGAGATGGCGCGGTACGTGCTCAGCGACGGCGGGCGCAAGCGCGACAAGTGGGACCGGCGCAAGGACGCGGCGCGCGTCCAGCAGGCGATCTTCGACGGCATCGCGTGGCTCGAGGAGAACTGGAGTCCCTTCGAGGACCCCAAGGCCGAGAAGAAGAACGTCTACCACGTCTACTGGCTGTACGCGCTCGAGCGGGCGATGGACCTGCTGGGGCTCAAGCTCCTGGGCAGTCACCGCTGGTACAGCGAGGGCGGGCAGGAGCTCCTCAACCGCCAGCTCGCCCAGGGCCACTGGCAGACCCGCCGGGGCCAGGGCCACGACATCCTCGACACGAGCTTCGCACTGCTCTTCCTGAAGCGCGCGAGCGGCGACTACATCCCGGTTCCCTCCGTCACGGGCGGAACCGGCGATCCTGCCGACAACCGCTGACGCCGGACTTGGAGTAGCATGCGCGCCCTTCGAGGAGGAACGCGCGCATGAGCTCCATCTACGACGACCTGTCCGCAGCGCTCTCGGGTGAACCGGCCCAGGAGATCAGCAAGCGCATCGGCGTCTCCGAAGACCAGGCGGCCAACGGCGTGAAGGCCGCGCTGCCCATGCTGCTGGGGGCGCTGTCCCGCAACGCCGCGCAGCCCGGGGGGGAGGACGCCATTCTCGCGGCGCTGGATCGCGACCACGACGGGAGCATTCTCGACGACATCGGCGGCGTGGCCGGCGGCAAGTACGACGGCGACGGGGACGCCATCCTCGGCCACATGCTGGGCGGCAATCGCGCCAACGCGGAGAGCCAGATGGCGCAGTTTGCCGGGATGGACCGCCAGTCCATGCAGAAGCTCCTCATGATGCTGGCGCCGCTCATCCTGGGCTGGCTGGCCAAGCGCAAGGGCGGCGGGGGCGGTGGCGGCAATGGTGGGGGACTCGGCGACATCCTCAAGCGCGAGGAGCGCGACTCGCGCGAGCGCGGCGGCGGCGGGCTGGGTGACATCCTCACGGACATCCTGAGCGGTGGCGCCGGCGGCTCGGCCGAGCCGAAGAGCAAAATGCCCGGCTGCATGAGCCTGCTCGGCGGCCTGCTCGGCAAGGGGCGCCGCTAGCCGCACCCGCTGCGTATTCTCGCGCACGGCAGGCACGCGGAGCCGCGGTATTGCGCCGGTACAGGGTTTGATGCAAGTTCGTATGGAGGACTGCGTCATGCCCAAGAACCGTCTCACCGAGCTGTTGCACGCCAGGGCGATCGGCTTCGAGCTCATTCACCATCCGCCGGACTACAGCGCGTTGGAGGCGGCCCACGACACGCACACGCCGGGCGCCGAGTTCGCCAAGGCGGTGCTCGTCAAGACGGAAGAAGGCCCTGTCCTTGCCGTGCTCCCGGCGCCGCGCATGGTCGACTTCGCGAAGTTCTCCCAAGTCGTAGGGTGCGATGCATGTCTTGCGGAAGAGAACGCCATCGCCGAGCTGTTTCCGGACTGCCAGGTCGGTGCGGAGCCGCCGTTCGGCCAGCTCTACGGAATGCCCGTCTACGTGGACGAGGAGCTTGCGCAGCAGGAGTACATCACCTTCAACGCCGGCACGCACGACGAGGCCATGCGGATCCGCTTCTCGGACTACGAGGCGCTCGAGCATCCCAAGCACGCGAACTTCTCGGTGCCGCGCAACTAGAAGTCCTCCCTCTCGTCTGCGGAAGTGGGCGCTACGATCGCGAGATGGCCACTCCTCTCGAGATCGTCGGGAATCAGCTGATCCTCCTCGAGGCCGAGGTCGCCGGCCGCGCGGCGCGCATGGCTCTGGATACGGGGGCCGGGATCGATCTGCTCTCCGCATCGCTCGCCAGGGAGCTCGGTCTCGCGGCGACCGGTGCGTTCACCGGAGAGCGCATGACAGGCGAGGAGATCACGTGCGATCTCGTGTCCGGACCGCCGCTACGAGTCGGCGGCTTCGAGCACACGCCGGATGTCGTTGGTGTGCACGGGTTGTTCGACAACCTGCCGCCGCAGCTCGGCCGCGTCGATGGGGCCGTCTCCCTGCGCTTCTTCGCTGAGCAGCCGTTCACGATCGACTATGCGGCCTCACAACTGCGACTCGGCGCGCTCGCGGGCGACAGCGTTCCCATGCAGCTCCAGCAGGAGGGCGGTCTTGCCATGAGCGGCTTCGTGACGGCGCGCCTGGACGACCGGCTCGATGGCCGCTTCCTGGTGGATACCGGTGCGTCGCTGAGCGTGGTCGAGATGAAGACCATGGAGCGGCTGGACGTTCTGCATGGTGACGTGCACGAGGGCACGAACGAGACCGGCTGGCGCTACCACCGCATCGTCGCGCCGATCGAGTCCCTCGCGGTGGGCCGGACGGTGCACGAGAGACCGAAGATCTGCTTCGAGTCGATCCGCCACGACGGCGTGATCGGCAACGACTTCCTTAAGCGCGCTTCGGTAGGGTTCGACGTTGCCGCGTGCCGCATGGCGCTGGCCGCGGTCTGACGGTAGGTTCCGCGGATGGCTGACGAGGGACGCAGCATCTGGAAGGCGCTCGGGTCGCTGTTCTGGCCCGCCATCGTGGCCGGTGTGTTCGGGGTGGGCGGCAGCATCATTCTCATCATGGGAAGCGACGCCGGTGCCGCCGACGAGCAGGCGGCCGGCAACTGGTTCTGGGGCTACGTCATCAGCATCGGCGTCTTCGCGATCAGCGGCATCCCGCTGATGCTCGCATGGCTGGCTCCGCGCCGGCGCCGGCCCAAGTGGCAGGCCGTAGGCAAGGGCATCCTGCTCGTGAGCGCCGCAGCCGCCGTGGTCTGCGTGGTGCTCTACATGCGCGCAGTGATTGGCTAGTCGGGACGCACGAGCACGCCGACCACCTGCAGCGACGGCGGGTCGTCGCCGGGGTTCTCCTCGATGTGCATGCCGAGGCGCCGCATTACCGCGATGGATGCCTCGTTGTCGCGCGCGGTGGTCGCGACGATCCGGCCCAGATCGAGCGTCGTGAACGCGAAGTCGACCAACGCCTGCGCAGCCTCCGTTGCGTAGCCGTTGCCGCGATGCTCCGGGAGCAGCGCCCAGAAGAGACCCACCTCGGGCGAGCGCGGTGCGTCCGCGTCGCCACCAAAGAACGGCAGACGTCCGAAGGCATCGAAGGACGGCACGATGCCCGTCAGCCCGACAAGCGTGGCCGTTTTGCGGAGTACCACGGCGCGGTCGCCGTACGGCGGCATGCGGAGGCGGTCGAGCTGCTCGTAGGCGCGCGACTGCCAGTCCGCCCACTCACGACAGGCCTGCGCGTTCGGCCAGAGCGGCTCCACAGCGGCGCGATCGTCCATGGTGACAGGACGCACCTCGAGCCGGGACGTTGTCAGGATGGGCAGGCTGAGCTCGAACACGCGCGTCACTGTACGTGTCGCGCTCGTTGTGTGCGCGGAGGGGCACAGGGCCCCTCCCTACGGCCCAAGGTCATGCGCGTGCGAGTTGCTGTAGGGGGGCACCTTGTGTGCCGCCGCGCATGCCAGATGCCCTACCAGTGCTCGTTCTCGTACTCGCCGGGGCTCACGGAGTAGTAGTACGGATCGCCGTGGTAGTAAGGATCGTCGAAGGTGCTGCCGATGGCGCCGCCGGCCACGGCACCGATCGCGGCACCTGTCACGGCGCCGGCGCTGCCGCATGCTGTCAGCAGCCCCGCGCAGGCCACGACCAGGATCAAGACGGTGGCCATGCGGGCCACCTGAGCGCTAGTCTTCATCGTTCCGGTTCCTGAGGTCCAAGCAACCGGCCGGAAACGGTCACGCGAGCCTACGAATCTATCCCTGTTCTTGGGGTCCGGTTCCCCTACTTCAATTCCCGGGCCAGATCGGCGGCTCCATTTTCTGGGCTCTGCGGGAGTTCGGGTGTCCTCCGTAGAGGCCACAGCGGCTGTCCCCGCGGAGGAACACGCAGTAGGCTGGTCCCATGCGCGCGTTCCTCTACGTGTTGGCCGCTGCTGCGCTCTTCGCCACGGGCTGGTACGTCGGACGCGAGTCGTCCGATCCGCAACGTGATCTCGCCGAGCGGTTCGGGGCGGAGATGCGGGCGCACGCCGAGATGCGCCAGCGGCTCAGTCCCAAGCTCGAGAGACTCGGCGAGCGCCTCGAGACGCAAGCCGTTGACATGGAGCGGCTGTACGCGGAGCGACGCCAGGCGCAGGCCGAGTCGGAACGGCTCGGACGAGAGGTCAAGGCGCTTCAGACCGGGTACGAGAAGGCAGCGCTGGAGGCGTCGCTCGCGCGAATCCGCGAGCTCGTGCCTGGCCGCTACGGGTCGATGACGATCGAGGAGCTTCGCCACCTGCGCGAACTCGACCTCTCAACGTCCGGGGTGATGGACGACGACCTCGCCATGCTGGCGTCGCTTCCTGCGCTCCGGCGCCTCACGCTGCGCAGGACCAGGGTCACCGGCGCCGGCTTTGCGCAGCTCGCGAGCATGGAGTTGGAGTATCTCGACGTCGAGCTCACTGCGGTCACGAAGAAGTCGGTCGAGGAACTCCAGGCCGCCAATCCCGGCATCGACGTCCGCAGCAACTGGGACAAGTGACCGTGTCACTCGTCGCGCCGATGATCAAGGCCGTCCTGCTCTTGCCGGTCATGGTGGTGATCGTGATTCCCGGTGTGCTGTTGTGGCTCACGGGCGGGATCGTGGACTGGGGACTCGGCGATCCGTATCGCTGGTTCCTCCTCGTCGGAGCCGTCCTGCTCACGACCTACGGGCTCTGGATGGCGTATCGAACCTGCACGCTGTTCCTCCGAGTCGGCCGCGGCACCCCGGCCCCCTGGGATCCGCCGCAGCAGCTCGTGATCGAAGGCCCCTATCGGTACGTCCGCAACCCGATGATGTCGTCGGTCTTCGCGTTGCTCGGCGCGGAGTGCCTGGTGCTCGGGTGCGTGGCCATCGTGGGCTGGACGGTGTTCTTCATCGTGCTCAACACGATCTACATCCCGCTTTCCGAGGAGCCCGCCCTCGAGAAGCGCTTCGGCGAGGCGTATCGCGAGTACAAGCGCGACGTGCCGCGTTGGATTCCGCGGATGTCTGCCTACGACCCGTCGGACGGCGGAAGCCTGTAGGGACGGGCCTTGTGCCCGTCCGCGTTGTCGGTGTGCGAGAGAGGGCACAAGGCCCTCCCTACAGCAACACGCTACGTGGTGGATCCTCCCGGAACGGGCGCGTCGTCGAGCAGGAGCCAGAAGCAGACGTAGGCGATGCCGCCCAGCAGCCCGATGAACAACGAGACGATCGCGACGACGCGGACCACGGTCACGTCGACCTGGAGGTACGTCGAGAGACCCGCGCAGACTCCCGCGATCTTCTTGTTATGAGGCTCCTTGTAGAGCTTCTTCGGTACCTCGGTCATGCATCCTCCGAGGCCGATCGTAGTCGAACGAACGGGGTTCTCGGGCGTGAGGCACGCGTGTGCTATATCCCGAGCGAGGAGGCCGCGTGCTCTACATCGGCGTGGACGAAGCCGGCTACGGTCCCTTGCTCGGTCCGCTTGTCATCGGCTGTTGTGCCTGGCGCGTCGATCCCGCGCTCCTCGAGGACGATCCCTGGCGCGACGATCTGCGTGCCCGTCTGCGAGGCATCGTGGCCACGGCGCGCCGCGCAAAGCGCGACGCCGAGGCACCGCTCCCCGTGCCTGTCGACGACTCCAAGCGCATCCGTCAGCGCTACGGACTGCAGGGACTTGCGCGCGGTGTGGGCGTCTTCGCCTCGTGCATGGACCAGGCGCCGCCTGCCGATCTCGAAGACCTGCTGTTGCGTTACTCGGACCGGCATCCCGAGAGCTACGCGGGCGCGCCGTGGTTCGAAGCGCTCGATGAGACGCCCGTGCCCTCCTACCCCTGGACAGGGCCGCTGCACGACCGGCTCGAACGTCGCGGGCTCCAGGCCCTGGACCTGCGTGTGTTGCCCGCCGACGCCGGCGAGCTCAACCTGTCCTTCGAGGCGCTGCAGAACAAGGCGAACGTGCTCGGTGTGCTGTCCGCAACGCTGCTGCTCTCCGTGCTCGATCGCTATCCCGGTGAGAACGCCCTCGTCGTGATGGACCGGCACGGTGGGCGCACCGACTACGGCCCCTACCTGGCGCGCGTGTTTCCTTTTACGCGCATCACGACGCGTCCGGCGCCGCGTGGCGAGTCGCGCTACCGCGTCGACCTGCCCGCGCGCACGTTGCGGCTGCGCTTCGTGACGAAGGGCGATCGCGTCTCGCTGACCGTCGGGTGGGCCAGCATGGCGGCCAAGCTCACGCGCGATCTCTTCATGCAGCGGCTCAATGCCTGGTTCTGCGCGAGACAGCCGGAGGTCAAGCCTACGGCGGGGTACTACGGCGACGGACGCCGCTTCCTGGACGACCTGGGGGCCTTCATCGCAGAGGAAGAGATCGACGAGGCGTTGCTCGTGCGATCACGCTGATCCGGCCGCGTCGTCACCCGGCGCAGGAGGCTCTGAGTTTGTCGAAGGGCCGTCAGGTCCCGAGCCCGTCGAGGGAGGTACACCAAGCGCGAGCAGCGCTTCGGTCGCCTTGTCTGCCAGGGCACGGCGTCCGCGTCCGCCTTTGAGCCCTTCGGTCGAGATCGGCTCTCCGACGCGGATGATCATGTCGCCCGCATGCCGGGGTGAATTGGTCCCGCGCGGCATCATGCTGCTGCTGCCGAGGATGGCAACGGGCTGTACCTCGATGCCGGCATCGATCGCCATCTGGAACGCACCGGGCTTGAGCTCCGCCAGCTTCCCGTCATCCGAGCGGGTTCCTTCCGGGTAGATGATCGGGCTGTATGCAAAGCGATGGATGTTATCCACCGCCTTCTGCATGAGTCGCTTTGCGGCCCGCGGATCCTCGCGATCGAGCAGGTAGTGTCCGGCCACGTGCGTGTACCAGCCCACGAACGGAACCGTGAGGAGCTCCCGCTTCAAGATGAACCGCAGCTCTGTGGGCAACGCGACGATGAGGGCCGGCGGATCGAGCCAGGACGTGTGATTCGCCACGATCAGCCGCGGGACCTTGCGGTCTACGCGGTCGGCGTGCTCGACCCGTACCCCCCCGCCGAATCCGGCCAGGAAGCCGCGGGCCCAGATCTTGAACACGCGGTAGGAGAGGCGCCCCGAGCGCGGCGCCGGCAGGAGCGCGAGGCACCCGAAGACGAAGCAGAACCCCGTCCAGAAGAAGCTGTACCAGCCGAAGCAGATCGCGCGGATGCGCTGGAGGAACGGGCCGGCGGGTCGGACGCTGCTGGCTTGCGCGCTCACGTCGACACTCCTCGGTTCAGACACAAGGGGGAGACGCGCTCAAGCGTCGCATGAGTGCCGCTCGCGCGCGATCGGCGCCCTGGATGGGGAGCGGAAGGCCGATGAGGAGGACGACTCGTGGCCGAGCCACTCGAGGACGACGAAGTGGCCTGAGCGCCCCCAGGCCAGGGCGCAGCACGTTCTCATGCAATGGAGCTGCACGCTCTCGCCTAGAAGAGGCCAACGACCTGGCCGCTTTCATCGAGATCCACCTTCTCGAGGGCCGGTTTCGAGCCGAGTCCCGGCATGGTCCGCATCGTGCCGCACAGCGGGTAGAGGAAGCCCGCACCGGCTGCGAGGCGCACCGCGCGGACCGGCAGCCGGAACCCCGAGGGCCGGCCCTTGAGCTTCGGGTCGTGCGAGAGCGACAGGTGCGTCTTCGCCATGCAGATCGGCAGGTTGCCGTATCCGAGATCCTCGCAGAGGTCGATGTCCTCGGCAGCGCGCGGCAGGAAGTCGACGCCGTCCGCCCCGTACATGCGTGTGGCGATCGTCTCGATCTTCTCGCGCACGGGCGCGTCCGCGGGGTAGAGGAAGTCGAACGCGCTCTCTTCGTCGCACGCCTTCTCGACCGCTTCGGCAAGCTCGATCCCGCCCGCGCCCCCCTGCCCGAAGACGTCGCTCACGGCGCAGCCGTGTGCGCCTGCCGCCAGCGCAGCCTCGGTGATGAGCGCGTGCTCGGCCTCCGTATCCGTGGGGAACTGATTGATCGCGACGACGACCGGGATGCCGTGCGCCTTCACGTTCTCGATCTGCTTCTCGAGGTTCGGCATCCCGACGCGCAGCGCGTCGAGATCTTCTTCGAGCAAACCCGGGTCGAGCGGCTTGCCCGGCACGATCTTGAAGCGGCCACTGTGCATCTTGAGCGCGCGAACCGTGCAGACGAGCACAGCGGCGTCCGGCTTGAGGCCGGACGCACGGCACTTGATGTTGAAGAACTTCTCGGCACCGATGTCCGCGCCGAAGCCGGCCTCCGTGATGACATAGTCGCTCATTCGCACGCCGATGCGGTCGGCGACGATGGACGAGCTGCCGTGGGCGATGTTGGCGAAAGGACCCGCGTGGACGAAGCAGGGCGTGCCCTCCATCGTCTGCATGAGCGTCGGCTTGATCGTCTCGCGCATGACCACTGCGGCAGCGCCTGCGCAATTCGTGTCCTCGGCTGTGATGGCCTTGCCGTCCTTGTCGTAGCCGAGGATCACGCGCCCGATCCGGCGACGCATGTCGAGGAGATCCTCGGACAGCCCGAGGATCGCCATCAGCTCGCTGGCGACCGCGATGTCGAAGCCTGTCCGCCGCGGGATCCCGTTCTTGGGACCGCCGAGCCCGACGATGATCTCGCGGAGGACGCGATCGTTGGTGTCCGTGACGCGACGCCACGCCACGTTCTCCGGGTCGAAGCCGAAGCGGTTCTTGAGCAAGATCGAGGCGTCGACGTGGGCGGCAACCAGGTTGTGCGCCGCCTGCACGGCGTGGATGTCGCCGGTCAGATGGAGGTTGAACGACTCCATCGGGACGACCTGGCTGTAGCCGCCACCCGCCGCGCCGCCCTTGATGCCGAAGAGCGGCCCCATGGAAGGCTGACGGATGCACGTGACGACCTTCTTGCCCATGCGCGCGAGCGCAAGAGAGAGGCCGATGGTGTGAACCGTCTTACCCTCCCCCAGCGGAGTCGGCGTGATCGCCGTGACGACCACGTAGCGACCGCGTGGTGCGTCGTCCATGCGCGCGATCGAGTCGAGCGACACCTTCGCCATGTGTCGGCCGTACGGCTCGATCTCATCGACCTGCAGCCCCGCGGCTTCCCCGATCTCGTGGATCGGACGCAGTTCGGCGTCCTGCGCGATTTCCAGATCGCCCTTCATATGAGCACACACGTCATTGCACACACGCGCAGCGACCCGTCCCCGGCGTTTGGTCAGCGCCGGGGACGGCTACCACGGTCCTCGCCCTTCGGCGGCAGGCCCTTACTTCTTGAGCGTCGTGCTCTCGCTCTCGCTGGCGAGCTCGGCGCTGTCGGCCGCACGTTGGACGACGGCGACCGTCTTCACGAGCGTGGAAGCCGGCGCGGAGACGACGCGCACGAGGACCTCGAAGTCCTTGCGGCCGTCGACCTCCAGCACGAAGTTCGAGCTACGAGCGTTGGTGCCGGACCCGGTGACGGTCACGTCACCCGACATGCTCTTGCCGGACACGAACTCGAGCTCCGGCGGCAGGTTCCAGATCACGTTGATCTCGGGCGTCACCTCCGTGCCGACGTCGTTCTCCACCCGCAGGCGGTAGAGGAACGTCTCGCCGACGCGCCAGACGCCGCCCTCGCTGCCGTCCTGGTTCTTGTCGGTCATCTCGACCTGCAGGGCCGTGAGACCCTCGACCTTCAGGACCGCTTCGCGACGGATCGCGCACTTCGCGCCGCAGTTGCTGTCGGCGCTGATCGTGCACGGGCCCACGGCTTCGGCGCGCTTGCTCCAGTCGTGCGTCCAGGACTCACCGGGCGCCAGCGGACCGATGTTGACGTCGTTGAAGCCGCCGCCCAGGCAGCCGCCGTACGAGATTCGCACGGTGCAGCTGTTGGCGTCGCCGTCACCGACGTTCGTCACCTTGAGCGTGAAGTTGGCGTCTTCGCCGTAGTAGATCGTCTCGGGCCCGATCAGCTCCATCTCGAGGCGGCACTCCACCACCTCGAGCGTGCACTGGGCCGAGACCTCCTGCACGCCGTCGGCGGTCGCCCGCGCGGTGTTGGTGTACTTGCCCGGTGCGGTCGCCGTGCCCGTGAAGATCACGTCCTGGCTGTCGCCCGGTGCCAGCGTGCCGAGGTTGGCGCTGTTCTGACTGGTGGGCTTGATGCCGTCCGGGTAGTCGTCCGTGACGACGACGTTGTCGAGCGGTGCGCGGCCGGTGTTGCTCACCGTAACCACGAACCTCACCTCGTTACCCGTCTGGGCCTTGGTGGGATCGCAGACCTTGGCGATCTCCAGCTTGCCCTCGACGATCTCGACGGCGCACGTGCTCTCCGCGGTCGCGTTGCTGGTGTTGCTACGCGCGCGGACTGTGTTGGTGTAGGAGCCTGCGGCGTTGGCCGAGAACATCACCGTACGGGTGACCTCGCCGCCCGGCGGGATGTTGCCCAGCTCCATCGGGAACGTCGAGCCGTCCGCCACGTTCAGACCGCCCTGGGGCGTGTCCTCGAGGATGACGTTCTCCGCTTCCGTGTCGCCCGTGTTGCGAACGGTGATGAGCTTGGGGAACTGTTTGCTGATCGGCGCCGTCGGGCCGTTCGGGAAGGTGCACTCCACGTCGAGCGTCACCTTGCGCCAGGTCTTCGTGACGATGCGCGAGCGCGGGCAGGTGGCGCCGTAGAAGCTGCCCATCGCGGTCAGCTTGATGCGGTTGACGCCCGTCTCCCCCGCCGTGTTGCGGATGTTGAAGTCGGCCACGCCGTTGGCGTTGGTCTCGAGCTTCATCGTCGTGCCGCCGCCGTTGCACTCGCACGGCGGGCCGTCGAGGATCTCGAGCTCGACCGGTTGTCCGGGGATGCCCGAGCCGTCTGCGCGCGTGATCGAGACGGGGAAGCTGTGCACGTCGTCCGGAAGCGTGTTCGTGGCGCTCTCCGGGAAGGTGACGTTGAAATCCGCCCAGATCTTCTTGGCCCAGCACTTGTGCTTGGTGCCGTCGCGGATCGCGGGGACGTAGACGATGATGTCGGTCACGCCCTCGCGGGTCGAGGTGATGGTGAGCCAGGTCTGGCCCTGGCCGACCGTGATGTCGGGCAGGCGTACGCCGTTCTCGTTCTCGTACGGGTGGTTGTTACCTGCGTCGAGTAGCTCGGGGCCCCAGTTGGTGACCGACACGGCGTAGTGGTTGTCGATCTTGTTGCCGTTGTTGCCGACGTATGCGGCGGCGAGCGGCGCGATACGACCGCAGCCGTACTGATCGTCCACGGCAACGATGTCACCGACGGCCTCCGGGTAGCGCGACAGCATCCACTCGACGCGCTGGCCGGGCATCGGCTGCCCGAACTGGTCGAGCACCGTGACCACGAGCGTGTGCTGCGTCTGCACGGGGTTGCAGTCCACGCGCGGCGAGACGCGCTCGTCGATCTGGCAGGAGGTCGGGATGCGCGTGACCGGCGGGCACGGGGGCTCGCAGGGAACGCATACCGTGCAACCCGGCCACACGTTGTCGAGAGGAGTCGTGCGACACGACGCGGCAATCAACACCAGCGCCATCATCAAAAGAGCCCTACGCAGGATCATGTCCGGGGTTCCTCCAGGACGGATCGGGGGCCCCCGCAACAGGCGGGCCTCCATCCGGTGAATTCGCTCGCTCTAAACCACTCGTCGGAGACAAACGGCGCGACCTGAGCCCGGACCGGACCGATCACAACGCGGGGGTCGATACGCTCGGAACGCATCCTCCCCGAGCGGCCCGACTCGCGGCAAACGCCCGAGAATGGCCCTGCGCCTCTCACCTCCTACAGTGGGCGCGAGAATGTAGCACGCTGCTTTCGCGGGGCGATACCCAAGGGGGCGGGCGTTATGGCGCTGTTTCCGCCCAAAAACGAAGCCGGCCCTCCGGTCGTTGACCGGAGGGCCGCCACCCTTCGCGTATTGCCTGGGGACCCGGGGCATCCAGGGGGGCTGATGCCTGACCACCAAGCCAGCGTTGCTACATTACCTTGTCTCGCACAGTATGGCCAGTGACTTTATATCGAATTCCGGCACTTTTTCTTAAGTCACTGTTTCGAAACGAGTTGTGATTCAGGATCGTGCGGGTCCGCGCTCGCAGCAGCAGGGGACGCCCTCGCACCGCGGGCAGCCTGTCTCATAACGAGACGCTGCCTCCTCCATGTCCACGCCGGTCAACGACGCCAGGGTCGAGAGCCAGGCCAGGACGTCGGCGAACTCCTCTTCGAGGTTCGCCTTGTCTCCGCCGCGTAATGCCCGCGCCAGCTCGCCGCATTCCTCGGCGAACCACATGTGCGTGCTGGCCAGACCGCGGGCGGCATCGCGCTCGCCGTAGATGTCGTCGATGAGCTTCTGGAACGACTGCAGCCCCTGATGGGGGCGTTCGGGCTCGTAGCTCACCGCAGACGCTTCACGGTCGAGATCGTGATGTCGTCGTTCTGAGGCACCTCGAGGTGGAACCTGTCAATTGCGGCGCCCACGAAGTTGACGAACGCCTGCGAGTTCTTGGGCGCCTCTTGGGTGACCGCCCCGTAGAAGCGCTGCTCGCCGAACTCGTCGCCTTCCTCGTTCTGGATCATCAGGGCGCCGTCCGTGTAGAGCACGATGCGGTCGCCGACGCCGATCGGAATGTCGCCTTCCTCCAGCGTGCGCTCGAAGACCGGGCCCGCGTCGAGGCCCAGCGCGATGCCTTCCGGGTTCACCTTGGCCATCTTGCCGCTGGCGTGGCGGTAGACGAGCAACGGCAGGTGACCGGCGCTCGCGATCGTCGCCGAGCCATCGGACTGGTTGAGCACGACGTAGAGCGCCGTGACGTGGCGGCCCGGCGGCAGCTCACCGGCCAGGTGTCGGTTCACCTGCTTGAGCACAACGGCGGGGGAGAGGACTCCCGGCGCCGCGGCGCGTAGGTACGACTTTGCCTGCGCCATCACCAAGGCGGCCGGGATGCCGCGCACATTGGTGTCGAGCAGGATGATGCCGAGGTGGTTCTCGTCGATGGGGAAGTACTCGAAGTGGTCGCCGCCGATTTCGAAGCCCGGCTTGAAGAGCGTCTCGACCTCGTAGTTCGAGAGCCGCGGGGGGTTCTTGCTGATCAGCGCCCCATGGATCTCCTCGGCGACCTTCTGTTCCTTGCTGATCACCTCGTCGAGGTCCGCGCCGTCGTGCTTGTCGCGGAACTCGAGGTTGGCGACCATGCGCTCCACGGACCGCGCGACGGCGTTCGCCTCCGCACCCTGTGCCCGGATCTCGCGCGTCGGGTCCCCGGACGAGCCCAGGCGGTCGATGTCACGCGCCAGCGAGCGCACGTTCTTCGTATGACCGTTGGCTACCGCGTAGGCGGTGAATCCCACGACGAGGGGACCGATGATGAGCATCAACATGCCCAGTCCCGGGCCGCTGCCGCCGCCGGTCTTGCCGGAGTCGAACACCGACACGAACGCCAGAAGGGGCTTGGCGGCGCGTACGCCGCGAATCTGCCCCTGGTAGATGCGGACCACGTCGCCGTCGACCTTGCCGTTCGTCCACGAGAAGCCGCCGCCCGCAGGCTTCCAGCCCTCCGCCGAGTATTCGATGGCGTTCTGGCTCACGCGTGTTGCGGCCAACCAGCGGCCGCCGTTAGGTTCGTCACCCTTGCCCACTTCGCGAATCCACGCGCGGTGCACCTGGTAGCGGTCGCCTTCCGACGAGAAGATCTCGTTCCAGACCTGCGAGAGCCGCGCTTGGATGTGCTTCTTGCCGGTGAGGCCGCCGCCGGAGCCGAAGTACTTGTCCGCAGCCTTGTTGAAACGCTTCTGGTCCTCTTCGAGCTGCTGCTTCGCGAACATGCTCATGTCGCGCGGGGGCGGTTGCGAGAGCTCGGCGATGCGCTTGTCCCAGAACTCCTTGCCCTTGCTGCCGAGCAGCTCTGTGAACGCCTTCTCGAAGTAGGGTCGGCCCTTCTGGCCCGAGGCGCCGCCGCGGTACCACTTGGCGTCCGGTGTCGCCAGCGCGGAGACCGCCGTGAGGCCGAACGCGTTCATGCCGTCGCTCTTGCCCTCGTTGGGGTCCTTGCTGCGCGAGAGGAACACGGTGCCGCCAATGATCAGGAACGTGACGAGCGCGGCGAGCACGCCCACCTTGCCACCGATTCCCATCCCTCCACGCGAGTAGCCGCCGCCACGTGCCTGCCCGCGACCGCCACGGCGTCCGCCCAGCTCTTCCTCGGCCATGCGCTTTGCGGGGCCGCGCTTGCCGCCAGCCGGCTTGGCGGGCGGGGCGGCGGGCTTAGCGGCGGGGGCCTTGGCGACGGGAGCCGCGGCCGGCGGCTTGGCGGGCTGCACGGGTTTGGCAACCGGCGCGGCCGCGGGCGGCTTGGCAGGCTGCACGGGCTTGGCCACCGGAGCGGCTGCCGGAGGCTTGACGGGCTTCGCCGCCGCAGGCTTCACCGGCTTCGCAGCAGCGGGCTTGGCCGGCCTGGCGACCGGCGGCTTCACGGGCTTGGCGGCGCGCGGCTTCTTCTTGCCGTCGTCGCGATCGCGGCCTCGCCGCCTCGGAGCCTTGGCCATGGATGTCTCCTCACGTGCGCGAATGCGCGGGAAGCTGGCGAGTATAGGGATTCGAACGGCTGGCAACCACGCGTTGGGCGAGGGCTGGTCAGAAGGAGAAGGCCCCGAGAGCACCGGCGATGCACACGGCGGCGGCGGCCAGGCCGCCGGCGACGAGGTCGTCCATCAACACGCCGCGGGCTCCCGGCTGTTTCTCCACCACGCCCACTGGGCCCCACTTGGAGATGTCGAACAGCCGAAAGAGCAGGAAGGCCGTGAGCACCGATGGCGCGTTGCTGCCGAAGGGGATCGTTGCCAGGCAGGCCAGTGCCTGTCCCGCCACCTCGTCGCTCACAACCCACGACGGATCGCCATGGCCGTTGTCCGAGCGGAAGCAAGCGAGCGTGGCCCATACGCCGTACAGGAACAGGGCGACCGCCAAGCCGAGGGCGGCAAGCGGACGCCCCGTCACGAGCAGCATCGGCGCCGCCGTTGCGAGCGAAGCCCATGTGCCGGGCGCCGGCTTGAGCGTGCCGAGACCGAAGGCGCTGAGCAGCAGGGCGTTCCAGCGCCCGCGCGCGCGCTCATCCGGCATCGCGCATCATCCGCATGGCCCGCTGCACGTAGATGAACCCCGAGCCGACCGTCAGGAGCGTCGCGAGCCAGACGAGCACGTGGGTGATGTTCCATGTGCCGGGTTCGCCGGGGAGCCAGGCGAGGAACGGGAGCTCGTCGGAGGCGATCGGGATCTCGAGCATGCACAGCAGCAGGCCGCCGATGGCCATGCACTGCACGACCATCTTGTACTTGCCCCACCAGATCGCCTGGAAGTTGAGGCCCTTGCCCTCGGCCGCGGCGCGCACGGTCGTGATCAGGATCTCGCGCGTCAGCATGAGCGCGACCGTCCAGGCAGGCAGCCACTTGTGCAATGGGGCGATACCGAGCAGCAGGATGAACGTGCCGATCGTGAGCATCTTGTCCACGAGCGGATCGGCGATGCGCCCGAACGTGCTGACCTCACCGAGGGAACGCGCGAGCGCGCCGTCTACGAAGTCCGACGCCGCGGCGACCGTGAACATCGCGAACGCCGTCCACCACATCCATGGCGCCGGATCCCGGGCGGCCCAGGCAAGGAGTGCCCAGAGTGCCAGCGTCAGGAACGCGCGGCTCAGCGTGATGCGGTTGGCCCAGCCCATGGCGCGGAGTCTAGCTAGCGACTTCTGCTAACTCACCTAGTGCCCGGAGTGGGGCTCTCCAACGAGGTCATAGCCATCAGCAGCCGTGATCCGCACGGGGATGATGGCGCCGGGGCGGGCCTGCTCGACGCCGTGGACCGTGACGGTGCCATCCACGTCGGGCGCGTCGTGCTGCGTGCGGCCGGTGGCTTGCTTGTTCAGGGGCGTGTGGGTCTCGACGAGCACGTCCATCACCCGGCCCACTTGCTCTTCGTTGCGCGCCAGGTGGATCGCCTGCTGGGCGGCCATGATCTCGGCGCGGCGCTCTTCCATGAGCTCCGGTGCGACCTGATCCGCCATGTCGTAGGACGGCGTCCCGTCCTCGCGGCTGAACGGGAACACGCCGAGCCGGTCGAACCAGCCCTCGCGGACGAACTCGACGACCTCGCGGTGGTCGGCGTCGGTCTCGCCCGGGAAGCCGGTGATGAGCGTGGTCCGAATGGCAGCGGTGGGCAGGATGCGCCGGATGCGCTCGAGCAGCTCGCGCTGGCGCTTGCCGTTGATCCCGCGGCGCATCGCGCGAAGCATGTTGTCGGAGACGTGCTGCAGCGGGATGTCGATGTACTTGGCGATCCTCTCGTTGCCTGCCATCTCTTCGAGCAGCTCGTCACGCAGGACGGAGGGGTAGAGGTAGAGCACGCGCCACCACTGCGGGCCTTCGATCTTCGTCAGCTCCCGCAGGAGCTCGACGAGCTTGGGCTTGCCGTAGCGGTCCCGCCCGTAGGCCGTCGTGTCCTGGGACACGAGGTTGATCTCGCCCACGCCGCGCTCGGCGATCTTCCGTGCGTCCGCGACGTTCTCTTCGATGCTGCGGCTCACCAACCGCCCGCGAAACGAGGGGATCGCGCAGAAGGTGCACTTCTGGTCGCAGCCTTCGCTGATCTTCAAGTACGCGTATGCCGAGGGCGTGAGCAGCACACGCTCGGGCGGTAGCTCGCGCACCTGCGGCATGTCCACGAGCTCGGCCGCGGCCTTCACGACCCCCGGGTAGTCGGCGAAGCTCAACCAGCGATCCACCTCGGGGAGGTCGCGCTCGAGGTCGGCGCGATAGCGCTCGACGAGGCAGCCCGCGACCATGAGGCCGCGCAGCCGGCCGAACTCCTTGCGCGCCGCAACGCGCAGGATCGTCTCGACGGACTCCTCCTTGGCCGGGTCGATGAAGCCGCACGTATTGACCAGCGCCACGTCGGCGCTCTCGAGGTCGTCGGCCATCTCGAACCCGGCTGCCTGGAGGTCGCCGATCAACCGCTCGCTGTCGGCGAGGTTCTTCGCGCATCCGAGCGACAACAACGCGACTCGGCCTGAAGGGGCTGTGGACGGGGTAGCGGCAGAAGACATCGGTGACCCCACAAGGGATCCCGGCGCGTAGCCCCCGTCAAGCTCTCTTCAGCCCTAACGGCGCGGCTTCTTGCGGGCCGCCTTCTTCTTGGCGACCTTCTTGCGCGTGGCGGCCTTCTTCTTGGCCGTCTTCTTCTTGGCGGTCTTGCGGACGGCCTTCTTCTTGGCCGCCTTGCGCTTGGCCTTCTTCTTGGCGGTTGCCGGGCGACGTGTGGCCGCGGCCGGCGCCGGCGCGGCAGGGGCATCGGCCGAGGGCAGCGACTCGACGGGGTCGAACATGCCGATCGCCTCGAGCTTGGCCAGGTAGCGGTCGCTGTTGCCGGTCTGCTGGAAGCTCTCCACGAGCGTCTGCTTGAGGGACTCGATGCGGCCACGGGGAGCGTCCTCGATCTCGACGCGCGTCGGTCCGCGGACGGCCTGCTCGATCGCGGGCGAGAGCATCGGGTCTTCGACGGCCGTCGCGTGGCCGTTGGTCGGCGTCCCCACGAACTCCGCCTCGGGTTCTTCGTGCGGTTCGACCTGTTCGTCGACCTCGTCCGCGTAGCGAACGCCGGGCATGAGCGGCGGCTCGACGCCCTCGGCCGCCGCGGCCAACTGCACGAACGGCAGAGCCGGCTCCTCGGGTTCCGGCTCCGGCTCGGCCGGTGAGGACCAGATCGGCTCCGGCTCCGGCTCGGGTTCCGGGTCCGGGATCACCGGCGGCGGCTGCGGCGGAAGCAACGGCTCCGCCGCGATTGGGCGACCTTCGCTGTCTACGTGGATCGGGCCGTCGTCCTCCATCGGCGGTGCCGACGTGCGTTCGTCGATCGCACCACCCGATGGATCTTCGTCGAGGCCGTGCGGGTCGAGATCGAGCTGCGAGGGGTCGTACTGACCCGACAGCAGCTCGGGGATCGTCGGCAACCGCTCTTCGTCCTCGAGCAGGTCGGCGGGCGGTGGCTGCGCCGCTTCTGCGACGGGCGGCTCGAGGGTCTCCGGTTGCTCCGTTTCAACGATCGGTTCGTCTTCGTCGGCGAAGCGGATACCACCGATGCCGCGCGGATTGCCGAAATCGGGGGGCAGCTCGTTGCCGTCGTCGTCGTAGCGACGCTCCGGGTACCACGCGCGTTTTTCGACCGGCGGCAGCCCACCGCGCGACTTGCGGCGCAGGATGTTGATCCGCGGCAGGCGCACACGCCATGAGCGCTTGGTCTTCTCCTTGGCCCGAGGCGAGTCGGGGGACGCTTCCGGCGTCGTGGCCTCCGCCGGTTCGTCGGCGCGCGGCGCCGGCGCCACGGCGCCGCGCTGCATCGAGAGCGCCAACACGCCCGCCGGTCCCACCATCACGAAGAGCAATACGACGGCGAAGGTCGTGCCGAGCGACTTCACGAGGACGTCGGCGAGTCCCGCGCCGACGATGCCGCCTTCGGCCGCGCCGCCGTTGATCGCAACGAGGCCGGCGATCGCGACGCCGAGCACGCCGGAGCCGAGTCCCTTGAGCGCGAAGCCGGTGAGGTCGTAGCCCCACCAGTCCATGATCATCCACGTGAGCAGCGGCACGAGCAGCGCGACGCCCCCCCAGCCGAGCAGGATCCCGGGCACCTGCAGCACCTGGATGAGGCTGTCATCAGGGCGATCGAAGCCGCGCAGGCCGAATGCGACCTGCACGCCCAGAAGCAGCAGCACCAGGGCCGGCGGGATGAGCGCGGCAAAGTGGCCCAGGATTCGGGAGACGGAGCCCCTCATTGGCGGGAATCGTAGGCGAGGCCACCCCCGCTGGCGGGCGCCGCCCGCCAGCCACTGCCACCACCACGGCCACGACCACCACCACGATGCCACCAGGCACCAGCACTCCGAGGCCCCCGGCCCGCCGCTGCGGCCCTATTGCTTCGTGGTCACGACGATCTTGCCTACCTGCTGGTTGGACTCCATGTAGCGGTGGGCGTCCGCGATCTGGTCCAGATCGAAGGTCGTGCCGTCGACGACCGGCCGCAAAGCGCCACTCTCCACGTGCTCGTAGAGGAAAGCCTTGGCCCGGGCCAGGGCCTCGTCGTTCCGGGGGAAGTCCGGACTCCCGGTGAAGTTGAAGACCTGGTACCCGCAGACGTTGAAGCACTTCACCAGCAGCGGGAAGGCCGGGAGGACCATCGGCGCGGGCTCCAGCAGCCCGTAGACGATCACCGTGCCGAGCGGCGCCACGCACTCGGCCAGCGGCTCGAGCATCGGACCCGCGATGGGGTCGAAGACGACGTGTGCTCCCGCGCCGCCGGTGATCTCGTCCACGCGCGCAACGAGGTCCTCTTCCCCGGTCGCAATTACGTGGTCGGCGCCGTGATCGAGCAGCGCCTGCTTCTTGGCCGATGTACGCGAAGTCGCAATCACCTGGACGTCCATGGCCTTGGCGAGCTGGATCGACGCGATCCCCGTGCTGCTGCTTGCCGCCGTTGTCAGTAGCGTCTGGCCGGCCTGCAGCTTGCCGATTTCGAGCAGCGCGAAGTACACGGTCAGGAACTGCACGCCCAGCGTCGTTGCCTGGGGCGGCGTGATGGTGTCGGGGTAGGGCGCAACCGCGTGCGCCGGCACGACGCAGTACTCGGCGTACACGCCGTACTCGTTGGCGGGGAACGTCGGAATCGTGTTCACCCGGTCGCCGACGGCGACGTTCGTGACGCCTTCGCCGACCGCGTCGATCACCCCGGCGGCGTCATAGCCGATGAGCGACGGCAGCTGCGCTTCGAGGATGTACTGCCCGGTGCGGAACATGCACTCCGCGCGGTTGAGCCCGATCGCCTCGACCTTCAGCCGCACCTCGCCCGCGCCGGGTTCGGGGATCGGCAGATCTTCGACCTTCAGGACATCGGCGTCGCCGAGTTCGTGGAACCGGACCGTGCGTGCCATGGCGGTCTCCTTGCGCTACGCCGTCGCGGCGTCGAGCGCCGGATAGTCGGTGTAGCCCGCTTCCGCGCCGCCGTAGAACGTGTTGGGATCGGCTTCGGCGAGCGCCGCCGCTTCGCGCAGCCGGCGCGGCAGGTCCGGGTTCGCGATGAACAGCGTGCCGTACGCAATGGCGTCTGCCTGGCCGGACTCGATGCGCGCCGCGCCCGTCTCGCCGGTGTAGTTGCCGTTGGCGATGTAGACGCCCTGGAACGCGTCGCGGATCGCCGCGGCCGACTCCTCGTCGCGCTCCTGGTCCCAGAGCGACTCGACCACGTGGATGTAGGCCAGGCCGAGCTCCGAGAGGCGGCGCGCCAACGTCGAGAAGGTCTCGACCGGGTTCGAGTCCTTCATGTCGTTGAAGCTGCCCTTGGGCGAGATGCGATAGCCGACGCGGTCGGCGCCGAAGACATCGGCGACGGCCTGCGTGACCTCGAGCGGGAAGCGCAGGCGGCTCTCGAGCGAGCCGCCGTAGTCGTCCGTCCGCTGGTTGCTGCCGTCGCGCGTGAACTGATCGACCAGGTAGCCGTTCGCGCCATGGATCTCGGTGCCGTCGAAGCCGGCGGCCTTGGCGCGCTCCGCGGCCACGCGCCACTCGGCGACCACGCCCGCGATCTCATCGGTCTCCAACGCGCGCGGTGCGTCGACGGGCACCATGCCCGAGTCGGCGCTGATGTAGGTCTGCGTCTCGGCATGAATCGCCGACGGCCCGATCGGGGCCTCCCCGTTGGGGGAGAGGTCGCGATGGCCAACGCGTCCGCTATGCCAGAGCTGTAGCAGGATGCGCCCGCCTTCCGCGTGCACGCTGTCGACGATCGCCTTCCAGCCGGCTTCCTGTTCGTCCGTGTAGATGCCCGGGATGAAGGCATAGCCGCGGCCCATGGGGGAGACGCACGTGGCCTCGGTGACGATCAGCCCCGCGCTCGCTCTCTGCGTGTAGTAGGTCGTGTTCAGCTCCCACGGCACGTCTCCCGGCTGCTTCGCGCGGGAGCGCGTGAGCGGGGCCATGAGGACACGGTGGGGGACGTGGATCGCCCCGATGTCGAGGGGCTGGAACAGGGCGTCGTTTGCCATCGGCGGAATCTCCCTACGGTTGATACCCCGCCCGACGATCCCGTGCCCGTGGTGGTTTCGTGGTTCTCCCATGAAGGCACGCGCCGCGAGTAGTCTGGGCTCGTGCGTACGGGTGGATGGATCGCGCTGGGGCTGGTTGCGGTGGCCGTTGTCTGGCTGCTTGCCGGGGATCCGCGCAGCGACGTCGACAATCCTGCTCCGGATCGAGGCGCGACGGGAGACGACGGAGTCCCCGAATCGCTGCGGGCCAAGGCACCGACGTTACGCGGCACCGAGATCGAGGAGGCAGCCGAGAAGCGCCGGGAGAAGCAGGCGCATCCGCTCCGTGGCCGCGTCATCGAGGCAGCCGGCGGCACCGCGATCAAGGGCGCGCTCGTCTTTGCGTTCTGCCGCGACGGGGAAAAGGGCATACGCCTCGGTGCGAGCGATGCGGAGGGCAGCTTCGAGCTCGCGCTCGAACCCGGGCCGTACTGGCTTACGGCCTACCACCCGCAGTACGTGCCCCACGGCATCCAGGAGCTGCTCGCGGCAGAGGACAAGGCGCCGCCTCCGGCCAAGGCGATGGTCGACGTGCCCGAGGAGGGCGAGCTACCCGAGCGCGTGCTGCGCCTGGCCATCGGGCGCACGATCCGCGGCCGCGTCGTCGACATGCACGGCAAGCCTCTGGTCGGCGTTCCCATTCGCATTGCGCAAGGCTCGTGGTTCCGCAAGCTCGAACGGCGCCTCGACATGGAGATCGTGGGCTGGCGCAAGCGGTTTCCGCTCTGGAGCGGGGCCGACGGTCGCTTCGCGATCCGCTGCATCCCGCCGGCGTGCGAGGAGATCCACATCGCGGCCTACAAGAAGGGGCACGCGTGTCGCTGGGCGAAGGTCGTCGCCGATGCGTCGCAGCCGCCTGCGGACGTGCTTCTGGAGCTTCAGCCCAACGCTTCCGTGAGCGGGCACGTGCGTTACGCGGACGGGGCGCCCGCGGCCGGGGCGAACGTGGGGCTCGGAGCCCGGCACAAGTGGCGGCACTGGTGCTGGGGCGGTCGCAGCGAGGACGTGGAGGTCGGACCGGACGGCGCGTACAAGCTCGAAGACCTGGTGCCGGAAGACGTGGAGATCGAGGCGGAGTGGCGCGATCCGTACATGGCCGGCGCGGAGAATGACGTCGAAGGGTTGCGCCCCGGTGAAGTCAAGGCCGGCGTCGACTTCGTCATCCCGCGCCGCTACGTGTTCGAGGCCACGGTGCGGGATCCGTCCGGCAAGCCGCTGAAGGAGGAGCGCATCGCCTTGCACCCGGTGAACGCGACGCCGCGGGCCGGCTGGAGGCCGGACCTGGACGAGCTCTACGACGACGTGGACGAAGACGGACAGCTCGTCATTGCCTCGCCGTCCCCCGGCCCCTTCGACGTAACGCGCGTGACGCCCACCGAGAGCGAAGTGCTCCTTGCCGGCGTCGAGCTGGACAAGCGCGGCGTCGAGATCGTGTCCAAGGGGTCTACGTGGACGAACCTGACGGTTCGGGTGATCCCACCCGAGGGTGCAGAGCTAGATAACTACGACTGCTCGGTCTGGAGCGAGGCCGCGAGCGATGACTACGACTTCGGCCAGCACGAATACGACGAAGAGAAGACGGAGCTTGCGTTCCGCGTGTGGGGTGTCGCGCCGTTCATCATCGAGCTCGAGGATGCGTACGACAAGGAAGGTCGCCCGCTTACGACGGGAACCGAGGAGGACAAGGTGCGCGTCGAGACGCTGCCTGCGGACGGCGTCATCGAGGTCAAGCTCGTGCGCGGGGACCTGTTGACGGGGCGCGTAGTGGACCCGCAGGGCCGGCCCGTACCGGGTGTACGCATGCACCTCGCCACGCGGGACTGGGACGAGGACGAAGCCACGAAGACGCCGATTCCCATTCGGCCGGACGGGACGTTCGAGTTCCGCATGCCTGCGGATGACGGCGACATTCAGACCATTCACACCGACGCGCCGCCGGGATACGCGCGCGTCGGTGCGTTTCCGTTCGAGCGCGCGTTGCCGGGCATGGAAGTCACCTTGCAGCCGGCCGGCTCGATTGCGGGGCGTCTCGTCGTTCCGCCGGGTGTGGAGGTCGCGGGGCGCAAGCTGGTCTTCGTGGCCTGGGACACGACGCCGGACGATCCGCCGCACACGTTGGAGAACCGCAGGGTTGCGGTGGACGCGTCGGGGGCCTTCGAGGCCAAGCAGCTGCCGCTCGGGCGCGACCTGCGCGTGAGCATCCGCCATGAAGAAGCGAAGACGTTGGGATTGCGCGTCTCGCTCGAAGTGAAGACGGTGCGCCCGGGGACCGACGACATCGAGTTCCACCTCCTGCCGGGCCTCGAGATCCGGGGCAAGGTGGTCGTCCCGCCCGGCACGCGCCTCAAGGGCGGCGTGCACGTCGTGCACCACGACCTGGAATTCTCGGACTACGCGCACTTCGAGGAAGACTCGGACGGGACGTTCGCATTGCCGGGGCTTGCACCCGGTACCTATCGTCTCGCGATCTGGCTCAATTCGAAGCAGGGCTACGCCTACATCGTCAGCCGCCACGTGAAGGCGGGCACGACGGACCTCGTGCTGCCGGTTGCCCGCACGGCGACCATTCGCGTGAAGGTAGAAGGGGACATGATCTACGGGTCGGTCCAGGCGTGGGAGGCAGGCACGGTGATGCTCCGCGGCGGTGCCAACAGTTGGGAGCGCGACATGGCGATCGACGGCCTTGCTGCGGATGCGACCTACGATCTCGTGGCGTACGAGGGAGAGGAACTCGTGGGGTGCTTGAAGAACGTGCGCGCCGGTAGCGAGGTGACCGTCACGCTGCGCAAGGGTGTGTCAATGGCCGGCGCGATCCAACTCGCGAAGCCGCTCGGCCGCACCGAGGTCTTCGCGCGCGGGGACGGTTGTTGCTTCGAGCTGGCCATCGGGGACGACGGCACGTTCGAGGAGACGGTGCTGCCTGGACGCTACGACATCATCGCGCTCCATCCGAACGGGACGCAGCGCGTTCTCGCCCGAGGGATCGAGCCGGCGACGGACCTCTCGATTGCCTGGAATTAGCCGCGACCTGCCTACGCGCCGAACTGCGCGAGGTGGTGATTCATGTGGAGGAAGACCAGGCGACCCCACTGCTTGTTCGACAGCGCGCCGAAGACAGGGTTGCGCGTGAACTGGCCATCTTGCCCGCTGCGATCCACGAACCGCGCAACGAGATTCTTGAGTGTCTCGATGTCGTCGGCCAGCGTGACCGCCTGCGTGCCGCCGCCCTTGGCGTGATCGAGCTCTTCGAACGTCTGGACCTTGCCTTTCGGGAACGGCATGCCGGCGAGCACCATCCACTTGAGCCCTGAGCGCGTGAAGACGCTGGAAATGTCCTTCGCCTCGAGGTCGCCCAGCGCCAGGCGAATCTGGTCGCCCAGGTGGCAGACCATCTCGTTCACGGACAGCCTGCCCCAGCGGCGCTGGTGCTCCGGCGTCAACGCATCCACGCGCGAGAGTGTGTCCTTGCGCACCTCGGCGTCGAGGATGTTCTTGCTCATGCCGTAGGCTCGACGGCGTGCCGCTGCAGGTCCTCGAGATCCACGAACTCGAGCGTCGAAATGTGTGTCGCGGACAGTACGACCGGGGGCGCGCACCCCGCCTCGAACGCTTCCTTCCAGCGGTTGATGCACAGGCACCAGCGCTCGCCTTCGACCAGGCCCGGGAACCCGTGCTGGGGCATCGGCGACATCAGGTCGTTGCCGCGATCGCGGCTGAAGGCGAGGAACTCGTCCGTCATCACGGCGCACACGCAGTGCAGGCCGTGATCGTCAGGGCCCGTCTCGCACAGGCCGTTGCGGTGCCAGCCTGTCAGCGGCTCTGTCGAGCACGTCTGGAGGTCTTCACCGAGGACGTTCTTGGCCATGGTCGTCTCCCACGGAGGCGCGTACGATTCACGCCATGCGCCCGACGTCGGTCATCGCTGCGCTGTTTCTGGCTTTCTGCTTTCTCGCACCGGACGCTTCGGCCGAGCTACGCCTGCCCGGCGTCTTCAGCGACCACATGGTGCTCCAACGGGGGGAAGACACGCGCATCTGGGGCTGGGCAGACCCCGGCACCTACGTCCGCATCCGCATCTCGGACGCCGAGACCGCGGCGCGGGCCGACAGCAAGGGCCGCTGGTCTACCCACATCGACCTCATGCGCTCCGGGGGGCCGTACACGCTGCGGGTGATCACTGACGAAGAGACGCTCAAGATCAAAGACGTCTACATCGGTGAGGTCTGGCTGTGCTCGGGGCAGTCGAACATGGAGTGGCCGGTCAGCCGTGCCGCGGACGCCAAGCAGGAGATCAAGGCGGCCCGCTACCCCAAGATCCGCCACATCAAGGTCCCGCACCGGGCGAGCGGCGATCCGCAGTCCGACATCGACGCGGCGTGGGAGATCTGCTCGCCCGAGACCGTCGGCAACTTCTCGGCGTGCGGCTACTACATGGCGCGCGAGATCCACAGGACGCTGAAGGTCCCTGTCGGTCTGATCAACGCGTCGTGGGGGGGAACCCGCATCGAGCCGTGGATCAACCTCGACGGGTTCGAGCGCGAGCGCTCGCTGAGGTCGTTCGAGCAGCGCGTGTGGGATCTCCGCGGGAAGAAACCGAAGAGCCACCAGCAGCCGTCGGTCCTCTACAACGGCATGATCGCGCCTGTTGTCGGTTACGGCATGCGCGGTGCGGTCTGGTACCAGGGCGAGTCGAACCACAAGGACGGGGCGATCTACACCGACAAGATGAAGGCGTTGATCGGCGGATGGCGCGAAGCGTGGAACCGCAAGGCCTTCCCCTTCTACTTCGTCCAGATCGCACCGTATCGCTACGGCAACGAGCACCCGTCGGTGCTGCCGGCCTTCTGGGAAGCACAGACCAAGGTGCTCGACCAGGTGCCCTTCACGGCCATGGCCGTCACGCACGACATCGCCACGCTCGACGACATCCACCCCCCGAACAAGCAGGACGTCGGCGATCGTCTCGCGCGCATCGTCCTGCGCCGTCTCCACCGCCGTAGCGGCATCGAAGACCGCGGGCCGGAGCTGGCGAGCATGTGGCGTCAGGGCAGCTTCCTGCGCCTGCGCTTCAATGCCGCCATCGGACTCAAGACGCGTGACCGCAAGCCCCCGAGCCACTTCGAGATCGCCGCCGATGGAACGGGTTTCGTGCCTGCCAAAGCGACGATCAAGGGCGACACGATCACGTTGCGCGCAGACGGCGTGGCGAACCCGCGCGCGATGCGGTTCGGCTGGCACAAGCTGGCGCAGCCCAACCTCGTGAATCACGCGGGCCTGCCCGCGCGCCCCTTCCGCAAGGGCCGCGTGGAACTGCCCGACTCCCTGCCCGAGGTGACGCAGGCTTTCGGCTATTCGCTGATCTACGACCTGAGACTGGATGGGCTCGGCGCCGAGCCGCGCTACGCCGTCGACAAGTCGAAGACCTTCACGGAGTCGTTCGACAAGATCGGCTACCTGCTCGAGCTGCAGCCCGAGTACGGCAAGGCGCGCTACGTGTGGGTCTCGATGGACGCGTGGGTCGACGACTTGAAGCGTATTGCGATTCCCACGGTCCAGTCGCGCGCGCATTTCCAGCAGACGGTCACGGGCATGTGCGTGGCTTCGAACGTGCCGCAGGTTCGCGTCGGTAAGAAGCAGGCGGGCACGATCGAGTTCTGGCCGAACAACTACGGCCCGGACAACAGCGCCGCCGTTCCGTTTGCTTCGGACAAGCTCTGGGACTTCGGCGACGCGCCCGGCAGTCTCGTCGCCGGCTACGGCTCCATGCAGGTCCACAACCCCAAGGCGGAGCAGACGGTCTTCGCGATCAACAACTGGCGAGCGGGCGCCGCGGCCGCGGACATCGGGATCGGCAACTCGGACACAGACAAGCGCACGCGCGACTGGACGTTCGCCGGCAACGCGGCGAGCTATCTGGCAATGCGGCTGCGGGTCTTCGTGCGACCGAAGTAGGCCGTCTTGGGTGCTGGGTGTTGGGAACGGGATCGAGAACGAGTGATGGGCGCTGAGTACTGAGGTGTTCGCCTTCTGCACTCAGCACGCAGAACCCAGAACCCGTTCCCGAACCCGTTCTCGTTCCCAATACTCAGCACCCAGAACCCGCGATCGCCCTCTACCCGCCGTTCTCAGCCCGAATCCGCCGGCGGATGTGCCGCAGCAGCTCGTGGCGGCGCCGGTACCACGGCCCGAGTCGGTAAAGCGTGCGTCCGCGCGTGTCGCGAACCAGGTGCGAGTAGGCGTCCGCCGCGACGGGACCGTGGGCTGGCCGCTCCGTAGTCACCGCCGTAGTGCCCGAACCTCTTTCGCAGCGGGAGACGCAGATCGGTCCAGGGATGTACGCGCCAGCCGCGGATGTCGACGACGCGCAGTCCCCGGTCGGTCACGGTGAATCGGTGCCAGCTGATCGCAAGCGACACGACGCCGACGAATCCGAGCGCCGCGAAGACGAAGGCGTCGAATCCGCGGTTCGGATTCCACCAGCCCGCGATCGCCCGGTCCCGTAGACCAGCCACGCCAGTGCAAGCACTGCCATCCCGTAGAACGCCCCGCTCGGGGAGTAGTCCCGCATCGCCTCCGCAGTCTACGAGGCGTCCGAGGCTCGAGCTCCGCAGCTAGTCCCAGCTCTCGTCGACAACGGGCCGGTCGGCGATGTCGTCGGTCATCGAGTCGAACTGTTCCGACGGCTTGGGTTCGGCGCCCGCGAGGGTGGCTTCCCACTCCTCGAGCTCGTAGTAGACCTCGCGCGCCTTGCTGCCGACGTGGGGGCCGACTACGCCGTGATCCGCCATCATGTCGATGAGGCGCGAAGCGCGCGTGTAACCGATGCCCAGGCGGCGCTGGAGCATGCTGGCGCTGCCGAGCTTCGACGTCAGCACGGCGCGCACGGCGTCTTCGTAGAGCTCGTCGTCGTCCATCGGGTTGCCGAGGGTCTCCGACGCGACCTTGAGGATGTCCTCGTACTCCTGCGCCGGGTAGTGCTTCTTGAGGAAGTCCACCGTCGCACGCGCCTCCGTGTCCGTGACGAGCGTGCCCTGCGCGCGCCTGAGGTGCAGCGACCTCGGATGCATGTACAGCATGTCGCCGTGACCGAGCAGGCGGTCGGCGCCGTTGGCATCTAGCACGACGCGACTGTCGATCTTGCTGGAGACGACGAACGAGATGCGCGTCGGCATGTTCGCCTTGATGAGACCCGTGATAACATTCGTCGACGGGCGCTGCGTCGCGAGCACGAGGTGGATACCCACCGCGCGGCTCTTCTGCGCGATGCGGGTGATGGCGATCTCGACTTCCTTCCCGTTCGTCAGCATCACGTCGGCGAGCTCGTCGACGACGATCACCACGTAGGGAAGGTGATCCGGGAGATCTTCCTCGGTCATGCCCGACTTCTCGCGGGCCGCGGCGAGCTTCTCCTTCGACAAGCTGTTGTAGCCCGAGATGTTGCGCACCCCGACGGCCAGCAGCTTGGCGTAGCGTTCCTCCATCCGGTCCACCGCCCAGTCGAGGATCTTCGCCGCGCGACGCATGTCCGTGACGACGGGCGTGAGCAAGTGGGGGATGTTCTCGAAGAACGCGAGCTCCACCTGCTTGGGATCGACGAGGATCATGTTCACCTCGTCGGGGCCGCGTGAGTAGAGGATCGAGAGCAGGATCGCGTTGATGCAGACGCTCTTACCTGAGCCGGTCGCGCCGGCGATCAAGAGGTGGGGCGTCGCCGCCAGGTCCTCGACGATCGGCCGGCCGGACGTGTCGCGACCGAGAATGATCGGGATTGCTTGGCGCTCCATCTTCTCCGACTCGTCTTCGAGCAGGTCGCGCATGCGCACCATGTCGCGCTGGAGGTTCGGCACCTCGATGCCGACCGTGCTGCGGCCGGGAATCGGCGCCACGATGCGGATGCTGGGCGCCTTGAGCGCGATGGCCATGTCGTCGGCCAGGGCCGTTACGCGGCTCAGGCGGATGCCCGAAGGCACCTTGATCTCGAAGAACGTGATGACGGGGCCGCGCAGGTGGGACACGACGCGCGCGTCGATGCCGAACGATGCCAGGGTCTCTTCGAGCACGCGTGCGTTGGCCTCGACCTCCTCGCGCACGGACTCGGGATCCGTCGGCTCGCCCGGCGTCAGGAGATTCAGCGGCGGGTAGACGTACTCGCCGCGCGACGTCGGGCGCTTGGGGAGCTGGCGACGCTTCGCCTTGGGTTTGGGGAGCGTGAGCGGCTTGACCTTCTCCTGGATCTTGGGTTCGTCGTGGGCGTCGGCGCCGTCTGCCTTCGCGGCGCCTTCGCTCTCCTCCTCGCCTTCTTCCTCTTCGTACTCCTCGTCCTCGTCCTCGTACTCCGTCTCGCCGTATTCGCCTTCGTCTTCCTCGTAGTCCTCTTCGTCGTATTCTTCGTCCCCGTCTTCGTACTCTTCCTCGTCGTACTCCTGCTCGCCGTAGTCCTCTTCGTCCTCGTACTCCCACTCCTCTTCGGACTCGGCGTCTTCCTCGTCCGCGACCGCCGTGCCGCCGCGCTCGTCCCAGCGCTGCTTGGCGCGCTTGCCGGTGTCGATGCCGACGCGGACGAGATCGATGTCCGTCATCCAGCGGAAGACCGCGATCCAGCCGATGAACACGACGAAGCCGGCGGCCTTGCCGAAGAAGTCGTACATGGCTGCGCCCAGCGCCAGGCCGAAGTAGCCGCCGGGTCCCGAGCGCTCGAGACCGGGCAGGACGCCGGACTTGAGCAGCATCGCGGCTTGCACGGCGGTCAGCCCGACGAGCAGCGGCAGCAGCAGGCTCTTGCGGCCCCAGCTCAGCGGCTTGCCGCCGCGCAGGCACGTGAGACCCCAGGCGACGCCGAAGCACGGCAGCACCCACGCGCCGAGTCCGACGGCCGACGTGAAGGCCGCGGCGATGGCGCGACCGGCTGTTCCCGTGACGTTGCGGAACGAACCCGCCGCACCTTCGGGGGCGAGCGAAGCGAGTGCGGCCGCGAAGAGCACGGCGCCGAGCGCCAGCGCCACACCGACCAGCTCCAGACCGACGGGCTCGTCGTGCGGGTCGTGCTCATGCGCGCGGGCGCGGCGGGGGGCGGAGCGGGAACGCGAAACGGTGGTGGTACGTGCCATTGCCCCCCATGAATCGGTGGCAAGGCCGGGCCCATTCAGGCTCGGGAGCCCCGGTATGTAGGGAAAGCAACGCCGCCGAGGCCGCCGGGCCCTGACAGGGACCTAATCTCCGGCCGGCTTGCCGCCTTCCGCGGGCTTGGCGGGCTTCCTGCCGGGAGCCTTGTCACCCTCCTCGGCGGCTTTCTCGGCCGCCCACTGCGCGAGGATCTCCTGGGTCCACTGGTGGTTGCGGTCCACGTGGCAGATGTTGCAGGAGGCGTTCGGACCCCCCGGCCGGCGGATGCCGGTGGGGATGCTGAACTCGTGGCTGTGGATCTTCTTCCCCATCATGTAGACGCCGTTGGTGAACTCCATGATGCGCGGCATGTGGCACTCGACGCAGCGATTGCCCGGTGAGCCCGCCAGGTGCCGCGAGTGCTTGGTCTGCGCTTCGACGCTCGCGTACTCGTCGTGGCACTCGATGCAGAGACTGTTGTCGTGGATGGGCTTGATGAGCGACGGCCAGTAGTCCGACCCATGCGGGTCGTGGCACTCCACGCAGCTGATGCCCGCCGCGTGCATCTTCGACTTCTGGTAGACCCAGACGATCGTGCACGGGCTCATGTCCGAGCCGTCGAGATAGAACTGTGTGACCTTCGGTAGCTCGCCCGGTGCCAGCGTGTTGGACGCAGGCTCGAGCCGCTGCTTCCACGGGTCGCGATCGAACCCTTCCGGGCCCGGGACCCACGTGCAGCTGCTCTCGGTGTGGAAGTTGTGGCACTGCCCGCACGCGTCGAGCCGGCGCTCGAACGACTCGCGCTTGCCGTCGTAGATCGTGGCCTTCTTCGTGCCTGCCTCGATCTGGCGGCGGTACTCCTCGACGCCGATCGACTCTACGGCACGAAGGTGCGCGCGGCCCGGGCCGTGGCAGGTCTCGCAGCCTACGGCCCCTTCCGCCCAGCCTTCTTCCCCGGGCCCCAGGCTGTACCGGATCAGGTTGTCCGGCGTGCTCTGGATCGGGAACTGGCCCGGGAACCACGGCGTGTCCGAGGTCTTGATTCCGGTCACGTGGCACGAGCCGCACGAGCGCACGTATGGGCGCCAGCCGTCGTAGCGCCATTCCTTGACCACGTCGTCCCAGTAGACTGGCGCGACCCAGGTCAGCCCGCGCTTGTCGCGGATCACATACGGCTGGTGCTTGCGGTTGCCGAACGCGTAGATGATCTCGAACTCGACCTCGGAGAGGTCCGGGAGGTAGCCCGCCTTGTAGTTGTCCCGCTTGCGCGGGTCGCCCGTGCTGCCCTCGGCGAGCGTGCGAAAGCGCACGTCCATGTAGAAGCGCGTCCGGCCCTGCTCGTCCTTCTTGGAGAAGGGAATGACGATCCACTCGGCTTCCGGATCGTCGAATCGCTTCGTGCCGGAAAAGTCACCGAAGACGGTCTCTTGTGTCGCGTCGTACAGCGTGCGGCTGTGAAAGGAGCCGCGCCACTTGTGGTAGTCCTCTTCGTGGCAGCGCTTGCACGCCTCGCTGCCTATGTAGTCGCCCCAGGGCTCGCCCGGGTTGGTCGCCAGCTTGGACGGGATTCGCTCCGGATCGACCTCGGGGAAGGAGGCCCACTCCTCCCAGGCCGTCTTCGCCGTGTCCGTCTCGGCGGGGGCTACCGGTTCGTCGTCGCCGCACGCGGTGACCCACAGTCCCAGGGCCAGCGTCGCGACGAAGACGAGGGCGAGTCGGAAGCGCATGCGTATCGGATCCTACGGCGCCCGGCTACCCCCTTGGAGCCAAACGCCCGATCTCGGCGGCGATTCCCTCGGGCTCCACCATGCGGCCGGTGCCTTCGGGGCCCTCCGCGATGTGGCCTTCGTCCGGGCCGAGCACGTGGACGCCGTCTTCCTTCAGCACCGCGACATTGGCCTGGACCCGCCGGTTGGCCCACATGCGCGGATTCATGGCCGGCGCGATCAAGATGGGGCATGCGGCGCCGAGCAGGGTCGTCGAGACGATCTCGTCGGCGATGCCGGCGGCGAACTTTCCGATGAGGTTGGCCGTGCAGGGGGCGACCACCACGAGATCCGCGGCCTCGGTTGCCTCCAGGTGATCGGCGGGGCTGCGGCCGCCGTCCCCGCGGAACCAGCCGGCCTGGGTGAACACCGGCTTGTGCGTGAGGGCCGAGAAGCTGAGCGGGCGGACGAACTGCTCCGCCGCCTCGGTCATGACGACCTCGACCTCGTAGCCGTCCTGGACGAGCCTGGAGACGAGGTCGCACGCCTTGTAGGCGGCGATGCTCCCGCCGACACAGACGACGACGCTTCGTTTGCTCAAGCCGCGCTACTCGGCATCCTCAGGTACGAGTTCGATCTTGCCGGCGCGGATCTCCTCGATGGCAATGTCGATGGGGTTCTCCGAGCGGATCTCGACGAGGCGCGGTGCACCGGCCACCAGCTCGCGGATGCGCTTCTGGAGCAGAGCCGTCAGCTGGAAGCGTCCGCCGACCTTCTGTTCCAGCTCGTCGATGACGCGGATCTTCTCCTCCATGAGGATCTCCCTTTCAGTCGAGGTCCAGGCCGAGGGCTTCGGCCAACTCGCGCACGGCGCGCTCGATGTCGTCATTGACGAGCACGAGCTCGTAGTCCGGTTCCTTCTTCATCTCTTCCGTGGCTGCCGCCAGCCGCGCGGCAATCGCCGCATCGGTGTCACCAGCCCGATTTCGCAATCGCGCCTCGAGCTCTTCCAGACTCGGGGGCTTCACGAAGACGTAGAGCGTGCCGGGGCCCAGTACCTCGGACCCCAGGGCCTGGAGGGACTCGACACCTTGCACATCCACGACAAGCACGCAGTGTCGCCCGGATTCCCGGATGGCGGCAACGTTGCGCCGGGGTGTGCCGTAGAGGTCGCCGTAGACCTCCGCGTACTCGAGGAAGCCGTCGTCTTCGAGGCGCTCGTTGAAGGCCTCGCGGCTGAGGAACTCGTAGTCCGTGCCGGCGACCTCACCCGGCCGCGGGCGCCGGGTCGTCGCGGTCACCGCCCGGGCGAAGCGATCGTCGCGCAGGAGCCGCAGGGCGATCGAGGTCTTGCCCGCCCCGCTGGGGCCGGAGATCACGATCAGGCGTGCGCCGTCCGCCACGGCTACTCCAGGTTCTGCACCTGCTCTCGCAGGCGCTCCACGGCGGCGCGCAGGTCGAGCACCGTTCGGTTCATCTCGAGGTCGCTCGTCTTGCTGGCGATGGTGTTCGTCTCGCGATGGAACTCCTGGGCCAGGAAGTCGAGGCGCCGTCCGACGGCACCGCCGTCCTTCAGGAGGGTCCGCGTGTGCTCGACGTGGGCCCCGAGGCGCGCGATTTCCTCGCGTACGTCGGAGCGCTCGGCCATCAGGGCGCACTCGCGCGCGACCTGGGCCGGATCCGGCTCGACGCCGCTGCCCTCCAGAAGCCGGCCGAGGCGCTCTTCCAGCCGCTGCCGGTACGCCGCAGGCACCTCGTCGGCGCGCTTGGCGATTCGTTCCGTCAGCTCGGCGATCGTGTCCACGATCGAGCCGACCTCCTTGGCCATCAACGCGCCTTCGTGTTCGCGTGCGGTCTGGAGTGCCGAAACGAGGCCGTCCACGACCTCGCGCACGCTCTTCTGCAGCGACTCGTCGTCGCCCAGCGTGCGCGCGTCGGCCAGCACGCCTGGGATCGCGAGCACGTCGCGTACGGAGACCGCGTCTAGGCCGTGCGTCTCCGCGAGCTCGCGCAGCCGCCGCGCGGCCGCGGCGAACGCTTCGTCGTGGATGCGGTTTTCGAAGTCGGTTGCAGGGCCGGGACGAAACCGCACGTGCACGGTTACGTGGCCGCGGCGCACGCTCTTGCGCAATGCGGCTTCCACGACGTCGTTCACGCTGGGCACGGGGCCGTGCGTACGGACCGTGGACTTCATGAAGCGGTGATTGACCGAACGTGCCTCGGCCTCGAAGCGGCCGGCATCCGTCTCCACAACGTGGGTCGCGGATCCGGTCATGGATCGGACGGGCTCGGACATGGGGGGCTACTTCCCGTCGTCGTTGCCGCCCGCGTTGTCTCCGCCTGCGTTGTTCGCGCCGCCGGCGTTGTTCGCGCCACCTGCCTCGCTGGCGTCCCCGTCCGGATTCGTGAACTCCTCCGTGCTGGGCGCCGTGCCGGGGTCGGTGGGCGCCGCGGCCAAGCCGGCGTACAGCAGCGCGAGGCCGAGGAAGAGTGCTGCCAGCCACGCGGTGAAGCGGTTGACCGTGCCGGCCTTGACGCCGAACGTCTCGGCCCCCGCGCCGCCGAAGGCGCCTGCGAGGCCGCCGCCCTTGCCTTCCTGCAACAAGATCACGATGACCAGCAGGAACGACGTGATCACGAAGACCACCATCACGGCGCTGCGGACCACGTCCATCACGGCGGCAAGGGGCAGGTCCATGAACATCGGCAAGCTCTCCGCGGGCGAGGGTACGAGGGTGTCGAGGCTCCTGGGTTCCGGGAACCTACGCGCCGGGAGCGGTGGCCGGGGTGGCACGGATCATGGCGCTGAACTTGGCCGGATCCAGAGCGGCCCCCCCGATCAGGGCTCCATCGACGTCCGGGACCTCGAGGAAGCCCCCAATGTTCTCCGGGTTGACGCTCCCGCCGTAGAGGATTCGGACCCGCCCGGCCCGCTCCGCGTCGGTCTCGGCGACCCGCGCGCGGATCCACCCATGGGCCTCCGCCGCCTCGGCCGGCGAGGCGGCCTTGCCGGTTCCGATCGCCCAGACCGGTTCGTAGGCAATCGTCAGGGGGTCGTCGGGCCCGCGGATCTCGGCGAGCCCGGCGTCGACCTGGCGCAGCAGCACCGACTGCGTGTTGCCGGTTTCGCGTTCCTCCAGGGTCTCGCCGACGCAGAGCACGGGCTCGAGGCCGGCTCGGAGGGCGGCACCCAGGGTCCCCGCCACGAAGGCGTCGTCCTCGCCGAAGAGCGCCCGGCGCTCGCTGTGGCCGCACAGCACGTAGCGGCAGCCGGTCTCCATGAGCATGCCGGCGGACACGGCAGCGGTGTAGGCGCCCGAGACCTCGCCATGGCAGGCCTGCCCGCCGAGGGCAACGCGCGAGCCGCCGACGACCCCGGCCACCTCGCCGAGCCAGGGGTAGGGGGGGAAGACCGCCGCGTCGTTCGACGCGTCGCCCGCCGCGGCCACCGCGGCTTCGGCCCAGGCCCGCGCGTCGGCACGCGAGCCGTTCATCTTCCAGTTTCCGGCGATCAGGGGAATTCGATTGGCGCTCATGACGGCAACCGTACCCCCCGCACCCCATCAAGGGAACCCAACGCATCACTCGGCCACGGTCACGGCAACGGCAACGGCCACGCGTGAGACGCACCCTCTCGCCAGCGGCTTCCACGCTTGCCGATCAGGCCAGCCGACGAAACCGTGCATGCCTGCCGAACATCTCAATAGAAGACGCTCGCTCCTCCCAATCCCCCCCGTAGACTCTCTGCCCCAATGCTGATCCAGCTCAAGCCCGCAATCACGCCTGCACAGCGCACCGCCATCGAAGAGGCGGTTCGCAGCGCCGGTTGCACGCCGCGCGCAATCGACTCGCAGCAGGGACCGCTCCTGCTCGTCGAAGGCGATCTGGACCGCTTGCGGCACGTGCCCCTCGGCGTGTTCGAAGGCGTGCGCCAGGTCGTCCGGCTGACGGCGCCGTACGCGCTCTCCGGCCTCGAGCACCAACGCGAACCCACGGTCGTCAAGGTCGGCTCCCACCGCATCGGCGGCGGACCGCTGACGATCATCGCCGGCCCGTGCGCCGTGGAAGACGGCGACACCCTGCTCGAGATCGCCCGCCAGGTGAAGGAAGCCGGCGCGGACATCCTGCGCGGCGGCGCCTACAAGCCGCGCACCAGCCCGTACGCGTTCCGCGGCCTGGGGCTCGACGGCCTGCGCTTGCTCCGCGACGTGAGTCTCGAGACGGGCCTGCCGACCGTCAGCGAGGTGATGGACCCGCGTCACGTCGAGGCGTGTGTCAGCAACGTCGACATGCTGCAGATCGGCACGCGCAACATGAGCAACTTCGATCTTCTGATCGAGGTCGGCCGCAGCGGGCATCCGGTCCTGCTCAAGCGCAGCCGCGCGGCGACCATCGCCGACTGGCTGCTTGCCGCCGAGTACGTCCTCGCGCAAGGCAACCCGAATGTCGTGCTGTGCGAGCGCGGCGTCCGCGGCTTCGACTCTGCGACGCGCAACCTGCTCGACCTCGCCGCGGTTCCGGCCGTGCGCGAGCGTTCGCACCTGCCCGTGCTCGTCGATCCCAGCCACGGCACCGGCAAGTCCGCCTACGTCCCGCCGATGGCGCGCGCTGCGTGCGCAGCCGGCGCCGACGGCGTCATGGTCGAGGTGCACGTGCAGCCCCAGCGGGCGATGAGCGACGCCGAGCAGGCTGTGCGCCCCGATGACTTCCGCGACCTCTGCGACGACCTGCGTCTCTTGGAACAGGTGCGCGGCCGCGCCGTCTCCTCGTAGCGGTCGGCACGCTGGGCTGGCGCGCTCAGGCCACTTCGTCGGCCTCGCGTGGGTCAACCACGCGTCGTTCTCCTCATCGGCCTTCCGCATGCCAGCCAGCGCGCCGACGAGGCGCGCTCCATGCACCCTCGGGCGGGAGTAGCCCAGCGTTCGGCCCCGCTGCTTCGTCCTGAGGCGAGTAAGGGGTTCCCCGGGTCAGCGGCGCGAAGTACTCGGCGCGATTGGTCCCGGGCGTGCCAGCGGCGCTGCGCCGCACTGTCCGGATCGAAGCTCACGGCTGCGCTTCGTGGATCGCGCGATGGAGTCGCACATTCTGTAAGAGCGCCTCGCGATCTTCGGGTCGCGCCCGCGCCTCCAGCTCGGCGAGGATCCTGCGGGCTTCCTTCAGGAACGGGAGCGACCACGTCGCTTCCCACAGCGCGAAGTAGGACGCCATGCGAGCAAGCGCCGTAATGCGTGCGCCGTCGCGTTCGAGGAGGACCTTTGCCGCGAGTATGTCCTGCGTGGCGCTTCTCCCCAGGTACGCGTGACTCAGCGCGAGGACCGAGATCGTCTCCGTCTCCCGCGCCCAGTCCGCTGCCTCGCGCAGTCGCTCCGATGCCTCGTCCTTTTCGCCGAGGCGCGTGGCCGCGAGCGCACGTGAGACCAGCAGCATGCCGCGTCCCGTCTCCACGCCGGTCTCCGCGTACAGCGCGAGGCCTTCGTCCAAGTCCCGTGCCGCCGCCTCGGGGGCATCTTCTTCCAACGCCAGTGCTGCGCGCGCGGCGAGCATCTGGCTGCGACCGTACGCGTCCACGAGGTTGCCGATGTCCTTCTCGGCCTGGGCAAGCCGCGCGGCAGCGTCGGCGTGTCGTCCGATTGCCATGTCGACTTCGTAGCGCGCAACCCAGCTGCGGTAGCGCCAGAGCGGCATCGTCACGCCGACGGCACTGGCCTCGGCTGCCGTCACCGCGTCGTGGGCTTGCGTGAGGTTGCCGCGCGCCAGGTGCTCCTGGGCATCGAGCGCCTGGACGACGCTGAGGAGATCGCGCTCTCCGATTGCCGCGCCGATGCGCAGCGCATCGTTGATGCGCGAGCGAGCGTTGTCCAACTCGCCCAACTCGAGCCAGGCATCGATCAACGTGAGGCTCGCCACGATGCGATTGCGCTGGAGTCCGACTTCCCGATGCGCCCGTTCGACCGCCAGCGAGATGTCCAGCGCCTCGCGGTACCGCCCACGCCGCAAGAGGATCCGGCTCAGGGCGGAGCGACCGATCGTCTCCGAGGGGGCATCCCGCGCGGCCTTGCCGCAGTCGACCATCGCCTGTGCCTGCTCGTGGGCGTCGTCGTACCGGTCCAGCTGCATGTAGGCGGCGGCTAGACCGGAGTGGGAATGCCACTCCACGGCCGGATCGTTCAGCTCCTTTGCGAAGCCGAGCGCGCGATGGAGCAGCCCTACGGCTTCCTCCCGCCGGCCCTCGAGCATGCAAATGCGGGCCAGCTGTGCGTTGCCTGCGGCGCAACCACG
>JANQJW010000005.1 GCA_028281445.1 Planctomycetota bacterium | reverse complement strand
GCCAGCAGCCCATTCCCGCAAAGAGGTTGCTACACATCCGGGGAAGTACGACCAGGGTCGAGAGGCTACTGGCGCATCAGCAGTCTAGGGTGACGCCACTCCATCTCAGAAGATTGCGTCTCCAGTTACGCGTTCTAGCGCGCTCTTCTGGTTGTGACAGGTCCGACACAAGGACGGCAGGTTGGCATCGTCGAACGCTCCCATCGGTGTTCGCTTCGCGATGATGTGCGGCGGCGCACCACCGAACTGCTGCTTCAACAACGTGACGAGCCTGATGATGTGATCCACCTCGGTGGCTTCGGTCGTGCGCCCCTTGGCCTTGCACGCCGCGCACAGCGGATGCCGCCGTCGACAGGCCTCGCTCTTCTTTCGCCAGCGCGCACCGGAGCGGATCGCCTTGGCTCGAGCGAGGTACGGGCACCGTGCTCGCTGGCGCTCGTACACCTTGTCGGACTGCGCACGTCCGCCACAGCGCTGACGTAGCCGCTGGGCGATGCCCTCCCATGCGGTGAAGAGCGGGCGGAGCAGGCGCTCCTCGATCGCCACGGTGCTCGGTGCCTTGCCCAAGCGGGGTGAAGCCTTCGACCCACTCGTCGAAGAGCATGCGAGCCCGAACAGCGTCGCTGCCGAACGACTTCTGGCGCTGCCCGCCGGCCTCGCGCCACCGCGCTACCCAGCTCCCGTTGGCTCGCTGCGTCAGGGTCGGAGGGCGCCTCACGGGGGCCAAGTGTGCGCAAAATGAGCGCAGAGGGGGGTCAATAGATCGGAGCGACTCCGATGGGTGCCCGGAATGCCCTAGAAATGGGCGATTGGTGGTAGCGGCGACTGGACTTGAACCAGTGACCCCAGGCTTATGAAGCCTGTGCTCTAACCGACTGAGCTACGCCGCCCCGTTCAGGCAGGGGGCGACCGTACGGCGTCCCCAGGGGACGGTCAAGATGCGGCCCGGCCCGCCTACTCGGGGCCCTTGACCGCGTACTTCAGCACCAGATCGCCGCGGCCTCGGTCCTCCTCGCGGAAGGCCAGCGACGGGATGTCGTCCGGGCTCATCACGACCACGCGCACGCTGTGCTTGCCGCGACGCATCAGGTACTTCGTGATCGTGCCCTCGCCGCCGCGCACGTGAAAACCGCCCACGATGAGGAGCACCCGGTGCTGCGGGTTCTCCTCGCGGAAGTCCGTGATCGCCTCCGCCATCGCGTCATCCCACAAGGCCTGGGCCTTGAAGAAGTGCGCGCGCTTGGGACCCATCAGCTCCAGGAAGCGCTTGCGGTAGGCGTCCTCGGGCTCGCTCGTCTCCTCCGGAAGCAGGGCGCGGTCCGTCTCGGAGAGCGACGCGAGATACGCCTCGTACCGGCCGTCGAACTTCCGGTAGCCCGTCACCAGCCGCCGCGGCGCGTTCGCCGCAATCACCGGAATCCCGTGCGCCTTGCAAAACTCGATCAGGGGGCCGTGCGTCTTCGCGTACGCCTTCTTGCGCTTCGTCTTCTTCAAGAACGCGGCCTTGTCGATCGCGCCCTTGAGGTAGGCGTCCAGCGCCGCCTGCGTGTCGCGCTCGAAGAACTCCATCGCCAGCGCCAGCGGCCTCTCGTGCTTGGCCAGAGTCTGAAGCAGGAGCAGTTGGGCTTCGGCCCCGATGAGGTTCCCGTGGATCTCGCCGAAGGCGACGAGGTCCACGTCGCCCCAGCCGTAGGCGACCTGCGCGAGGTCGGCCTTCTCGCCCGTCATGCCGTCGTAGAGCGCGGAGCGCGGCGCGGGCTTCGTGGGCTCGACGGTGGGGGCCCGTGCGGGCGTCGGCGGCGCGACCGCGGCCTGCGCCACCGGGCAACACGGCGTGCAGCACGGGCCATGGGTCGTACACCCCGACAACAGGGCCGCGAGCAGCGCCCACCCCACGAATCCGGTCTTCCGCATGGACGGAAGATGGCAGCCGCGCCGGGTGGGGGCACAGGGAAAATCGGCGCCTCTCCGGCCCCCGTGGATAAAGTGCCGGGCTCGGAGGTGTCCTGTGCCCAGAAAGAAGACGACCAGCCGCGGTGGCAGCAAGCGCGGCAAGTTCAAGCCGGGCAAGAACCGCAAGGGCCAGGGCAAGCGCAACATGAAGCGCCTGTCCGTCCGCAAGGATCAGAAGGCTCAAACGTAACGTAGCTCGGCGGACCCGGCACGGCGCCCGCCGCGGCCGCCGAATCCCCCCCGAAGGCCGCGACGCGGCTACCCTTTCCGGTTCCCCCGCTGTTCCGAGGAATCCGATGCCGGCGCCTGAGGACCGAAGCCCGACCGCCAAGGCCACAGCCGATCTCAGCCGGCTGCGGATCGACCGCGGAAGTGACGACCGCGCCCGCCTGCGCGGCTTCCCGTGGATCCGTGTCTTCCTCGGCGTCGGCGTGCTCGCGTTGCTCTTCCTCTTCCGCGAGCCCCTCCTCGGCCTCTTCGCAGACGCCCGCGGCACCACAGTCAAGACCGCGCGCGCGATCAAGGTCGTCCCCGGCCAGGCGCAGCAGGGCGACGTCTCGGCCAACGGCTACATCGTGGCCGACAAGCAGGCCTCGCTCGCCTCGGTCATCTCAGGGCGCCTCGTCGAGCTGAACGCCGCCGAAGGCGACACCGTCGAAGCCGACGCCGTCGTTGCGCGCATCCAGTACGACGACCTCGAGGTGCAGGAGAAGCAGGCCGTCGCCCGGCGCGAGGCCGCCGTGGCGCGCCTCGAAGAAGCGAAGTCCGGCACCGCGAGCGCTCGTGCCCGTGTCGTCGAGGCCAAGAAGGACATCGAAGCCGCCAAGCTGACGCGCGGGCGGCTGAAGGCCGAGATGGAGTCCCAGATCGAGCTCGCGGAGAGCGCGCAGGAGATCTACGAGCGCCTCGAGCGCGAGGTCGAGCGCAACCGCCGGCTGTACCGACAGAAGGTCATCGGCGACGCCGAGTGGGACCAGGTCCAGACGGTCGCGCGCACCGCGAAGATCGAGGTCGACTCCGTCCAAGCGCGCGTGCGCGCAACCGAGGCTGCGCTCAAGGCGTGGGGCGGTCAGATCGACAAGCGCACGGCGACGCTCGCGGTCGCGGAGGCAGGTGTCACCGTTGCGGAGAAGGCCGAGACCACCGCGACCGCTGCCGTTGCGGAAGCCACGGAGAGCGAGCGCTTCGCAGAGATCCAGCTCGAGAAGACGCGCATCCGCGCGCCGTTCCGTGGCCTCGTGATCCGCAAGGACGCCGAGAAGGGCGAGGTCATCTCGCCGCTGGGTGCGGGCAACTCGCGGGGCAGCGTGCTCACGATCGTCGATCCGTCTTCGCTCGAGGTGCAGGTCGAGCTCTCCGAGCGACGGATAAACCGTGTATCCGAAGGGGACCGCGCCGTCGTGTTCCTCGACGCTGACCCCGAGCAAGGGATGCCCGGCTACGTGCGCAAGATCTGGCCGCGCGCCGACCGCTCCAAGGGCAGCATCGAGGTCCGCGTCCGGCTCGACAAGAACCCCGCCGACTTGCGACCCGAGATGGCCGCACGCGTCGTCTTCAAGGGCGAAGAGACGCAAGAGCAGGAAGCGGGCGATCCGTTCGTGACGGTTCCGCGTGCGGCGACGGCCAAGCGCGGCGGCAATGACGTGGTCTTCGTGTACGCGAACGGGGTGGCGCGGCAACGAACTGTGACCCTGGGCCGCCCGCACGCCGGCGGCGTGGTCGTCGAAGAAGGCCTGGAAGGCGGCGAGAAAGTGATCCTGGATCCGGCATCCGACCTCGAGGACGGCAGCCGCGTGAACGAGGAGTCCTGATGGCGGTCATCGAACTGCAGGGCGTATCGAAGGTCTACACGAAGGGCGGCGAGTCCCTCGTCGTGCTCGACAATCTCGACATGAAGGTCGAGGCGGGGGAGTACCTCGCGCTCATGGGGCCGTCGGGCTCGGGCAAATCGACGATCCTCAACCTGATCGGCGGTCTCGACGAAGCCGACTCCGGGACGATCCGTGTCGGGGACGTGGAGGTCACCCGGCTCGACGACGCCGACTTGACGTCATGGCGCGCGCGCCACATCGGCTACGTCTTCCAGGCGTTCAACCTGATTCCCGTGCTCACCGCGCTCGAGAACGTCGAGCTCCCGTTGCTGTTGACCCCGCTCGGCAAGGCGGAGAGGCGCAAGCAAGCGGAGTATGCGCTCGAGATCGTGGGCCTGGCCGACCGCATGGACCACCGGCCCAAGCAACTCTCGGGCGGGCAGGAGCAGCGCGTAGCCATCGCGCGCGCCATCGCGAGCGACCCGACGATCCTCCTGTGTGACGAACCCACGGGAGATCTGGACCGCGAGAGCGCGGATCAAGTCCTCGAACTGCTCAAGCGCCTCAGCACCGAGTTCGGCAAGACGGTCATCATGGTGACGCACGACCTCAAGGCGGGCGAAGAGGCCGGCCGCGTGCTGCACCTCGACAAGGGCGTCGTCGAGCACGCGACGACGGCATGAGGCGAGCACGATGAGCTTGGGTCGTCTCGTCCGGCGGCATGTGGGCAGCCACCCCGTGCGCGCCATCCTCACGATCGGCGCGGTCGCCGTGGCGTTGTTCCTGTTCTGCTTCCTGCGCTCGATCGTTACGAGCCTGGATGCCGCCGTTCAAGAGTCGTCATCGCGGCGGATCATCACGGCCAGCGCGGTCAGTCTCTTCCAGTCCCTGCCCACGACCTACCTCGAGGCGATCGAAGCCATCGACGGCGTCGAGTCTGCCAGCCGCTTCACCTGGTTCGGCGGGGTCTACAAGGAACCGAGCAACTTCTTCGCGCAGTTCGGCACCGATCCGCAGACGCTCATGAAGCAGTATCCGGAGATCGTGATTCCCGAGGAGCAGAAGCAAGCCTGGTTCAACGATCGCCGCGGTGCGATCGTCGGCATCGGGCTGGCCGAAAAGTACGGGTTCAAGGCGGGCGACACCGTGCCGCTGCTCGGCACCATCTACCCGCGCACCGACGGCAGCGAGTGGGAGTTCAACATCCACGGCGTCTACCGTTCCCTCCGGGCGAACGTCGACGAGATGACGATGTACTTCCACTGGCCGTATCTCGATGAGTCGCTCGAGAACGGCACGGCGCTCGGGCCGCGCGGGACCAGCGTGTTCCTCATCCGGCTCGCCGATGATTATCGCGGCGAGGATGTCTCCGACGCCATCGATGCGTACTACGCCGGCGGGCCGCAGCGCACGCGCACGCAGCCTGAAGCCGCGTTTCAGGCCGACTTCGTCAACATGCTCGGCAACCTGCCGACGTTTCTCGGGATGATCGGCGCGGCCGTCCTCGTGGCCATCCTGTTCGGCGTCGTCAACACGATGACCATCGCCGCCCGCGAGCGCATGCGCACCATGGGCATCCTCAAGGCGCTGGGCTTCCCGCGGCAGGTGCCCTCGCGGCTCTACCTCATGGAAGCGATCTCGTTCGCTGCGCTCGGCGGTGCGATCGGGATGGGCGTGGCGTGGTCTACGCAGGGCGTGTTCCGCTCGATTCTCGGGACGCAAGTGCCGATGTACCGCGTCGCCCCCGAGACCTTCGTGTGGGGATGCGTCATCTGCATCGTGATCGGGATCGTCGGGGGCGCCGTACCGGCCTGGAACGCGTCGCGGCTTCATGCCGTCGAGGCGCTGCGGCGGGGGGCCTGACCATGAGCAAGCGACTGGTTCCCCTCTCGTACCCCGTCCGCAGTCTGCTGGTGCGCTGGCAGGCATCGCTGCTCAGCTCGCTCGGGATCGCCATGACCGTCGCGGTCTTCTGCGGTGTCTTCGCCCTCCTGCTCGGATTCACGAGCCTGCACTCCGGCACGGGCCAGGACGACGTGGTGGTGTTCCTGCGCAAGGGCGCGACCAGCGAAGGGGAGAGCGGCATCACGCTCGAGCTCGTGCAGCAGTACAAGGTCCTGCCGGAAGTTGCGCTCGATCCGGAGAGCGGTACGCCGCTCGCCGCGGGCGAGGGGTACCTGGCACTGTTCCTGCAGAAGGCGGACGACCGCAAGAGCCTCGTCAACGTGCCGATCCGTGGGGTCGAGGAAGCCTCGTTCGCGATCCAGGACGAGCACTTCCGCATCATCGAGGGCCGGAACTTCACCTTCGGTGCCGACGAGATCATCGTCGGCAAGCCGCTCGTCTCGCGCATCCACAACTGCAAGCTCGGCGACACGCTCGAGATCAACGTCACGCCGTTCAAGGTCGTCGGAATCTTCGAGCACACGGGCGCATACCGCTCAGAGATCTGGGGCGATGTCGATCGCATGGCGGCCGCGCTGGAGCGACCGATCCGTCAGCGCGTCGTCGCCAAGCTCAAGGAAGACGTCCAGACAGATGCGTTCATCGATCGCATGGGCGAGGACAAGCGTCTGCCCAGCAAGACGATGACCGAGCAGGACTATTTCGTCTCCCAGACGAGCATGCTCAGCGGCGTGCTCGGCTTCCTGGGTGTCTTCCTCGCCGTCATCCTCGGCATCGCAGCCGTGCTGGGGGCGGCCAACACGATGCTTGCTGCCATCGGGGCGCGGACGCACGAGATCGGCATCCTCCGCTCGGTCGGCTTCGGCCGGATGGCCATCCTGCTGGCGTTCTTGTTCGAGGCCGCCTTGATCGGCCTCGCGGGCGGCGTCATCGGGTGCCTGATCGTGCTGCCGCTCAATGGACTCGAGACCGGCACCATGAACTGGAACACGTTCACGGAGAACGCGTTTGCCTTCCGCGTCGACGCGGGACTGCTCCTGCTGGCCGTAGGGCTCGGGATCCTGCTCGGGGTACTCGGCGGCCTCGTGCCCGCGTGGCGTGCCTCGCGATTGCGCCCCGTCGAGGCGATGCGCCGGCAGTAGACTCGCGCGCCATGAAGGCGTGGGTGCTGGACGGACCGGGCAGCGTCGACGAAGCGCTGCACCTGCGTGACGTAGACGACCCGGTTCCCGGCGACCGCGAGCTTCTCATTCGCGTCTCCGTCTGCGGGTTGTGCCGCACCGATCTCCACATCGTGCAAGGCGAGATCGATCTGCCGACGCTGCCCGTGATTCCCGGGCACCAGGTCGTCGGCACCGTCGTTGAGGGCGACTCGCGCTTCCACCGCCCGGGGGATCGCGTCGGCCTCGCGTGGCTTCATCAGACGTGCGGCGCGTGCCCCGACTGCGAGCGCGGTGACGAGAACCTCTGCCGCGGGGCGCGCTTCACCGGCTATCACGCCAACGGTGGGTACGCGGAGCTCGTGACCGTGCCCGAGGCGTTCGCCTACGACCTGCCGGACTCGGTCTCGGACCTCCAGGCCGCGCCGCTGCTTTGCGCGGGCATCATCGGCTACCGCGCGCTCGGCCAGGCCGACGTCCGGCCCGGCGAGACGGTCGGGCTCTACGGTTTCGGTTCCTCGGCGCACATCGCGTTGCAGATTGCCAAGCACTGGGCCTGCACGGTGTACGTCGTCACGAGGGGCCAGAAGCACCGCGAGCTGGCGCGCGAGATGGGCGCAGACTGGGTCGGCGACGCGGGCGACACGCCGCCCGCCTTGATGGACCGCGCGGTGCTGTTCGCGCCGGCCGGTGAGCTCGTGCCCGGCGCGCTGGAAGCCGTGCGGTGGGGGGGCACGGTCGCTTCGGCCGCGATCCACATGAGCCCGATCCCCGAGATGGACTACACGAAGCACCTGTTTGGCGAACGGACGCTACGTTCGACCACGGCAAGCACGCGGCAAGACGGCATCGAGCTGCTCGACCTCGCGGCCGAGGGTGCGATTCGAACGCACGTCACCGAGTACGCGTTCGAAGACTGCCCGCAAGGCCTCGCAGCCATCCTCGGCGATCGGGTCCAGGGCTCGGCGGTGCTGCGGGTTACGGGTTGACGCGGAGGGGCACAAGGCCCCTCCCTACAGCCCAAGGGCGTGCGTAGACTCCCGCGCTACTCGCCTGCGTAGGACGACGACGCGCGCGCCTTGACGGCCCACTGGCGGCTGCCGTCGCCGATCAACTCGACCGCGTCGATCTCGTTCCAGCCGCCAACGCGGTTCGTGTCGAGCACGATCCGGATCGTGCTCGTGCGAAAGCGCGGCATGTCGATGCGCGGCTCGAACCAGCGCGGCGCCTTCCCCTGCGGCGCCGTTCCTTCCCACAGGACGGTCCACTGCCCGCCAGGCTGCTTGGCCAGGACCTGCTTCACGGCGCCGGCGTTGTACGTCTCGTGAATCCGCACATCGCTGGGGACGACGCTGTAGCGGTAGTCGAGCTCGACCCACACGTCGCCCATGTTGCCTTGCTTGCTCGCCCAGGCGGTGCCCAGGTCGCCGCCGATCGGCGTGTCGGGTTCGCCCGTCATCTGGTACGTACCCCAGTTCTTGCCTTTGAACGAGGCGAGCACCCCGAGCAGCGGCCGAATCTCCCCGGGGTTCTTCGCATCGCGAATCGCCTCGTCGACGACCGGCTTGAACGTCGCGTCGTTCGCGGCACGCAGAAGGCCCATGGCCGCACTGCGCTCCGCGCCGCTGGCGAGCATCCTCCGGATCTCGGTCACGGCTTCCTCGGGCTGCGCGCGCATCAAGACGCGCATGGCCGAGGTCTTTACGGGGGTGTTCTGCCTGTCCAGCGCCAGGTCTCGCACGATCGCGGGAACTTCGCTGTCCCGGGGGACCTTCACGAACGGCAGCGCATACGCAATCAGCTCCGAGGACGTTTGCTCGCGCCGCAGCAACTCCACCAGTACCGCGTTGAACTGTGTGGCGTCGACGCGCTGTAGCACCTTCAGCGAGGCAATGCGGACGGCGTCGGTCTCGTTGTCGTTGCGCGCAGCTACAAGCAGCTGCGCGACGGCGTAGTGCCCGGTCTGCTTCACGCGCCGAAGGTCGGTGTGCTTGACCTTCTGCGCACCCGTCGCCCAGCGCAGCCACTGCCTGACGTCGTCGGCCGAGGGCGGCGTGACGTCGGCGCTGATGGCCAGCTCGGGCCCGTCCGGTGTCGCGGGCGCGGTGAGTGTCTGCTGCTCGCGCAGACGCTTGACCTCGTCCATGAGCCAGGCGTTCTCGGCCTTGAGCGCGGCGAGCTCCGTGTCGTCGCCCGGTGCACCGGTGACGTAGGCGCCGCCGTCCTTGGCGTCCATGACGGCCCACGCGGCGAGCGCGAGCGCCGCAAGGATCGCGAGTGCTCCCCAGACCCTCGAAGTCATGGGGCCAGTGTACGCCGCGCCGAAGGTGGTGCGCGCGGACGGGCACTCTTCGACCGCGGCTTCGCCGCGCTCAGGGACTGCGTCAAGGCCCGTCCCTACAGCCCAAGGCCAAGCGTTCGCTAGTTGCTGTAGGGGGCACCTTGTGTGCCCCCGCGACCTGATGTCGCTCTCGCGTCGTGTCTACTGGAACAACATCCGGCAGAGCGAAGATCGTTCTAGCGGCATGGGCGCGCAAGTCGTGTACAGTCCTGCGCATAGCGCGAAATAGCGGTAGGGCAAAGGGGGCTCGACGCGCGGCTGTTCGGCACGCTGAGCGTCTGGCTCCAGCCGAAGAGCGAGTAGGCGGAGGAAGGACCCCGACAATGTCCGAGCCGCCTATCGTCCCTCCGCCCGTACACCCGCCTGACGCACCGCTGCCGCTGCCTCCTCTCGAGCCGTTGCCCGAGGAGGATCTCGATGATTTCGAGGACTACGAGGATCCGTGGCCGCAGCCGTTGACGGGGCCGTTTGACGAGGGGCCTCGCCCAGGTGAAGTGCCGGGCCGCTGGCCCGACAGGCCTAGTCCGCCGACTAGGTGGGTCGGCTCACTTCAAGATCCGATCGACTGGGAAGCCAACCGCATCTCGATCCGTAAGGACCTCACCTCGGACAGCGGAGAAGACCTGAAGAGGCGCTTGCGAGATCACATTCTCGAGAAGGTCAAGTTACTCGAAGCCCAGTACCTGGTTAGGCGAGAGCGCGGCGAGGTTTCGGCGACCGAGAGGAGGGCAGGAACAAGACGCAATGGGCTCGCGATCGGAGTCGCACGAAACCCAAGAAGGACAGCTTCGATCCCGAGTACCACCCGTGGATTGAGTCCGTGGCCGGTTCGATTCAGAAGACTGCAGACGAAGAGGATCCCGGAGCGGCTGACGCCATGGTCGCAGACCTGTTTTGGATGATGCACTACTTCACCCTCTGCTGGGTTTCGCCAGATGGACTCGATACTTGGGCAGAGACTGCTGCAGGAAAGTGAAGCACACATGGACACGAGACATTCCGGCGATGCTTGGATTCGTGCGGAGTACGACCCCGCTGATGGACGCTTCGGGCACGGGACCGCCGGCCATGAGATTGGACCGTCAAGGCACGTCTGTGGAGAGGCTTGCGGCAGTTTGTATGGGGAGGGAGCCGTTGCTCATGCACCCGGAGTCAGATACGCACAGAGAGACGTGGTGCCGCCGGGCTGGGAGTCTAACGCGAGAGATCTGAGCAAGATCGTCGACAGGGTCGCCGGCAAGGCCAGAGGGAGCGACTTCATTCGCTGGATTCACAACAAGACCACCGTCGTCGAGAAGTACCTACGAGGAATCGAAGAGCACCAGCGGTACCCGGACGGAACTCGCCTTCCTGCGGCGAAGGTCGCCTTGAACAAGCTCAAGATCTTCGAGGACGAGTGGGAGCAGTGGGACGATCAGTTTTCGGCCGCTCTCGCTGGAGCGGCGAACAAGTCGGGTGCCGCAGCCAAGTCGCTCGGGGCCCAGATCTTGTGGCTCATGAAGGACTTTGAGCGCTGCAAGATCGGTACGGGGCAATTCAAGAGGGCCGCCGAGTCGTATGCGAAGATCTTCGGCGGAGGCTAGATGCGACTCTTCTTGGTGCTCGTTCTGAGCTCTGCTGTCGGTGCTTGCGGAGAGGCCTCAGAGACCGTTCATGAGATCGACCTGACGTCCCTCCCAGAGATGGAGTTCGACGAGTGGTCGAAGAGAATGGCCAAGTACAAGGACCGTCTAGTCCGAGTTTCGGGTTGCTCGCGCATGATGTTGCCTCATGCAGACTGGGACAGGGCGTTCTGGCTCTGGCCTTGCCACACCACCGGACGGTCCGTGTCGGCCAGGATCCGCGCCCCTAAGGCTGCCTCATCTTGGCTGCTGGTCGTTGACCCGGATGAGGCGAGTGGCGTACCGGAACACTTCTGGCCCGAGATTCGAGTCACTGGTCGATTGCAGATCGGCGAGGTGATGGTCGGGCGCATTCTCTACGCGTACGGAGCGATTCGTAACGCCACGTGGGAAACCGTCGAAGAAGGGGAGTAGGCGGCTGTCTCACCCCGCCCGCCGGCGCCTGATGCCCATGAGATGCTCGAGGTGGTTGCGGACCTCGGCATCCTTCGGCAGCGCGGGATCGTTCGGCCGGATCCACTTGTAGACCGTGTCGCGCTTCACGCCGACAGCTCGC
>JANQJW010000087.1 GCA_028281445.1 Planctomycetota bacterium | reverse complement strand
GTGGCGGACGCGCTGAAGATGCTGCATGCGATCGTCCGAGAGGGCACGGAGCAGGTGACGGTCGACGAGCTGACGAAGGACGGCGTCGACGTGAAGGTCGCGCGCCGCGTCGTGGCAGCCAAGCGCAGGCAGGCTCAGCTCGCGGCGGGCGACATCCTTTTCCACCACCGCGAGATGGCGAAGCTCGACAAGCAGCTAGCGGGCGCGGCCGCTCCGGACGCGGGCGGCGGGCAACACCTCCACATCCACCTGCAGGCGCCCTCAACGCCCGAGGCCGAGCGCGAGCTGCTCGACGAGATCGTGAAGGCGCACGCGGAGTCCGCGGCCGTCACACCGCCAAAGCCCACACTCCCGGGCGGCGTGGTCGTAGAGGCGAACGGGAATGGCGCCCCCTGAGTCCATCCTCCCGGAGCCGATTCAGCGCGTATACCGGCTGATCGAAGAGAACCCGTACTTCCGGCCGCCCTGGAAGCCGTACCCCAAGCAGCTGCTGTTCCTCTCCGCGCTCGAGCAGAACGTGCTGTACGGCGGCGCCGCGTTCGGCGCGAAGACCGTCGCCCAGATGATGCGGGCGCTGCTCTACGCGCACGTGCCTGGCTACGCGGCCGTTTGCTTCCGCCGCACCTTCCCCGAGCTTGAGGAGCCTGGCGGCTTCATCGACCTGTCGCACCAGTGGCTATCGGGCACCAACGCGTCCTGGCATGCCCTCGCCATGGCGGCCGAATGTACCCCAGGGGTAGGGCAAATCCTCATCGCTTGCCCTAACGGTCACGCAAAGCCTCATCAATGAGGCTTTGCGGGCTCCGATCATTGGAACAACATCTGGTGATAGCTCGGGAAAGGCCACAGCTCCTCGTCGGTGCGGCGCTCGAGTGTGTCGCACGTGACGCGAAGCGCGTCCATCTGGGGAATCAGCTTCTCGACCCAGAAGGCCGCACGCGCGGGCGCGTCTTCTTCGTCGGGTGCCGAGGCCAGGGTCTGGCGAATCGCGTCGATGCCGTCGAGGGTCTTGCCGACGAGCTCCGAGTAGATCCGCAGCTCCTCGAGCTGGCTGCTCGTGTCGAAGTCGAGCTTCTTGACGCCCTCGTAGGCGCGCGCCATCAACTCCTGCTGCGCGTACGCCGCGGGCAGCACTCCCGTCTTGGCCATGCGGATCATCTGCACGGCCTCGATGTCGAGCATCCGGTTGTACTTCTCGAGCAGGATCGTATAGCGCGCCTCGAGCTCGTGGCCCTGCAGCACCTTGTACTTCTCGAACAACGCCTTCGTCTCGGGCTCGACGAGCGTCTTCAAGGCCGCAGGCGTATTCATCTCGTTGGGCAGGCCGCGGCGTGCCGCTTCCTCGACCCAGGCCTGGTCGTAGTTGTTGCCGTTGAAGACGACAGGCTTTGCGTCGGCATATACCTCGCGCACCACCGCGAGAATGGCCGCGTTGCGATCCTCGCCCGCATCGAGCCGGCCCTTCAGGCGCGCGCACATCTCGTCGAGCGCCTCGGCAACCGCGATGTTGAGGTAGGCCATCGGCATGGCGTTGCTCTGTGCGGACCCGACCGCGCGGAACTCGAACTTGTTGCCCGTGAAGGCGAACGGCGAGGTGCGGTTGCGGTCGGTGTTGTCCTTGCGGAGCTCCGGGAGCACCTCGAGGCCCGTCTGGATCACTTCGTCGCTGACGGCGTCCGCCGTCTTGCCCTCGAGCAGGGTGTCGAGGATGCGGGTGAGCGTGTCGCCGAGGAAGACGGAGATGATCGCGGGCGGCGCCTCGTTGGCGCCCAGGCGATGGTCGTTGCCGGCCGACGCGATGGACGCGCGCAGCATGCCGGCACGCGTGTGGACGGCGCGCAGCACCCCGGCGAGGAAGAACAGGAAGTCGACGTTCTGATCCGGGTTGTCGCCGGGCTCGAGCAGGTTGTTGCCCTCGGCGTCGGCGATCGACCAGTTGTTGTGCTTGCCCGAGCCGTTGACCTGGGAGAACGGCTTCTCGTGGAAGAGAACCGCCAAGTTGCGGCGGCGCGCCACCTTGCGCATCAGGTCCATCAGCATGTGGTTCTGGTCGGACGCGACGTTGATCGACGAGAAGACCGGCGCCACCTCGTACTGGTGCGGCGCGACCTCGTTGTGGCGCGTCTTGACGGGGATACCCAGGCGCCAGGCTTCGGCCTCGAAGTCGCTCATGAAGTTGAGCGCGCGCTCGTCGATGGCGCCGAAGTAGTTGTCCTCCATCTGCTGGCCCTTCGGCGGGACCGTGCCGATGACCGTGCGGCCCGTCACCTCCAGGTCGGGGCGCAGCTCGAAGAGCTCGCGCGGAATCAGGAAGTACTCCTGCTCGGCGCCCAGCGTCGAGTTCACGTAGCGCGTCGGGCGGCCGAGCACGTCCAGCGCCGCGCACGCCGAGCGGCTCAGCTCGCGCATCGAGCGCAGGAGCGGCGTCTTCTTGTCGAGCGCCTCACCGCGGTAGGAGATGAACACGCTCGGGATCGTCAGCGTCGCGCCGCGTTCGTCGTAGACGAGGAACGCCGGCGACGTGGGATCCCACGCCGTGTAGCCGCGCGCCTCGAACGTGCTGCGCATGCCGCCACTCGGGAACGAGGACGCATCCGGCTCAGCCTGCGTGAGCTGCGAACCGGAGAAGCTCTCGATGGCCTTGCCGTCGTGGACGGACAGGAACGCATCATGCTTCTCGGCGGTTGCGCCCGTCAACGGCTGGAACCAGTGCGTGAAGTGCGTGGCGCCGCGCTCGACGGCCCAGTCCTTCATCGCCTCGGCGATCTCGTCGGCCATGCCCATGTCGAGGGCCTCGCCCGCCGCGATCGTGGCCTGGATGGCTTCGAAGATGGGCCTCTTGAGGCGCTTGCGCATCTCGTCGAGGTTGAACGTGTTGATTCCGAAGGTCTGCGAGACGGGTCCCTCACGGTCCACGGCAGCGCTCCTTCCCGGTGCGCCTGAAGGCCCGTGTGTACGGGCTGCAGGGGCAGTCCAGCTGGTTCCGGTCGTCATGAAACGTGTCTCCCAACGCGTCGCGGGGATTCTGCCCGACGCGGGTGACAACGCCTCCGCAGGGGTGCTTATCGGGAGATCAGCCGTAGAGATAGAGAGCGCGCAGCGCCTCGAGGAAGGGGCCGGCCAGCTCCTTCGGGGCGTTCACGCCGTGCGTGAAACCACGTCCCGCCTCGCGCATGAGCTCGAGCAACTCGTCCCGTGCCCCCGGCTGCCCGCTGCGCAGCCGGTACGCCTTGGCCAGCACGTGTGCCATGACCGGCATGTCGTCGCGTTCCAGTCCCGGCAGCATGCGTGTCTGCACCCAGGTCGCCGCCGCCTCTTCCGAGGGGGGCTCGTCCTGCAGGAGGAAGGCGCGCGCGATGCGGTAGCGTAGGTCCGGGTACTTCGCGCCCGGGCCCATCCAATAGCGCAGCAGGCTGCCCTCGGAGCGCGCATCGCCCGTCCGATACCGGTGGATCAGCGCCTCGCCGTACCAGACGGTCGGCATCGGAGACGGCTCGTCGCCCAACACGTGCTCGGCGACCGCGGTCTCGGCGTCCCACTCGCCGGCCGCAAGCAGGCCGTTTCGGACAAGCAGCAGATCTTCGCGGTCGCGCCGGCGCTGCGAACCCTCGAGGCGTGCTTCGAACTGGCGCAGGGCCTCCGCGGCCCGGGCGTCGCCCGAGCGTCCGAGTGCGAGGCAGGACACGCACCAGACGTCGCGGAACTGACGCCGCCAGCTCGGATCGGCCAGGACCTCGAGCAGCCGCTTCAGGTCGTCTTCCCTACGCGGATAGTCGGTGGCGTGCAGCGCGCCGAGGGCAGCGGCCGTACGGAAGGTGTCCTCTTCCCGCTTGCGAAAGGCCTCGACGAGGACCGTCATCGGCGGGGAGGAGGCGCTGCGGTAGGCCGGGAAGAAGTAGCTGGTCGTTCCGAGCAGGTCGAGCTCGGTCGCGTGCTTGCGGAGTCGCTTCGTGGCCCAGGAATCCTGGCCCTCGACCATGATCGTCAGGACGCGTGGCTCCATGACCGTGGGTTCGGTGCGCGCTTCGTCATCCCAGCCGAAGGCGTTGAGACCGGCGAGCGCGAAGCGCCGGGCGGCGTCCGGAGCCGATGCCGTCGCCTCGTGGGCCCAGACCGCGTCGATCGCCTTGTCGGGGGCACGCATGCGGAAGTACATGGCTGCAGCAAACCAGCGATCCTCCGGCGTGCCGTAGCGCTGGAGGTAGGTGTCGAGCGCCTGGTGCGCCCGTTCGATTTCGCTGCCCTGGACGTAGCCGGCGACACGCTCGCGGATTTCGTGGCGCGCCGGCTCCAGCGCGGTGCGCACCGCCACCAGCACCAGGACGCTGAAGACGACGAGCGGGGGGAGAAGGCGTTGCACCCAGCAGGACTCCGATGCCGCCGATCCTGCCGCGCCCGGGCGACGCGGGCAATCCGGGGCACTCGTGAAACGGCGGCCCGGGGGCCCGCATTCCGCGGGCCTGAACAGTCGGAGATTCGTCCGGCGCCCTTTGGCGCCCGGGCCCTACCATGGCGTCGGTCGGCGCCCGGCGGCGCGGCCACGGAGGAGTCCCATGCGTATTGCAGCGAGCCTGGTCGTTCTCGCGGTCTTTGCCCTCGGCGCCCTCACCCTGGCGGCGGCGGACGGCGACGCGCCGGATCCCGAGAAGATGTCGACACAGATCGATGCGCTCGAAGCCCAGGTCGAGTATCTGCGGGCGCGCGAAGACGCCCTGACGGCCTACATCCTCCTCAACGATCAGCGGGCCGAGGGCATCCTTCGCACCACGAAGGCGTCCCGGGATGCCGGATTCGAAAAGAACCGGATTCCGGAGCGCTCGCGCACCATCCTGCTCAAGGGCATGGACGATCTGGCTGCCAGCTTGCGGGCCGAGCTCCCCGCCCTGACCAAGGAGCAGGCGGCGCTGCGCAAGAAGGCCGACGCGCTTGCCAAGAAGCTGAAGTAGCGGCTAGGCATTCAGGCGGCCCGCGCGCACGCCCTGCAGGAACAGCAGTTCGCTGAGCAGGCGCTTGAGCGTGCGCGGGTCGTCCCCTGCGCCGTTGACGCGCACGACGCGCTCGAGGTCGCGATCCTGCATCGGCCGCAGCACCATCACCGTCACCGTGCGCACGGCGTCCAGCCAGCCGATCCACGCCCCGAGGTCGCCGTCGCCCTCGGGTGCCGGCGGCGTCGGCACGCCGCCGACCGCCTCGTGCACCCAGGCCTGTTCCAGCTCACCAATGGCCTGCAGCACGCCCACGGCTTGGGCTTCTTCCGTATCGGCGGCGGCCTGCTTGATCTGCTCGAGGCCGACGTCGAGTGCGGCCACGTAGTGACCTACTTGGTTCGAGAAGCCACCGGGAGGAATGAGGGATTGAATCGGCATGCGCGGGATTCTAGGCGTCCAATCGCCTGACGTGTTCAACGGCCCTAGTGTCTGCGGGTTCTGGGTTCTGAGAACGGGTTCGGGTGCTGGGTGGCTAGGTGGCGCTGCGGCGGATGAGACGTGCCTCTCTGTGGAGGAAGGCGTCGTGCCAGCGCGTGCCCTCCGGGAGCTGGTCCAGCGCCTTGCGCGTCCACCGCAGCGCGTCGTGGAAGTCGCGGACGCGATGCTCCAGGATCTTGGCGACCTGCTCGTAGGCCTCGGGATCGAACACAGCTCCCGAAGCCACGGCACGGAAGTGGGCGAGCGCCGGCTCGAACGCACCGTCCCGCCGGCACAGATGGCCCAGCAAGCGCCGTAGCGGGAGCGCTTCGCTCTCGGACGCGGTGGCCACACCGGCTTCGAGGCAGTTGCGCGCACGCTCGGGATCCTCCAGGTCCAGCAGGAGGCGCGCCGTGCCGACGCGATCGCCCGGCGAAGCCACGCCCGTGGCCGGGTCGTCGAGGATGCGACCCACATGCGCGAAGAGCGCGAGCATGCTCACGACGTCGATCTCGTTGTGGCGAAACGCCTGGGCGAGCGTGCCCGCGCGGCCCGTGCGCAGGAACTCGAACCACGCTGTCGGAATGAGCCAGCCCGAGAGGTCCTCACCACGCTCGAGTCCAAGGACGTGGCGCTCCAGCGTCGAGAGCGAGTGCGAGTGCAGCGTGCGACCCCACAGGCGCCGGGCCGACGGTAGGAGGTCGAGGTGCGCGCGGTCCGGCGGGCGGTGCTTGTTCATGCGCCAGCGCGTGGTGAGCAAGGGCCAGTCGAACGACCGGCCGTTGAAGCTCACGAGCGGGCGATCGGCCATGTCTTCGTCCAGCGCATGCAGCAGCGCCGCTTCCTCCGGGTAGTCGCGCATGAAGTACTGGCGCACGAGGAAGTCCTCGCCGTCGATCCAGCCGGCGCCGACGAGGAACGCGACCGTGCCCGTGCCGCCGGCGAGTCCCGACGTCTCCGTATCGATGAACGCGGCGTCCTGCGGCGCAAGGCGCGCGAGATCCTCCGGGCCGCGCTCGCGGAGGCGCAGCGGGACATCGTGGCGCAAGGCGTCTTCAAGCGGGACATGCCCGTGCATTGAGGCAAGCGGGATGCGCCGGTCGATTTGGAGGAACGCGCCGACCGGTGTTTCGCGCACCGTGCCGCCGACCAACGTGTCGATCGGGAGCGGCTCGTCGTGCGCATCGACCTCGCGCGTCAGCGGCCACGGCGAGTCGTCCGCGGCGGCCGGCGGCTTGAGGTCGGTGCGTGCCTCGAGCGGCGCGCCGTCTTCGTCCGGCAGCCGGATGCGCGTGTCCTTGAGCGAGCTGCCGACCCCGACCGCGACGCCGAGTGCTTCGAGGCGCCGGCGCAGCTCGGGGTCCAGCGGCGTGTGCGATCGGTCCCGCGGCGGCGTCTCGGTGTGCGAGGGCGCTTCGACCTGGCGCAGCTTCGGAGGCGCGGGGCGCGCGGACGGCGAGGGGGGACCGTCGGAGAGGACGCGCCGGATGTGGTCGCGATCGATCACAAGCACGATCCTACGGGCTGCGACCCCGAATCAGGAGGCGCCATTCGACGTGGCGGACGACGCCAGCGCGGGCGCCGGCTCCAAGCCACGCAAGAGCAGGCTCACCAACGTCAGGGCCAGCGCCTTGGCGCGTGGGCCGACCTCCATCTCCGGTCCCACGCAGGCGGGGCACCCCGACGGGCAGGCGCAGCCCAGCAGGCGATCGCGCGCGCCTTCGAGCAGCCGCTGGAAGACCGGATGCAGGGCCTCGGCCAGGCCGATGCCGCCCGAATACTGGTCGTAGAGGAAGATCGTGGGCTCGAACTCGTCCGGCGGCTTCTCGCGCGGCCTCCCCGGGACGGCCGGGTGCAGGAACCAGTCGCGCTTGCGGTCGCCGATCACCACGCCGAGGTCGCGTCCGTCGCACATGAGCAACAGCGAGGCGAGGCTGTGCAGCACGTTGGCGAGCCCGTGCAGCGCGTCGACGAGGTCGCTCTGCGGCACGCGCGCCGGCACGCCGAGCTGCTCGATGATCTCCGGCGTCACGGTGACCCAGGTGGACTGCGTGTGATAGATGTCCTCGGGCAGGAGGATGTCGCCCCAGCCGAGGTTCTCCTGGGTGTAGAACTTGATCTTCTTGTAGCCGATCGCCTTGCGGATGACCTCGACCTCGCCGTACTCCGGACCGACCGGCTGTTCGTCGGGCTTGTCGCGCAGGACCTGCAGCACCTTGACCTTCGCGTAGCTCTGTGCGTCGGTGTAGTACTCGGAGTCGACCTTGCGCACGAAGGCCTTGCGGCGATCCCAGTCCAGCTTGTCCACGTGGTACTGCTCGGACTGGATCATGTAGATCGCGCCCTCGTGGATCGTCGTGAACGCCCACGTGTAGTCGACCTCGGCGAGCACCTCGTTGTGGTTGCCCGTCGTGTCGACGACGACGAAGTTGGTCGACGTCACGCTGCGCAGCGAGATGTCGGTCGCGGGATACGCGTCGCTCGACCAATGCCAGCGCCCGCCGGTGTGGCGCACGACGCCGTGCTCCTCCAGCCAGCCGAGCAACGCCTGGCTGTCCTCGCCGCCGAAGCTCTCGGTGTCCTCGATCGGGAGCTCGAAGGCGGCGCACTTGAGGTGGCTGACCAGGATCTGGAGGTTGTCCGGGTTGATCTGCGCGCGCTCCGGCGACGCGTCGAGCAGGAACGACGGGTGGTCGGCCAGGTACTGGTCGAGCGGGTGGCTGCGAAGCACCAGCACCGCCGCGGACGCCCCCTGGCGGCGGCCGGCGCGGCCGGCCTGCTGGCGCGTGCTGGCGACCGTGCCCGGGTAGCCTGCGAGCACGCAGGCGTCGAGCGAGCCGATGTCGATGCCAAGCTCGAGCGCGTTGGTCGAGACGACACCGAGGATCGACCCATTGCGCAGCCCCGTCTCGATGCTGCGGCGTTCCTTGGGCAGGTAGCCGCCGCGGTAGCCGACGACGCGCGGCACGCGGTCGACGCGCGAGCGGAAGAGGTCCTTGAGGTACTTCGTCATCACCTCGGTCACGGTGCGTGAGCCCGCGAAGACGATCGTGTGGATCATCGCGCGCAGGAACTTGCTCGCGACCTCGCGGGACACGCCGAGGTAGGACGCGCGCAGGCCCAGCGTCGGGTTGGTGATGGGCGGGTTGACCATCAGGAAGTGGCGCTCGCCCAGTGGCGCGCCGTTCTCCTCGATGAGCTCGACGGGCATCTCCAGCAGCCGCTCGGCGAACTCCTTGGCGTTGGCGATCGTCGCGCTGGTCGCAACGAACACCGGATCGCTGCCGTGGAAGCGGCACACGCGCCGCAGCCGCCGGAGCACGTTGCCCAGGTGGCTGCCGAACACGCCGCGGTAGGTGTGCAACTCGTCGATGACGACGTACTTGAGGTTCTCGAACAGCCGCATCCAGCGCGCGTGGTGCGGGAGGATGGCGGCGTGGAGCATGTCCGGGTTGCTGAGCACGACGTGCGCGCGGTCGCGAACGACGCGACGCTCGGCCGGGGGCGTGTCGCCGTCGTAGACCGCGGCGCCAAGTCCCCAAGTCTGAGAGTTGTCGCCACGGTCGGGGTCGAGCGCCTCCATCATGGCGGTGAGCTCGGCGGACTGGTCGCGCGAGAGCGCCTTGGTGGGGAAGAGGTAGAGAGCGCGCGCGCCTGGGTCCTTGGCCAGTGCGTCGAGGACCGGCAGGTTGTAGCAGAGCGTCTTGCCGCTGGCGGTCGGGGTCACGATGACGGTGTTCTTGCCCGCCTGGATCGAGTCGTAGGCCGCGCGCTGGTGGGAGTAGAGCTGCTGGACGCCGCGTCCGGCCAGCGCCGGAATCAGGGTCGGCTCGAGCCCGTCCGGCAGCGGCGCGTAGACGGGGTCGGTCGCGGGCAGCACCCGGTGGGCCACGATGCAGCCGCGCAGTCCGGGGTCGTTGGCGATGTCCTCGAGAACGCCGTGGATTCGCTCGCGGTTGCTGTCCCGGCAGTCGTTCCCTGCCATCGGTCTGCACCTCCGTGGCTTCAGCCTTCCCGCCCGTTCGACTCGCTCTGCGCTCTCGCGCCTCGCTCGCTCAGGGCCCTGAGGGGTGTGCGAAGCACGCCATCGAAGTCCTGCCGCGGCGGCGGCAGGACGATCCACGAACGAACCCCGCTGGGTTCGAGAGTGGTTTCGGGCTGAACGGTAATCGCCGGAAAGCATAGGTCTGGGGTGCGACGTTGGCCGTACGCCTTGGTAGAAACCGTGCGATGCCCAGGAGAGGAAAAGCCCGCAAGGGCCCCGTCCGCCTGACTCCCGAGGATCTCGAGAAGATGCGGGAGGTGGGGGCCTTTGCATGCTCGCTGCTCGACGAGATCGAGCAGATGATCGAGCCCGGCATCACGACCGGCGCCATCGACGATCTCGTGGACGCCCGCACGCAGAAGCGCGGGGCCATCAGCGCCACGCTCGGCTACCCCAAGGGCAGCGCGCACCCGTTCCCCAAGCACTGCTGCACCTCGGTCAACAACGTGGTCTGCCACGGCATCCCGAGCCACAACCACGTGCTGCGGGACGGCGACATCATCAACGTCGACGTCACGCCCAAGCTGGACGGCTACCACGGGGACACGTCGCGCACCTTCATGGTCGGCGGGGTCGACCCCGAGGTGCGCCGGCTCGTCGAGGACACCTTCGAGAGCATGCGTCGCGGCATCGCGGCCGTGAAGCCCGGCGGCCACGTCGGCGACATCGGTCACGCCATCCAGACCTTCGCCGAGGGCCGCGGCCACAGCGTCGTACGGCAGTTCGCCGGCCACGGCATCGGCAAGATCTTCCACGGCCCGCCAACGATCTCGCACGTCGGCTCGCCCGGTTCCGGCGAGATGTTCGTGCCCGGCATGACGTTCACCGTCGAGCCGATGATCAACATGGGGGACTGGCGCTGCCAGATCCTCGGCGATCACTGGACCGTCGTGACGATCGACCGCTCGTTGTCCGCCCAGTTCGAGCACACGATCACCGTCACCGAGGACGGGGTCGAGATACTCACACTCCCCGAAGGGCGCGAGCTGGACCTGACGGTATGAGCAAGGACGCGTCCCCGCGCGAAGAGGGCCTGTCGCGCCTCGAGGAGGTGCGCGCGGTTCGGCTCGGCAAGATCAAGGCGCTCCGCAAGGCGGGGATCCTGCCTTTCGCCGAGCGCTACGAGCGCACGCACACACTCGCGGAGGCGCGTGCCGCGGCCTCGGAGCAACACGGCGAAGACGCCGCGTCCGGAACCCACGTGCGTGTCGCGGGCCGCGTGATGACGCGCCGCGCGTTCGGTAAGCTGCTCTTCGTGCACCTGCAAGACGGCTCTGGCCGCTGCCAGGTCGTGTTCGATACCGACACCGCGGGCGAGGAAGCCATCGCGCAGTTCCAGAAGTTCGTCGACCTGGGCGACCACATCGGCGTCGAGGGCACGACCGCGCGCACGAAGAAGGGCGAGCCGTCCGTGTGGGCGAGCGGCTGGACGTTTCTGAGCAAGGCGCTGCGTCCGCTGCCCGAGAAGTGGAGCGGGCTCACGGACATCGAGGCCCGCCAGCGCGAGCGCTACCTGGACCTCGTTTCCAACGCCGAGACGCGCGACCGGTTCCGGTTCCGCACGCACTTCATCAAGGAGATGCGCCGATACCTCGATGACCACGGGTTCGAAGAGGTGGACACGCCCATCCTCCAGACCAAGGTGACCGGCGCGCTGGCCAAGCCGTTCATCACGCACCACAACGCGATGGACATGCGCTGCGTGCTGCGCATCGCGCCGGAGACGTGGCTCAAGCAGTGCGTCGCCGGCGGCATGGATCGCGTCTACGAGGTCGCGCGTTGCTTCCGGAACGAGGGCATGGACCCGTCCCACCTCCAGGACTTCACCATGGTGGAGTGGTACGCGGCGTACTGGAACTACCAGGACAACATGGACTTCACCGAGGGCATGGTCCTGCACCTGCTGGACACGCTCCTCGGCACGCGCACGATCCAGGTGGGGGACACGAGCATCGACTTCGCGCCGCCCTGGCCGCGCGTCTCGATGCACGACCTCATCGAACAGGACTGCGGCATCGACTACCGGACGCTGCCCACGGCGGCCGACGTGCTCGGCGCGATCCGGGAACACGACATCCAACTCGAGCGCGACGACCTCGACAAGCTCGGACGCGGCACGCTGATCGACCTGCTCTACAAGAAGGTCAGCCGCCCCAAGCTGATCAACCCCACATTCGTGACGGATCACCCGATCGACCTCTCGCCGCTCGCGCGCATGAGCGACGAGGAGCCGACGTGGACCGATCGCTACCAGCTCGTCGTGAACACGTGGGAAGTCGTCAACGCCTACTCCGAGCTGATCGATCCGATCGATCAGCGCCAGCGCTTCGAGCAGCAGGCGTCCGCGCGGGCGGCCGGCGACGAGGAGACGCTCCCGCTCGACGAGGAGTACCTCAAATGCATGGAGCACGGCATGCCGCCCATGTCGGGGTGGGGGATGGGCGTCGAGCGCTTCGTTGCGCTCTTGACCGGTCAGGACAACCTGCGCGAGGTCACGCTGTTCCCGTTGCTCAAGCCCCTGGATGACAAGCACGAGGAACCCGCCGACCTGCCCGAGGCCCCGCAGCCTTCGGGGGACGGCGAGGCGATGAGCGACGAGCACCGCGCGCTGCTGGGCGAACCGGCCGACGACGTGGACGACGTCGGACTGACGATGGAGCGCGCGCGCGAGCTCTTCGACGAGCACGTCAAGACGGAGAGCCTCCGGCGTCAGATGCAGCAGGCCTCCGTCGTGATGGGAGCCATGGCGAAGAGGCTCGGGAAGAACGAAGACGCGTGGCGTGTCCTCGGGCTGCTCCACAACGTCGACTTCGACGAGGTGAAAGAGCCGGAGCGGCACTGCCTCGTCGGCGCGCAGATCCTCAAGGACGCGGGCATGCATCCGGCGGGCATCCATGCGATTGCTGCGCACAACGACAAGGGGTTGCACGCGACCGGGATCCGCTGCATCTCGGTGATGGACCACGCCGTGTCGGCCGCCGAAGCGGTCGTCGGCCTGATCCACGCGGCATGCCAGGTCCTGCCGAGCAAGGACGTCGCCGACCTGAAGCTCAAGAGCGTGAAGAAGCGCTTCAGGAACCCCAAGTTCGCGGCAAACGTCGAGCGCGACCTCATCGAGCGCTGCGCCGGTGCGGGCATCGAGCTCGAGGACTTCCTCGCGCTGGCCGTAGAGGCCCTGCAGCACGAGCCGGTCGCCGCCGAGTAGCCGGGCCAAGTGTTGGGGGAATGTTGGCGCAATCCGGTTGGGCGTCCCACCGCGCGACAGGTGGGCTACATTTCGTGAGCGTCCGGTCCCTGCCCACCCTTGCAGGGTTCCAGATGTAAGGCCAGTGAGATGGGACCCGTGGTGGCCGATGGAGAGGCCCATGCCCGCCCGCTTCCTCTCCACCCATTCGCGTAGAAAGTCCGCGTTCAGCAGCGCGGCATCCCGCTCCAACCAAGAAGGTGGCTTTGCCCTCGTCTGGGCAACCGTCACCGTCATGATCATCGCCGGCCTCCTCGCGTCCGCGTCCGAGAAGGACCGCGGCCTCGAAGAGCTGGCTCGCGCCGAATTCGGAAGCCAGGGTCAAGCGCACGGCATCGCCCGCGCCGGACTCGAGGACGCCGTGGCGTGGTTCCGTCGCCGGCCGAGTCAGCCGGTGACGGTCTTCGAACCCCAGCGCGATCCGCGGCTCCCGCCGCCGGACGCCATCGCCACCCCCGAGTCGATCGCCGCCGCGGCGGCTGCCTATGCAGCCGACCCGCCTGAGGACGGCGAAGTGCTCGTCAACGAGACCGAGGACCCCGGCACGGGCATCGTGCGCAGCTTCGAGATCTCGCCGGGCCTGTGGGGCCGATACACCGTCTTCACCGGCACCGACCCCGAGCCGTTTGTCGACGGCGACGGCGACGGCGTCTACGACCCCGGCGAGTCGTACACCGACTCGAACGGAGACGGCCGCTGGTCACCCGGGCGCTGGACGCGCGACGTCACCGTCGAGCGCGGCCTCGGCGGCAACGGCACGGTCTGGTACATCGCCTGCCGCGGCGAGGTCTACCAGCGGCCCAACGGTGACCTGCCGCTCGGCGAAGGCGGAAACGTCCGTGTTGCCGAGGCGGTTCTCGCCACCGAGATCCGCCGCCTCACGATCGCGCCGCCCGCGGCGGCCACGGTCGTTACGGCGCGCGGTGACGACATCCGCGTCGCGACGCGCGGACGCCTGCGCGGGGACACGTGTTTGGCGTACCCGTCGTCGACCGGCAATCCCAGTACCTCCGGGGGCGAGATCTACGGTTCCTCGTCGCCGGTTCCCGCGATGGATCTAAGCGTCGAACAGGTGTTCGGCGTTTCGTGGGCGGAGCTTAGGTCGATGGCCGACATCTCGACGTCGGACGCGACCGACGGCCTGCCCGCGGTTCTGCCGGACTTCACGCTGACGGTGTTCACGGGCAACCTCACGTTCAATGCCGCGCGCCCGTTGCGTGGAAACGGCGTGCTCGTAGTGCAGGGCGACGTGGTCATCGAGAGCGGTTCCAACTCGTTCTTCCGCGGCCTGCTCTATGTGGATGGAGAGCTCACCATGCGGGCGCCGTCGTATACGCGCGGCACCGTCCTGGCGACCGGCGACGTGGACATCCGCGGGACCGGCGGCGACTTTTGCGAGGTCGAGCACGACTCCGGCATGGTCAGCCTCCTCCTGACCCATATCGGCCAATACCGCCACTCCAAGGCGGTGTTCGTGCCCCAGCAGCGCATGCTGGACGGCCGGCCGTCGGACATGGACGTGAGCAAGCGACGCTTCGGCGGCGCGCCCTAGACGATCCACAGCACACGCCTCGATGCGCGCTAGCATGCGCCGCATGGGGCACGCAAAGACCAAGGGTCAGGCGACCGTTCTCAAGATCCTCGGCGGCACCGCGGACGACTACGACCGCGTGGTCGCCGAGTCGACGGGCGGGCTCGACCACCACTGGAAGCGCTGGATCCTGGATCGGATGGAGAGTCCGCGCGAGGTTCTCGACCTCGCCAGCGGGACGGGCATCCTCTCCTTCCTGGTCCTCGACCGCTTTCCGGAAGCGCGTGTCACGGGCGTGGACCTCCAAGAGGATTACCAGGCGGTCGCCCGCGCACGCGGTGAGCGCCTCGGCCTGAGTGACCGGCTCGAATGGCATCGCTCCGCCGTCGAGGACGTCGAGCTGTCCGACGGCCGGTTCGACCACGTCATCTCGTGCTACCTGCCGAAGTACGCCGACCGGCCGGTGCTCGTGGACCATCTCGCGCGTTGGTGCGCGCCCGGAGCACGCGTGCTGCTGCACGACTTCGCCCATCCGAGCGACCCGAAGGTCGAGCGGGCGCTCCATGAACGCCACACCCGCTGGCTGGAGAAGGTGCGCACGCAGCACCCGCACTGGGTCACCTGTTTCGAGAACCTGTACGACATCGTGAAGGAGAGTCCCTGGACCGAGGACTTGCCTCCGCTGCTCGAAGCCGCCGGATTCACGGATGTCGAACTCACGCTCCAGAGTTACGGCTGCTCGGCGGTCGTCACGGCGCGCAAGCCGGCGTAGGCACGTCGTGCGCCAGGCCGGCTCAGCGGTCCTGCTGCTTCTCCTCGCTTCGCTTGCGCTCGCGGAGCCCGCCTTCGACGCGCGTTCGGAGTGGCACGGCATCTATCTCCGCGGCAAGAAGATCGGTTGGTCGCATCGAGCCATCTCCCGCGTCCGCCGCGATGGGCGCCGCCTTCTCTCGATCCGGCTGCGCGTTCGGATGCGAAGCAAGGCCGACGGCAACGTCACGACATCGCTCGTCGACAGCGAGAAGCTCTACGAGTTGGTGCCCCCGCACCGGCTTGTGAGCGCATGGAAGTGGTCACGGCGCGGTGAGGACGAGGGCACGCGGATCACCGTGCGGCGTTCGCGGGGCGCCTACACGATCGGCGGCGAGTCGATCCCGACTGCCGCCATGCCGACGTTCATCGACGAGCTGACCGTCGACACGTGGACGCGCGGCGCACGCACCGTCGGCGACACCACGACCCGCAAGGCGCTCGACATCTCTCGAGGCGGCGTCAGCGAAGTGAAGGTCGACGTCACCGGCGTGAGCGACGGCCTCTACGAGATGACGTTTCAGTCGGAGCAGGGCAAGGGGCAGATGCGCTTCGACCGGACGGGGCGCATACAGTGGATGCGTTCCATGGGTTTCATCGAGCTGCGCGCGGAGCCCGAGGCCAAGGCCAAGGCGATGCCGCGGCCGACCGACGTCATGCGTGCGCAATACGCGCGCGTGGACAAGCCGTTGGGGCCGGGGCCGAACGTCCGCGGCATGATCCTGCGCGCGCGTGGACCGGGTGCCGAGCACATCCGCAGCGGGCCGCGCCAGGCGGCTCACTACGACCCGGCGACCCGCGTGCTCACCCTGCGCCTCGGGGGCCGCTCGGGCCGCGTGCCCGCAAGCGCGGCAGACCGTGCGGAGAACCTACGGGCGTCCCCGCGCTATCCGATCCGCGAGCGCGTGGTGCGTGTCCTGGCGGAAGAGACCGTCGCCGAGGCGAAGACCGACCGCGAACGCGTGGCGCGCCTCGTTGAGTTCGTGGACGGGTTCGTCGTGGACGTCGGCGTCAGCCGCGCCTCGACCGGGCTCGAGGTGCTCGAGATCCAGGAGGGCGACTGCACCGAGCACGCGTTGCTCTTCGCTACATTGGCGCGTGCCGTGGGGATCCCCGCGCGCGAGGTCACGGGACTGGTCTACCTCGGCGACAAGGAGCAGGCCTTCGGCCCGCACGTGTGGAACGAGGTCGTCCTCGACGGCCGGTGGGTGCCCGTCGATCCCACGCTGGGCCAGACGACCATCGATGCGACGCACATCCGCCGCGGCCAGGTGGGGGAGGGCACCGCCGCCCGCATGGCCTTGTCCGGCGCGCGCCTGGAGGTCGTCTCCATCAACCGCGCGCGGGCGAAGCCTGCGCCGCGTGTGGACCCCCACGACTTCCAGGAAGACGACTAGCTCGTTCACCGTCCAAGGGCGCGGCGAAGATCGAGAGCGTCGTCAGCCGAAGAGAGGTGTATGGAGCGTCCGCGCCCGCTCGTCCTGGTCTCCGTCATCGCGCTGCTCGTGTTGCTCGCTGCCGGCGGCGCGTTTCTGGCCTACGACGCCATGCAGCGGAGCGAGCTCGCCGCCGCGCTCACCGGCACCGACACGCTCGAGGCCTATCTGGCGGAAGGGCCGGCGGTCGACACCGCGTTGCAGGAGCGCGTCTGGGCGTGGTCCCAGAGGTGGCCGTCGCCCGTTCCGCAGGACGGATCCTTCGAACACGAGAAGTGGTTCCTCGGAGACTCCAGCGTCTCGACCGCGCACGAGCGCAGGCAGCATGAGGCGATCCGCGCGAGCATCGAGCAACTGACCGCGTTCCTCGCCACCGATCGACTGGTCGTCACGAGCCGCGGCTGGCTCAAGACGGACGTCGGCAGCACGAGCTGGGACCTGCTCGAGTCCCCGCGGCGCATGCTGCGCTGGTCCGTCCTGAACCGCGCCTACACGTGGTACGGCGTCGAGGCCATGCGGCTCGCCGATCCCGAGCCCGTGCTGCGGACACTCGAACGGCTCGACCGCGCGATCGAGCCGATCGGGCTTTTCATGGACCTGATGCAGCGCGTGCGGGTCGTCGAGTATCGGGACCGCATCTACCTGCGTCTTGCCCTGGGCGGGTCTCTCACGCCCGCTCGCAGCGCCGCGTGGTTGGCCGAGCCGCCGCTGCCCATGGACGCGCTGGCTCAGGTCTATCGCTCCGAGCGATTGATGCTGGCGGAGCCCATTGCCGAGGACCTTGCCAACGGCGACGGAGAACTCACACGCAGGACGTTCGGACGCCGGCGCTCCGTCTTGCGCTGGGCGCGCAACGAGTTCTACCTCCGCATGCAGGGACCTCGCGACGCCGGGCGCCTCGTCCAGGCCCTCACCAAGCTCGAGCAGCATGCGCGCGGGAAGGCGCCCGACTCGATCTTCGCGGAGATCGACACGTGGCAGGCCGACGGGGGACCGATCATCAATCTCTGGCTCGCCGACAGTCGCGCGATCCTCCAGAGCGTCGTCACGGCGCGCGCCACCCAGCGCGCCATGCGTCTTGCCGCCCGCGCCGTGGCAATGGGCGACGGGGCGCGCGGCCTCCCGGCGGACGACGCGGCGTTCCGCAGGCGCCTCGGTACGGCCGCGGTGCTGCTCGACACGGGACGCTTCGACCTGGGTCTTCGCTACGAGCGCCCTGCACCGGACCGCGTGCGCATTGCGCTCGACCCGTCGGCCGCGTTGCCCGGGCCGCTTGGCGGCATCACGCCTTCCCACGGGAGCCTCACGCCACCGGCCCGCATCCACATCGCCCCCCCAAGCGTCGAGATCCGCCTCCCGACCCACTAACGAATCCGCGAGTGCAGGATGCGGTCGCCGTTCAGCGTGTCGGCTTGGTAGAGGATCGCGCCGATGCCGGCGTCGCTCAATACGACGCGTAGCTGCTCGATCTTCGACGTCACCGAGAGGTCGACGTTGCCGGGCACGTCGACGACACCGTCCACGGACACGTCGGCGCGGCGGACGCGGCCGGCACCCGGCCGCAGCGGGTTCTCGAAGTCGCGCACCCAGACGGCGAGCACCGCGCCCGTCGGGCGGAAGGCCACATCGATGCGCGGCTCGGCGTCGTCGCCGAACGCCTCGAGCAGACGCCGGCCCATCTGCGTGCCGTCCGCGAAGAGCACGTCGAGCATCGCTTCGCGCTTGCCGGTTGCGGGGGAACCGATCCATGCCAATGCAGCGTCGCCGCGCGCGTTCGTGCGTAGGACGAGCGGGGAGCTGCCGAGACCGTCCAGGCCGGGCTGGGAGAGCGTGAGACGCGTTCCGAAGCCGGTCAGGTCGTCGAAGCGCGCGGCGTGCACGCGGTGCTCGCCGCTGCCTTGCCGCGTCCAGCCGATTACGAAGTCGCCGCCGGCCGTGCCCAGCACCTGGAAGTCCCCGAGCACGTCGTCCTCGGGGTGGAGCTCCGTACGGAGCACCGTGCCGTCGGCCTTGCGCACGGTCGCGTGCAGGTTCTCGCGCAGCAGCGCCGTGACGTGCGTCCACAGCACGATCGTGGAGCCGTCAGGAGCCACCGCCGTCTTCTTCACGCGCGCTTCTTCGCCCAGCGGCAGGTCGTCGACCGGGAACGACGCGCCGAAGCCGGTGGCTTCGTTGTAGGGCGTGGCCCACGCCTCCATGCCGAAGCCGAGGTTGCTGATGCTGAAGGCGAGGATCCCGTCGCCGCTGTCGCCGTAGGCCACCGAGAGGCGGCTCGCCGTTCCGGCGAGGCTCTCGACGGGTACGATGGGCTCGAGCGGCTGCGCGGACGGCACCACGCGGGCCAGGATCGAAGCGTCGCCGCCTGCCACGGGACGGCTCATCCAGG
>JANQJW010000055.1 GCA_028281445.1 Planctomycetota bacterium | reverse complement strand
CGGGCCTTGCTTCGTTTTGGGGATGGGTACCGAGTGCTGGGTGCTGAGCACGGGAACGAGATCGGGTTCGAGTGCTGGGGATTGGGCGCCGGGAACTGGATCGAGAAACGAGTGATGGGTGCTGGGTATACCCGTTCTCGTTCTCAGCGCGCACACTCAGCCCCCGTTCCCGAACCCGTTCTCGTTCTCAGCACGCAGTACTCAGCCCCCGTTCCCGAACCCGTTCTCGTTCTCAGCCCTCAGTACTCAGTACTTGCATGCCGTGGATTGGCAGGGGGGAACCGGCTCTGGGTGGGCTGCTCGTTGCCCAAAAAGCGTGGACGGAGACTCACGGGTGACGTTGACCCGTCATCTTCGCCATTGGCGTCCGAAGCGGCCGTTACCCGCTAGGGCGTCAACCTTCCTTCTGCCTCGGCGTGGCGGGCAACCGCCACGCCGAACTTCTTTGGGCCGCTGGATGCTCGGTGGCGCTGCGCCGGCCGCTTCGCTCTCGTCCTCGCGTGGCTTGCCACGCTTCGTCCTCGCCGGCTTTGCGGCACCTTCGCCCCAGCGGCCCAAACGGCGACTCCCACGCCCCGCTGATGGACCGTGTTCGGTTAATCGACGGGTCGGGCCCGGGCCTCCGTAGCATCGGCCGCCATGGGCCGCCGCGACGACACCATCCGCATCCGCGGCGCCCGGCAGCACAACCTTCGCAACATCGACGTCGACATCCCGCTGCGGGCGCTCACGGTCATCACAGGCGTCTCGGGCTCGGGCAAGTCGACCCTCGCCTTCGACACCCTCTACGCCGAGGGCCAGCGGCGCTACGTCGAGACCTTCTCGGCCTACGCCCGCCAGTTCCTCGACCGCATGGACCGGCCCGACGTGGACCGCGTCGAGGGCATCCCGCCCGCCGTCGCCATCGAGCGCTCCCAGCCCCTGCGCGGCAGTCGTTCGACCGTCGCCACCATGAGCGAGCTGCTCGACCACCTGAAGCTCCTGTGGGCCCGGGCGGGCGACCTCCAGTGCACCGGCTGCGGCCGCCCCGTCGAGCGCGAGGGGCCTCAGCGGGCCGCCGAGGCCGTGGCGAGCCTGCCCCGGGGCACACGGGTGGTCATCGGCTTCGACCTGCCTCTGGGCAAGAGCCGCACGCCGGAGGACGCCTCCGCCGAGCTCCGCGCGGCGGGCCTCTTCCGCGTCCTGATCGACGACCAGGCCCAGGACTTGGCGCCGGACGGGACCAACCTTCCCGCCAAGGGGGCAGCCCGTGTGGTCGTGGACCGGGTCGTGGCGGGACGGACGCCGCGCGCGCGGCTCCTCGACTCCTTCGAGACCGCCTTCCGGGCAGGCGGCGGCCGCGCTGTGGCGCGCGTGCTCCAGCGTGACGTCCCGGGCGAGGACCTGCCCTTCAGCGAGGGCCTGCGCTGCGGAGCCTGCAAGACCGTCCACAAGGCCCCGACGCCCAACCTGTTCAGCTTCAACAGCCCGGTGGGTGCGTGTGTGACCTGCAGCGGCTTCGGGCGGGTCCAGGGCATCGACTGGGACCTCGTGGTGCCCAGCCCGGACCTCAGCCTCGAGGACGGCGCCATCCGGCCCCTCGAGATGCCCTCCACGCGCGCGATCCGCCGGCGCATGCTCGCCTGGTGCCGGGACGCGGGGATTCCGACCGCCAAGCCGTGGGGGCGGCTGCGCAAAGCCGAGCGCGACGCCGTATTGCACGGCGGCGAGGGCTGGGGCGGCGTCTCCGGCTTCTTCAAGCGCAAGGAGCGCAAGAACTACAAGGTGCACGTGCGTGTGTTCCTCGCGCGCTACCGCGGCTATCCCAAGTGTCCGGACTGCGACGGCGCCCGGCTCGGTCCCGACGGACGCGCGTGGCATGTCGGCGACCGATCGCTGCCCGACGTGCTCGCGCTGGATGTCACCCGCGCACGCGAGTTCTTCCGGCAGCTCACGCCGCCCAAAGCGCTGCGTCCGGTGACGAGGGTGCTCTTGCGGGAGATCCGCACACGGCTGGACTGCCTCGACGAGGTCGGCCTCGGCTACCTCGGCCTGGATCGCGCGGCGCGCACCCTCTCCGGCGGCGAGGTGCAGCGCGTCAACCTGACCGCCGCGATCGGCACGCACCTCGTCAACACGCTCTTCGTGCTCGATGAGCCGTCGATCGGCCTGCACGCGCGCGATAACGACCGCCTCGTACGCATGCTGCGGACGCTGTGCGACGCCGGAAACACCGTCGTCGTCGTGGAGCACGACCCTGCGATCCTTGCGCAAGCCGATCACGTCATCGACCTGGGCCCGGGCGCGGGCGAGTACGGCGGGCGGCTCGTTGCGGCGGCGTCTCCGCAGGCCTTGCGCGAGAACACCGACAGCGTGACGGGCGCCTGGCTCGCCGGCCGCCGCCGCATGGACCCCGGGGAGCCCCGCAACGGCGCACCCCGGTCCAGGCAACGCATCGGCGTGCGCGGCGCATCCGCCAACAACCTGCACAACGTCGATCTGCTCCTGGAGCCTGGGTCCCTCACGGTTCTCAGTGGGGTCAGCGGCAGCGGCAAGTCGAGCCTCGCCCACGACGTGCTCTACCTCGCCATGACGCGCAAGCTCGGCAAGCCAGACCAGACGCCCGGGCCGCACAAGGAGATCGTAGGGAGCGAACACATCGACGAGGTCGTGCTCGTCGAACAGGCCGCCGCCGGTCGCACCCGGCGCGCAAACCCCGCGACCTACGTCGGCGCCTGGGACGGCGTGCGCACGCTGTTCGCGAAGACCGACGCGGCCAAAGAGGCCGGCTTCACGAAGTGCGCCTTCTCGTTCAACGTCCCCGGCGGACGCTGCGAGCACTGCAAGGGCGAGGGCCGCGAGCGCGTCGAGATGCAGTTCCTCTCGGACGTCGAGGTCACGTGCCCCGAGTGCGGCGGCACGCGGTTTCGTCCGGAAGTCCGCGACGTGCGCGTCGAGGGACTCTCCATCACGGACGTGCTTGGCCTGACGGTCACCGAAGCCGTCGCGTTCTTCACCGATCACCGCCGCATCGCACGCCCGCTGGAAGCCCTGCTCGAGGTCGGGCTCGGCTACCTGCGTCTCGGCCAGACGCTGGCGACGCTCTCCAGCGGGGAGTGGCAGCGGTTGCGGCTCGCTGCCGCGCTCGCGGAGCGCAAGAAGAAGGAAGTGCGCCGGCTCTACATCTTCGACGAGCCGACCACGGGACTGCATCTCGAAGACGTGAGCGTGCTGGTGGGGGCGCTGCGTCGCCTGACGGAGCGCGGCCACACGGTCCTCGTGGTCGAGCACCACCTCGACGTGCTCTGGGCCGCCGATCGCCTGGTGGACCTCGGGCCGGACGGTGGACCGGATGGCGGCCAGGTCGTGGCGGACGGGAGCCCGGCCGAGGTCGCGCGCGGCGGCGGGCATACGGCGCGGTTCATGCGGAGTGCGCGCCGGGCCCCGCGGCTTCGCAAGCCGCGCCGTCGCAAGCGCGCGAAGGCAAGTGCCATCGGCGTCCACGGCGCACGCGAGCACAACCTGCGCGACGTCAGCGTCTCGCTACCGCGCGATCAGTTCGTCGTCGTCAGCGGGCCCAGCGGGTCGGGCAAGTCGACGCTCGCCTTCGACATCGTGTTCGCCGAGGGGCAGCGCCGCTACATCGACACGTTGTCTGCCTACGCGCGCCAGTTCGTCGGCCAGCTTGCGCGCCCCGACGTCGAGCACGTCGAGGGCATCCCGCCGACCGTCGCGATCGAGCAGCGGCGCACGCGCGGCGGTCGCCGGTCGACCGTGGCAACCGTGACGGAGGTGGCGCACTTCCTGCGCCTTCTGTTCGCACGCGCGGGGCAGCCGCACTGCCCCGACTGCGGGCGCGCGCTGGAGGCGCTCTCCGCCGACACGCTCTACGACCGCGTCGTGAAGGAGTACAGCGGCAGGACGGTGCGCGTGTTCGCGCCGCGCATCCTCGGCCGCAAGGGCTTCCACAAGGACGAGTTCGACGCCATGGCGCGGCGCGGGCGCACGCACGCCCTGGTCGACGGTGAGGTGCTCCCGGTCGCACCGCCGCCGGCGCTGGATCGCTACCGCGAACACGACGTCGAGGAGCAGATCGCCCAGGTGCGCGTGACCAAGCGCGAGCGATCGTGGCTGCGCGCGCTGCTCGACGAAGCGCTCGAGCTGGGCAACGGCGCGGTCACGTTGCTCGCGGACGGCGCCACGCCGCGCACGCTGTCCGTGAAGCGCACGTGTCCGCGCGACGGCGCGACCGTCCCCGAGCTCGAGCCGCGTCTCTTCAGTCACAACAGCCGCCGCGGCTGGTGTCCCGCGTGTCGCGGACTCGGTACGCGCGCCCATGTCGATGCCGCCGGCATGCCCGTGAAGACCGATCGCTCGCTCAGCCGCGGTGCGATTCCTGCTCTGGCTGCGTTCCCCGGCGTGCGCCACCGCTTCGTGAAGGAAGCACGCGCCGCCTACGGCATCTCCGGCACGACCCCGTGGAGCGATCTGTCAGCGCGCGTGCGCCGCGGACTCGTCCACGGCGGCCCGGCCAAGGGCGGCCGGTTCACAGGCGCGGCGGAACGACTCGAAGGGGCGCTCACCGGCGCACCCGACATCGCGATCGATTGGTTCGGCCCGTACGTCACGCGCCAGGAGTGCACGGCCTGCGGCGGCGAGCGCCTGCGTCCGGAGGCCTGCTCGGTCCGCGTGGGCGGACAGCGCCTGCCCGAGCTGCTCGCGCTGCCGATGCAGCGCTTCCTCCCCGCACTGGAAGGACTGGAGCTCTCGAAGCGCGACGCGCGTGTCGCCAAGCCGATCCTGCGCGAGATCCGCGAGCGCGTCGGCTTCCTCGAGCGCATGGGCCTCGGCTATCTCACGGCGGACCGCACGGCCGCGACGCTGTCGGGCGGCGAAGCGCAGCGCATCCGCCTGGCCGCACAGCTCGGCAGCACGCTGCGCGGTGTCTGTTACGTGCTCGACGAGCCGACGATCGGGCTGCACGCGCGCGACAACGCGCGGCTGCTCGGAGCCATCGAGGAGTTGCGCGACCGGGGCAACAGCCTGGTCGTCGTCGAGCACGACGCAGAGACGATCCGGCGTGCGGACCGCGTCGTCGACCTCGGACCCGGCGGCGGGCGCCGCGGCGGCCACGTCGTTGCACAAGGCACGCCGTCGGAGCTCGCCGGCGACACGCGCTCGCCCACCGGCCGGATCCTCGCGCGGCCGGCGCCGCGGCTCGCGAGCACGCGGCACCGCGGTCCCGTGTTGCGCGTGCGGGGTGCGACGCTCCACAACTTGAAGGGCGTCGATGTCGACATCCCGCTCGGACGGCTGACGTGCGTAACCGGGGTCTCCGGCGCGGGCAAGTCCACCCTCGTTCACCGCGTGATCCACGAAGGTCTGCGCGACGCGCTGCGCAACGGCCACGCAGGCGGGACCTCCCGCGGCCCGTTCAAGCGCATCACGGGGACGAAGCACCTGGCGCGCACGCGCGACGTCGACTCCACGCCCGTGGGCAAGACACCGCGGTCGGTTCCCGCTACCTATCTCAAGATCTGGGATCCGATTCGCAAGGCGCTGGCCATGACGGACGAGGCACGCGCGCGCGGCTACGGGCCCGGGCGCTTTTCGTTCAACGTCAAGAGCGGGCGCTGTGCGACGTGCGAGGGGCGCGGCGAGATCATCGTGGAGATGTCGTTCCTTCCGAACGTGCGCGTGCCGTGCGATCGCTGCCGCGGTGCGCGCTTCGCCGTCGAGACGCTCGACATCCGCTGGCGCGGTCGCAACGCGGCCGACGTGCTCGCGCTCACGTTCGAAGAGGCCAAGGACGTGTTCGCGAGCTTCCCGCAGATCGCGCCGAAGGTCGAGCTCATGAACGACGTGGGGCTCGAGTACCTGAGCCTGGGCCAGCCGTCGCCGACGCTCTCGGGCGGCGAGGCGCAGCGACTCAAGCTCGTCACGGAGCTCGGGCAGACGTCGCGCGACGGCCCGACGCTTTACGTGCTGGACGAGCCGACCATCGGCCTCCATGGCGAAGACGTGGACCGGCTGACCGCGGTGCTGCGACGGCTCGTCGAACGAGGCGACACGGTGCTGGTCATCGAGCACCATCTCGAGTTCATCGCCCAGGCCGACCACGTCATCGACCTCGGGCCCGAGGGCGGCGAAGGCGGGGGCCGGGTGGTCGCAGCAGGTACGCCGGCAGCGGTTGCCCGCGCAAAGGCGCGCAGCCTGACCGGCCGGGCGCTCGCCGAGATGTGTAACAATCCTTCGCCGTCGAGCGCTCCGGTCGCTCGATGAGGCGCGCGCGACCCTCGGTCGTGCGCTCCAGTGCGCGAGGGGCTGCCGGCAGGAGTTCGTTTCCGTTGCGACCGTACCGTTCCTGCCCCCTGTTCCTCTGCGTGCTCGTGCTGCCGCTGGTCGCCGGCTGCGGCGGCGACGAAGACCGGCCGGGTGTCCGCTTGCGCATCGTGACGAGCACGCTCGACGGCGCGTTCGACGGCAAGCTGAAGATCCAGTCCGCCGACGAGCGCAGCAAGGTCTACGACGTCGAGCCGTTCGGCGGCGAGGCGGATCTCTTCATCGGCCCCGACGCGCCGCCCGGCCGTTACCGCGTCTTCACGGACACGGGCTGGGGCATGTTGTGGTCGGGCGGCCTGGGGAGTTCGGTGCCTGTGCTCCGCGGACCGGGGGAGCCGGTCACGCCGGTGCGCATCGGCAAGCCGCGCTCGATCTACGTCGCCCCGTCGGACCCGAACATCTGGCAGCTCAGCGAGACGTGGGGCGCGGAGTACCGACCCGCTTCCGACCCGACCGGACCGTTTCGCAAGGCCGAGCTCGAGATCGAGCTCGACGACGAGGGGATCATCGCACTGCGTTTCGACGAGGCCGCCTGGAAGCACGGCACGATCTTCCGTGTGCTCGGCCAGATGACCACCGGGCATGTGACCAACCTGCTCAGCTACGTCATCAAGGATCCCGTCTACTCGGATCTCCCCCGCCTGGCGATGGTGCACGGCGCGTCGCACGCGCCGCTGCGCCTCGTGCTCGTCCCGCCGCCGGGTGCCGAGACGGTCGCCGACGGCATGAAGGTGCAGGTCGCCTTGCGCAACATGCCGTTCCCCAGCGCGTACGAAGAAGCCTCGCGCAACGGCATCGTGCGGTTCGACGGCGTTGCTGTCTTGGGCGGAGGCCTCCGGATTGCGGTACCGGATGCGGGGCGGCATGTCGTCTTCGATCTCGAGGCCGAGGATCGGCGTGTCCGCGGTGGGATGCACATCGTGGCGCTCGATCCGAAGCGAGCGGTCGAGCGTCGGTACGCGTTCGCAGACGGGAAGATCGTCGAAGCCTACGTGCGCTATCCCGGCGGCAAGGCCTTCGGTCGCGTGCCGCTGCGGGGCGGTGCGGTCGTCACGATGCCCGGTCGCCAGACGTGGCTGCTCAAGACCGACAAGGGGGCCTGGTGGCGCGGCGTCGTCGAGGACGGCGAGGAGGCCGTCGAGATCAAGGACGTGCAGAGGGGCGGCACGATGCGCGGCCAGGTTCGCGGGGGCGGCCTCGGCTATCGCATCGACTTCCGGCCGCTGACGAAGGACGGGCCGGTCGGCGGGTTCACGGCCTACGTCTCGCACACGAGTGAGTACACCGTGTCGCTCCCCCCGGGCAAGGTCCAAGTCCAGGTCCTCAGCCCGACGGGCCTGAAGAGCACGCCGAAGACGGCGGACCTCCGTCCCGGCACCCTGGTGCGGCGCACGCTCTTCATGCGCTGAGCAGCCTCGCGCAGGGTTTCAGGCTGCGGCAGACCGGGCCTCGTTGACCGTCTCTGGCACGAGGAGTACCGTCGCCCGTCCAGGAGGTCTCATGTCCGACGACTCCCCCCGCGATGACAAGCCCAGCGGACTGACCCGGCGCGCGCTCTTCAAGGGCGCCGGCGCTGCCGCCGCGGCCGGCGCCGTCTTCCGCTCCATCGAAGCCGGCGCGAAGGAAAGCGACACGGTGCCTGCGAACGTGCAGGGCCCCGGCACCGTGCCGGTCGAGCTCGACGTCAACGGCGCGAAGAAGAAGCTGGAGATCGAGCCGCGCCAGACGCTGCTCGAGGTCCTCCGCCTGCCCCTCGACCTCACCGGCGCCAAGCCGGTGTGCGATCGCGGGACGTGCGGCGCGTGCACCGTGTGGCTCGACGAGAAACCCGTGTACGCGTGCACGGTCCTCGGTGTCGAAGCCGCGGGCCGCAAGGTCACCACGGTGGAAGGGCTCGGCACGCCGGAGGCCATGTCCTCGATCCAGAAGACGTTCGTCGCCGAAGACGCCCTGCAGTGCGGGTTCTGCACGCCCGGCATGGTGATGTCGGCCGCGTGGGCCGTGAAGAAGCACGGGAAGGACCTCACCGAAGACCAGGCCCGCGCCGCGTGCGCCGGCAACCTCTGCCGCTGCGGCACGTATCCCCACGTCCTCAAGGCCGCGCTCGCCTGCGCGCGGAAGGGGAGCTGATCATGCCGCGCCAGGTCACCTACAAGGTCGGGATCGAGAACTTCGAGAAGTACCGCAAGGAGGTCGAAGGGGCCGTCCAGGAGATCACGGTCGAGGTCCACGAGCTCGACGCCGAGCCGTGGCCGGTCGATACCCCCTTGCGCCACGTCGGCCACGACATCCCGCGCCTCGACGCACCCGCCAAGGTCACGGGTGCGGCGAAGTACACCTACGACATCAATACTGCCGGCATGACGTACTGCGGTTTCGTCACGTCGCCGCATGCCCACGCGATCATCAAGAAGGTCGACGCATCCAAGGCGGAGTCGATGAAGGGCGTGCTCGGCGTGAAGACGTTCGAGGGCAATCGCGCGACCTATCCCGGCTACATCGCGGCGGGCGTGTGCGCCGAGAGTCCCGGCATCCTCGACGACGCCCTGCAGGCCATCCAGGTCGACTACGAGGTGAAGCCGGGCCCGTGTACGACCGAAGACGCCATGAAGCCCGGCGCCGAGACCGTGGACATGCGCGGCGAGTCCAACGTTCGCGGCGGCAGGCCCATGCAGCGCGGCAAGATCGACGAGGCGTTCGGCTCCGCCGACGTGAAGGTCGCCGGCGAGTACCGCACTGCGGTGCAGACGCACTCGTGCCTGGAGCCGCACGGCTCGGTCGTCCAGGTCAACCCCGACGGCGGAGCCACGGTCTGGGCGAGCACGCAGGCGACGTCGGGCTTTGCGCGCGGCGCGTTCCTGCGCGGCCTGGGTGTGCAGCGCAACCGCGTACGTGTACTCACCGAGCACATGGGCGGGGGCTTTGGCAGCAAGTTCGGCCCCGGCTCGTGGGACGCCATCGCGGCGGAGTTCGCCGCCAAGACGAAGCGGCCCGTGAAGATGCTGCTCTCCCGCCGCATGGAACACCTGCTCGGCGGCAACCGGCCCGACTCGATCCAGAAGCTCGAGCTCGCGGGCACCAAGGACGGTTCGTTCCTTGGGATTCGCGGGGAGACATGGGGTACGGCCGGCAACGGCGGTCGCGGTGCCGGTGCGACGAACACGATGGTCTACAACTGGCCGGCCCGCGCGATGCGCCAGAACGGGGTCAACACGTTCTCCATGTGGGGCCGTGCGTTCCGGGCGCCGCGCCACCCACAGGGCTCGTTCGCCATGGAGGCGATCATCGAGCGCTACGCGCACGAGATCGGCATGGACCCGCTCGCGGTGCGGATGAAGAACGATCCGCATCCGATCCGGCAGGTGCAGTGGCGCATCGGCGCCGATCGCATCGACTGGAAGAAGAACCGTCGCAAGGTGCCCGGCTCCGACAAGGGCGTCGTGAAGCGTGGTCTCGGCTGCGCGGCGGCCCGCTGGAGCCAGGCCGGCCGGCACATGTCGCGCGGCGGTCCGTACACCGTGGACATCGCCATCGATCGCGAGGGCAACGTGACGGTGGCGAACTGCGTGCAGGACATCGGCACCGGCATCCGCACGGTGATGGCAATCCTCGCGGCCGAGGAGCTCGGTACCGATCCGTCGCTCATCAACGTCGAGGTCGGCGACTCGCGTCTCAAGCCCGGACCGGGCAGCGGCGGGAGCACGACCTCCCCGACGATCGGCCCGGCGGTCCGCACGGCTTGCGTCGTCGCGAAGGACTCCCTCAAGGCGCTGCTCGCGCTCGAATGGAACGTCGACGAGAGCAAGATCGAGTGGACGGACGGCGACTTCGTCGACCCCGCAGGCAAGCGTGCCACCTTCCCGCAGGCCTGTTCGCTGATCGGCGACGACGGTTTGCGCGTCAGCGGGCAGCGTCAGCGCAACTGGACCTCGCCCTACCGCGAAACGGCGGGCTGCCAGTTCGCGCAGGTTTCCGTCGACACCGAGACGGGCGTCATCACGGTCGAAAAGGTCGTCGCGGTGCACGACTGCGGCCGCGTCGTCGACGCGTTGACGGCGCGCAACCAGGTCAACGGCGGCGTCATCCAGGGCATCTCCTATGCGCTCTACGAGGAGAAGCAGCTCGACCGCAACCTGGGCGACATGGTCAATCCGACGTTCGACACCTACCGCATCATGGGCATGGCAGACTGCCCGGAGATCGACGCCGTCATGACGTCGGTCGTGAGCGGCTTCAACAACGCCGGCATGATGGGCCTCGGCGAGCCGGCAACCGTGCCGACCGCCGCGGCCGTCGCGAACGCGGTGTTCAACGCGATCGGCGTCGAGGTCCCGGAGTTGCCGATGACACCGGCCCGGGTCCTGACGGCGCTGGAAGGGAAGCAGGGATGAAGGCCTTCAAGTTCGTCCGGCCGCGCACCTGTGAAGAGGCGTCCAAGGCGGTGCAGGCGGAGTCCAACGCCATCCTCAAGTCCGGCGGCATCGACCTGCTGGACCGCATGAAGGAGCACGTGGATGACCCGGATACGGTCGTCGGCCTCGTCGATGCGGAAGGGCTCGAGGCGATCCGCATCGAGGATGACGGTGCGATCAACATCGGTGCCAAGGTCACGCTGCAGCAGCTCGCAGACAGCGAGGCCGTCCAGCGCTTCCTGCCCACCTTGGCGGAGGCCGCGGGCCTCGCGGCCAGCCCGCAGATCCGCAACCGCGCGACGATTGCGGGCAACCTCGCCCAGCACACGCGCTGCGGGTACTACCGGCGCGCGTCGTTTCCGTGCGTCCAGCGCGGTGCGAGCGAGTGTCCGGTGAAGCAGGACGGGGCCGTGCAGGACACGGCCGGCGTGTTCGATGACGAATGCGTCTCCGCGCACCCGTCGAGCATCGCGCCCGTGCTCGGCTCGTTGGAAGCGCAGATCAAGCTGCGCATCAACGAGGTGTCGATGTTTGCGCTCTTCGATAATCTCTGGATTCGACGGGACGGCAAGCCCGCGTCTCACGCGCAACTGCCCGAAGGCGCCGTGATCGAGGCGATCCACATTCCGGCGCGCAGCGAGAAGCAGTACGTGGGCTTTGCGGAGATCCGTCAGAAGGCGGCCTTCGACTGGGCGCTGGTCACATGCGCGGTTCGCTATGCGCTGGACCCGGACGGCAAGATCGGGGATGCGAGCGTGTGGTTCGGTTCGATCGCGCCTGCGCCGCATCAGTCTGTGCCCGCAATGCGGGCCCTGCTCGGCCAGGAGTGCACGGACAAGACGATTCAAGCAGCGGCGGAGGCTTCGATGAAGAACGCAAAGCCGGTTCCGGGCGCGGCCTACAAGGTGAAGCTGGCGAAGGTCGCACTCAAGCGTGCGTTGGAGCATGCGCGGGGGAGGTCCTGATGGCGCAAGGTGACTACATGCGCGAGGTTCAGGGGGAACTACGCACCCGCTGCATCCACCTCCTCACGAAGGAGGCCTTCCTCGGCATCCCCTCGGAGCACGAGGAGCGCATCACGGGAGACGAGCCGATCTGGTGGTGCGACAAGACAACCGAGCCACTCGGCCCCGACGGCTCCGAGGCCTGCCGCGCGCACTGCCACGGCCCCGGCCGCGCCTGCTACGAGGCGCCGATCAGGCTCTGAGCGGCCGCGCGTGCGCACGTGGGCAACCGTCCTCGGTGACCCCGAGGTCAAACGCGTGATGATTCACGAGACCTCCGGCGAAGGGGTTTTTGTCTACCTGTACGATCGCGACGAAGACTGCGATTGCTTCGCGGACTTGTGGTTCGAAACGGTCAGCGATGCGCAGGAAGAGATGAAGAGCGCGTACGACCCCGTGAGCTGGATCGAGATCGGAGATCCGCCTCCCGGCTGCAAGCACGATCGGATCGCGGCCACGCCCCCTCCGGGAGGGTGAACGCCGGCGCTTGGGCTGTAGGGAGGGGCCTTGTGCCCCTCCGCGAGCACCGGATGTCGCGGGGGCACACAGGGTGCCCCCTACTAGGGAGACTGTAGACACGGGGCCTAGTAGGGAGAGCCCTGTGCCCTCCCTCAACCTCCTACCATCGTGGCTTCTGGCCGATCGCGTGCGTCCTCTCGGCCACGGCCACGGCAACGAAAGCGTCCGGGGGCCCTTGTGCGTGCGGATCACCATTGGTGATCGCAGTCGACCTGGTGGGGAGGGCCCTGTGCCCTCCCGCGTAGTTCAAGAAACGAAGAAGGCCGGGCATTGCTGCCCGGCCTTCAGGTGAATGGTGCTTGGCTCTTCGCCTTACATGTAGTTGATGAACCAGCGGCGCGGGCCCATCTCGGCGGAGGCTTCGCGGCGCCACGGCGGCACGACGCCCTCGAACATCGCGGCGACCCACGGCACCTCGACCGGCGCGAGCTTGCGGCCCGGCGTGAGGTGCATCGGACGGTCACGGATGTCCGCGAGGAGATGGCCGAGGATGTCCAGATGGAACGAATGATCGCCCGCCAGGACCTCCATGAACTTGCGCAGGTAGCGGTCGTCGACCTGCTCCGTCGAACGACGGTGGAAGACGATCGCGCGCTCGGCAGCGCGGAAGGCCTCGTCGAAGCCCTGGTAGAGCGCCGGAGGCGTCAGGATGGGCGGGCCCTCGGCCGCGCGCGGGCGGCGACGACGACCGGACTGCTTGACCATGCTCTTCCCGCCATCGCGGTCGCGCAGGTGACGCGACAGGATGCGCGCGTGATCGCGGACTTCGGCCGCATACTCTTCGAACAGCCGGCGGATCGGACCGTACGTGAACGCACGACCGACGCGCAGGTAGCGCGCCTCGACGTTCTGTTCGATCAGGATGCCCGTCTGGATGATCCGGCTGGTGCGTTCCTGGGTGGTGGGAGTAATCATGGTGGTCGGCTCCTAGGGCGCCTATGCAGCAACCCGGTCGATCGTGGTTGTGCTCCTCGGATCCGAGGGCTGGCCGGGTGTCCTTCAAGGACCGAGCAAAGCTCCCCGCAGGGGGATGTTTGTCAGGTCCCAGGAGGGCTTCGGCTGTCCGCTCTTCTCCGATGAACATGTGCGCCCCGCTTGGGGCACACATTAGTCCGGCACTTTACGGGGGCCCTCCAGGGCAAAGCAAGACCCTGGTTTTCGAGAAAAAAACGGGGTGATGGGGCCCAGTGACCCCGTTCTGATCTTCACGCTGACCTAACCATGGCAAAGAGGCCATGTTATGGACGGTGAAGCCCGCCAGAACCCATTCGGCGGCGTATGGGCGATTTCGGGCCATCCGAGGGAATTCCGCAGAAAACAGACGATCCGCATGCCCGAGAACGCGTCAAAGTCCGCATCGCCGCCGCCCTTCGTGCTGCCTCTGCTCGCGTGTCCGCGGTGCGGAGCGACCCTAACAGCCAAAGCGCCGGACGGCCGCCTGGCCTGTCCGCAGGCTCACGGACTCAACGGCACGCCCGGATTCCCGGTCACGGAGCGCATCCCGCGCCTGCTCGCACAGGAGGACGTGGAGGCTGCACAGCGCACCGTCGAGGCCTTCGAGCGTCAGTGGCGCACGTACGGAGCGCTCAAGCGCATCTTCGGCAAGGACGCCAAGGACATGGCGCGCAACCTGCATGGGGCACGCATGGGCGGTCGCATCGACGCGCAGTGGTACGACGGGCGCACCGTGCTCGATGCAGGATGCGGACACGGTCGCTACCTCGCGGCGTTCGCGCAGCTCGGCGCACGCGTGGTCGGGCTCGACATCGGACGCGGTCCGGAGACCGCGGGCGTTGCGCTCGATGACGGGTCTATCGGCGTCGTCCAAGGCAGTGTGTTGCACGCGCCGTTTCGTGACGAGAGCTTCGACCTCGTGTTCAGCGACGGCGTCATCCACCACACGCCCGATCCGAAGGGCGCGTTCCGCGAGCTCGCGCGCCTCGTGCGTCCCGGCGGCGCGCTCTACGTCTGGGTCTATCCCCGTGAGGGCAAGTTGCGCGAGGCGTTCTTCGGCTCCGTGCGCGCCGTCACAACGCGTCTCCCCGGCCCGCTCATGCGCGGTCTCTCCTTCGCGCTTGCGCCACTGACCATGTTCGTGCGGTCCTACAGCGGTACGACCTTCGGCCGCGCGACCTGGGCTGAATGCGCACAGGTCGTGCACGACTGGCTTGCACCGCCCCTGCAAAGCCACCACACCCGTGAGGAGGTGCGCGGCTGGGCCGCAGAGGCCGGGTTGGAGCCCGTGGACGATCTGCCCATCCCCGTCGGTGTGACCGCGTGGAAGCCGATGCCATGACGCGCGTGCTGGCGACCACGCTCGTGCTCCTCGCGCTCTGCGGTGTCGCGGACGCGCGCAAGAAGCGCGATCCCGTCAACGTGGCCTGCCGGGAAGGCGAGCGTCTCGCGCGCGCGAAGAAGTACGAGGAAGCGGCGGCCCACTACGGCAAGGCGATCGCCAAGGTGCAGAAGAAGGGCGACGTGTTCGCCGAACAGCGGCTCTTCGACTCGCTCCACAAGGCACTGGAGCGCGTGCGGCCCGTGCGCGGCGGGAGGAAGGGGATGGGCGGGCGCACCGTGAAGGCCGCCCTGCTCGCGTTCATGGCCGAGCTGGATCCGAAACGCGGGGGCGCGTTCGTGTCGGCGCACGCACTGGCTGCCGCGCTCCTGTACGACGCAACCCGTGAAGGCGACCCGTGCGCGGGCGGCCCGGCCGAGGCGGTCCTCGCGCATGTCGTGGCGCGCCCGAAGCGCGGGCAACACGCGCGTGCCATGCATCGCTACGCACAAGGCCTCGTCGCGCTGAAGCAGAAGAAGAACGACGAGGCGTCCACTGCCCTTGGCGAGGCGCTCGCGGCGATGGCGGCGGGCCAGTGGCTCTATGACGCGATGCACGTCGCGGTGGAACTCGCCGTGTTGCGGCGTGCGCTCGGCGATGACGCCGGCGCCGTCAAGGCGCTCGAGACCGTCGAGACGCTCGTTCCCCGCAAGGACCCCGACCTGTTCCTCGGCGACGTGTGGAGCGACCTCGTGCGGCGCCGCCTGGCCAAGGCACCGGAGGCGGTCCTCGCTCCCCACGAGCGGTTGCGCTTCTGGTGGCACCCCGGCACGCCGGGCGGCCGCGGCGGCCAGGGACGGAGCCACCCGACCGGCAAGGACGAATCGCGTCTCGGTGCGGCCTGGAAGCGCTTCAGCAAGCGCAAGGCACTCGTCACGGTGGTTCGCGACGGCTACCACTTCGAGGTCCGCTACGGATTCGACAAGTCGTTCAAGGAGGGCGTGTCCCCGGGGCACTTCATGCGGCCGTATCGCAAGGACCGGCTCGACGGCGTCATCCTCTGGATCTGGGGTTGGGGCGTGGGGCTCGCGGGCCTCGACCGGACGGGCCTGGCGGGGACGCCGACGGAGCCGTGGGAGCCGACGCCGTTCCAAGCGGTCTACATGCTGGCAACCGGCGAGACCTGGTCGATCAACAAGAAGGGCGAGGTCTCGATCCAGTAGGCCTCGCCAACGCGCGCCGCTACCCTTTCGCGCATGCGAGAGCCCTCGAACCCGTCGCTGCTGGCCCCGCTTGCGCGCAAGACCGGCAGCCGCATCGTCTTCATCGTGATGGACGGCCTCGGCGGCGTCATCGGCGACGAGCCGACTGCGCTCCAGCGCAGCACCCATCCGCATCTCGACGCACTCGCCGCCGAGTCCGCGCTCGGCCGCTGCTTGCACGTGGCCGACGGCATCACACCGGGCAGCGGACCCGGCCACTTTGCGCTCTTCGGCTACGACCCGCTCGATCTCGAGATCGGCCGCGGTCTGCTCGAAGCTCTCGGGCTCGGCGTGGACGTTGGTAGCGAGGACGTCGCCATTCGCGGCAACCTGTGTCACATCGACGCCGACGGGAACGTCACCGACCGCCGGGCCGGACGCGTTGCGACGGAAGACGCCGCGCCGATCTTCAAGCAGTTGCAAGGCGGCATCGCCGACCTCGAAGGCGTCGACGTAGAGATCCACCCCGGTCTCCAGTACCGCTTCGCGGCCGTCCTGCGCGGCAACGATCTCCACGGCCTGGTGGGCAACGTGGACGACACCGACCCCCAGGTCGAGGGCAAGCCGATCCTCGCCGCGCACGCCCGCGACGCGGCGTCCGGCCACGCCGCGCGTGTGGCCGATGCGCTGGGCGCACGCGCCCAGGAGATCCTCGCGGGCGGCGAGATCGCCAACGCCGTCCTGCTACGCGGCATCTCGGGCCGGCCGCCGATCATGACGTATCCGGAGATGACCCGCCTCACGTCGTGCTGTATCGCTGCCTATCCCGCTTATCGCGGGGTCGCGCGCATGCTCGGCATGGACATCAAGTGGGACGTCGCGTCCACGGCGTCCATCGCCGACGAGGTCGACGTGCTCGAACAGGCGTGGGGCGAGGACTACGACTTCTTCTTCCTGCACGTCAAGGCGACCGACTCGGCCGGCGAGGACGGCGATGAGGAACGCAAGGCGAAGGTGATCGAGGCCTTCGATGAGCAGCTCCCGCGGATTCGCGCGCTCGAGCCCGACGTGATCGTCGTCTGCGGCGATCACTCGACGCCCGGGCCGATGGCCGGCCACTCCTGGCATGCCTCGCCGTTCCTCCTCCAAGGCCCCTGGAGCGAAGCCGACGGCGGGACCTCGTTCGATGAGGTAGCCTGCGACGCAGGCCGGTTCGGAGGACGGTTCCCGGCCATGGGACTGATCCGCCTGGCCATGGCCAACGCGGGCAAGCTTGCCAAGTTCGGAGCGTAGAGCGAATCGTGATCGGCCGACCCGCAGACCGCCCGGAGCCCGTTCTCAATGTCTGGCGCCACCGCTTCGTCACCCTGCTGCTCGGCGGGGTGATGTTCTTCTGGAGCTACTCGTACAACCGCAGCCCCATCGTGATCACCGCCGTGCCGGCACTGGTGGCGTGGATGATCCTCGTCGAGCGCGCCGAGAGATGGCGTCACGCCCTGGGCTGGACGCTGCTCATCGGCGGCGTCTTGATCGGCTACGGCTACAGCTGGCTGGCGCAGACCATCCACGACTTCGGCGGCGTTCCCATGGCCGGCGCCTGGGCGCTGACGGTCGTCTTCGGTGCGGCGGGCATCCTGCACGGCTGGGTGTTCATCGTGATCCACCGGGCCATGCTCAGCCGCGGCCGGCGCCCGCATCCCATGATCACGGCGGCGCTGATGGTGTGGTGCGAACACCTGCCGATCCGATTCTTCCCGTGGAAGATCGGTCACGGCGCCGTCAACTGCCCGCCGTTGATGCAGGCGGCCGAGTGGGGCGGCGTCGCGGGCGTCTCTTTCGTGCTCATGTGTCTGATCGTGCCGGTGCACGAGTGGATGCGCTGGGCGTTCGCGCGCTCCGGACCGCCGGCCCGGCCCAAGGCCGCGCTGGTCACCTTCGTCGTCGGCTGCGCGCTCTTCGGCTTCGGCCACCTCCGCTACAAGCAGGTGCTCGAAGAGGAGGAGACGGCCAAGGCCTCCATCAAGGTCGCGATCGTGCAGCCGAACGTCGGCGCAACCGCCAAGCGTGCTGCGGAGCGCGCCCAGGCGACCGCGCGGGCACGCTCGATCGCCGCATACGAGCGCGGATCGCGCGAGGCGGCGAAAGCCGGCGCGGAGCTGATCGTCTGGCCCGAGACGGCGATCACGGACAGCACGCCGATCATGGAGCCGAAGCACGAGCCGCATAAGACGAACGGGTTCCTCAACGCGCGCGGCTACCGCTTCATCAACGACATCGGCCGCGATCACGCGTTCCTCGTCGGCATCTACGAGCGCAAGAAGGGGCGCGCCCGCATCGACGGCCGCCAGGTCGACCAGCGCTACAACGCCGCGGGCTTGCGCCAGGCGGGCGCGCTGGGTGCCGAGTGGAGCGTCTACCGCAAGGTCTACTTGATTCCGTTCGGCGAGTACCTGCCGATCCCCGGTCTCGATCCGAAGAAGTACCTGCCGCAGAGCTTCACGATGAAGCCCGGCGCCACCGAGGGCGAAGGCAAGCCGTTCTCGTCCCTCCTCGCCTACGAGAGCGCGACGCTGCAGAAGACCCTCAAGCTCGCACCGTTCCTCTGCTACGAAGGCATCCTGCCCGAGCACGTGCGCAACGTGGCCTCGGAGGACCGACCGGACATCCTCGTCAGCCTGACCAACGACTCGTGGTTCGGGGACACGTGGGAGCCGTACCAGCACCTCAACTTCACGCGTTTCCGTGCAGTCGAGCACCGCGCCCCGCTCGTGCGCGCGACCAACACGGGCATCAGCGCGTTCGTCAGTGCGACCGGCGACGTCCTCGGCGACACGCTGGGCGTCGGTGTCGAGGGAACGCTCGTGCGCGACGTCAAGCTGCTCGAGCGCGGCCAGACGATCTACGTGAAGTTCGGCCACTGGTTCCCGTGGCTCTGCGGCATCATCGCGCTACTGGCGTTCTTCGCCAGTCTCTTGCGGCCTCGCGAGGATCTGTAGGCGCGACCCTCGTGGTCGCCCCGCGACGCGCTCAGCGCATCAGGTCGCGTCCTGTCTGGGCGGCCCTTGTGGCCGCCCGCGCGTGCCGGTTGTGGGGGCGCCCACAAGGGGCGCCCGAACAGGGATTCACCACGTTGTGGAATCGCCGATGGGGCGACCACGAGGGTCGCCCCTACTTCCCTGACGGCGTCGTCACCGGTCCCGGATCATCGAGCACCGGGCCCTTCGGCTTCACCGTTGCACGCTTGAGGAAGAGCAACGCGAAGCACGTGTCGAGCAGGTCCGTCTTGTAGATCTCGAACCCCGGGAAGCGCGACGCCTGCCCGCCCGGCGCCCAGCGGCCGTCCGGCTTCTGGTCGCCGATCAGCAGCGACGCGCCCTCGCGGTACCAATCGTTCGCCCCGATGTAGCGCTTGCCCGCGATCACGCACGCGCGCTCGAGGCCGTAGAGGTAGTAGTAGTGCCACGTCGATCCCTCGCCGGGATTCTCGTGCACGCTGTAGCGCTGCTGCAACCAGGCGATGGCGTCCCACATGCCCTGATCCAGCGCCTTCTTCAGCGCCGGTTTCAGTCCTTTCCGTTCCATGAGCATGGCCTTGACGATCGCCAGTGACGACAGGCCGGCGACCGTCATCGAGCCGGTCGAGAACGGATGGACGAGCGCGTACCGAAAGCCGCGCGCGCGGTCGTGGTACCGCGGCTTGCTCGGCGGCTTCGGCTCTTGCGGCGCGTAGCCATGCGTGCCCGTCGGCGCCTTCGGCTTGGCTTCGGGCTCCGGATCGGGCATGCGCTCGACCTTCGCGCCGTCCTTGTCCTGCCAGGCGATGAGTCGTCGTGCGATGTGCTCGAGCTTCTCCACGGAGATGTCGTAGCCGCAGCGCGAGCCGGCCCACAGCGCGAGCAGGACGTACTGCGTGTTCGACAGGTCTTCCGCGCCCGGGTGCCGCAAGCGACCGGTCTCCTGGGGATAGCGGAAGAGCCCTTCCGCTGTCTGGTTCTCGATGGCCCAGTCGAGCACCGCGTCGATCATGCGGCGCACCCAGAGCGGGTAGCCGCACGGGTTCTTCTTCGTCTTCTTGCGCGCGCCGTAGCGGTCGTGCTCGACGACGCGTCGGACGGTGCCGGGTTGCACGTACATCGCGTGCATGCCGAGCACGAGCAGCGACAAGCTGTAGCTCGAGCTCTGGGCGTACCAGTCGCCCTGCATGACGCTGCGCCAGCTCTTCTTGATGTAGCCGAGCGCTTTCTTGATGACGGGGTGGTCGGGCGCGTAGCCGCAGTCGGCGAGCGTGTAGAAGCACAGCACCGTGCGCGCGAACTTGTGGCGGTAGAACGGCGCCATGCTGTCGACGGTGTTTTCAGCCAGCTTGAAGGAACCGTCCTTCAGCTGCTGCTTGGCGAGCCAGTGCGCGCCGTTGTCGATGGCGCGGCTGACCTTCGCGCGGAAGACGATGTCGCGCTTCTTCCTGTCCAGGTCGCCCTTGAGCGGCACGAACTCGCTTGCGGAGGCCGAGGGAACGGCGAACAGGAGGAGCACGAGCAGCAGGAGCGGGAGGTGCCGGATCATGGAACTAGAAACGTCGCTCTAGCGGAATCGGACCTGGATCTCCGTTTCCGTGGTCTCGCCGGCGCGAAGCTGAACGGTGCGCGGTGCGGCGACGAGGTCCGCGTTCGTGACGCGGATGACGATCGGCCCGGACGGAAGGCCCGTGAAGACCGTGCCCTCGTTGCCCTGGATGGCGAGGGGCGGGGTACCCGACTCGTTCGGATTCGGCGGTTGCCCCTCCGGGAAGGCCGGCACGATGCGTCCATCCTTCATGAGGCGGAAGCGCACGGTCACGCGCTCCGAGGCAACGAAGTTGATCTTGAGCTTGGCGGGCTGCTCGAGGCGGCAGACGGCTTCGGTCTTCTCGCCGGCGCGCACCGTGACCTCGACCGACGCCGGCGCGTAGCCCGGGCTCACCACGTCGATGCGATAGGGGCCCTGCGGCATGGCGGGGAAGTTCAACGTCTCGGCGGTCTCGAGCACGATGCCGCCGCTGATCGGCTGGCGGTCGAGTCGCGTGATGTTGGGGGCGGGCCTCATCTCGCGGTAGTTGACCGCGTTGCCGGCGTTGTCTTCGAACCGCACCGTCAGCGAGCCGAGGCTGAGATCGCGCCGCAGGCTTGCGATGAGCTCGCGCTCGCCGCCTTCGACGGGTAGCGGTTCCGCCTCGGGCACCCAGGGTTCGAATCCGTCGGCCTTGACCTCGAGCTGCACCGTGCGGTGATCGCAGGGGATGCGCACCGGCACGGCCTTGACCTCTGCGCGGCTGTCTTCGTTGGTGGGGCTCGTCTGCAGCAGCTTCAGCCCGCGGTGCGGCGGCGTCCCGTTGGTGGTCCAGGCCAGCGTCGGGTTCTTGATGTCGCTGCCGTCGTCGGACCGGATCACGAGCGTGAGGCGTAGCGCGGGCGCGAGCTTGATCTCGATCTCGTCGCTCGTTGCCGGGTCGAAGGGGCCGACCGCTGTCGGCATGAACAGGGGATGGTCGGCTTCGAGCATCACCTCGCCGGGGATCAGCCCGTCGATCTCGGCGTCTCCGTTGCGATCGCTGCGGCCGTAGCCGGCGTGACCCGGTAGCGCGGGGGTTCCGTCGGCCGGGGTGATCTCGAGCTTGGCGCCTGCGATGGGCCGGCTGTGCAGGTCGGTGACGCGCACCTTCTGCTGCAGCGCGCGCCGCATGAGAAACGTCACGTCGCTGCTCTGACTCTGGGCGCAGTGGACCTCGACGACGTAGCCCTTGGCGCTCGCGAAGAGGTCGTGCGGTGCCCAGTTCCGCGCGCCTTGCATCGACAGCGTGAAGCGGCCGTCCTTGCCGCTGGAGGTCTGGGCGTGCGCCTTGTCGTCCTTCGAGCTCGGGAGCCTCGGACACCGGCGTCCCGGGGGTTCTGCCCAGATCAGTGCCCCGGGAATGGGCGCCTTGCTGACTGCGTCCAGCACAGCGCCTGTGCTGAAGGTCACCTGGATGGGGCCTTCGGGTTGCCGTGCCTTCTCCGACTTGACCGGCTCCGGCTTCGGCTCTCGCTTTGGCCGCCGCGACGGATCGCTCGTCATGAGGATCGGGTTGCCCTGCTCGTCGTAGCCGATGATCTCGTCGTCATCGACGTACCCGGCGCCGTCCTCGCCGCCGAGCATCAGCACCACCGCTACGATGGCCGCAGCAGCGATCGCGAGAACCGGCCAGAGCTTTGCCATGGAGAGAGCGTACCGGACGGGGGTGGCCCGTGTAGGGGCGCCCCAAGCGCGGCCCGCCGCGCGCGTAGTCGCCCCACCGGTTGTTCGACTTGGTGGCTTTCAGGCGCCGAATCGCTGGTGGGGCGACCACGCGGATGCTGCCTTGGGGCGCGCCCCTACACGCTGCAGGTCAACCGTGCCGGGCCTGGAGCAGATCGAAGTAGGCCCCTTCGATCAGCTGCGAGGGGGACACGCCCAGTTGCGCCATCAAGGTGTGGGCGATCGCCGTGCCTTGCTCCGGCGTGTCGTCCTCCCCGAGGACGACCTCCAGCTCCATGAAGGAGCCCAGGTCCTCTACCTCGTCGAGGTGCACGCGCGTCTGTCCCACCATGTGCAACTCGCGCCGCTTCACCACGACGCCGATCTCGCCCAGCGACGCGGCCAGACCCGCGCGCAGCGCCGCCGGGTCGTCGGTCGGCGCGATTCGGTAGGAGGAAGCCTTCGGGCCGGCTTCATCCGGTCGTTCGTAGGCGATGAGCTCGCCGCGTGTCGAGTCGAAGATGCGCAGCTTGAGGCGCCCCTGGCGCGCGTCGAAGAGCACGTCCTCCTGCTCGAGGATCCCGGGAGCCGAGGTAGCAAGGTTCAGGACGCGTGCACGCAGCGCATCGAGGTCGTCCACGCGGGCCTTGATCTCGATGTTGGTCGGCATCGGCGCGCTCCAGTTCAGGCCGTCGCGATGATCCGCTCGAGCGCGTCGAGGCCGTCCGTCAAGCACGCCGGGCCCGGCTGGAGGATGAGCGTCGACTCGATCTCGTAGATCTTGTCCTCGCGAATCGCCGGCACGTCCGCCCAGCCTTCGCGGTTGCGGATCGCGTCCTTGTCAACGGGCTTGCCGCACCAGCTCGCAACGATGACCTCGGGCGCGCGCTCCGCGACCTCGTCCGGTGTCACGAAGCGCTCCTTGGCGAGCTTGCCCTCTGCGCGATCCGCAAAGATGTCTTCGCCGCCCGCGTGGTTGATCAGCTCACTGACCCAGCGGATGCCGGAGATCATCGGATCCGGCCACTCCTCGAAGTAGACCCGCGGCAGCCGGTCCGCGCGCCCTGCGGCGCGCGCGCAGACGTCCAGGATGCGCTCCTTGTAGGAGGCGACGAGCGCCTGGGCCTCCCTCTCACGCCCGACGAGGCGCCCGATCATCTGAACGACATCGAAGATCTCCGCGATCGAGCGCTGGTTGAAGATCAGCACCTGCAAGTTGCGCGCGATCAACTTCGAGGCGAGTTCCGCCTGGATGTCGGAGAAGCCGATGACGAGGTCCGGCTCCAGCGCAGCGATCTTCTCGACGTTCCCGCCCGTGAAGCCGCTCACGATCGGCGCGTTCTCGCGCGCCTCCGGCGGTCGCACGGTCCACGCGCTGACGCCCACGACGCGCTCCCCCTCACCGAGCGCATAGAGGATCTCGGTCGGCTCCTCCGTCAGGCAGACGATGCGCCGCGGCGCGTCGACGATCACGCGAACCGGACCGAGTAGATGAGCGGCAGGCTGTTCGAGAGGGCCTCCCAGCTCGCACCGCCGTCGTGCGTGACGTACAGGTTGCCGGATGTCGTGCCGAAGGCGAGCGTCTCGCCATCGGGCGCTACGTCGAGGGCGTGGCGGTATGGGAAGTCCCAGGCGCGCTCGGGAAGCCCGTCACTCTGTTCGTTCCAGGTCGCGCCGCCGTCGTCGGTGCGCATTACCAGCAGGCGGCCGTCGACCGTCGTGCGTTCCTCGGCGGAGTCCATCGGAACGATCCACGCGGTGTCCGGCTTGTCCGGATGCGTGGCAATGGGGAAGCCGAAGTAGACGTAGGGCTTCTGCGACAGCTCGTCCCAGGTCTGACCGTTCGTCGACCGGTACACGCCGCAGTGATTCTGTTGCCAGAGCACGTCGGGATTCGCGGGCGACATCACGACGCAGTGGGGGTCGTGGCCGTACTCCGCGTCCTGCTGGTCGTCCGGCGCATAGTCCATGCGCTGGCCCTTGTTGATGTAGGCCCAGGTCGTGCCCCCGTCCTTGGTCTCGAGGACGCCGGCACACGAGATGCCTACATACACGTGATTACCGTCACGGGGATCCACACAGATCGAGTGGATGCCTGCGCCGTCGCGTCCGCCGCCCATCCACTCGTGTTCGACGCACAGGTCCCAGAGCGGCTGATTGAAGTCCCACGTCGCGCCGTCGTCGTTCGTTCCGAACAGCGCGCCGGGTTCGGTACCGACCCAGAACTGATCCGGCGTGTCGACGCCGCCGGGAGCGAGGATCCAGTAGTACTTCGCCGCCTTCTCCGCGCTCTCCGGGTACTTGGGCGCTTCGATCTCCTCGTAGGTGCCGTCGTCACCCTTGCTGCGCGAGAGCTTCACGCCCCAGTGGCCGTGATCGATCGACGCCCAGATCGAGCCGTTGCGTGCGTCGCGCATCGCGTAGGGAATCGGCTGGCCGGGGAGGGCCGGGTCCTTCAGGGTCCAGCTTCCGTTGCTGCGGTGGGCTTCGATCAAGCCCTTGCGCGTACCGATCAAGAGTCGGTCGTTTGTCGTTGCCATGGCCTCGTTAGCCTCCCGATAGCGCTTGGAGGATGTGCACCTCCGATCCCTCGCGTACTTCGTCCTGCAATGCGTCCCGGTCCTTCACACGCTTCCCGTCGACCCAGACCGCGACATGTTGGCGCAGGCGGCCTGTTTCGTCCGTGATGTAGAAGCCCAGGCCCGGCCACTCCTCGTCGAGTCGTGCGACGAGGTCGGCCACGGTCTGCGCCTCCACCGTGTGCGCATCCGGCAGGTCGAAGAACCGGCGTAGGTGCGGAGTGAAGCGAACGCGTGCCACGGCGAGGATGCTACCCGGTTCGGCGGGGGCAGGGAATCGTTGGCGACATGTGAAGGCGTAGGTCCGGCTGGATCGCGTCCGCGCGTAGACTGGGCGCCATACGGTGCGCGAGGATGGGCCTCCTCGGCGGCTAGGGACTCTACGGATGCGCGTGGTATTGGCTGACTCGGACGCGGAGCGCCGCGATCGCCTTGCGGGCTGGATCGCGGAGTGCGGCTACGCCGTCGTCGCGCGCGCAGACGGCACGGCTGCGTGGTCCGCGTGCCGCGACGCGCCGCCCCAGATCGCGCTGCTGGCCTGGGATCTCCCCGAGCTCAATGGGGTCGAGATCACGCGTCGTATCCGCAAGATGGACGAGGACGTCGCGCCCTACGTGATCCTGTTCGCGCCGCCCGAGGACCATGGTCTTGCAGAAGGGCTCGAGGCGGGGGCGGACGACATCGTCGTGGGCGAGATCGGCGCGGACGAGCTCGCGCTGCGCCTCGGCTTCGCCGAGCGGCGGGTGGCGGACACGACCCGCATGCGCGAAGAGCACGCGTCCTACATGGAGCTGCTCGCCCAGGCACCGGATCTCATCCAGACCGTCTCGCTCGACGGGCAGCTGCTCTACGTCAACCGCGCCTGGTGCGACGCCCTGGGCTACGCCGAACGCGACATCTCCGAGATCTCGTTCTTCGATCTCGTGAAGCCGGAGCTGCAAGGCCGCGTACGCAAGGCCTTCCGCTGGGTGCTGCGCGGGCACGGCATCCAGCATCTGCAGACGGAGCTCCTTACCCGCGACGGTACGATCATGAGCGTCGAGGGCAGCTTGACGCCGCGCTACCGCGGCAAGACGCCTACGTCTGTGCGGATCATCCTGCGCGATGTCAGCCGGCGGAAGCGGGCCGAGACGGTGCTGCGCAACGTGCTCGAAGGCACGTCCGCCACGACGGGCAAGGACTTCTTCCGCTCCCTGGTCCGGCATCTCTCGCGTGCGCTCGGCGCGCGTCACGCCCTCGTCGCCGAGCTCTCGCCCGGACCGACGGCCCGCCTGCGTTCGCTGGCGGTCTGGGGCGGCGAGGCGTTCCATCCGAATCGCGAGTTCGAGCTCTCCGACATGCCGTCTTCGGCCGTGCTGCAGGGCGACGCCTCGACCAACGGGAACGCGGGCGCCGAAGATCCCTCGCTCTTCCCCGGCACGCGCTTCCTCGCCGAGATCGGTGCGGAGTCCTACCTGGGCGTGCCGCTGACGAACGCGGACGGCGAGTCCATCGGCCTCCTGTGCGTGCTCAACGACGGACCGATGCACACGGGCCCGGACGCGCTGCGCATCCTCTCCACCTTTGCTCAGCGTGCGGGCGCCGAGCTCGAGCGTCTGCGTGCGCAGGAGCGGCTCGCCTCCAAGGAAGCCGAGATGCGCGCGATGCTCGACGCGCTGCCGGATCTCCTGTTCCGCATCGACCGCGAGGGGCGCTACCTGAGCGTGCATGCGATGGACCCGGGCCTGCTTGCGGCGCCGGCAGAAGAGCTCCTCCGCTCCACGGTGCAGGAGATGCTCCCACCGGACGTCGCGGCTGGGTTCATGCGCAAGGTCGAGGACGCATTCGCCACCGGCGACGCCCAGATGCTCGAGTTCGAGCTGCCGGTCGACGCTGGTGTGCGCCAGTTCGAGTCGCGCATCGTGAAGTCGGCGCCGACCGAGGTTGTGACGATTGTTCGCGACGTCACCGAGATGCGCAAGGCCGAGGCGGACCGGCGCGAGCTCGACCGGCGCATGCAGAAGACGCAGAAGCTCGAGAGCCTCGGCGTGCTGGCGGGCGGCATTGCGCACGACTTCAACAACCTGCTTACGAGCATCATGGGCTATGCGAGTCTCGCGGCGCGCAACTCGATCCCTGGTTCGCCAGCACACCGCTACCTGGCCGACATCGAGAAGGCCAGCCGGCGCGCGGCGGACCTCGCCATGCAGATGCTCGCCTACTCGGGCAAGGGCCAGTTCGTCATCCAGCCGCTCGACCTGCGCGAGATGATCAAGGAGACGGCCAGCTTCCTGAAGACCGACGTGACGAGCCGAGGCGTCATCGTGCGCTCCGAGCTGCCGGGCACGCTGCCTGCCGTCGAAGGCGACGTCACGCAGCTCCGACAGGTCGTCATGAACCTCGTGCTCAACGCCGCGCAGGCGATGGAGCCCGACGGCGGCACGGTCTCCGTCGCCGTGCGCGAGATGGTCGTGACGGAGGCGGAGTTCGCGCGTTGCTACGTGGGGTCCGATTTGCCGGCCGGCAGCTACGTGATGCTCTCGATCACCGACACCGGCTGCGGCATGGACGCCGCCACCAAGGCGCGCATCTTCGATCCGTTCTTCACGACCAAGCCACACGGGCGCGGGCTTGGTCTCGCAGCGGTCGTGGGCATCGTTCGCGGTCACCGCGGCGCGCTCTGGGTGAAGAGCCGCAAGGGTGAAGGCACGCGCGTCAACGTGTACCTCCCGCCGAGCGCCAAGCCGGTCCATGTCGACGACGTGCCGGCTGAAGCGCCTTCGATCGCCGGTGACGGGCTCATTCTGGTCGTCGACGATGAACAGGATCTGCGCCGATTGACGACGGACATTCTCGAGTCGGGTGGGTACCGCGTAGTCACTGCACCCGACGGCGCGCAGGGCGTGGAAGCGTTGCGCGCCAATGACGGCGTTGACGCCGTGTTGCTCGACATGACAATGCCGGTGATGAACGGTGTCGATGCATTCCGCCATATGCGCGAGATCCGGCCCGACTTGCCGGTGCTCATCTCGAGCGGCTATTCGGAGAAGGAAGCCGTCAACCGCTTCGAAGGCGACGAGCCTGCCGGCTTCATCCAGAAGCCGTACACCGCAGCAGATCTGCTGAAGATGATCGGCGAGGTGCTCGCCGCTGCGTCGGTGCGCGCATGACCGAGTTGCGCCTCGGCGTATCCGCGTGCCTCTTCGGCCAGCCCGTGCGCTACGACGGCTCGGCCAAGGAGAGCGCCGCGGTCACGGAGCGTTTCGCGCCGCACGTCACGTGGGTGCCGATTTGTCCGGAGGTGGAGCAGGGCATGCCGATCCCGCGGCCGCCGATCCGTCTGGAGCAGCACCCCGAGCAGATCAAGCTGATCGAGTACAAGGACAGCGGCACGGACTTCATGGACGTGATGACCGAGTTCAGCGCTTCGCGTGCCAAGGCGCTGGCCGGCGAAGGCCTGAGCGGCTACGTCTTCAAAGCTACGTCGCCGTCGTGCGGACCGGGCGACGCCGGCTTGTTCACGCCCGAGGGCGATCGGATCGAGAACCGGGATGGGGTCTTCGCGGCGGCCGTGCGCGCCGCCATTCCCAACCTCCCGATGGTGTGCGAAGAGGACCTGGAGTCAGCGGCGGGGCGCGAGAACTTCCTGGCGCGTTGCGAGGCGTACGAGTCGCTGCAGCACGCGCGCGAGGGGCGCCTCCTCCTGACGGAGTTCCACCGCCGTTGGTGGATCTTCTTTCATGCGCACTCGGCGTCGAGCGGCGAAGCGCTGGGCGAGCTGGCGGAAGCGCAGCAGGTCGACGCGTACGCCGAGATCTTCTTCCGCGAGACGACGACACCGCCGTCGCGCGAAGACCATCAGCGCGCGCTCGAGTGGGCGCAGTTCGAGCTCACCCCGGTGACCACGCCGCACACGCGCTTCCGCATGACAGGGGTCGTCGGTGAGTACGCCAAGGGGCAGATGACGCTGCGGACGGCCGTCGAGACCCTGCGGGATCGCGCCGCAGAGTCCCAGCTCGTCTCGTACACGCAGGACGCCTACCTCTGGCCGTCTGCGGCGCGGCTCGTGGAGTACGAGGCGCTCTAGGCGCGGTGGGGGTGGGTGAGCGCATCATGGCGCCGCCGTACCTGGCGGTGTGTCTCACGCAGGTCGATGTTTCGTCGGCCGGGCCGCAATGGCTGCCCAGAGACTCACACGAGCGCGGGCGCGAGCTTGGCCGAACAAGCTACGCAGCCGCCTAGCAGGAGGCTTGAGCGCGGGCTTCGGCCCGCGCTCCTTTCCACGGGGGACGCATGCGCTGGTGGCGCCGCTTCAAGGCACATGTCGGGTGGGGCAAGAGCGTCAAGGTGCTCGCGAAGCGCCTCGGCATGGATGCGGACGAACTCGGCCACCTGAAGGTGCGCTACCAGGAGGCACACATCCCCAAGCGCAGTGGCGGGATGCGGCGTCTGCTCGTTCCGAGTGACGGCACGAAGGCCGTGCAGCGCACGATCCTCCGGCGGCTTCTCGGGCGCCTGCGAGCACATCCTGCGGCGACCGGATTCGAAGCCGGCAAGTCCATCGTCGACAACGCGCGCCCGCATGTGGGCCGCCACGTCGTCATCAAGATGGACGTGAAGGACTTCTTCCCGGCCACGAAGGAGGAGCGGATCGAGCGCTACTTCCGTCGGATCGGCTGGAACAAGCACGCTGCGAAGCTTCTCACGACGCTGACGACGGCGGAGGGCGGACTGCCGCAGGGCGCGCCGACGAGTCCGCGGTTGTCCAACCTCGTCAACTATGGACTCGATCGGAGCCTCCAGCAGATGGTCGAGCGCCGCTTCGGGCGCTACACGCGCTACGCAGACGACATCACGATCTCGTTCGAAGAGCACCGCGTGCCGCGCAAGACCGCACGGCGCGTGCGCGGCACGATCCAGTACGCCGCCATCATCCTCAAGGCGCACGGCTACTACGCGCACCGCAACACGAAGCTCAAGGTGTGCTACCGCCACCGCCGCCAGATGGTGACCGGGCTCGTCGTGAACGAGAGGGTGCAGCTACCGCGTGCGAAGCGCCGCTGGCTGCGTGCCGTCGAGCACCGCATGGCGACGCGCGGCGAAGCGACGATCACCCCGGCCCAGCTCCAGGGCTGGCGTGCGCTGCAGCAGATGATCGAGCAAGGGTAGGGGCGACCCTTGTGGTCGCCCCGCGGCGCTTTCCGCGGATCACGTCGGTCCCTGTTCGGGCGGGCCTTGTGCCCGCCCAGGGACGCCGACATGCGGGGTGCCCACAAGGGGCACCCGAACAGGGTCGTCCCACGCCGCGGAATCACAGATGGGGCGACCACAAGGGTCGCCCCTACAGACGGTCAAACGGCGCGTGCAGGCGGTCGAACTCGTCCTGGGCTTCGCGGTCGCTCATGCCGGCGATGCGGTCGCAGATCGCGCGCTCGAGGCCGACCTCGTCTGCCCAGCCGCGATGCGTCTCCTCGATCATCCGCGGCTCGCGCTGGTACGCGCTGAAGATCTCCGTCAACAGATAGCGCGCACGCTCGCCCATCTGCAGCAACCGCGGGTGGCAGTAGAAGTGCTCGTAGAGGTAGCGCCGCAGGTGCTGCTGCTTGCGGTGCATGGCCTTCGTGAAGCCGACGAGACGCGACGAGAGGCCTTGAACCTCCTCGGGCGAGCTCGCCTCCGTCGACGCGATCCGTTCGCGCGATGCGTTCACGAGGTCGGTGACGCCCGCGTCGATGAGGCGCTTGACCGTCGCGAGCACCCGCAGCCGCGGCTCGAGCACCTCGTACTCCGCCATGCTCGCTTCCCAGTGCTCCTGCCACAGGTCGACGGCCTGGAGCTCGCGCACGGTCACCAGCCCCGACGTCACGCCGTCGTCCAGATCGTGCGCGAGGTATGTGAGCGAGTCGCACACGTCGACGAGCTGCGCCTCCAGCGAAGGCTGCAGCCCCTTCTGGAAGCCGAGCGACGTGCTGTCGAGCGGGCTGTGGAGCGCAAACGCCTCGCGCACCTCGTAGCTCAGATTGAGGCCCCGCCAACGGGGGTAACGATGCTCGAGCAGGTCCACCACGCGCAGGCCGTGGGCGTTGTGTTCGAACCCGCCGTGATCCTTCATCAGGTCTTCGAGGACGTGCTCGCCCTTGTGGCCGAACGGCCCATGCCCGACGTCGTGGGACAACGCGATCGACTCGGTGAGGTCCTCGTTCAAGCGCAGCGCACGAGCCGCTGTGCGCGCGATCTGGGCGACCTCGATCGTGTGCGTCAGGCGCGTGCGGTAGTAGTCGCCCTCGTGGTTCACGAAAACCTGGGTCTTGTACTCGAGCTTCCGGAAGGCCGATGCGTGGATGATGCGGTCGCGATCGCGCATGTACGCCGTGCGGTAGGCGTGCTCGGGCTCCTCGTGCACGCGGCCGCGCGTCAGCCGGCTGTGCATGGCCTGGGGCAGGAGCAGCTCGTCCTCGCGAGCCTCGATCTCCTCGCGGTGCAGCGGGCTGGGTTGGGTGCCGGTGTCACTCATGCTCGCTCCAGTCTACGCACTGCGCAGTACTCTCCTCGCGCGAAGCTCGTCCTCGGATTCTCTTTGCGCGGATTCGCAGGTGCAGCGTAGAGAAGTCCGTCCATGAAGACTGTGTTGCAGCGCGTATCCGAGGCCCATGTCGCCGTAGACGGCGAGGTTGTCGGCCGCATCGGACGCGGCGTCGTACTCCTCGTCGGGGTGGAGCAGGGGGACACCGAGGCCGACGCCGACGCGACCGTTCGCAAGATTGCCGCCCTGCGCTGCTTCCCGGGCAAGACGCCGATGGACCAGACGCTGGCCCAGGTCGAAGGCGCCTGCCTGGTCGTGAGCCAGTTCACGCTCGCCGCCACGCTACGCAAGGGCAACCGCCCGGGCTTTGACAAGGCAGAAGACCCGGCGCGGGCCGAGGCACTCTACGAACGTGTCGCGAACGGGTTGCGTGCCGCCGGCCTTTCCGTCGAGACAGGCCGCTTCGCGGCGCTCATGCAGGTCCACCTCGTCAACGACGGCCCGGTCACGTTCGTCATCGAGGTCCGCGCAGGCAAGGTCCAGTAGCAAGCCCCTACCAGTGGACCTCTGCGCCTCTGCCTGACGGCGCCTCAGCGCCTTTTACAGAACGTTTGCCGGTATCCGGCCTCCAAAGAGGTACACCAATCCTGGTCCCTGGAGCCGGTTCGATGGCCCGTCTTCTCGCCACGTTGTTCGTTGCCGCCGCGGCCGTTGCGTTTGCGGCACCGGCACAGGCATCGGGCTTCCTCGTGCCGACCGACCGCGTGGCCAAGCCGCGCCGCTGCTGGAGCATCGAGTCCTACAAGGTGCACGTCACCGCCCGCGGGCCGCACGCCCGGGTGACCGTCGACCAGGTCTTCAAGAACGTCTCTCCCGCCACACTCCAGGCTGACTACGTGTTCCCGCTTCCCAAGGGCGCGATGGTCTCGTCCGTCACGCTCTACGACGGGGTCAAGGCCATCGAAGGCACGCTGCTGCGCGCCGACGATGCGCGCCGCGCGTACCTCGACATCGTGCGTCGTCGCAAGGACCCCGCATTGCTCGAGTACCTCGGGCGCGACCTGTTTCGCGTGCGGGTGTTCCCGATTCCGCCGGGGCAGGTGCGCCGCGTCGTTCTCAGCTACGACCACGTGCTCTCGGCCGACAGCGGACTGGTGGAGTTCGTGCATCCCCTCAGTACGGTGCGCCTCGCGGGCCATGCCGCCAAGGTCTCGATGCGCATCGGCCTCGAGGCCAAGGGCGCGCTCGGGCCGATCTACAGCCCGACGCACGACATCGAAGTCGTGCGCGCCGCGAAGAACAAGGCGCACATCCGCTTCGACGGCGACGTGCACGCCCGCCAGGCGGACCTGCAGGTCTTCTGGAGCACGACCACACGCGACATCGGCGCCACGCTGCTGACGTACTGGCCTTCCCACGAGGAGCGCGGCTACTTCCTCTTGCTCGCGACCCCGTCGCCGCGTTTGCGAGCCAACGAGCGGACGCGCTTCAAGAGCATCACGTTCGTCGTGGACACCTCCGGCTCGATGTCCGGCGAGAAGATCGAACAGGTGCGCGCGGCGCTCCTGCAGGTCATTCCCGCGCTCAATACCTCGGATCGCTTCAACGTCATCTCGTACGCGAGCGCGGTCGTCCCTCTGTGGTCGCAGCCCATGCCCGTCGACGCCAAGCGCCGCGCCCAGGCCCTCGCGTTCGTCGAGGGCCTCCAGGCCACCGGCGGAACGAACATCCAGGGCGCGCTTGCCGCCGCGCTGAACGGCCCTCGAGAGGAGGGCATGCCGTCCGTCGTGGTCTTCCTGACCGACGGCCGTCCCACCGTCGGCGAGCGGGATCCCGCGAAGATCCTCGCCGCCGTCAAGAAGCAGAACCCCGACGGCAAGCAACGCGTCTTCGTGCTGGGCGTCGGCGTCGACGTCAACACGGTCCTCCTCGACCGCCTGGCGCTCGAGAATCGCGGCGCGCCGGCCTTCGTCCGCCCGCGGGAGAACGTGGAGGTCAAGGTCAGCGGCCTCTACGACAAGATCCGCTATCCCGTGCTGACGGGCGTGCGGCTCGAAGCGGTGGGCATGATGATCTCGGAGACCCTACCTGCGCAGCTTCCGGACCTGTTCCGCGGAAGCGAGCTTGTCGTGGCGGGGCGCTACCGGCGCGGCGGGTCCATCCGCGTCATGTTGGCCGGACGCGACGGCGCCGTCGAACGCGAGCACCACTACGTGCTTTCCGCGGCGCGGAAGGGCGCCGGGCTGACGAGCGACTTCCCGGCACGCGTCTGGGCGACGCGCCGCATCGCGCAGCTCCTCGACGAGGTGCGCCTGCACAGGAAGAAGGACCCCGAGCTCATCAACGAGATCGTGCGCCTGTCGACGAAGTTCGGCATCCTCACGGAGTACACGTCCTTCCTTGCCGACGAGACGGGCGTGAGTCACGCCGCGCTGGACGTCAACGCACGGCGTACGCGCAAGATCGTCGACGCGCTGGCCGAACGCGCGGTCGGCGGCACGGGACTCGCGCAATCCGCCAACCAGGCCTCCCGCCGCGGCGCCCAGCGCGCGCCGTCTTCGGCCGGCGGCTACTACCTGGGCGCGGCCGGCGACCGGGACGTCGAGCGCGTCCAGCTCCACGGCGTGCGCCAGGTCGCCAACCAGACGTTCTTCTACCGCGGGGCCGGCGTCGGCTGGGTCGACGGGCGCGTGCCGGAGACGCGTAAGCCCGACATCTCGGTCGTACGCTGGTCGCCCGCCTTCTTCGACCTGCTCGAGAAGACCTCGCCCGACGAGAATGCGCGCCTGTCTCAAGAGGGCCCGCTGCTCCTCCTCGTCCAGGGACGCGTCGTCAAGGTCGTGGACGGGTAGGATCAGCGCCATGACTGTCGAAAAGCCGCGCGTCCTCATCGTGGAAGACGAACCGACTCTCGCCGAGGGCCTCAAGGAAGCCCTCGCCTTCCAGGGCTACGAGTGCGAGATCGCCGAAGACGGGGCCACCGGCCTCGAGGCCGCGCGCCGCGGCCCGTTCGACGTGCTGTTGCTCGACGTGATGCTGCCCGAGCTCAGCGGGTTCGAGGTCATCGAGGCGCTGCGCGCCGAGGGCAACAAGACGCCCACCATCATGCTGACCGCGAAGGGCGCCGAGGACGACCGCGTCCAAGGCCTCGATCTCGGCGCCGATGACTACGTGACGAAGCCGTTCGCGATCCGCGAGCTGGTTTCCCGCGTCGGTGCGCAGGTGCGGCGGGCGCGCATGGATCGCGGCGACGGCGAAGAGTTCGAGGTCGACGGCATGCAGTTCGACCTGGGCCGCCTCGAGTGCGTTCGCTCCGGCGACGAGCCCGTGCCGCTGACGCCGCGCGAGGGGGAGATCCTCAGCTACTTGCGCACGCGCAAGGGGAACGTGGTCACGCGCGACGAGTTCCTGCTCGAAGTGTGGAAGTACCCCACGGCGAACGTCGAGACACGCACGGTGGACAACACGCTGGCCGCGTTGCGCAAGAAGATCGAGCGCAATCCCGCGGATCCCGCCATCATCAAGACCGTGCGAGGCAAGGGCTATCGGTGGGGCGGCTGAAGACCCCGCCCGCAACGCGCTCCGGCCTCGTCAAGCGGTCGCTGCTCGTGTTCGCCGTCCTCTTGCTCGGCCCCGCTGCCGGGTTCGGGGCTCTCGGTTGGAACAGCCTGCAGCGCGAGCACGAGTTCCGTGAACGCGACATGAACCGCACCGCGCGCGACGTGCTCTCCGCGCGTCTCCGCGAGACCGTCACGGAGCTCGAGCAGCTTCGCGACCGGGAGTCACGCCGGCACTACTACGAGTATCAAGGCGAGTTCCTGCCGCGCGAGCAGACCGTAAAGACACTCTCGTTCCAGCGCAGCATGCTCAACGCCGCGCCATCCGAGCGGCACTTCGTCGGGTGGTTCCAGTGGGAGCTGTTTTCGAGGCGCGCGAGCGATGCGGCCTTCCAGGTCTTCCCGCCGAAGCACGCCACCCTGAAGCGCGATCTGCTCGCGGCCTACGGCAAGACACTGCGAGAGCGACTCGAGCGCGCGCCCGAGAGCATCGATCTGCGCACGGGCAACGCGCGCGTCGAGGCGTACTCCCAGCGCGTTGTCGCCGCCAACGAAGAACGCGGCCAGCTGCAGGAGGAGATCGCCGTCCAGAACCGGAATCGCGCCGCGCAGCGCGGTGCGCAGCAGGTCGACGACGACACGTACCTCGACAACTTCGAGACGCGGTCCCGCGAGGATCCGGTGCGCGTTCGCTACACCGACTTCCGCTACCTCGCGCGGCCGCTCAACACGCCCGGACCTGCGCTCATTGCCTGGCGCATGGTCTGGGTGCCGCCGGAGCAGGCCCAGTGGCGCGAGATCAAGCGCGACCGCTGGATGCTCCAGGGCTACGCGCTCGATCCGGGTGCCCTGCTGCCGTCCCTCTGGGAGTCTGTTGGCAGCGCCCAGGTGATTCGCGCGGACCGGCTGGGTGACGACGAACGCAGCGGCATCGCCGTCGAGTCGTTGCCGGGCATCCTGGGCGCGGAGATCGCCGGTGTGAGCACGATCCCGGGGTTTGTACCGGCCGTCTTCGATCCGTCGTTGTCGTTGGCATCGCGGCCCGATCACGCCGCGGCCGCGTCGGCGTGGCGCACGGCGCGAAATCGGTTCCTGCTCCTTGTGGCAGCCCTTGTTGTCGTCGTGGGGCTGGGCTTCTTCGTGGTCCTACGGGGCGTCCAGCGCGAGGTAGGCCTCGTGCGGCGCAAGGAAGACTTCATCGCGGCGATCACGCACGAGCTCAAGACGCCACTCACGGGCATTCGCATGTACGCCGACATGCTGCGGGAAGGCTGGGTGCAGAGTCCCGAGGCCGCGGACAAGTACGCAACGCGCATCCTCGACGAGACGGACCGGCTGGGACACCTCGTCAACCAGGTGCTTGACCTCGCCGCCTTGGAGCGTGGCGTTGCGGCGGTCAACGCCCAGTCCGGCGACATGGGCGAGGCGGTGCGCACCGCCGTGGCCCTGTTGGAGACGAAGGCCGCCGATGGCGGCGTCTCCCTCGAGACGACCATCGAGCCCGACCTGCCCGCGGTCGTCTTCGATCCGCAGCTCGTGCGCCCTCTCGTGCTCAACCTCGTCGACAACGCGATCAAGTACAGCGCGAAGGTCGATACGAAGGAGGTCCGCGTCGACGTCCGGCGGGATGGGGAACGCGTGGTCGTCGAGGTGCGGGATCGCGGCATCGGCATCACGCCGGCGGCGCGCAAGGCCCTCTTCCAGCCGTTCCAGCGCGGCAAGGACGAGATGACGCGCGATGCGCCGGGCGTCGGCATCGGGCTCGCGCTCGTCAAGCGCTACGCCGAGGCGCACAAGGCCAAGCTCGTGCTCGAGAGCGAGCCTGGGAAGGGTACGACCGTACAGGTGCGGTTCCCGATCTCTTAGCCTCGGAGCCCGACGTTCCGCGTGTAGGCTTCCCGGGTGACTCACCCGATCGCATCGCTCGACGACGACATCCTGCACGCAATCAACTGCGAGCTCACCGGACCGTTCTGGGAAGCCCTGTTGCCGCGCGTGCAGGACAAGCACATCGCGGTTCCTGTGTTCCTCGGTGTGTTGATCGTCGCCTTCTTCTGGCGCCGGCGACGAGCCGTCCGCGGGTTCTTCACGGCGCTCGCCGCGTGGGGCATCTGCATGGGCTTCGCCACGATCCTCTGGTCGACGGTCGATCGACCGCGGCCGTGGCGCAGCCACGAGCACTTGAAGACCACCGAGGAGATCGCGACCTGTGCGAGCCGCCCTGATGCCGTCGTGGTCGGAGGCCGTGGATACCTGTCCAAGAGTCCGTCGTTTCCGAGCCGTCACTCGCTCACCGCCGGTGTCTTCGCGGCGACCGCGTGGGGCATCTCGCGCAGCCTCGGATTCGTCGTGACGCTGCTCGCCCTGCTCGTCGCCGCCGGCCGCGTCTGGAAGGCCGTGCACTGGCCGTCGGACGTCGCCGTGGGGCTGACGGTGGGGGCATTGACCGCCTGGTTCGTCTGGCGCGCACTGCCCTCCGCCTTCGCGCGGCTCGGGAAACGCGATTGGGTCGAGGATCCACCGCCTGGAGTCCCGGATGAAGACGGCGGACAAAGCGCGCCGGGTCCGAACGCAACTGTCGGGTAGACTTGCGTTTCACCGCGTCCCTGGAGCCGCGGGCGACGAATGGGATGGGTTCCGCTTGAATCTCGATGTCATAACCGCCCATCGCCTGCGCATGCTGGACCTGGAGCCCGATGTGTTGGCCGTGCTGCCGGAAGCCGAGCGCGCCCAGGCCATCTACGTGGCGTTCCTCGAGCGCGTGCCGTACGAGAATCTTTCGAACAACCGCTCCGTGCAGGCCAACCCCGAGGAGCCCGAGGAGTGGCCGCGTGCGACGGACTTGCTCCTGCGTGAGAACGCGGCCTACGGTATGGGCGGGACCAGCTTCTCGCTCGCCTACGCGCTGCGCGACCTGTTGCGCGGTGCCGGCACGAACGCGCACTGTACGCTCGGCTACAACCTCGTGACCGAGCAGGCGCACGCAGCCGTCGTGCTCTATGTCGATGACGGGCCGCTGCTCTACGACCCCGCGTTGCTCATGTGTGGCGCCATTCCGGTGCGGCCGGGCGGCGCCCTCGAAGACCCGCTCGGCGTCATCTCGCTCCAGCCTCGCTGCGGCCCGACGCTCACGGTCACCCTCCGCATGCACTGCGGCCGCGATGGGCACCGCGGTGGGCCGACCGACACGCTCTGGAACATCCCCGCCGAGGAGATCGGCGACCGGCCGATCTACTCGATCATCCCCGTGCCCGCGCCGCCGCAGAGCTTTCGGCAGGCGTGGCTTGCGTCCTTCTACAAGGGGCGGCCGATGCCCTTGCGCCTGGCGCGGCGCACGAAGGATGCGATCTACCGGTACGGCGAGCGACCGGGCAGCATCGAGGTCATTCGCGCGAACAAACGCGAGGAGCTGTCGGTCGAGGGGGATGCGCCCGCCCGGCTCCATGAGGTCTTCGGGATCGACTCGGACTGTCTGCGCACCTGGTTCGACAGGCGGTAAGAGACCCCCGGCTAGTGAACATGTAGGGACGGGCCTTGTGCCCGTCCGCGAACACCGGCCACCGAGGGAGGGCACAAGGCCCTCCCGTACATGGCCTGTTCGCCGAAAGCGCCCTCCTTACTGCACGCGCCGAACCGTCACGCTGACGACGATGAGCTCATCGGGCTTGCCGGGCAGCTCGAGCGGCAGGAACACGGTCGTCCGGTCGTCCAGGATCTCCACGTCGCTCACCTCGGCGAACGATCCCGTCGTGGTCTCGTGCCAGAGCGGAACGTCGTAGCGCGCCGCGGGCTGGTTGGCGCCGGGGTACGCCCGCGACTCGATCGTTCGCAGGCGCGCGGCGCGAACGCGGATCGATACGTCACGCATCGCGGCGTCGACCTGCTCGATGCTCGGGCGCACTTCGACGACCAGGCCCTCTTCGGCCTTGCCGGCGATCGCGGTGTAGGCCTGGCGCCCGTGATCCGTGATACGCATGCGCAAGTCCTTGGTGATGTCACGCGAACGCGTGCTCTGGCGGAGGACCTTCTGCGTGGAGCGCGCGAGCTTCGGGCTGAACGCCATGTTGAAGAGATGCTCGGTTTCTCGCAGGGTGGTTAGCTCGGACGCCATCATCTCGCGGGGTGCTCCCGTGGCGCGCAGGCTTCCGCGGTCGTTGGTCCGGACGCCCTCGAGGCGGCGCCACTCGCTCCAGCGTGCGCGCGGCATTACGGCAGATTCCACGTTCACGACGTAGTGATGCGTCTTGCAGTTGTTGAGGCGCATCACCGCCCGCTGGAGCTGTACGTGCTCCTCCGGCGCGAGGTTCGCCGTCGCCACGCCGTCGTGCACCAGGATCGGTCGCACCGCGGCGGATCCAGCGTTGTCGATGTTCGCCATGCGACCGAGCAACCAGGAGAGATGCTCGTCGCGCGCCCGGCGCCGAGCGCCTGCAGAGACGCCCTCGGCCACGGTGTGCAGCTCGGGCCACGGATCGCCGACGACGAGATCCTCGACCTCCGTTGCCAGCGGCCCCAGCGCGTACTCGCGGACCTTGTCCGCCGCCGGCACGATGCGCGGGCTCGTCGGCGTCCGCGGCGCTTCCGGCGTCGGGCGGTCGCTCGGTCGCAAGCCGATCAGGACGACCAGCTCCCCGTGCTCGGCGCGCGTGTCCGGGAACGGGTTGGCGAGGCCGAACATTGCGAAGGTCCCGAAGTGGGGCAGCTCGACGTCTGCTTCCCGCGGCTGCTCGGTCATCAGCGGCAGGCGCGTCCAGCTCGGGTCGCTGCGCCCGCGCCGCGGCACCACGTGCGAGTGCTGCGTGTCACTGGGCTGAATCACGCGGGCGCGCACCGACAGCGCGCCGCTCCGGGCGCGGCGTCCCGTGCCCTGCGGCATGTCCTCGCCGAAGAGGTCGAGCCAGAGCCCGTAGCGGGCCAAGTCGTCGGGAATCGTGATCGCGGGCGCCGGCGTCGTCTCGAAGTACGGATGCTCTGCCGTCAGCCTGGTCAGCGCGAGCGTGACGGCGGACTCGCCGTCCATCTCGAGGGTGGCTCCGCCCAGGTCCTTCAAGTTGGTGAGACCGTCGAGGGCGCGGACCGCATTCTCGATGACGTGCGCCCGGTCGACGACGCTCGTTCCCACCTCTCCCGGGGCCGATACGATGCGCAGGGCCTCCGCCGCGCGGACGGCACCGCCGGGGCCCGCGGCGTAGAGGTGGACCTTGATGGTCAACGGCGGACTCTGCCGGGCGAAGGACTCCTGCAGCTTGCGGATCCGCGCGTGCTCGATCTCGCGATGCTGTGCGCAGATCAAGTTCCCGAACCGCGTCAGGATGCGCGCGCGCTGACGAGCGGCGGCTCCGGTGCGCATTGCGGCGGGGTCACTCCAGCGGGCTCCGATGTTGCTGCGGATCCAGCGCTCCGCCCAGCCGGCCCGCGTGAGCGAGCCCGTGGCGAGCGAGGCCTGCAGGCCCGGCGCGAAGCTCGGGTTGAGCAGCGGCTTTGCCACCGCGCCCTGTCGCCGGCGCGGCGCGAAGTCGTAGAAGCGCAGCGGCTCCTCGCCGCCCTCGCGCGGCGTGAAGGTGCGCGCCAGGAGTCCATAGAACTCGCGCTGCAGCCCACCCGCATGCCGTACGTCCGGTAGCGGGGGCTCCGGGTCGAACTCGAGTCCCTTGGCGCGTCCCTGCGTGTGTACGACGGCGAGATGCGCCATGATCTCGGTGCGCACGGTTGCCAGAGACTCGATGTCCAGCGCCCCGCCGGCCGTGAGGAAATCGCTCCCGTCGATCATCCGGATCGCTTCGCGGAAGAGCCGATCAGCCTCGGCGTACTCCTGCTTGTCACTCGCGCGCTTGCCGCGACCGCGCAGCTCTTCGACGCGCGACTTGAGGTGCTGGTACTCCTCCAGCTGCGCCGTCTGGAGGAAGTGGATGAGGCGCTGGAGCAGGTCGCCGCTCTCCGGGCGGTTGCTCTCGATCTCGTCCAACAGCCGCTTGGCGTCCGGGTTGTCGAAGTCCTTGCTCAGCGCTTCGAGCGCCATGTTGCGCGCCGCCTTGTAGTTGCGCGCGTTGAACGCGATCCGCGCACGTCGCAGGAGGTCGCGGGCTTCTTCACGCCGCTTGGCCTGCTCGCGTGCGAGCAGCTCCTCGAGATCCGCGGGCGTCGCGACGGGCCCGTTGCCGGCGGGAACCGGTGCCGGCTCGAGGCGCGCAAGCTCGGAGCGCGCCCAGTCGCGTGCTTCTTGCCGCAGCGCCTCGTCTGCGGTGATGCGCTTGAGGTACTTGCGGGCCTGGGCGGTGCGGTCGAAGTGCAGGTGCATCTTCGCTGCGCCGACGAGCGCGTCGGCGCGTACGTCCGGCGGCTGGTCAGGAAGGTCGGCCACGGCCGCGTAGATCGTCAGGGCCGCTTCGTAGTCCTTCGGCGGCGTCTCGACCAGCCGCTCGGCGCGGAAGAGGCGCTCGCGCGGCGTCTCGTTCTCTGCGGCGGCGGGGATGCCGCACGCGAGGATCGCGACGGCAAGAACGGGCATCAATCGCATGCAGGAGGCTCCCTCGGCGAACGCGCGCCCCCATAGAGGAATCCGCGCACCGGCCCTCTGCAAGTATGGAGTCGCCGGAACCCGCTCAGCGCGCCTTGTCATCGTCCAGGAGCGCAGCCAGGTCGCGTGCCGCGGCGGCAGGATCCGCAGCCCGGAGGATGCCCGCTCCCACGGCCAGGCGCTTCGCGCCGGCAGAGACCAGGGCAGGCGCGTTCTCCGGTGTGATCCCGCCGATCGGGAAGACGGGAAGCGAGCCGGCCGCGGGGAGGCAACCGGCCACCAGCGCACCGCCGCCCGGCGCCCGCGCGAGCGTCTTCGACGACGTGGGGTACATGGGCCCGAGCCCCACGTAGTCGACCGGTAGCTCGCGTGCGGCGCGGATCTCGTCCGCGTCGTGCGTCGACGTGCCGAGAATCCGCTCCGGTCCGATGGCCGCGCGCGCCTCGGCGACGGGGATGTCGTCCTCGCCTACGTGGGCTCCGTCGGCCTCGACCCGCGTGACGAGCTCCGGCCGGTCATTGAGGACGAAGAGCGCATCGTTGGCGTGCGCCAGCTCGCGCAGCTCGTGCGCGCGTTCGATCAGCACCGCGTCGTCGCCGCTGCGGTCCCGCAGCTGCACGATGTCGACGCAACCGCTCGAGAGCGCCGCCTCGACCGGGATCAGCCAGCCGCCTTCGTCGCGCACCGTGACGATGAGGTAGAGACGGGCCGTGATGAGGTGCTGACGGCGGTCCGATTCACGCGTCAAGGACAGTCCTCCTCGCTTCGCGGGCCGACCACTCGCTGCGCTCGCGTCGCCCCTACATCGCGGTGACTGCCAAGCGGACGCGCACAGGTGCGGCATCGATGTGGGGGCGACCCGAGGCCCCCGGGGCCGAGTGGTCGGCCCGCGTCCTACATCGACTTTCGCCCGCCGGCAGACGCCCTGTGCTTGGCCACGTACTGCTCGAGCAGCGCGAGCTGCTTGACGAAGCCCTGCTCCTCGACGCCGGCTGGGCTCTTGAAGTAGGCCGCGGCCCACGTCATGAGGCCGCTCTCGCCTTGATCTTGCGCGAATGCCGCAAGGCGTGCGAGGTCGAGCACGAGCGGCGCGGCGAGCGCGGAGTCGTTGCCCTGCCACGTGAACTGCATCGACATGCGCGCGCCGAGGAAGCCCTCGAAGTGGATGAAGTCCCACGCCACCTTCCAGTCGTCGAGGCTCGGCACGTAGTCGATCGTGACCTTCGAGTGCGTGTCGTCGTCGCCGAGGATCTGGCGCAGCGCCTTGTCCTTCGACCGCGTCTTGCTCTCACGCGCCTTCGGGTCGTCGAGCACGAACCCGTCGCGGTTGCCGAGCATGTTGTAGCCCTCCCAGGAGAGCACACGCAGCGAGCGACCCGCGAACATCGGAGCGAGGACGGTCTTCACCAGTGTCTCGCCCGTCTTGCCGTCGGCGCCCATGTGCGGGACGCCGCGCTGCTCGGCGAGTTGGACCAGCGCCGGGATCGTGCTTCCGGGCGACGGGGTGAAGTTGATGAACGGATACCCCGCTGCGATCGCCGCGTAGGCGTGGAGCACGCTGGCGGTGAGTGCCTTGCGGGGCTTGCGGCTGTCGAGCATGGCCTCGAAGGCGTCGAGCGTCGCATACTCGATCGGCATGTGGCCCGGCGGCTCCGTGCTCGACACGTTGACCACGATCACGCGATCCAGCTCGTTGCGTTCCTGGAACTCGGTAAGGTCGGCCTGGATGCCTTCGACGACCTTGCGCGGGCTGCGCAGGCGCGAGACGCGGCCGTCCTTGGCCAGCGACGCGACGGCCTCGCTCGGGTTCACGACGTACCCGGGCCGTACGTTCTCGCCGAAGGTGCGCAGGTCTTCGTCGAGCAAGGTCAGCAGCGGCGCGTCGATCACGCCGACGTTGGACGCGAACTCGTGGGCCGCACAGTGCGGGTCGGTGTTGCGGATCTCGTGGCCGCCGAATACGAGGTCGTCGAGCGGCGGGAGCGCCAGTCCGTCGAACAGGGGGCTCTCCGTGAGCACGCCGATGGGTGGGCGCAATCCGCGCGCCAGCGCGCGCCCACCGACCGCCGTCAGGGTGGCCACGGCGCCGCACGCGCCGAGGAACCACACACCTGTCTTGCCTTGTGCCTTCGAACTGCGATGCATCACTTCAGGCCTTCATCCGAAAGTCGGGTCAGATACCGCGTCACAACGTCCCGTCGCCCCGGCGGAACCGGCACGGCGCCGGTCCGTGCCCGTGCGCTGGCTGCCTCGCGCCGCCGTTGGGAGGCCGCCGCCGGATCCGCGTCGCTCGCTGCGAGCAGACGGGCTAGCGCCTCGCCGGAAGTATCCCCGCCGTCCAGCACCTCGGACAGGGGCGTCCCGGGTGCTGCCGCCGCCGCGGCCTTCCTGCGAACCGCGGCATCGGCGAGCCGCTCGGCCACTTCCGCGGGGTCGAGCGGCCCGTCGGCGGGCAGGTTCAGCAGACGGCGGAGGCGGCGTGCGTCTTCGGCCCGCGCGTCCAGCGCGGCCGCCTCGGCCTCCGCGTCTTCCGCCGCGCCGCCGCCTCCCTCGCCCACGATCCGGACGACGGTCCGTTCCTCCGGCGCCGAGGCACCGCGCGCGGGCACGAGCGCTGCGAGGGCGAACAATCCCAACGCCGCCACCGTGACAACGAGTCCGCGCGGCGGATGCAAGGTGACCCGCTCCGGCGGCGCGATCGCCGCCTGGGACCATGCGGCCTCGGCGGCCGCCGGTCCGTCCGCGGCGGCGGCAGCCAGGCCACGGCCGCGGGCACCCGCCAGCCGATCCAGTGCCCAGGCTGCGTCTGCGCTCGCCACGGGCTTCACGCGCCGCGCCGCACGCAGGCCCCATCCGAGACCCAGTAGCAGCCCGGCGCCGAACAGGCCTGCCACGACGGCACGGTCCCGGTCGATCGCGCCGGTGGAGAGCGCACGGAAGCCGACCGCCGCAACGCCCGTCGCGAGCAACGCAACGTTCAGCCGGCGAAGGACTGCACCGACTCGCGTTCGCCGGTTCACACGTCGCGCGACGCCGTCGGCGACGGCGCCCCAGCTGTGGCCGGCGGTGAGCTGTGTGTCAGTCAAGGTCTCAGTTCGTCAGCGGCTTCTTGGAGAAGATCAGGTCGACGTACAGCGGGGTCTTGCCGTCGTGTTTCGGCAGCCGGTCCCAGCGGTACTGGTAGTTGTTCTTCATGGCGGACTCGAGCGCGACTTCGAGCAGCGCAGGGCGGCGGGTGAAGACCGACGCCAGGAACCCGCCAAGCTCGGCGACGAGTACGTCGTCTCCCGTGTTGCGGTCCTCGACGCGGTGTGAGCCCGTGAAGCGGAAGCAGTCGTGCGGCAACGACTCCTTGGTATCGGGATCGGCCATCCAGTCGGTCGCCCGTATGCGCTTGCGCTCGCCGTCTTCTTCGTACTCCACGTAGAGGTAGACCGTGTCGCCGGTCGGCATCAGCCATGGCGCGCGCGGGTCCCCCTCGTGCGCCGGATCCGGGCGGCTTGACGCGCCCTCTTCGAAGCCGGCGGCGAGCAGGGCCTTGTAGAGGGCCGTCGGCAGGCCGCGCAGATCCGGGAAGGGCGGGGCCTGGAAGTCCTCCAGCCGCGCCGACCCGATCAGGTGCACGAGGGTCTCGTGACCGGCGTCAGGGAAGCGGGTCATGAAGTACTCGACCGGGTACGCCTTGTCCTGGGACGTGTTGAGCAAGCCGCGGCCCGTGACGAGGCCGTCTTCGACCTTCAGCCCGAACTTCTCGGCTTCGGCCTTGAACTTCTCGCGCATCTTCGTGGTCACGGGTGCGCCCTTGTCCGGCAGATCCGGTTCGAGGCCCGGGAAGGTCCCGGAGCTGCGCAGTCCGCGCAGGATGCGTAGGACGGTGCCATGCAGCCGTCCCTGATCGCGCTTGAGCTGGTACTGCTCTTGCGCAATGTCGTTGTAGTACTCGTATGCGTTCTCGTCGACTTCCTCGAGCTTCTTGACGACCCAGTCGAGCTTGACGAGCGGGTCCTTCGTGTCGAGCGGCGCTACTTCGCCGTCGCTTTCGTTGCCGCCTTGCAGCGTCGCTGCGTTCCCGCTCTCGGGCGGCGGCGGTTGCGCCTCGCGTACGGCGGCGAGTTCGCGCTCGACCTCGCCCAGGCGACCGCGTACCTCGGACAGGAAGAACATGAGCGCGACGGCCGCGATGAACGTGGCGACCGAGAACGAGAGGGTCATCTTGGCGTTCATGTTCTGTTCGTCCCCACGGCCCTCGGGAATCGTATCCGCCCGCACAACCGGCGATACGAGCCCGGTTCGATTTTGTCACTTTGCTTGAGCGGACGGCCGCTTGCATGGCGGCGTGCCCGCAAGGTGACGAAATCGCGAACCGGGCTCGGTATCCCGCGTAGCGGTTCGAGGGGCCTCTTGCGCAACGCGAGCCGGAAGCCCGGCCTCCTGAACAAACGCGCGCCAACATTACGGGTTCGTTGCAGCAGGGCCCGTTGCAGCAGGCCCCGTCGCAGCGTGCCGGCTACTCGGCGCTGCTGCTCCCGCCTTCGCCCGGGCCGCCGGCGGCAGCCGCGCTGGCTTCTTCTTCGGGCTCCGTCGGCGCCGGCGTCTCACGCTTGGCGGCCTCGAAGTGCACGTGGCCGTCCTTCATCGTGACGATCACCTCGGTGCCTTCCGGGAACCCGCCGCGCAGCACCTCTTCGGCCAGCGGGTCTTCGAGGATCCGCTGGATGGCACGCCGCAAGGGCCGGGCCCCGTACTCGGGGTTGTAGCCCTCGGTGATGATGTGCTCCTTGGCTTCGGGGCTGAGCTGCAGCGTGATCTGCTTCTCCTGCAGGCGCGCACCGAGACCCGCGGTCTCGATGTCGATGATCTGCGTGAGGTCCTCACGCGTGAGCTGACGGAAGACGATGATCTCGTCGACCCGGTTGAGGAACTCCGGACGGAAGTGGCGCTCCACCTCCTTCATGAGCTCTTCGCGCATGCGCGAGAAGGTCACGTCCTCGGACTGCTTCTGGAAGCCGACACCGCCCTGGCTCTTGATGGCGTCCGCGCCGATGTTGCTCGTCATGATGATGACGGTGTTCTTGAAATCGACGTGGCGGCCGAAGGAGTCCGTCAGGCGGCCCTCTTCCATGATCTGGAGCAGCATGTTGAAGGCGTCGTGGTGCGCCTTCTCGATCTCGTCGAAGAGAACGACGCAGTACGGCCGGCGGCGGACCTGCTCGGTGAGCTGGCCGCCTTCCTCGAAGCCGACGTAGCCGGGAGGCGCGCCGACGAGGCGGCTGACCGTATGCTTCTCCATGTACTCCGACATGTCGATCTGGATGAGCGCGTCGGCGTCGCCGAACATGAACTCGGCGAGCGTCTTCGACAGGTGCGTCTTGCCGACGCCGGTCGGGCCCAGGAAGATGAACGAACCCATCGGGCGGCGCGGATCCTTCAGGCCCGAGCGGCTGCGACGGAGCGCGCGGGCGATCGCCTTGATCGCGTCATCCTGGCTGACGACCTTCTTGTGCAGCTCGTCTTCCATGCGGAGCAGGCGTTCGGCCTCGGCCTTCTCGAGGCGCGTCAGCGGGATGCCGGTCATCTTCGAGACGGTCTCGCGGATGACCTCCTCGTCGACGACACCCGTGCTCTTCTGGGTCTCTTCGCGCCACTCGCGCAGGAGTTGATCCTTCTTGCGACGCACCTTCTGGGCCTCGTCGCGCAGCTTCGCGGCGCGCTCGAAGTCCTGGGCGGCGACCGCCTCTTCCTTCTCGCGGTCCAGGCGGGCGATCTCGCCCTCCATGTCCTTCAGGTCCGGCGGCTGCGTCATCGAACGCAGGCGCAGGCGCGCGCCCGCTTCGTCCATCACGTCGATGGCCTTGTCCGGCAGGAAGCGGCCGTTGATGTAGCGCGAGGACAGCTCGACGGCGCCGCGCAGGGCGTCGTTGGTGAACTTGATGCGGTGGTGCGCCTCGTACTTGTCGCGGAGGCCGAGCAGGATTTCGTAGGCCTCGTCGCGCGTCGGCGGGTTGACCATCACGGTCTGGAAGCGGCGCTCGAGCGCGCCGTCCTTCTCGATGTACTTGCGGTACTCGTCCAGCGTCGTGGCGCCGATGCACTGCACCTCGCCACGCGAGAGCGCGGGCTTGAGCACGTTGCTGGCGTCGATGGCGCCCTCGGCACCGCCTGCACCAACGAGCGTGTGCAGCTCGTCGATGAAGAGGATGACGTTCTTCGAGCGGCGCACCTCGGTCATGACGGCCTTGATGCGTTCCTCGAACTGACCGCGGTACTTGGTGCCCGCGACCATCATTGCGAGGTCGAGCACGACGATGCGCCGACTGCGCAGGATCTCAGGGACGTCGCCGGCGACGACGGACTGCGCCAGTCCCTCGACGATGGCCGTCTTGCCGACGCCCGCTTCGCCGAGCAGTACCGGGTTGTTCTTCGTGCGGCGCGAGAGCACCTGGATGACGCGCTCGATCTCGTCGATGCGGCCGATGACCGGATCGAGCTTGTTCTCGCGCGCGAACTCGGTGAGGTCGCGACCGAACGCGTCCAGCGCGGGCGTCTTGCTCTTGCTCGACGGCGATCCGCCGCTGCTCGCGCCGAGCTCGCCCGGTTCGTCGCCCGCCGTGTCGGGATCGGTCGGATCCGCGCCGAGAAGCTCGAGGACCTCCTCGCGCACGTCTTCCAGCTTGACCTTCAGGTTGCGCAGGACCTGTGCGGCGATGCCCTCGTTTTCGCGGATGAGACCCAGCAGCAGGTGTTCGGTGCCGATGTAGGTGTGGCCGAGGTTGCTCGCTTCTTCCAGCGACAGCTCGAGGACCTTTTTCGCGCGGGGCGTGAAGGGCAACTGGCCCATCGTGACCATGGTCGTGCCGTTGCTGACGAGCTTCTCCACCTCGTGGCGGATCTTCTTGAGGTCGATGTCGAGGTTCTTCAACACGGAGGCTGCGACACCGGAGCCCTCCTGCACGAGACCGAGGAGGACGTGCTCGGTGCCGATGTAGTCGTGGTTGAAGCGCTGGGCCTCCTGGCGAGCCAGGCCCATGACCTTGCGAGCGCGGTCGGTGAAACGGTCGAACATTCAGGTACTCCGGGCGCCCGTCCAGCGGGCGCGTCCCAAGTGTGTGTCAGCAACACGCCGATGACCCCCAAAGGCGGAGGGTTGCACACCGATGGTATCGGCGCATCCCGGCACGGGTGGGACCGTCCGCCCATGCCACCCTGGCAGGCCTTTGGCGTTTCGGGGGCTGCAGTCCTCTCTCCGCAGATCCCGTGCCGTGGATTTCAGCATTGGGGGGTGACTGGGGGCGTCCGCTGAGCCCCAGAAGGCTGTAGGGAGGGGCCTCGTGCCCCTCCGCGACCTACGCGGCGCGCGGGGGCACACAAGGTGCCCCCCTACATGGCACCTGCATCAAAAGCGGGCTTCGGCGATCTTCGCGAGCTCTTCGACGTCGCGATTCGCGACGATCCGCGCCGCGTCGTCGGGCTCGAGGTCGGGTGTCCGTTCGAGGATCGCCGCCGCGCGCTCCCAGAGTCGCACCTTCTTCTTCTCGGTCGTAGCGAGCGCGATCTCGGTCACCAGCTCCAGCAGCCGCTGCGTCTCGATATCGTCGCGGTTGCGGTAGTAGTTCTGGATGACCTTCCGCTGGTACGGCGTGTAGTCGTTCTTGGCCATCGATCTAGTTCAACGCCGATCTAGTTCAGCGACGTGCGGACGAAGTCGGCACGCAACACGTCACGTTCGTTGGGTTCGATGACCTGACCCTGCATCTTCTGGATGTGCGCGGGTTGCGTCAGCACGAACAGCTCGTGCACGCGGCCGAGGTCCACGCCGCCGAGAATCCCCGTGACGATGCCGAGGCGCACGCTCGAGAGGTTCTCCATCGCCTCCTTCGTCGTCAGCATGCGCGCGGACTGGAGTGTTGCCAGCGCGCGGTGGCAGCGGTCTTCCAGTCGCAGGCGGCGGCGATCCGATACGAGCTCTTCGCGGCAGCGGCGTTCGTAGTCGAGGATCGTCGGCAGGATCTTCTGCAGCTCCTCGAGGATCTCTTCATCGCTGCAGCCGAGCGTGACCTGATTGCTGATCTGGAACAGGTCGCCTGACGCCTCGGTGCCTTCACCGTAGAAGCCGCGCACGGTGAGGCCGGTCTGATGCGCCGCCTGGTAGAGCTTCTCCATCTGGCTCATCTGCACCATCGCCGGCAGGTGGAGCATCACGCTCGCGCGCATGCCCGTGCCCACGTTCGTCGGGCAGGCCGTGAGGTAGCCGAAGCGCGTGGACGCCGCGAACTCGAGGGACGTCTCGAGCGCGCGATCCGCCTGCAGCGCGACGTGGTAGGTCTCCTGCAGGCGCAGGCTGCTCTGGATGGCCTGGATGCGGAGATGGTCTTCCTCGTTGACCATCACGCTGACGACCTCGTCCGAGCCGAACGCGACGCCCCGCGGGCCGCGGCCCTGCTGCAGCTCGCGGCTGATCAGGTGGCGCTCGACGAGAAACGAGCCGAGCATCTCGTCGGCTTCGTCCACGTCGACGTAGTAGCGCTTCGTCTGGAGCTCGAGCGCGTCGAGCGGACCGCGGATGCGCTCGACGATCTCGCGCTTCTGTTCGCCGGTCGCACGGGTGAGGAAGGGGAAGCCCGCGAGGTTGCGCGCAAGGCGCACCCGGGACGAGATCACGATCTCCGCGTCGGCACCGCCGCCTCGGAGCCACTCGCCGCCGCGATGGTCGAGATCCCTTAGATCCATGATGACGAGTCCATGCTGATCCCTACGGCGACGCGGGATCCCATGGGCTCCCGCCGACGCTCTCTTCGCCGAACTCGTGCCTGTGGGTTCCTCGTTCGATGGCGTGGATCTCGTCGCGGATGCTGGCCGCCGTCTCGTAGTCCTCGGCGCCGATGGCCGTCTGGAGCTCGCGCCGCAGCTGCAGCAGGCGCTCGCTCACCGTGGTCTCCACCTCGGTGCGGCCGCGTGGCAGGCGTCCCTCGTGGCGCGTCGCGCCGTTGTGCCAGTTCCGCAGCATCACCTTCAGCGGTTCCTCGAACACGTCGTAGTCCATGGGGCAACCGAGACGCCCCTTGCGACGGAACTCCTTGAACGTGATGTTGCAGTGCGGACACCGGAGCGACTCGGCACGTTCGCTACGAGTCGAGGCCGCGACCATGCCGGCGAGCATGCTCGGCAGCGCGACCTCGTTCGTCATCCCCTGCGCCGTTGCGCACGATTCGCAGAAGTCGAGCTGCACGCGGCCGCCTTCCGACTTGATCTCCGTCAAGTGGATCGTGGCAGGGTTCTCGCCGCACTGCTGGCAGACCATTCCGGACATCGAGGGCGAGACTACCACGGTCTTCGCGGTGCCGAGTTCTGCGGACGGGCCCTGTTTGGGGCCTGTGTTGCTGTCGGGTTGTCAGTACGGCGCAAGGGCCCGGACAGCCGCCTGGAAGCGGTCGCCGCGCTCGGCGAACGACCGGTACTGGTCGAGACTCGAATAGCCCGGCGACAGCAGGACCGCATCGCCCGGTTCGGCCAGGGAAGCGGCCGCGCGCACGGCGGCCTCCATGTCGGGACTGCCCGTGACGACGGTCATGTCGGGCCCGAGCGTCTCGATCATCTGCGGCGCGCTGGACCCGATGGCGACGACCGCCTTCGCGCCCCGGCGAATCGCGTCGAACAGCGGCGCGGGGTCGGAGCCCTTGTCCTTTCCGCCCGCGATCAAGACGACCGGACGCGGCACCGCCTCCAGCGCGCACTGCGTGCTCTCCGGATGCGTCGCGTTGCTGTCGTCGAGGTAGAGCACCCCGCCAACCTCCGCGACGACGCGCAGGCGGTGGGGGAGCGGCTCCGCGCCGAACGCCCCCGCGCGCACCGCATCCAGGTCACCCGGCCGAAGGCACAGCATGGCTGCCGCGGCGGCCGTGGCGTTCCTCAGGTTGTGCTCGCCCAGCAACGGCATGCTGCGCAGGGCCTCGCGGATCTCGTCGTCCCCGGCGCCGTAGAGTCGGCGTCTTGCGCCACCGGCCCCGTACCACCCGGCGGCCTCCAGCGCCGGGTCGCTCGCGGGCAGCACGGCGTCGTCGTCCTCCGTCTGGAAGTCCAAGATCGTGCGCTTCGACTCGGCGTAGTGCGCCTGCGTGCCGTGCCGATCCAGGTGGTCCGACATCAGGTTCGTGATCACCGCCGTGCGGGGCGACAGCGCCATGTCTCGCATCCAGAACAGCTGGAACGACGACATCTCGAGGACCACGTGGTGGTCCGGCGCGATCTGGTCCAGCGTCGACACCAACCCGCGTCCGATGTTGCCGCCCAGGTGGACCGTCTCGCCGGCTGCCTGCAGCATCGCTGCGAGCAGGTTCGCGGTGGTGGACTTGCCCTTCGTCCCCGTCACCCCGTGGATCGGCGCCGGGCAGCGGGCCATCACGATGTTCATCTCCGTGGTGATCGGGATCTGTCGCTCGCGCGCGGCGTGGATGACCGGGTGGTCGAACGGGATCGCCGGGTTGACGAGCAGCACGTCGCGCCCTTCGAGCAGATCCGGTGTCTGCGCGCCGAAGTGCAGCCTTGCGCCGAGCGCCTCGGCCTCGGCCGCGGACGCTTCCAGATCGCGCCGCGCGGCCGTGTCCGACACCTGGACGTCGGCGTCCTCGGCGCGGAGAAAGCGGACGGCTTCGAGGTTGCCGGCGAAGCGGCCCAGGCCGAGCACGAGCACGCGCGCATCCCGGAAGGAACCGCGGACCAGCTCTGCCTGCCGGCTCATCGCAGCGGCGCGGGGACCAGTTCGCCGCTGCCCGGGAGCAGGCGCTCCGGCGCGTCGGCTTCCTCCGCCTCCCTGTACGTCTGCTCGCGGAAGGCGTGCGCGCGCTTCAGCAAGGCCTGCACATCCTCCTCGGTGCACTTGGGCATGAGCGGCATCTCGATGTGGCGCCGGACCCGTTCCTCCTTGCGGATGCGCTCGGCGAACAGGTCGATGATCGGATACGCGTCCACACCGGCGCTGACCTCGATCTCCTTCGCCACCGACTGATAGCCCGCCTTCTCGACGCGGATGTCCCAGAACCCGTGGTGCGTGAAGGGAATCTCGACCGGCGTCTTCTCCTTCAGGTACTTGCCGTTGACCCAGATGTCGGCGCCCGGCGGGTTGGTGGAGATCTCCAATACGCGCTTGGTGGTGCAACCGCACGCGCACAGACAGGCGATGAGCAACAGGATCCGTCCCACGACGCAAATCGTACCGGTGAACGGGCGTGACGCGGTGTAGGGGCGACCCTTGTGGTCGCCCCATCCACGGTTCCGCAGCGTGGTACGGCCATGTTCGGGCGCCCCTTGTGGGCGCCCCGTCACAGACATGTCGCGGGCGGCCACAAGGGCCGCCGATACGGGGGACGTCGTGACTCGGTACGCGCGCCGTGGGGCGACCACAAGGGGCGCCCCTACAGGGTCAGCGGCTTCAACTGAACCAGCGCCTTGCGCTGATTCCGTTGACGCTGACGTTCCGCCTTGCGGATGGCCTTCATGACCTGGCGGCCGCGCTTGAGCTTGCGACGCTCGAGGTAGTCGGCGAGATCCGATTCGGTGCGGAGATGGAACTCCTCGTCGATGGGGCCCGTGTACTCACACGTCTCGGCTTCGTACTCCTTGCAGGTCTCCATGTGGTGGGGGTAGATCGCGCACGCGTTGTCCGCCCGCAGGTTCGAGCAGCGCGCCTCGACCTGCAGGGACCACCCGTCTTCGTCCTTGCTGACGCTCACGCCCTCGTGCGCGAGCCACCAGCGGATCTCGTCCCAGTCGTCGTGGCAGGTGGGTGTCGCAACCGGCACCGTGATGTAGCGGCAGCACCGCCCGCGGCAGTCCTCGATGCAGATGGTGAACTGGTCCTTCTCCGGAACCGGCTGGATCATGAGCGCCTCGCCGGGGGAGTCCGCAGCGGGTGCGCCGTGGCTGTCTCCCACCATGGGCAAGGGTACAATCCGCGCCGACATGGCCGGTACGACGACAACCGCAGAACCGCGCGAGGTCCGCGCGGATCTCTCCAAGCCCCTGCTGGCGCAGGTGGGCGACATGGGGGACGCGTACGACGCCTGGGTGCATGACAGCGTCGGCCGCAACGCGGGCGCGGAGGCCAACGCCGCGCTTGTCGCCGACGGCGATCCCGTTGCGAGCCGCTGGCCCGGTTCGCTGCGCATCTTCCGAAACCGCCTGCTCGAGTGGTTCAGCCACATCCCCTGGTGGCTCATCGTGGTCGTCTGGGTCCCGGTGATCGTCGCGCTCTTCATCGGCTCGGTCGCGTGGACCGGGCTGTCGACCGGCAGCGCGTTTCTCTACGCCGGCATTGGCTTGTTCGCGTGGACGCTGACCGAGTACGTGCTCCATCGGTTCGCGTTCCACTACCGCCCGAAGAGCGCTTTCGGGCGCAAGTTCCACTTCCTCGCCCACGGCATCCACCACCTGGATCCCTGGGATCCGACGCGTCTCGTGTTTCCGCCGCTCGCCGCCATCGTGATCGCCGCGGGCCTCTTCAGCATCCACCTCGTCTTCCTGCCCCTCGGGCCCTCGATGGCATCGATGGCTGGTTTGCTCGCCGGCTACGTCACCTACGACATGACTCACTACTACACGCACCACGCGAGGCCCAAGTCGCGGTGGGGCAAGTTCCTCAAGGCCTACCACCTCGCGCACCATCACAAGCACTGGATGGCCATGTACGGCGTGAGCCAGCCGCTGTGGGATATCGTCTTCCGCACGGGCCGCCCGAAGAGCAGGTAACGCGTACGTGGCGTGGGCCCTGCGCATTCTCGTCGTGGCCGCTGCGGCGTTCGCCGTCTACCGCTTTGTCTTGACCAGGGACGAGGCCCCCGCGCCGCGCAAGGACGCTCGTGCGCCGGCCGAGCAGGAGATGCTCGGCCCGTGGCCCCGGTCGCAGTTCTACATCGAGCACGACCGCTTCCTGCCGGCTACCGATCCACGCATGCTGCCTGCGGCCGAAGCCTCGTGGCTGCGCGACACCGACGAGGTGTACGGCGTCGTGGTCAAGGGCGAGGCGCGGGCGTACTCGATTCCCATGATCTCGTACCACCACGTCGTAAACGACGTCATCCAGGGCATCCCTGTCGCCGTTACGTACTGAGTCGTCTGTTCCTCCGGGATCAGTTTCGATCCCGTCGTCGACGGCACGCGCCTCACCTTCGGGTTCGAGGGCATCTGGCAGGGCACGGCCGTCCTCTACGATCACCAGAGCGGCTCGCTCTGGATGCACCTGACGGGCGCGTGCTTCAAGGGCACCTACGAGGGCACCGTCCTCACGCGGATCCCCACCGGACGTCACACGACGTGGGCCGACTGGCGGCGCGAGTATCCCGCCACGAGGGTCCTGGCGCCCGAGAAGCGCTTCATGGGCCGCCCGGGGGATACGGGCTACTTCGATCGGCATGGGTCGCGCAGCGGTGGGGACTACCTGCCGAGCTACTTTCCTTCGACGATCCAGACCCGAGACAAGCGGCTGGCGCTCAACGCACTCCTCTACGGGATCGTCGTCGGAGAGAAAGCGCGCGCGTATCCGTTTTCGCGGCTGGCGCACAGCCCGGTCGTCGAGGAGCGCCTCGGGAACGTGGACGTCACGATCTGGTTCGACCCGGCGTCCCGCTCGGCTGCGGCGTTCGACCGCACCGTTCGCGACAAGGTCCTCTCGTTCGAAGCCGCCGGGCCGGGCCGCATGCGTGATGCCGACGGCGGGGTCTGGAACATGGAAGGCCTGTGCCTCGACGGGCGTCTCAAGGGCACCCAGCTCACCCCGCTCCGCGGCCTGATGGCGGAGTGGTACGGCTGGTTTGCGAACTACCCCGGTACGACGGTCTGGGGGGAGTGAGCTACTCGGCCGGTTTGTCGTCGGCCGGCTTCTCCTCCGAGGGCTCGTCGCTCTCCGGCTTGTCTTCCATCTTCTCCTTCGCCGCGTCGGCGATGCGCTTGGCGAGCGCCGGGTTGAAGGTCAGGTAGACCGCGAAGGCGCCCACGACCGATGCGATGAACGCCAGCCAGAACCCGAAGTTCCAGCCGCCGCCGCGCTCGGTGCCACTCACGAGGAAGGCAATCAGGAAGAACCCCGCCAGCTTGAAGCCGACGAGCGAGGCCATGCGGCAGGCCTGCTCGCTCAGGTTGATGCGGTCGTTCATCTTGAGGAAGAGCGCGGCCGCGAACCCGCCGCCCAGCCACGCGGCGATGAGCAGGAAGCCTCCGCTGGGGTACTGCACGGCGTGCGCGCCGCCCGCGTGTTCGCCCTCCCCCCAGGACTCGAGCGTGAAGACGAGCAGCGCCACGATCATGGTCAAGCCGGCAATCGTCGCGATCATCAACAGGAATCGGCGGTCCATCGCTCCCTCCCCGGGTGAGCGGCTCGAAGCCGTGCGTCGCCGAACAGCATACCTGTGACGGCTCCTGCTGCGTCGGCGGCTGCGGGACGGTGATCGCTACGTGACACTGGAGCAGGTGCACCGTGGCCGGCAGGATCTGCGCGTTGGCAGGAAGCCCCGAGATGTCGCAGCTGAAGAACCGACGCGCCCTGGCTGCCATGCCCATCTCGCCGACGAACGGAACGCCTGCGCCGGTGGCGCCGCCACCTCCCGAGCTTGCGAATCGCTGGTGGCCCGTGTGAATGTTAATCCTCCCCGGGAGTGTCAGGAACGTACTCGGTTCGAATTCTGAGACAAGTCAATCCGCGAGGAAGACCGGTGCAGGCAGCACCGTGACCCAAGGCCGGTAGCATCCGCGACCCCCGGAATGGAGCTTCGCATGCGCGTCGCCGCCCTTTTCGTCCTGCTGCTCGGGCTCTGGCCGCTTGGGGCGTGCCGTGCGCCCATTTCGTCCGCCCCGGTGGCCGCGAAGGCGGACGCCCCGGCCGCACCGCAGCCGCGTCTGACTCGCAGTCGCAGTCTGTTGCCCTGCTGCCCGTCGCCGCGTGACATCGACCGGTGGCCCGGCATTCCGTGCCGGAAGCACTACGTCGTCGGCAGCGCCTCCTTCATGCCCAATGTCGGCCTCGGTATCGGCGGCGGCCGCGTGCTGCGCCAGAGCTCGGTCCAGACGCTCTCGGCCGAGGTTCTCGGCACCTGGCAGTTCCTGGACGACGAGGCCTTCATCGACGACGGCAACCCTCCCGCCGGGGACTTCTTCCAGGTCCGCGTGGGGCTGAAGAGCTCCCTGGCTCCCCGCGCGCGCCGCCACGTGGTGTTCCGCACCGGGGCCGTCTGGTTCCAGGCCAGCGGGGAGCCCAACATCGTGGACGAGCCGGGCGATTACTACGGCCTCTATGGCTCCGTCGGGTTCGAGACCGACATCAGTCCGTGCTTGACCCTCGGTCCCGAGCTGGCGCTCATGGCCGTGACGCCGACGTCGGAATTCAGCGTCGAACCCGTCCCCCAGCTCAATTGGCACCTGACGTGGCACCCCGGGCGCGCGACGTTCCACGGCGTCGGGGCACACGCGCCGGCCGTCCGGCGGCCTCCGCTGAGTGAGTTCTACGGCGGCATCAGCGCCGCGCTCCTGCCCGGGGTCGGCGGCGGATTCTGCGGTGGCCACGTCTTCGCGCGCTCGCGGCTGGCGGTCTACTCCTTCGAGATGCTGGCGGCGTTCCAGAGTGGGGGTCAGACCCTGGCCTTCGAGGACGGTGGAATGTGGGGCCAGTTGCGAGGGGGCGGCAAGATGTGCCTCCTCCCGTGCTGCCGCTGGCATCCCACGGCCCGCGCCGGCCTGGGCTGGATCCGCAGCACCGCGTCGAACGAGTTCCTCAGCGCGAACAGCGACTACTTCGGCGCCTATGTCGGCCTCGGCGTGGAGTACGACATCAGCCGCCAGCTCTCGACGGGACCGGAAGTCTCCTTGATGATGGTCACGCGAGAGAACACCGACTTCTCGCTCGAGCTCGTGCCGCAGGTGCACTGGCACGTCACCGTGAAGCTCTAAGCACCCGTGAGCGGCGCACCTCGCAGCATCGGCGGTGCGTGGCTAACCACCGCCCTCGTGATCACCGGTGTCGTTCTTGTGCTCTGCCTCCTGCCCGGCGATGGCCTGCCCGAAATTCACAGCGACGGCTTCGACAAGTTCCAGCACGCGGTGGCCTTCGCGGCCCTCGGGTTCGCCTGGCATCGTGCGCGCGTCGGTCTACGGGTAGCCGCCGCCATTGGAGTCGTCCTCGCCGCGGCGACCGAGCTGGGACAGGGCCTGCTCGACGTCGGCCGCACGGCGGAAGGCGGAGACGTGGCAGCCGATCTCGCCGGTCTCGCAGTCGGCCTGCTCGTCTCGGTCTGGTCGGCGGGTGAGCGTCGGGCTAGGGAGCCTGGATCGTCGCGTCGACCGTGAGCTCGATGCCTTGTTCCAGAGACGTCCGCGGCCGCCAACTCATCCAACCTTCGGCGGCGCGCACGTCGGCGAGGCTGTCGCGGACATCCCCCGGACGGGCAGGCGCGCGCAGGGGCTCCCCCTCGAAGCCGACCGCCGCGGCGATCACAAGCGCCAGATGGTTGATGGACGTTCGGTTGCCTCCGCCGCCGATGTTGTACGGTCCCGCAGGCTCCGACGCTTCAGTCCCGGCGAGGCACAGCGCTTCGACCACGTCACCGACGAATGTGAAGTCCCGCGTCTGCTCGCCGTCGCCGTGAATGGTCGGCGGACGTCCCCTGCGCATGGCCTCGATGAACAGCGGGATTGCCGCCGCGTATTGCGAGTCGGCTCGTTGCCGAGGTCCGAAGACGTTGAAGTACCGCAACGCGACGCCCTCGAGACCGTAGGCGGCCTGGAACGCTCCGACGTAGCACTCCGCAGCGCACTTGGACGCTGCGTAGGGGGAGCGCGGCCGCATGCGCATCGTCTCCACCTTTGGGAGCGTGGGCGAGTCGCCGTAGACGGACGACGAGGATGCGTAGACCACGCGCCGGCTGCCGGCGTCACGTGCGGAAGCGAGCACCCGCAGCGTGCCAAACACGTTGACGTCCGTGACGAGTTCGGGTTGTTCGAGGCTGCGCGGCACGGACCCGAGTGCGGCCTGGTGGTAGACCACCTCGGCTCCGTCGACCGCCTCGCGGATCCGCGCCTCGTCACGCGTGTCGCCCTCGATGAAGCGGACGTCGCTTCGCACGCCCGCGAGATTCTCGAGCCGCCCCGTGGACAGGTCGTCCAGGACGGTGACCGAGTGCCCTTCCTTGACGAGGCGGTCTACGAGGTGCGAGCCGATGAACCCCGCTCCTCCCGTGACACAGATCTTCATTCCACTTCCTCGTAGCCGCTACGGTGGGCCCGCAGCCAGTTCCAGCAGTGGCCCACGGGATCGAGCACATCGGTGTACTCGGGTTCCCACCGGAGTACCTGCTTCGCGCGATCGGCGAGGACCGGGACGTCCCCGGCGCGCCGGTCCGCGACCACGAAAGGGATCTGGGTGTCCGTCACGGAACAGGCCGCGCGGTGGCCCTCGAGGACGCTGCTGCCGTGCCCGGTCCCGGGGTCGAAGGCGGCACAGTTCCCGGGCGCGAGGTGCTCGACCGCGGCCACGCGCGCGGGCACCCGTAGACGGCACACGAACGAGTACACGATTCGCGTTATGCCCGCCGCCGCACGCATTGCCTCGAGCAACGTGAAGGTGCCGCCGGTGACAAGGATCATGCGGGACTCCGGGTCGAGGCGGAATCAGTCCGCTGCGCAGGGCCTACGTAGCCGCGACGGCGAGCGCGATGTTGTCCTGGCCGCCGGGATGAGGTGCGCGGCCCGCATGCGCAGCCTCGATGAGCCTCTCGGCGAAGGCGTGCGGGTCGGGCCCCGTCTCCTGGAACAGCTCCGTGAACTGGGCAGGGCCGAGCGAGGTTTCCGGATGGCCGTAGTGGCACTCGTGGATGCCGTCCGTGAAGGCGGCGAGGAGCCCGCCCGCCGGCAGGTCGAACTCGAAGAAGGACGCGCGCTCGGTTTCCAGGGTCCAGGGGACCTGCGGATGCACGAACGCCGCGTTCGGCCGCGGTAGCGGCTCGCCGGGAAGGCCCGCGCCGAGCAGCGTGCACGTGGAATCGCCCCACGAGAAGCCGAATCCGCCGCCGAGACGGCGGTGCAGAACCGCGATCAGGAGCGTCGATCCGGAAGAGTCGGTCCGCCTGCCGTCCATCGCGGCGGCTCGCACGGCGTGGCCGAGATCCATGGGCGAGGCCGGTAGGTCGGTCAGCCTTTCCGCGAGCGCGCTCAGGAGCGCGTGGCTGGCCAAGCACCCGTAGTGGGCGTCTGCGACCGCAAGCAGGGCCCTGTCGCCTCGCTCCATCACGAGCACGGCGTCTTCGTTGGGCCGGTCGGGATCGCCCTTGTGCGCGAGCGCGGGGGAACGCGGATCGGCGCCGACGCTGAGGGCGGCTACGACACGGCCGGAAGGAAGCACAGTCAGGTCGCGGTCCTTGTACACCGTCTCCGACTCTCCGAGCAGGAGCGCGTGATCGAAACCCGCGTTGGCCGCCATCGGACCTGCGTCAGGCAGGATGCACGTTGCGCGCGCCGGGCACCGAGCGCATGGCGCCGCGCGTGTCGACGATCAACGGTGCGTGCTCGGCGAGCCACGGGTAGTCGTAGCTCGCGTGGTCCGTGACGATCAGGACGCAATCCTGCGCCGCGACGTTTTCGGCCGTCAGCGCGAGACCCGGAACGTCGAGCTCGAATTCTCGTTTCTTCGGCAGCTCCTGGAAGAAGGGGTCGTGGAAGCCGACCTGCGCCCCGCGTTCGAGGAGGTCGGTGATGATCGGGAAGGCCGGCGACTCGCGCGTGTCGTCGATGTCGGGCTTGTAGGCGATGCCGAGAACCAGAATGCGGCTGCCCTCGATCGCGCGCCCGCGCGTTTCGAGCGCCTCTGCGACCCTGCCCACCACGTACTGCGGCATCGCGGTGTTGACACGCCCGGCGAGCTCGATGAACTGGGTCTCGAGGCCGTACTGGCGTGCGACCCACGTCAGGTAGAACGGGTCGATCGGGATGCAGTGGCCGCCGAGGCCCGGGCCCGGATAGAAGGCCTGGTAGCCGAAGGGCTTGGTCCGGGCCGCCTCGATGACCTCCCACACGTCGACACCCATGCGGTCGAAGAGCACCTTGAGCTCGTTTACGAGTGCGATGTTCACCGCGCGGTATGTGTTTTCCAGGATCTTGCATGCTTCCGCCACCCGCGTGTCCGTCACGGGCACGACCTCGTCGACTGCCCCGGCGTAGAGTTGCTGGGCGAGCTCCGCGCTCTTGGGACCGACGCCGCCCACGACCTTCGGGATGGTGCGCGTGACAAACGCCCGGTTTCCGGGGTCCTCGCGCTCGGGGCTGAATGCGAGGAAGAAGTCCTGCTCCGCACGCAGGCCGCCTCGTTCGAGAATGGGGCGCAGGATGTCCTCCGTCGTGCCCGGGTACGTGGTGCTCTCCAGCACGACGAGATGCCCTTCCTGCAGATGGGGCGCGATGCTCTCACCAGTGGCCTCGACATAGGAGAGGTCCGGCTCCCCGTTCGCCGTCAGAGGCGTGGGGACACAGATCAGGATGGCGTCGGCTTGCGCGAACACCGCCGGATCGTTCGACACGTCGAACCGCCCGCCGGCCCGCATGGCGGCGATGGACGCCGAGGGAATGCGCTCGATGTAGCTACGGCCTTTCCGCAGGCTGGTCACCTTCTCGGGGTCGATGTCGAACCCGATCACCGGGAAGCCCGCGTCGAGGAAGGTCTGGGCCAGCGGGAGGCCCACGTAGCCCATGCCCACGATGCACACGCGCGCGGACCGGCTTCGGATCGCGTCCGCGAGGCGCGCAACGACGTCCGGGCGTGCAACGGCTTCACTCATCGACACTCTTCTCCAGCTTCCAAGGGACCCACGCTACCGCGTCTTCGGCTGCCGACAACTAGACGACGCCGAGGTTCCCTCTCCGTCATCCCGCCCTCATTGTGTCGTGACGCGGCTGATGACGGCCCGGAACTTCCCGTTTGCCCCGCGCTCGATGCGCTCGACGGCCCGTACCTCGACCTCGACGGGACCGAGGCGGTCCCGGAGCCGCCGTCGGACGGCAGTAGCCGTGCTCGCAGCCAGACCGTCCTCGGCCACCATGCGCACGACGACGCGGTCCAGCGATTCCTGGATCACCTGGGCCTCGCGGATCCCCAGGTCGCCCTTGAACACCGGGTCGAGACGGCCTACCAGCGTGCCGTCCCGCGTGCGCAGCGCGTCGTCGGAGCGTCCCTCGATCTCCGCGAGTGCGGGCAGCCCCCGCCCGCACGGACAAGCGAACGAATCGTCCCTGAGCCTCCCGCGGTCACCGATCTCATAGCGAACCAGTGGCATGGCGTCGTGCAGAAGCCCGGTCAGGACCAGGCGGCCGGTTCCCGTGGCGTCCGGCTCGAGCACCTCCACGACGCCGGCGTCCGGCCAAAGGTGCAGCGTGCTGTGCTCGCATTCGCTCGCCGACGCAAGTGCTTCGGCCATTCCGTACGTGTTGCGCACGGGGCATCGGAAGAACGAGCCGATGATTGCGCGCTGGACGTCCGACAGCGGTTCGGCGTTGGCGATCACGACGGCCAGGTCGGGCGCCGCCAAGTCCCGCCGCACGGCCATGGCCGCCACGGCCGCGAGGGCGGAGGGGTACCCGACGAGGTAGCGAATGCCGTGACGCCGCATTGCGTCCACGTAGGCCGGCACGGTCTCTTCGCGGATGTGATAGGCCGAGAGGTAGAGCTGGTGCAGGGGCGCGTTCCACACCCAGAAGGGAGGCTGCCGCCGCCGGACGGGGGTGACGAGGCGGCCGCCGACGAGACCCCAGCGGTCATGCCGGGTGACGCCGTTCCAGCGCCGCATGCGTGCCTCGTGGAGCGCCCACCATGCGCGCTGCGTGCGCCGAGACGACAGCAGGCGCAACGGCGTTCCGGTCGTTCCGCTGGTGCGGGTGGCATAGAGGCGGCGGTCGCGATCCCGAGCCAGGAAAGCTCCCGGCTCGCCGCGTACCGTCTCCTTCGTGAGCACCGGCCACCGCTCCAGCGCGCGCCACGCGTCAGGCTCGCGTCCTCTCCACGCGGCTTCGTAGAACGGCACCTGGCGTGCCGCGTGATCGAGAACCCGCGCCACTTGCTCCGCCTGCCACGCCCGCCACCGCTCGCCGGTCCATGTATCGCGCTCCAGGGCCTGCGCGACGAGCGTGTCGGTCCGGGATCCGAAGCGCCATGCACGCAGCCGTCGTCCCTGCATCGACGCGGCAAGGCGTTTCACGACGTACGGGGCGCGGTGGTAGATCCGCAACGCGAGGCTCATGACGGCACGCGTGACCGCAGCCGTGACTCGTCGCACACGAGCAGGTAGTTCCGCCAGGCTCTTTCGCGCACGAGGTCCCCCGGAACGGGCACGAGCCCGCCGTCCGTCAGGCGGTACACGCGGTATCCCAGCGGGTCCGTGTGCGCGCGCACCCGCCGCCCGGCCTCGACGGTCAGGATCTCGCAGATCAGGATCGGCCGGCAGCGGTCAAGCGTGCGACGCATGCCGGCCAGCACACGGTGTTCGGTGCCTTCCACGTCGATCTTGACGAGGTCCACCTCGGCGATGCGCCCCTCGTCAATCCACCGGTCGAGTGTGAGGGTCTCTACGTCGATCGTCTCCCAACTGCCGGTTGGGCGCAGTGCGTCGACCTCCGGGCTCGACAGTGCGCCGCGGACCCCCATCGCCCCGCCGCCCGGGGCCCGGAAGGGCTGGATGCCGTCCTCGTCCGAGAGGGCGCGCTCCACGACCGTGACGTTGCCTACCTCCGTGAGCCGGACGTTGCGCCGCAGGCGCTCGGCGTTGCGGGCCACGGGTTCGAACGCCCACACGTGGCCGTCCGGGTTGCTCAATGCGGCCAGCAACGTGTAGTAGCCCGCGTTCGCACCGCAGTCGACCGTCGTGCGCGCGTCCCGTGCCAGCTCGTGGAACAGCGGTCCCGCCTCCGGCTCATAGCCTTTCCAGCCGTGCCAGTACAACCGGTTCGCCGCAGTCTCGTCTCCTCCCGTCCACATGCGCATCGCACGGCCATTGGGCAGCCGGGCGGCCGCTGTCCCGACGCGATGCCAGTGGCGCCGGCCCAGGCCGGCGCCCCACGCCGTGTGCCCGGCGGTGTGGCGCCATGCGCCGGCGAGCAGCCGGTTGAGCGCGCGGTTTCCGCGGATGGCGTTGAGCGTCTTGCGGAACAAGGTGCCGGAGAGTAGCCGGAAGCGGCCGTTGTGCGGCCTTCTTCGGGGACGGAAGGCGGCGCGTGCGCTACCCTCGCGGCCCCTCGTGGAGGTTCTCGCTACGGCATGGCACGTTCGGGGAGTCCTATCCTGCGCGCCCTCGGGCACTTCCGGTCCTACCGCAGGCGCCTCGCCCTGCTCTCGGGCATCTCGGTCGCGGGTGCGACCCTCGAGGCCGCCGGGTACGCGCTCATCGTGCCGCTCGCGGCGGCCGCCGTATCCGGCGACGGCAGCTTCGCCCTTTCCCTGCTCGGCGCCACGTGGGACGCCCCGGTCGGCGTGCTCTTCGCGATCGTGGTCGCCGCCGTGGTGCTGCGCGCGGGCGTGTCGATGTTCGAAGAGTACCTCGGCGCGACGATGCAGGCGCGCTACGCCGCAGACCAGCAGGCCCGGGCGATCGCCGCCGTGCTGCGCGCGCGCTGGTCCGTGCAATCCGCTGAGGTCGAGGGCGATCTGCAGGACGCACTGACGAACTACCTGAACCGCGCGCAGCTGGGGCTCCGCAACCTGATTGCCGGCATGCGTGCCCTCGCGGGATTCACGATCTTCCTGTGCGGCGCGCTGGTCGTCGGTGGCGTGATCGCGCTCGCCGTCCTGGCGGTGCTCGCCGTGCTCTTCACACTGCTCCGTCCCCTGGCACGGGCGGCGCGCTCGAACTCCGCGGAGATCACGGCGGAGACCCCGCGCTTCGCACGGAACCTCTCGCAATCGGTGCGTATGTCGCGCGAGATCCGGCTCTTCGGCGCGACCGATGCGATCCTGGAGCAGGCGCGCGGGCCGATCGAGCGCCTACGGCACCTGCTGGTGCGCCAGCGATTGCTGGGCGTTGCCACCCCTGCGGTCTACCAGGCCGCGGGTCTGCTGCTCGTCGTAGGCGGCATCTGGGTTGCGTCCCTCGCCGACGTCGGCCGTGTCGAGTCGCTTGCCGCGACTGCGCTGTTGATGCTCAAGGCGATCCAGTACGGTCGCAGTCTCCAACGCGAGTACCACGTATGCAACGACCTGCTGCCGTTCGTGGAGACGCTGGAGGATCGTCTTTCCGCGTTGGAGGCTGCGCGCGACATCCACCACGGCGATGTCGTGGAGCGCCTCGAACCGTTGACCCTCGACGGCGTCAGCTTCCGCTACGACGACGAAGGCCACGTCCTACGCGACATCCGCTTCACGCTTGCCGAGGGCGACAGTCTGGGCATCGTCGGTCCCTCGGGCAGCGGAAAGAGCACGCTTCTGCAGCTGCTGCTTCGCCTGCGCGAGCCCGAGGCGGGGGTCCTCCTCGCCGGCGGGCGACCGGCGTCCGAGATCGCGAAGTCGTGCTGGTACGAGCGCATGGCGTTCGTGCCGCAGGAAGCGCAGCTCTTCACGGACACGATCTACGAGAACATCCGCTCGTACCGCCCGTCCGTGTCGCGCAATGCCGTCATCCGCGCGGCGCGGCGTGCGGGGATCGCCGACGAGATCGAAGCGTTGCCCGACGGCTTCGCCACCCACGCGGGCGAGCGCGGAACGCGTCTCTCCGGCGGCCAACGCCAACGCATCTGCATCGCGCGCGCTCTCGCGTCGGAGCCGGATGTCCTCGTGTTCGACGAGCCGACGAGCGCGCTGGACATGCACTCAGAGTCGGCGGTCCAGAGGACCCTGCGCGATCTGCGCGGCCGGACTACCCTCATCGTCGTCGCGCACCGGCTCTCGACGTTGGCCGTCTGCGACCGCATCCTCGTCCTGCGCGAGGGGCGGGTCGATGCGTACGGCGAACGTGAAGACATGGAACGCCGCGAAGGCTACCTGAACGAAGTCCGGCAGCTGGCGGGCCTGCGGTGAGGCGACACGCATCGGCGTCCGAGGCCGGCCGCGGACCGGAACCGCTGCCGGTGCTCGACGAACGGATTCCCGCGTGGGATCCGAACGACCTGCATGCGCGCGCGTGCCCACTCTGCGGTGGGGCGGCCCAGCCGCGGTACCGCCGCCCCGACGCGCTCACGGTCGCGACGTGCGCCCGTTGCGGCCTGCAGTTTGTCGCGCCCGCCCCGTCGCAGGCCCAGCTGGACCGCTTCTACGAGGACTACGACGCGTCGCACCGTCTGCTCCCCGGCGTCACGCCCGAGGCCCTGGCGCGGGTGTATGCCAACGCCGATCCGCTCGGTGACGTTCGCCTCCGTGAGCTCGCGACGCTCATGGACTTCCGTGGAGCCCGCGTTCTCGACGTGGGCTTCGGGCGGGCCCACCTGCTGGCCATGTCCGGCCGCCTCGGCGCCGAGACTGCGGGCGTCGACCCCGACCCCCGCGCGGTCGAGCTTGCGCGCGGCGTCGGGATCAAGAACGTGCGCCGAGGGACCATCGACGCCGTCCCCAACGACGCACGCTTCGACCTCGTGCTCCTCAACGACGTTATCGAGCACCCGTTGGAGCCGATGCGGATGCTGCGCCGAGCCGCCGGCCTGCTGGCCCCCGGCGGGCTTCTGTCGATCTGGACACCGAACGGCGAGGCGCCTGACGGCGGCAGCGCCCCGGTGGTCTTCCGGGTCGACCTCGAGCACATGCAGTACTTCACCGCGCGCAGCTGTGCTCGGATTGCCCGGGTGTTGTCGCTCGATGTCGTGCATCTCGAAACGCTCGGCTATCCGGGCGGAGCCGCGAGTCCGCGCAGCAAGCCACCGACCCGTGCGGCTCGCGTCGTGCGCCGCCTGCTGCGCCGGAAAAGAACCAAGCCCGATCCGCGGTCGGGCTCGTACCACCTCTTCTGCGTGCTGCGGAAGGCGCGGAGCTGAGCGGTGTCCAAGCCGCGCGTGCTCTTGTTCACGACGATCCGCAAGCCGCCCGCGGTGTTGCGCCTGTTTCTCGAAAGCGTCGCCGCCATCGATACCCCAGGGTTCGAGCTGACCTGCCTCTTCTACGACGACAACCACGACAGAACATCGTCCGAGATGCTCGCGGCCCACCTCGAGGCGACGCCGTCCGCGGCGCGCATGGCGCCCCTCGAGCTGGAGGATGCCTACGAAGGCGATCATCGCTGGAACCCGCGCCAGATCCGGCGGATCGCCGAGATCAAAAACCGCGCCCTCCAAGCGGCACTCGAGCGCGGCGTCGAGCACGTGTTCCTGCTCGACGCCGACGTGATCGTCAATCCAGCCTTGCTCGCGCACCTACGAGCGAGAGAGCAACACGTCGTGGCTGGTGTGTTCTGGACGCTCTTCTTCGGCGAGGCCTTCCACAAGCCGAACGCCTGGGACCGCCACTCCTGGGCGTACGACGGGGCCGAATCGATCCTCCGGCTCCGCGAACCCGGCACGCACGCGGTCGGCGGCACCGGTGCGTGCATGCTGGTGTCCCGCGCTGCGCTTGAAGCAGGCGTTTCGTTCGACGCGATCGCGAACCTGCCGTTCCCGGGCGAGGACCGGCACTTCTGCACCCGCGCCTTGGTGCTCGGGTTCCCGCTCCTGCTCGACACCCACTACCCGTCGTTTCATGTCTTCTCGGACGAGCAGGTCGCCGAGTGCGAAGCGTGGCTCCGCGCGGGGGCGGCGCCGGCGTACTTCGACCGGTGGCTGGACGAGGGCTGGGAAGACAGGGTTCGGGCCGCGTTCCGCGAGAAGAGCTTCGTCGGGAAGCTACGCAGCTTCGTCTACCAGGTGCGTCGACAGCGGCGCCTCATCTTCGGACGAAGAGCCCGGCGATCGTGACCCCGGGCTTGATCGGGACTCCAGGGCCTTGTTGGTAGACTCCGGCCCTCGGAGTCCCGGATACGGTCCACCGGGAGCTGAGGAGGCTGAGAGACGTGTACTTGCGACGATGTCACGCGATGGCGGAGCGTTGGCGCCGCGTGCCGATCCTGCTCGGCCTCGCGACGCTGTTCGCGGCGGGCGCCTGCAAGGGGCCTCCGAAGAAACACCCCGAGGACGTGCGGCGCCTGCTCCAGGAGTCGCCCGCGCCGACCGGCGCGCAGTTCAAACCGCTGCCGCCGGATCAGCGCCCCGCCCTCTTCGGCGAGGACGCCGCCGGCTTCGCCATGTACCAGATCGGCGCGCGCGACGTCCTGCACATCTGGGGCGACACGGACTTCCTCAAGGGCTTCGGCGAGACCTCGAAGGGCGAGGTCGTCGGAACGCGCGTGAAACCCGATGGCCAGGTCTACCTCCCCGTGCTTGGCGCCGTGCCCGCGCAGGGACTGACGGTGATCCAGCTGCAGGACGAGCTGCGCGAGCGGCTCACGAAGTACAAGGCGAACCCGTTCGTGTCGGTCGATCTCCTCGAGGCGCGCTCGCAGAAGTTCTACGTGTTGGGGGCCGTCGGCTCGCCCGGCGTCTATCCCGTCGACGGAAGCGTCACGCTGCTCGAGGGATTCAGCGCGGCCGGCGGGCCTTCGGACGATGCGGATCTCCAGAACGCCTATGTCATCCGCGAGTCGAAGATCCTGCCGGTGAGCCTGGCGGACATCCTCATTCGCGGCGATACGAGTCGCAACGTGCGCATGCGGCACGGCGACCTGGTCTTCGTTCCGTCGCGCAAGGACGCAGAGGTGTACGTTCTCGGTGAGGTGCTCCAGCCGGGGCCCGTGCGCATGGACGACGGCCGCATCAGCTTGATCACGGCGCTCTCCATGGCGAGGGGCCTGCGGCCCGAGACGGCGGACGAGAACCTCATCCAGATCTACCGGGGCGGGTGGGCCAATCCGACCTGCTTCACGATCGGCGCGTGCGAGGCCTACCAGGTCGGCGGGGACATCGGCCTGCACCCCGGCGACCGGGTCCTGGTTGCGCCTACGGGTCTCGCCAACTTCTGGCGGGCAACGCAGCTCGTGCAGCCGTTCATCACGGCCACGACGACGACCGCCCTCACGGCCCTGGGCATCGCGGCCGCCACGAAGTGATCCACCGCCGAGCCCCGCTTTGCCCGGAAGCCGTGGTTCGGGTACACCAAGAGCCCTCGTTGCACCGCTTTCGTTACGCCACGGCCACTGCTGCCGAGCCAGGGAGAATGACGTCGCCTTGAACCAGCCCCGGACCCAAGCGCGCTCGCTCGACAGCCAGGAACGGCGCTTGGCCGACTACTTCGTCGTCGTGCGCGAGCGTTGGGTCTCGGCCTTGATCGCAGGCCTCTTGGTGATTGCCGGCTTCTTCGTGTGGACGCTCTACTCGGACTCGGTCTACGAGACGAGCGCGACGATCCAGCTGCAGGAGAACGACGCCGAGCAGCGTGTCCTCGCAGAGCTCTCCTCCATCGAGGCGCCGTCGTCCATCGAGACGGAGATGGAGGTCATGCGCTCCTACCGCGTGGCCGAAGGCGCGGCCCGGGACGAGAGGACGGGATTGACCACGGTCGCTCTCGAGAAGGACGCCTACCGGCCGCTCGCCTCCGTCGCACGGCGCCTCGGCCAACGCGGGCCGCCCGCGCACATCCGGGTGCGCACCAAGGATCAGGAGCCCGCCCGCACGCGCCGCTTCGAGTTTCGTTTCGACGATGCGGGCACCACCGTCACCGTCATCAGTCTCGATGCCGAGGACGATCCGGGTGTACGCGTCGAGGGGTTCGCGCCCGGGCAGCGTTTCGAGGTCGCAGGGCACGAGTTCACGGTCGAGGTCGTATCGCTGCCGTACGCCGGGCGCACGTTCGAGGTCCACGTGCGCACCGTCGCGGATGCCGCCCGTTGGTTGCAGGAAGGCCAGACCATCGATCTCGTTGGCGACCGCACGGGCATCGCACGTGTCGCGTTCGCGGCGGGAGCGCCTTACGTCGCGCGCGACGGCGCGAACGCGCTCGCGTTGAGCTACCTCGAGCGGCGCAAGGAACGTCGCCTCAGCGACCTCGAGTCAACCGAGCGGTTCCTGGACAAGCAGATCGGCGAGGTCGAGAAGGCCCTCCGGGACGCGGAGAGCGACCGCGATCGATTCATGGTGGACGCTCGCGGGTACGAGGCGCGCGCACGCGCCGCTACCGCGGTCCGCGATCAGTCTGACTTGCGCGTACAGCTTGTCGAGCTCGAGAGCGACAAGGCGTCCGCCGAGAGGGACATGGCTGCCTGGCGCGGCGCCAGCTCGTTCGACGAACGCCTCAACCTCATCGGGACCATTGCATCCGATGACGTGACCAGCACTCTGGCGCGTGACTACCTGAAGCAGGTGAAGCACGTCGAAGTGCTGCGCAGCGAGAACTCCGACGAAGTGCCGATCGTGAAGACGGCGCTCGCGCAGCTCAAGGCCGACAAGGCCGCCATCGAGAGGCGCCTCGCGGTCGTGGTGAAGGCTACGGTCCAGCGGCTTGAGCGCGATGTGGAGCTCCTCGACGCCAAGATCGCGGAGACGAAGGACACGGCGGCCGCGTTGGCCGAGGAGATCCGGCGCTACCCGCAGATCGAACAGGAGCTGCTCGACAAGAGCCGCGTCGTGGAAGGCCACAGACGGCGGCTCGAGCTGCTGGCATCGAAGAAGGTCGAAGTGGCGATCTCGACGGCGGCCGGCCAGGTCGCCGCCGCGGCTCCCCTTGACGAGGCGCCCCTGGTGACGCGCCGCAAGAGCCCGAACGTCATCTACATGGGGGTGCTCGGCGTCCTGTTCGGAATGCTCGCTGGCATCGGGATCGCGTTCGTACGCGATGCGATGGATCACAAGGTGCGCAGTGCGCGCCAGCTCGAGGAGGAGCTCGGGCTCGCAACCTACGCGTCGATCCCCGCGTTCAGCAGCGTGCGGCGCAAGGATCGCAAGCATCACCGCGGTCCGCTGGTCTCCGTTGACGCACCTCGGTCCGTCATCGCCGAGGCGTACCGCAGCCTTCGCGCGAACATCCGGTTTGCGAGCGTGGAGAAGCAACTGCGCGCGATCGCCATCACGTCGGCCTTGTCCGGCGAGGGCAAGACGGTAACGACCCTGAATCTCGCGACCGCTCTGGCACAAGGCGGGTCCCGCGTCGTCGTGATCGACGCGGACATGCGCCGCTCCATGGTGCACACGTACATGGGTGCCGACCGCGCACCGGGGCTCACGGAGATCCTGCTCCAAGAGGCGCGCTGGAGGGATGCGCTCCAGCGCACGAGCGTCGAGGGGTTCGACATCGTCACCGCCGGCCGGCATCACGACAGCCCGGCGTTCCTGCTGGACTCGAAGACGTTTCAGCAACTGCTGGCCGAGTTGCGAGAAGAGTACGAGTACGTGCTCCTCGACATGCCACCCGTGCTCGCCGTCGCCGATGCCGCGCCCTTCTTCGCGAGCCTCGACGGCGTCCTGCTGCTCTGCCGCTCGGGGCGCGCTCCGGCCGGCTTCTACCAGGGGGCACGCGAGCAGGTCGAGCGTCTCGGAGGGACGGTTCTGGGAACCATCTTCAACGGCTTCGACGCGCGCCGCGTTGCGCGCCGGGCGTACGGATACTCGGGCTACTACGGCTACCATGCCTACTACGGCTATGAGAAGGGCGCGTCCGGCACATCGCGCGGCAAGGGGCGCGGGAAGGGCGGAGGATCCAAGGTCCAGCCGAGGGCTGGTTCGGCGGCCGTTGGTGAGCGCGAGGAGGAGCAGCCGACGACGTAGCCGTCGCCGGACCGTATCCATGCAGCAGTGGTTCTCGAATCCGGAGCGGCCCGTCTTCGTCATCGGCGAAGTGGCGCAGGCGCACGACGGGTCTCTCGGCACGGCGCACGCCTTCATCGATGCCGTTGCGGCCTCGGGCGCCCACGCGGTCAAGTTCCAGACGCACCTCGCGCACGCCGAGTCCACGCGCCACGAGCCATGGCGCGTGCCCTTCTCCACGCAGGACGAGACCCGCTACGACTACTGGAAGCGGATGGAGTTCACGGAGCCACAGTGGGCGGGGCTCGCGGCGCACGCCCGCGAGCGCGGTCTCGTGTTCCTTTCGACGCCGTTCTCCATCGAAGCACTCGAGCTGCTGCAGGGGCTGGGCGTCCGCGCGTGGAAGGTCGGCTCTGGCGAGCTTACGAACGAACCGCTTCTCGAGCGCATGGCGGCGACCGGGCGGCCGGTCCTCCTGTCCACGGGCATGGCGACGTGGGACGAGATCGACCGCGCCATGGCACTTGTGCGTGGCGATGCGCCCGTGGCGCTGCTGCAGTGTACGTCCGCCTATCCGTGTCCCCCCGAGCGCGTCGGCCTCAACGTGCTCGGCCAGATGCGCGATCGCTACGGAACGGTCGTCGGTCTGTCGGATCACAGTGGGACGATCTACCCGAGCCTCGCGGCCGTCGCCCTGGGTGCAGAGATCCTCGAGGTCCACGTCACCTTGTCACGCAGCGCCTTCGGTCCGGACGTGCCGGCTTCCGTTACGCCTGCGGAGCTCGGACAGATCGTCGAAGGCTCACGATCGATCCGCGTCAGCCTGCGAAACCCCGTCAACAAGGACGAGCTCTCGGCGGAGCTCTACGAACTCAAGCGCGCGTTCGGCAAGAGCGTCGTCGCGGAACGACACCTCGTCGCCGGCCATGTGCTCACCGCCGGCGACCTCTCGCTCAAGAAGCCCGGAACGGGCCTGCCGCCTTCGCGCCTGCCGGATCTCATCGGTCGAACGCTCGTGCGCGCCGTGGCCGCGGACGAGCTCATCACGGATGAAGACGTTGGCTGAGGCGCCTGCCCGTTCCGTCTGCGTAGTCCTCGTCGATCGCGCGAACTACGGACGCTTGCGCCCGGTCATGGCGGCGATCGAGGCGCATCCGAGGTTGGCGTTGCGCGTTATCGCGGCAGGCTCGATGGTGCTCGACCGCTTCGATCATCCCGTCGGTGTCGTACGGCGCGACGGGTTCGGTGTGGACGAGGAGATCTACCTCGAGCTCGAGGGCTCGACGCCGACTTCGATGGCCAAGTCGGTAGGCATCGGCACCATCGAGTTCGCGAGTGCGTTCCAGCGGGTGGCCCCAGACCTCGTACTCGTCATCGGAGACCGCTACGAGGCGCTCGCCGCCACCGTCGCCGCCGCGTACACGAACCGCTGCGTCGTGCACGTTCAAGGGGGCGAGGTGTCGGGATCCATCGACGAGAGCACCCGGCACGCCATCACCAAGTTCGCACACTTCCACGTCCCCAGCACGGAGCGCGCCCGCGACTACCTCCTGCGTCTGGGCGAACGTGAAGAAACGGTACTCACTGTTGGATGTCCGAGTAGCGACCTCGCGCGTACCGCGGGCGCCGACGTGGACCTCGCCTGGCTTCGCGGGCACGGCGCCGGCGCGACCATCGATATGGCTCGCCCGTTCCTTCTGGCGATCTTCCATCCGACCACAACGGCGTACGGTTCGGACGCTGACCACATGCGGGAGTTCCTGCTGGCGCTCGACGACGTGGCCATGCCGACGCTGCTGCTCTGGCCGAACATCGATGCCGGAGCGGATCACATCAGCAAGGTGATCCGCGTGCATCGCGACCGCGGCGCGGCGCCGTACCTGCGCACGCTCATCAACCTGCCGCCGGACCAGTACCTCGGTCTGCTCGCGCGCGCCGCGTGCGCCGTAGGCAACTCGAGCAGCTTCGTGCGCGACGCGTCGTTCTACGGTACGCCGGTCGTGATCGTCGGCGATCGGCAGCGCGGTCGCGAGCTGTCCGACCATGCGGTGACCGTGCCTGTCGAGCGCGCCGCGATCCGCGCGGCGGTCAGGGACCGTCTCGAGCATGGGGCCTACCCTCCGAGCACGCTGTACGGCGACGGCTTCGTCAGCGAGCGCCTCGCGGATGCGCTTGCGACGCTCACGCCGTATGTCCAGAAGCGGCTGGCATACGTCGAGCACCCGACAGAGGTCGCCCCGTGAGGGTACTTGGATTGATCCCCGCGCGCGGAGGCTCCAAAGGGGTCCTGCGGAAGAACCTCGTTGTGTTCGCCGGCAAGCCGCTGCTCGTCTGGACGTGCGAGGCGGCCCTCGCGGCCTCGTCGCTCGACGCGGTCGTGCTCTCGACCGACGACCCGGAGATCGCCGCTTGCGGCGAGGCGGCGGGCGTGCATGTTCCCTTCCGCCGCGCGGCGGAGCTGGCGGCCGACGACACGCCGACCCTCGACGTCGTTCGCGACGCCCTCGAGCGGCTCGCTGCAGCCGGTGAGACGTACGACGCGGTGTGCGTGCTCCAGCCGACGAACCCGCTCCGCCGGCCGGAGGACATCGACGCCGCAGTGCTGCAGCTCGAGCGCGAGGGGGTGGACGCCGTCGTGAGCGTCGCGCCGGTTCCGCACGAACACCATCCGTTCTGGACATACGTGCTGGACGACCAGGGCCTGCTGCGCAAGGCAGTAGAGGGTGAGGTCATTCCGCGCCGCCAGGAACTGCCCCAAGCCTGGTTCCGGGAGGGATCGATCTACCTCGTGCGTACGAGCGTGGTCCTTGAGCAGCGTAGCCTCTACGGCGAGCGCTGTTCGGCGTACCGTATCCCGGCCGAGCGCAGCGGCGGTATCGACTCGATGGACGATCTGGTCCGCTTGGAGCGGCAGCAGGCCGCGCGCTGATCATGTGCGGCATCGCCGGCATCCTGGGAACCTCGCCGGCGGATGACCGCATCAACGCGATGGTCGGCTCGTTGCGCCATCGCGGCCCCGACGACCGGGGCGTGTACCGCGACGAAGCATGCGCCCTCGGGCACACGCGACTGCGGGTCCTGGATCTGACCGACGCCGGACACCAGCCGATGACGTCCGAGGACGGCCGCTACCGGATCGTGTTCAACGGCGAGGTCTTCAACTACCGGGAGCTGCGCGACGAGCTCGGAGGTGAGTTCCGGTCTGCGACCGACACGGAGGTCGTGCTGCGCGCCTACGTGCGCTGGGGCGGAGCCTGCCTGGACCGCTTCGTCGGGATGTTCTCGTTCGCGGTGTGGGACGCGCAGGAACGCCGCCTCTTCGCCGCGAGGGACCGCTTCGGCGTGAAGCCCTTCTGCTACGCAACGGAGGAGGACGGCGCCCTGCTCTTCGCCAGCGAACCCAAGGCGCTGCACGCAGCAGGGCTTGCGGCCGAGCCCGACGAGGTGGCGTGGGCCACGTGGCTGCGCTTCGGGCACATGGGACACGGCGCTCGGACGTGGTGGGCCGGCATCCGCGACCTGGAGGCCGGCCACATGCTGACGTGGCGGGACGGCACGCTCACGGTGCGCCCGTGGTACGACCTCGCCGCTCGTGTCGAGGACGAGGACGGGCGTTCCGAGGCCGAGGTGATCGAGGAGTATGTCGCGTTGCTCGAGGCGTCAGTTGCGCTGCGCTTTCGCAGTGACATTCCGGTCGGCATTAACCTGAGCGGAGGCCTCGACTCCTCCGTCCTGCTCGGGCTCGTCCACGCGGTCGAGGGGGAAGACTCTGCCGTCACCGCGTTCACGTTCTCGACCGGGGACGACCGCTACGACGAGACGGTGTGGGTCGAGGCCATGCTGAAGCAGACGAACCATCAACTGGTCCGTGCGCAGCTCCGACCGGAGGAGGTCCCCGCCCTCGCCCGCTCCGTGCACGCCGCGGCGGACGGCCCGGGCGGGGGCCTTCCGACGCTCGCCTACGCGCGCCTCTTCGAGGCCGCGTCCGATCGGGGCGTGACCGTGCTCCTCGATGGCCAGGGCATGGACGAACAGTGGGCGGGCTACGACTACTACGCCGCTGCCGCGAGCGGGGCCGTCGCGGGTCTCGTCCAGAGCAGCGGCGACTCCCCATACCGCCCTGGGTGTCTCGCGCCGGCCTTTGCCCGTCTGGCCGAATCGCCCGCGGAGGAAGGCGGCGCGTCGGACGGCGTTCGGCGGGTGCAGCTCCGCGATATCGGCAGGACCAAGCTGCCGCGCGCACTGCGCTACAACGACCGCGTCTCGATGCGCGCGTCGTGCGAGCTGCGTGAGCCGTTCCTCGATCACCGTCTCGTCGAGCTGGCGTTGCGCCAGCCGGCCGACCGCAAGGTGCGCGCCAGTGAGCACAAGTGGTTGCTGCGGCGTCTCGCGCGCGATCGGTTGCCGCGAAGGGTCGTGCAGGCGCCCAAGCGCGCGCTCCAGACGCCCCAGCGCGAGTGGCTTCGCGGACCGCTGCGTTCGTGGGTCGAGAGCACGATCGACGAGACGCTCCTCGGCGGCCCGCACGCGGCATGGTTCGACGCCGCTGCCGTGCGCGAGGCTAGCCGCGCCTTTCTCGACGGCCGCGGCGACAACAGCTACTACATCTGGCAGTGGATCGAGGCAGGGCTGTCGGCCCATCACGTCGCCGGAGGCGTTTCGCCATGAACACGCCGTGCGATGTCGTGCACCTGAGCTTCAAGCCGCCCTTCGTCCCCGGTTCGTACAACCGCTTTCTCGGTCGGTTCGTACGGGCCGTCGACGATCCTTCGCAGCGGATCCTGAGCTACTGGGCCGGGCCTGTATCCGCCGAGGCCGCCGCCTGGGGCGACCGGTTGCAGCTCGTGAGTCGGCGCGGCCTGACGCCCGGCCAGATCCTGTGGATGGCCGTCCCGGAGCGCTGGCGGGGCCGCCGCTTCAACGGGACGCGCGGGCGCGATCAGCTTGCCTTCCTTTGGAACGCGCTGCGCGCGCTGCGGCGTATGCGCCCCGGTGTGATTGTCTGCTACGACGCGGGCAAGCTCGGCGGCGCGTTGCGCCCGCGCATCGACTGGCCGTGCCGTCTGGTGTTGGCCCAGCGCGCCTTCTCCTACGACCTGACGTCCGCGGCCACGTCCACCCTCTACAGCCTGGACGGCTACGACCTCGTGTGGACGCAGACCGAGGCGGCCTACCGTCATGACCGCGCGCGCATACACCGCTACGAACCTGCGGTGGCCGTCCTGCCCAACGGAGTCGATACGGACGCCTTTCGTCCCGCCGGTGCCCAGGAACGCAAAGCGCTGCGCGCGCGCCACGGGCTGCCGGTGGACCGCCCGGTCGTGCTGATGCTCGGGCGGCTCGTGCCCAAGAAGGGTGCCCACGTCTTGGTGGAGGCGTGGGAGCGAGTCCTTGCCCGGGTCCCCGGCGCGGTGTTGTGGGTCGTGGGTGGCGGCGAGGCCGCCTACGTGCAGCGGCTCGCGCGGACGGCTGCTGCTGTCGGCTGCGACAGCGCGGTTCGGCTCGAGGGCGCGGTCGCGCCCGAGGCCGTCGCCGACGTGTACCGGGCGGCCGACGTCTTCGTGTTCCCGTCGCTGTGCGCGGAGGGCCAGGCTTGCGCGCTGCTCGAGGCCATGGCCTCGGGGCTGCCGTGCATTGCCTCGGACCGGCCCGAAGCCCGCGAGCTCTACCGCGCAGACGAAGTGCTCTTTGTCCCCGATCCGAACGTCGACGGCGCGTTCGCGGCGCCGATCATCCGGCTGCTCGAGGACGCGGGCCGTCGCACGGCGTTGGGCGAGAACGCACGCCGGGCCGCCGAGGAGCGCTTCTCCGAGTCACGTACGTTTGCCGGCTTGCGCGCGATGCTTGAGACCCAGCTTGGCCTGGTGGGAGCACGTTCGTGAAGGCGGTCCTTTTCCTTCCCGATGGCGTCGGCATCCGGAACTTCGTCCTTTCCGGGTTCCTGGAGGACCTCGGCCGCGCCGCAGACATCGGGATCCTCGCTCGTGCGCCGGTGGCATGGGGCCGGCGCCATGTGCCCGCGGGCGTGGAGTGGACGCAAGTCGCCGCCGCAACGGGCGGCGCGTCGCTCCGGCTGTTGCGACAGACGCTGCTGTACGCGCACATGCGGTGGGCCGGAACGGTCTCGATGCGGCACAACCTGCGCCGGCCGATTCACGGAAGCTGGAAGGCGCGCGCGTTCCACGGACTCGCGCGGCTCGGGGCGCGGGCGTTCGCCGGTCCGCGCCGGATCGCGTTTCTCGAGCGTCGGTTGCTGCGTCGCGTGTGCCGGCAACCGGACTTCCACACGTACGAGAAGCGCTTCCGCGCGGAGCGTCCCGACGTGCTGCTCGTGTCCAACCAGAAGTCGCCCGCGATGGTGCCTGCGGTGCTCGCCGCGCGCTCCTTGGGCATACCGACGGCTGTCTTCGTGTTCAGCTGGGACAACCTCACGAGCAAGGGCCGCATCGCCGTCCCGTTCGATCGGTACCTCGTGTGGAGCGACCTCATGGCGGAAGAGCTGCGGCGCTACTACCCGAGCGTCCACGCAGATCAGATTGTCGTCGTGGGCACGCCGCAGTTCGCCCCGTATGCCGACGAGGAGCTGATCGAGGATCGCGCGTCGTTCTTGCGCAGACTCGGTGCGGACGGCGAGCGTCCGTTGATCTGCTACTCGACGGCCGCGGCAGCGACCGTGCCCGAGGAGCCCGAGCACGTTCGCGCGTTGCTCGAGGTCGTACGCGACGGCAGCGTTCCGGGCGCGCCGCAGGTGGTCGTGCGCCCCGCGCCGACCGATACCGACGCGTCGCGCTGGGCGCGCCTGCGCGAGGACCACCCCGAGCTGATCTTCGCCCAGCCCGAGTGGACGGCGCCGGACCAGGGCGCGTGGACGGAGGTCTTGCCGACACCCGACGACGTTCGATTCCTGGCCAATCTCACGCATCACGCGGACGTGAACGTGAACATCGCTTCGACGATGACGCTCGACTTTGCGCTGCGCGACAAGCCCGTCGTGAACGTCGCTTTCGACGTTGTGGATCCACCGACGTTCGGTCTGCCGCTTGCGGAGTACTACTACACGTTCGACCACTACCGGCCCGTGCTGGAGCTCGGCGCGGTCCGGGTTGCCCGCACGCGCCAGGAGCTGGCCGAGCACCTCACGACGTACCTCGCGAATCGTTCGCTCGAGGCGGAGAACCGGCGGCGCCTCGTCGCACTCGAGGTCGGCGTGCCGCCGGGAGAGGCGAACGGCCGGATCGTCGCCGCCTTGCAGGAAGCCGTCGCATGACGATCGCGCCGATGCACATCGCCTACCTATGCGACGAGTACCCGCCGGTCGACACGGGCGGTGTAGGGGCGTTCGTGCAGACGCTCGGCCGGGCCCTCGTCACACGCGGGCACCGGGTCACCGTGGTGGGGTGTTATCATGGAGACGACGACCGGCACGAAGACGATCGCGGCGTGCGCGTCATCCGCCTCGCACGGACGCGCGTGCCCCGCGCAGGCACGTGGATCAACGGGCGCCGGATCCGCCGGGCACTCGACCGCGTGAACCGCGAGAGCCCGATCGATGTGCTCGAAGCGCCGGGTTCCGGGCTCGTGCTCGTGTCGCCTCGGTTTCCTGCCGTCAAGGTGATCCGCATGCATGGCGGCCACCGGTTCTTCGCCCTCGCGGTCGGCCGTCGTCCGCGTCCGTTCCGCGCGTGGGTCGAGACGCGTTCCACCGCCCGAGCCGACCGGTTCTGCGCCGTCAGCCGCTACGTCGCCGAGGAGAACCGCGCGCTGCTCGGTCTCGGAGACACACCGATCGACGTGATCCACAACCCCGTGGACACGCATGTGTTCCGGCCCCGGCCGGATGTCGAGCGAGTCCGGGGACGCATGGTCTTTCTCGGCACGATCGCCGTCAAGAAGGGCGTGCGCGAGCTGCTGCGCGCCGTCCCGGCCGTCTTGGATGCGGTGCCCGGCGCGCACCTGTGGCTGGTCGGGCGCGATTGGCGCGACCCGGAGACGGGCGCGTCCCTGCGGCGCACGCTCGAGCTTGAGATCGATCCCCGCTTGCGCGACCGGATCGAGTTCCGCGGCGAGGTCGAGCACGCCACGCTTCCGTCACTGCTGGCCACGGCGGAGGTACTCGTCTACCCGTCGCTCATGGAAGCGATGCCGGTGGCATGGATCGAGGGCATGGCCATGGGGGCGTGCGTCGTCGCCAGCTCGTTGGGGCCGGGACCCGAGGTCATAGATCACGGGGTTGACGGCCTGCTCGCGGATCCCCGGGATGCGGCCGCGCTCGCAGACGCGCTCACGACCGCCCTCACGGACCCCGCGTTGCGAGCACGCCTCGGCGCGGCCGCGCGCGAGCGGGCCGAGCAACGCTACGCGATCCAGCACCTCGTCGGACGCAACGAGGCCTTCTACACCGCGTGCATCGCGGAAGGGGCGGCGGTGTGAGCGGCCTCGCCGACATGCACCTCGTCGTCGTGTCGCACAAGCTGTGTTGGCGGGAGCCGGGTGCCCCGACGGGTCACGCCACCGACGGTGGGTTTCCCATGCAGATGCACGCACTCTCGGAGCTGTTCCGGCGGACGACGCTGCTGCTGCCCTGCCGCGCCGGCGCCGCGCCGGCCGGGCTGCGTCCGCTCACCGGACGCAACGTCCGGGTGGTTCCGTTGCCGGAGCCCCGCGGCCGCGGGCTCGGCCGCAAGCTGAGGCTCTTCATGTGGACGCGGCGTGCGCGAAGCTCGTTGGACGCAGCGCTCCGGGACGCGGACGCGGTCCACAGCCCCATTCCCGGCGACATCGGCACCGTCGGGATGTTGATGACGCGCCGCCTCGGCAAGCCGCTCTTCGTGCGCCACTGCGGGAACTGGGAGAACCGCCGGACGCTCGCGGAGCGATTCTGGCGGTGGTACCTGGAGAAGTACGCCGGGGGGCGCACCGTCGTTCTCGCCACCGGCGCCGGGGACGCGCCGCCCTCGAACACGAACCCGCACATCCACTGGATCTTCGCCACGTCGCTGACCGCGTCGCAGCTCGAACGCGCGGCGAGTTGCCGGTCGCCGGACGCTGGGGGGCCGCGTGTCGCGGCCGTCGGGCGCTTGGAGCCTGGGAAGGGCATGCTCTCCCTGGTGCGTGCCCTGCCGCGCCTTCGGGCAGCACGTCCCGCGACATCGCTCCACATCGTGGGCTCCGGTTCGCGGCGGGGCGCGCTCGAGCGTGAGGTCGCCGCGCATGGCCTCGGGGACTGCGTGCGCCTGCACGGAGCGTTGCCCCACGAGGGCGTGCTCGCGCAGTTGCGCCGCGCGCATGTCTTCTGCACGCCGACGCGTTCGGAGGGTTTCCCTAAGGCGGTGCTCGAAGCCATGGCGTTCGGGCTGCCGGTCGTCGGGACCGACCTCCCCGTCCTGCGCCATCTCGTGGCCGATCGCGCGGGTGTCCTGCTCCCCGACCCGGATCCCGACGCCATCGCCCGTGCGCTCGCTGCTGCGACCGAGCCGACGGCGCACGAGCGGCTCTCGCGGGCGGCGTTGGAGACCGCCCGCGCGTACTCGTTGGAGCGGTGGCGGGACGAGATCGGCGAACGCCTCCGGCGCGCGTGGACGTAGCCGTGGCGTTTCCGGCCCGCATCACGGTCATCGCCGGCACGCTCGGGCTCGGCGGCGCCGAGCGTCAGCTCTACCACCAGGTGCGCGCCCTGCGGGCGCGGGGCGCCGACGTCCAGGTGCTCTGCCTGACTAAGGGGGAATTCTGGGAAGAGCCGCTGCGCGAGACCGGTGCCGATGTCCGCTCCGTCGGCCGCGTCGGCATCAAGGCGGTGCGCGCGCTACGCATCGCGTGCGCCGTGCGGCGGCACGGCTCGCAGGTGGTGCAGAGTGCGCACTTCTACACGAACCTCTACGCTGTCTTCGCCGCGCGCACAGGCGCTGCGCGCGAGATCGGCGCCGTGCGGGCCGACGCGACATCCGAGGTCGCTGCCAACGGCGTTTTCGGCAAGCCGAGCCTGCGGTGGCCACGCATGCTGGCGGTCAACTCCCGTCGCGGCTTGCGCAACGCCGTCGAGCTGGGCGTGCCCGAGGACCGCCTCGCGTACGTGCCGAACTGCGTCGACACGGACGCCTACCGCCCGCGGCCGAAGGCCGCGTCTGGGCGCCTCGAAGTGCTGGCCGTGGGGCGGCTCGTCGAGCAGAAACGCTTCGACGTCCTGCTGCGCGCCCTGGCGCGGCTGCCGGAAGCCGCCGTCCGCTGCACCATCGTCGGGCGGGGGCCTCTGCGGCGGCGCCTCGAGGGCCTCGCCGGCAAGTTGGGGCTCGGGCCGCAGGCCTTGATGTGGCTCGGCGAACGAACCGACATGCCGGCGCTGTACGCTGCGGCCGATGCCCTCGCGCTCAGCTCCGACTGGGAGGGCACGCCGAACGTCGTCCTCGAGGCGATGGCGTGCGGGCTCCCCGTCGTCGCGACAGCGGTCGGCGGCACCGCCGCGCGCATCCGCGACGGGGTGAACGGCCTGCTCGTGCCTGCGGGAGATCCCGCAGCGCTGGCGGATGCGTTGCACAATCTGGCCCGCGCGCCCGCGCTGCGCCGCCGTCTGGGCGCCGCGGCGCGGGCGCACGTGGAGGAATCATGCTCCCCGTCCCGACTCATGGAGGCCCTGGCCGCGCTCTACGCCCGGGTACTGCCGTGACCGCGGAGCAGCCCGCCCCCGGCGCGCCGGCGCTAGGGCGTACCTATGTCGTGCTGGCGCTGTTGCACGTGCCGCTCGCCGCTGCCATGGCGTCGAGTCCGACGGTCGCCACGCTGCACGCGCTCGTCGTCGCCGGCGCGGCCGCCGTCGCGATCCTGGGTGCGGCACGGCCGGCGACCGTGGCGATGACCGCCGCCTACATCGCCGGCGCGGACGTGTTGTGGCGCATGACGGACGCGCGGGTGCTCCACCAGTTCAGCAAGTACGCTATCGTCGTCCTGTTCGGTATCTGGATGCTGCGCCACGCGCGCCTGCGTCTCGCGTCGGGTCCCGTGCTCTACTTCCTGCTCCTGGTGCCGTCCGTCGTGCTCGTGGTTGCGGTCGGCGGACGCCACGGCCAGATCCAGCGCCCCATCAGCTTCAACCTCTCCGGTCCCCTTGCGCTGGCCGTCGCAGTGCTGTTCTTCCGGCAGGTCCGGCTGAGACGCGACGAGATACTCGGGATCATGCTCGCCCTTGCGCTCCCGGCCTTCGCCATCCTGTCCATCGCGGCACGAGCCACGGTGACCGCGAACTCCATACGGTTCGGGGGGTCGAATCTCATTACGAGTGGCGGCTACGGGCCGAACCAGGTCTCGTCGATCCTCGGCCTCGCCTTCCTCGTGCTGATGTTCGCTTTCGCGCTCGTCCGCACGGACACACTCACGCGCCTCTTCCTCGGAGGCAGCGCCGTTCTGATGGGTCTCCAGACGGCGCTTACCTTCAGCCGCGGCGGCCTGTACTCGGCCGCGGGCGCATTGCTTGCGGCGTTCCCGTTCCTCGTCCAGACGCCGCGAGCGCGTGTACGCGTGGTCGCCGTCGGTCTCAGCGTCGCCCTGGTCGCCGGTCTGGTCGTCATCCCATGGCTGGACGAGTTCACCGCGGGTCGATTCGCCCGCCGCATTGCTGACACGCGGCTCGCGGGTCGGGATCAGCTCATGAAGCGCGATCTCGACCTATGGACGCAGAACGCCTTCCTTGGCGTGGGCCCCGGCATGTCCAAGCTCACGCCGACGGAGTCCCACCGTGCGACGCTCGCGCACACCGAGTTCACCCGGATGCTCGCCGAGCACGGCGCGCTCGGGGCGCTGGCCTTCGCCGCGCTCCTCGGCATGGCGTACGTGCACATCACGCGCTCGCGGCCCGGGGTCCCCCGTGGGCTCGCCGTCGCGTTCGGGACGTGGACGTTCCTCTACATGACGCACGCTGCCATGCGCCTGGCCGCCCCGAGCTTCGTGTTCGGCCTGTGCGCGGCGTTCATGTCGATGGCACACGAGGAGGAGGAGCCGGCCGCGTCGGTTGTGCAACCGCAGCCCCTGATCCACGGGGGCGCGGTGGCTACGTCGTAGTCGTAGGGCGGGGGCCGAGTCCATGGGACAGCGCGTCTGCTGGATCGGAAGCCACGCGGCGCCGGGTCGCGGGTACCCGAGTGTCGCCGACCGCCTGGCGGACGCGCTGCGCGACCAGGGCCACCAGCTCGTTCTCGCGTCCCGCCGTACCGGACGTCTCGCGAAGTGGCTGGACATGCGGCGCACCCTGATTCGCCGCCGCGACGACTACGACATCGTCACAGTCGACGTCTACAGCACGGCCGCGCTGCGATACGCGCTCTGGTCAGCGCGCCTCGCGCGGCGGCTCGGCAAGCGCGTCGTCCTCGTATTGCATGGCGGCGGCCTGCCGCGCCTGGCCGCTTCCCGGCCCCGCCGCTTGCGCGCGCTGTTTGCGCTGGCCGACCGGATCGTTGTGCCTTCGCCGTACCTGCGGCGCACCGTGTGCGAACCGCTGGGCTTCTCCTGCGCGGAGATCCCGAACCCGGTGCCGCTCGACGCGTTTCCGGCGCGCGAGATGGAGATAGCGCGCCCGCGACTCCTGTGGGTTCGCTCCTTTCGCGATCACTATCGACCGGAAGTCGCCGTACAGGTGCTCGCGGCGCTCGCGGCGGATCACCCGGATGCGCATCTGACGATGGTGGGGCCGGGGCATGACGGCTCGCTCGCGCGCACGCAACGGTTGGCGAGCGAGCTCGGCGTCAGCGAGCGCGTGCACTTCACCGGCTTGGTCGAGCGGGAGGCCGTGGCAAGGCTCGGTCGCGAGAGCGACGTCTTCCTGAACACGACATCCGTCGACAACATGCCCGTCTCCGTGATGGAGGCGCTCGCGCTCGGGATGTGTATCGTGTCGGCCGATGTCGGCGGGATCGGCGACCTGCTTGTCGACGGCCAGAACGCGCTGCTGGTGCCGGATGCGGACGCTTCCGCCATGACCGCGGCCGTGCAGCGCGTCCTCTCGGACCCGAAACTGGCGCGGCGCCTCTCGCTCGGCGCGAAGGCCGGCGCTGCGCGTTTCGGGATTCCAGACGTCGCCCGGGCCTGGCGCCGGCTCTGGGATGAGGTGGCCGCGAGCGCGAATCCGCTGGCCTGGGACGTCCCGCCACTGCCGCCCCGGCCGGTCGACGAACGCACGGACCTGTCGATCGTGATTCCGCTCCGCGATGAAGCCGCCCGGCTCGAGCCCTTCCTCGACCGCATTGCCCGACTCGAAGCGCCCACACCGTCCGTGGAGCTTCTTCTCGTCGAAGGACAGTCGCGGGACGCCACGCGTGCGCTGCTCGACAACGCGTTGCCCGCGCTGCGGGACGCGCATCCCACGTGGCGGGTCGAGCGTCTGGACAGCCCGAGCGGGCTGATCCCGCACGGCCTGAACGCGGGGATCCTCCAGTCGCGCGGAGACGTCGTCGTGCGGTTGGACGCGCACACGCTCTTTCCCGAGGACTACCTGCCGCGGTTGATGCAGGCGCTCGAGCGAACCGGCGCGCACAACGTCGGCGGCGTGGTGCGTGCGCGGCCTGGGGCCGAGACACCGACGGCGCGGGCCATAGCGCGCGCGCGCGGCGACCTCTTCGGTGCCGGACGCTCGCCCTTCCGCACAGGCGCCCGCAGCGGCCCGCAGAAGACCGTCCCATTCGGCTGCTTCCCGCGCGAGACGCTCGAGCGCTGCGGGTTGTACGACAATCGGCTCACGCGCAATCAGGACATCGAGCTGAACCATCGCGTCCGCGCGGCGCGGGGGGTCGTACACCAGGAGGGCACCGTCGTCGCGGAGCACCTGGCGCCCGCTGGGATCTCGGCGCTCTTTCGCAAGCACTACGCCAATGGGCGTTGGAACGTCTTCGCGACCATCGTCGCGCCGGGCTGTCTCTCCTGGCTGCACTTCGTGCCCGGCGTGATGCTGCTCCTCATCGCCGCGGCCTTCTGGGTCTCGCCATGGGCGGCGCTGGTGCCGGCCGGGGTCGCTGCCGCCGCCGATCTGGCGCGCGCCTTTCGCATCGACGCGCGCGGTCACCCGTTGCGCCTCGCGTTGGCATTCGCAGCCATCCAGGTCGGGCACGGACTCGGCCAGTTGATGGGTCTCGTGAGCGCTCCCGTCTTCTGGCCGCTGCACGCCCGCCGGTATCCGCGCAGGGCGCGCTAGCGGGCGATTCGCGCGAGCGTGTGCTCGAAGCTCTCGACCACGCGTGTAGGCGCCAGCTGGGCCGCACCCTCTGCAGGCACGAGAATTGCGTCCTCGCCCCGCTTGGTCCATAGCATGGCGAGCGCCCGTGCGACGCCGTCCGCGTCCGTGGGGTCCACGCGCAAGGGGTGATCCGCGCCGAGGAGGTCCGACACGGCCGAGGCGCGCGGCGTCAGCGCCAACACGGGCCGTTGGAGCGCCACCGCGTCGGCCAGCTTCTGCGGTAGGAAGGGACTCATGGGCATGTCGGCTTCGACGACGACCGTCGCGGCCGCCGAGCGCATTGCGGCGCAGGCCGCCCCGTAGGAGACGCGCTCGGTCGTGGGCTTCAGCACGCCGGCGGCGACCAGACGCTTCCACGCGGGTAGTGCCTGGTGGTCATGGTGCACCGTCCCGATCTGAGCAAGGACCGTTCGCTCGCGCGCCTCTGGGACCTGCTGGAAGAAACGGTCGAGTCCCTCCAAGAGACCGTGCGGACTACGCGGTCCCAGCAGAGTCCCGGCGTGGACGAGGCGGAACGGGCGCGCGGGATCCACGGCCGGCTGCGGGGCCCGGTCCGCGCATCGGTGTGCCAGGTCCGACGCGATGTGCGGCAGCACGCACGCTCCCTGGGACTCATCGCCCAGCACCCACCGCAGCAGACGTGCGCTCGGGAAGGTGAGCGCGTCCGCCCGGCGGAGGATCAGACGATGCATCCGCTCCTGGCGGCCCGAGACCCAGCGCGTGCTGCGGCGATAGGCGCCCGGGCGGAGGCTCGCGGGGTAGGGGTCGTGGTAGTTCGCGATCCACGGGCAGTCCGGCGCGGCCCGCGCGAGCGCCATCAGCGCGAAGAGGTTGCCACCTGCTCCCATCGCGAACACAGCGTCCGGCATGAAGCGCTCGACGCCGGCCGCCAGGGCCGCCTCCCACGCCGCGATCTGGCGCCAGGCTTCGGGCGGATAGCCCGTGAGCCGCACGGATGCGCGACGGCGTAGATGCCCCGGCCGCCTGCCGTCCATCTCGTTTGGCAGGGTCTCGACGGGAACCGGAAGCAAGTGCGAGGGCACCCGGTCCGTTGTCAGGACACGCACCGCATGGCCGGCGTCGTGCAGCGCGAGAACGAGGTGGCACGCCCCGATCCCGCCGGACGTACGGTCCGGATCGAGTGCCGATGTCGCGAACAGCAGGCGTGACATCTAGCGCCTACTCCGGACTCTCAGAGCCGGCACGATGCAGTACGACCTGCGTACCGGGCCACGGCACGGAGAAGTCACGCCGTACGCCGGCTGTGAAGCCGCGCGTCTCGAACACCCGAAGGACGTCGTCCACGTGCTCCCACGACGTCGCAGCCCAACGATCGAAGGCGACTCCCTCGCTCGTACCCCGGTTCAGCTCGAGGATGACGAACCCGTTGTGGGTCAGGACACGGTCGATCTCGCCCACGACCCGGTCGAGCTCGAGAGCATGGTCGAGCGAATTCGTGTACACGGTGTCCGCACTGTCGTCGCCGAACGGCAGCGCATGGAAGTCGCCCTGCACGACCTGGAACGCACCCCGTGCAGGTGCGAGGTCGATCCCCGTTGCGCGCGCACCGAGCTCGTGGAAGGCGCGCACCTCCGCGCCCGTGCGCGCGCCGAGACAGAGCACGTGACGATCCGGCCACGACGTCTCCACGCGGTCGATGCGTTCACGCAGCGCGGACTTGAAGCGTTCGTCGTAGGGCGTGAGATCTCCCAGCTCGGCGAGCTTCGAGGCCTGGTGCGCGGTATAGTCTTCGTAGTCGCGATACACCCGCGTGCGCACGCCGCGTTCACCGCCGGATTCCCATGGCGCGTGTCCCCGAAAGCGGCGCAGGAGACGATTGCGATCGCGGGCGTTGAATAGTCGCCTGATGCGGGCCGGTCTCTTGCACGTGCTCCAGATCTCTCGAAGAACGGCGGCGAATCGGCGAGGCATGATGTGCGAGTCTAGCTTCGCGGCCTTGCCCAGGGGGACCCGCAGGCGGTCATCACCGACTTGTCACCAAGCGGGCGCTCCCGGGGACCCTCACCGCGCGCGACGGCGTGTCATGACGATCTTTGACGGCGTCTCGGGTTCCATGCGGCAAGGGCCGGTGCGTACAATCCGGCGGTCGCCTCGACAAGGGCGACATGGGAGGGATACATGCGCTGCTTGTTGATTGCGGCGGTAGCGACATTCGGCCTCGCGGGCTGTGCCACCCAGGTTCCCCTGCCCGCCGAGCCGCATGTGTACGGCTCGGCTTCGGAGGACCAGGGCTGGCCGCCGGTCGCCGTGCCCGACGCATTTGCCGATGAGCCGCCGGCTCTGGACGCCCCCCCCACGCCGCCGCCTTCGGGCGATCCTGCCCCGCCGGCGGAACCGGAGCCGCCGGTCCAGCCGCTCGAGTTCGACGCGTATCCGGAGCCGGGTCCGGCCGAGATCGCCGCACAGCCCGCGCCGATGCACCGTCTCACGCGCAACCGGTGCGCGCCGTGCCGCAGCCAGTGCTCGCGCTGGCGTAGCGGCTACGTCGGGGGGGGGCCGACGGTCTACCCCGGCCTCGGCTTCATGATCGAGGGCGGCCTCTTCCTGGGCAACCGTCTCGGTGCGGACATCTACGCCGAGATGAGCATGCACTACCAGGACTTTACCGACGGCTTCAACGGCATCAACGACCAGAACAACGCCAACATCGTGATGTGGCATGCCGGCTTCAAGATGGTGCTCCGTCCGTGCTGCAACTTGCGGCCGGCCTTGCGCGGCGGGATTGGATGGGCGCATACGTCCGGACTCGACCCGAACCGCGACGACGTCGACTTTGGAGAGATCAACACGCTACAGAACAGCTTCGGCGGTTACGTGGGCGTCGGCCTCGAGACGGATCTGTTCAAGGGACGCATCACGACCGGACCCGAGTTCCGCTTCTTCGCCGGCGCCGGGGAAGGCGGCGAGGCGCTGATCGCCCCTATCATCATCTGGCACGTCCTTGTGAACCTCTAGCGCGCTAGAGGTCCGCAGTCGTCACGATTTCGGTGTCCGGATCGGCAGCCTCGGCCGGAGTCGGAGCAATGCGCCTGAGCTTCTCGGCGGCGAGCAGCAACGCGTCTTTCAGGATCGTGGCGCGTTCCTGCTCCAGAACCGGGTGCTCCATGTTCGGCGCGGCCCGCCACCAGCAGGCCTGCTCGGCGTTTCCCACCCGACGGATCACGCAGCGCTCCCGGCCATGAAGGAGCCAGCAGTCTCGCACGCGCCGGATAGTGAGCCCGGACACGGAGAGGGCGCAGGTCTGCGACGCGTCAGCGAGGTGGCTCAGGACCCGTTCGACGCGCTCGCGCGAGTCGGCCAAGGCGAGCGTGCCCAGCACGTATCGCCGCAGCAGATGCAGCTCTCGCATGCGTGGGCGGCCTTCCAGGATGCTACGCGTCTTGTAGTTGCCCATCCGGATCAGCAGCCCCGCCACGACGATCCAGATCACTCCCGAGAACGTCAGGGAGACGGGCCCGGGCCAGAGCACCGCCACCGCGCACTGCACGCCCGCAACGCCCAGGACCGCGATGAGCGCTCGCAGGGGACTGCCGAGGTACTTCAAGAACTTGTGATGCACGTGACTCTGGTCCGGCGCGAACAGCGGCTTGGCCCGGATCCAGCGCCGGAAGGTGACGATCGCGACGTCGCCGAGCGAGTATGCAAAGACGGCGATGGCCAATGGGAGATTCGCTTCGACCGGCAGCTCGAGCGTGAGGGCAGCGATGAGGAAGCCGAGCAGCAGGCTTCCCGAGTCGCCCAGGAAGACGCGGGCCGCGGGCAGATTGTAGTGCAGGAAGCCGAGGCAGCTTCCCGCGAGTGCGATCGACAGCAGTCCCGGTACACCGGCAGCCGTGAGCACGGCGAGCCCCATGATGGCGAGCGATGTCGCCAGTCCGTCGAGCCCGTCGCTCAGGTTGAACGCATTCGTCGCGAGCACGATCCAGAAGAGCAGTACCGGGATTTCGAAGGCACCTAGCTCGAGCATGCCGATGCCCGGGATGCCAAGAGCCGGCAGTCGGAACCCCGCGGTCACGAGCAGCAGGCCGGCGAGAACCTGAACGCCGATCTTCATCCGCGGCGACGCGCCTCGGACGTCGTCGAAGAGGCCCAGTGCGAAGACGAGACTGCCACCCGCGAGCAACCCCCATGCGCGCGGGTCACCCGCGAAGGCGATGAAGAGCAGCATCGCGACCAGCGGGGCGAACAGAGCCAGCCCGCCACTCGGCGTCGGCGTGCCGTGGATGTCCCGGCCGCCAGGGAGCGCGAGCACGCCTCGACGTACCGCCCAGCGAGCAACGGGTCGGATCAGCAGGGCCGTGGCAGCGGCGCAGCCGAGGAAGACCAGAGCCGCCTCCGTCCCGCGCCACGTGCCGAAGCCCGCGGCGCCGACGGCGGCTGCGAGGACGGCGAGGCCGAGTCGTCGCGGCGTCGTGCGCGGACGGTCGTCCGGCGTGCTCGGCCCCGGGTACTGCATGCTCCTGATCCCCTCATCATCCGCCGCGGCTAGCGGCGCCCATTCCACGTCCCCCGGAGCGGCGTCGCTGTCACCCCGCGCCGCCGGCAGGCCGCGAGGATAGACCGAGGTGTAGACGGACCCTGCCTCCGTTTCGTGTTTTCGGCCCGCCGAATCGGGCGTCCTGCTACACGGTGCGGGTCTTCCAGGTTCCGTGCGCGAACCAGAGGCCGAGCAGCACGCCGCGCAGCGCTGCCGTGATGCAGATGGTCCACCAGATGCCGTCGACGCCCATGCCGAGCTCGAACGCAGCGAACCATGCCAGCGGGATGCGCGCGGCCGCAAGCGTGACGCCGACGATCATGGGCGGGACGGTCATGCCGGCGCCGCCGAACGCGCCGCCGATCACGACTTCGTAGGCCTGCGGCACGAGACACAGGGCGACGATGCGGAAGTAGGACGCCGCGTACGCCTGCGCGTCCGGGCCCTTCGCGAACGCCCACGCGATCTCGTCGGCGAAGACGAAGAGCACGACGCCCATCACCAGGTTCAGGCTTGCGCACTGCAGGGCGGCCCGCCACGCCGCGCGCTCCGCGCGTTGGGGCTGCCTCGCGCCGAGGAAGCGTCCGACCAGCGAGGCCGATGCGGCCGCCCACCCCAGGCACACGACGTAGGCGATGCCTTCGCCGGTCCAGCCGATGCCCAGGCCCGCCTGCGCGGGCGGGCCGCCCGCGCGCTGCGCGATGGCCAGCATCGCGATGAGGATGAGGTTGAACAGCGCGCTCATCGTCATCTGCGGCGTGCCGATGCGGGCCATGCGGCGGAAGATCGAACCGTCGAGGCCGAGGAGCTTCGGCATCCCGAGGCGCGTGGCATCGTCGAGTCGCAGCTCCTCGTCCGGCGGCCGTGCGCGTTGCAGGTGCCCGTGCCGGAGCAGCGCGACCGTGCCCAGGCCGCCGCCGATGAGGGACGCGAGCACCGTCGCAAGGGCTGCACCCGGCACGCCCATCGCGGGGATCGGGCCCCAGCCCCAGATGAGCAGCGGGTCGAGGCCGACGTTGGCCAGCAGGCTGACCATCGCGATCTTGAACGGTGTCGCGGTGTTGCCGTGGCCGCGGAAGACCGCGTCGCAGCCGAGCTGCAGCAGCACGAACACCGCGCCGGCCCAGTAGAGGCGCGTGTACGCGATGCCGACGTCGGTGACGTGCGGCTCGGCCGCCGCGCCCGTGAAGAAGAGAGGTGCGCAGAACCACCCCGCGACACCGCATGCGAGCCCCAGGGTTGCCGCCCATCGCAGCCCCTGCGCGCCGACGTAGCGCGCGCCGGATGCACGAATCCCGCCGACGTAGCGCGCGACGAGCGCCGTCAGGCCCATGACGACGAGCGCGCCGACGGCGTGCAGCATCCACGTCGAGACCGTCGATACGGTGAACGAGGCGAGCGCGTCCGTGCCGAGCGCTCGGATCCACGCCATGTCCACCGCCCGGTGGATGACGAGCACCATGTAGCTGCCGACCGCCGGAAGGGCGAGCGCGAGAATGCGGCGGTCGAGCGACCGGCGCGCGATCACTGCCGGGGTGCCGGTTCGTCCAACGGGCGCGTCATCCCGTCGAGCGCCGTCGTCACGACGAGGGCGGCCGTCACACACCACAGGTAGACCGGCAAGGTCAGCTCCGTGCCGACCGGCGGGTTCGCACCGACGAGGTGCTTCTGGATCCAGGGCGCGAACCCGGCGACCGCTGCGGCGATCAGGATGAACGCCTCGAGCGAGCGGCGTGCGCGCTGCGGCGTCCGAATCTTGAGGAAGATGAGCGGCGCGATGCCGAGCCACAGTGCGATCGCGGCAGGCAGGAAGCGCAGGTCGATGGCGAGCGCTCCGGACGCGAACAACGCGGCGCAGGAGCGAATCACGGAGATCTCGTAGCCTGGTTCGTCGCGCATGGCGATCACCACGGCGTCGAGCACGGCGAGCAGCGCCAGCGGGCCGAAGATCGGGACCCACGCCTCGCGAATCTCGCCGCCGGGAATCCAGGGGTGTTCCGCGACGAGAAGGCCCGCCACCGTCAGTGCGAGAACGGCGTCCGTGAGCGCCGCCCCGATGCGCAAGCCGCGTACGGTCTGCGCCGACAGCGACGTCGCGGCCAGGCCCCAGAGCGCGAGCAGCGCGAGCGCGGCCGCCGCACCGCTGCGCACGGCGCCGACCTCGTCGACGAAGTCATCGCCGCTCTGCGCCGTCACCCACGTCGGGATCACCCACAGGCAAACGAGCACTACCAGGGCACCGAGGCGGATGCGCTCACGCAACACACTCGGCGGTGCCACGGGCTCCACAGCAACCGGCGCGGGCGGCACGGTTTCGTCGAACGGGGTGCTCTCTGCCTCCATCGGCCCGCCATCCTGCGGGAGCGGGGTGGCTTTGCGCACGGATTTCAGCCGGTGGCGGGCTGTGCGGCCTCCGTCCCGTCCAGTGCGCCGGCCGTCGTCTTGCGCGGCCGCATCAGGAGCAGGAGCTGGAGCAGGGCGAATCCCGCCACGACCAGGCACAGCCCCATGGTCACGCGGCCGGCCATGTTGACGTCGGCGAGCGTGGGTTCCGCCCGGTAGATCGTGTAGCGGATCGTTACCACGAGATGCATGGCGAGCAAGAGCTGCAGCAATGCAGCGGTCCGGCGCAAGCCGCGCATGTCGCGCGCAAGGCGGGCCCCCGCGGCGCTGATAGCCACGAAGACGAACGGGGCGAGGAGGCTGGCGCGTTCCACGTTCGGCTCGATGAGCAGGCTCATCGGTACGACCAGCACCATGATGCAAAGCGCCAACCGCAGCCCGGCCATGGAATGACCCATGTCGTCCGGGGGCGTCTGGCGCGTGCAGCGGATCGCCTCCAGGATGGAGAGCGCGCCGACGGCGAAGAGCAGGACGATCCCGATGAGCGTCTGCAGATCGTTGGCAAGACCCTCCGCCAGCAGCGCGATGCCCGTGTAGCACATCACGAACGCGTCCGTGCTGGCGAGCACGCCGCGCATGCCGCGCCGGTAGCGCGAGATCGTGCACGCGGTTGGAACCGCGATGAGCAGCAGCAGGGCCGGGACGAGGAGGATCGGCTCGCGGTGCAGCGGCGTGGCCCAGTCCTCGTTGAGGTCAGGCTGCGCGAGCGTGCCGCTGGGCAGGACGCAGGCCACCCACAGCAGCGTCGTGATGGCCGACAACACGTAGGCCGGGATCGTCTCGAGGCGCGAAGGGGTGTCGGGGGCCGTCACGGCGGTATCCTACGCCCGTGATCTACAAGGTGCGCATTGGAGAAGACGTCTACATCGGCACGCCCGAGGAGGTCGTGGCCTTCATGATGAAGGCCGAGGGGGCGCCGGGCGAGGACGCCGCCTCGTACATGCAGGCCATGGCGGCTCGGGTCTCCGAGCGGCTCGAGGTCGACGGCATCGACACGTCCGAGGAGATCGCCTTCCTCGACTCGCTCCGCGAGAAGGGCGTCCTGCCCATCGAGATCTATGACGAGCCCTCCACCCAGCGCGTCCCGCGCGAGGAGGCCCTCGGCGACGGCCCCGTCGCCTTCGGCCCCGGCGTCGAGCCGGACGACGTAGATCTGTAGGGGCGACCCTTGTGGTCGCCCCACGACCCGTTCTGCGAATCACGTCGGACCCTGTTCGGGCAGCCCTTGTGGCTGCCCCGTCGTTGGTAGCAGTGGGCGGGCACAAGGCCCGCCCCGACAGGGCGTCTCGAAGTCGTTGAATCGCCTATGGGGCGACCACAAGGGTCGCCCCTACGCGGTTCCACCCGTAGCCTCCCCTGCATGGAGGAGTTCCGCCGGGCGCTGATCTTCTGGGTACCGGCCGTCGCCCTCGTCGTGCTGGGTGCCGCCGCCCTCGCGGCGCCCGCGCATGAAGCGCTGTTCGACAGCGGACTGCTCGAGAAACCCGCAAACGAGTTCGAGTACGACAAGGGCTTCCTCAAGGTCTTCCGCCGGCTGCTCCTCATCCCGCTCGTGGTGCTGTTCCTGGTGCGCATCAAGCCGTGGCGCGACGGCGGCTTGCGCGCCTTCGGCCTCGTCGGCCCCACGGCCCGCGTCGGCTCGGGCGTGCTCGCTGCCGGCATCACGCTGTTGGTCGCCGCGGCGGTGATCGCGTTCCAGTTCGCGATGGGCTGGATGCACTGGGAGGATCCGCCGCGGTGGGGGACCTTCGGCGAGCGCGTGCTGCGCATGGTTCCCGCCGGCGTGCTCATCGCCGTGCTCGAGGAGTTCTTCTTCCGCGGCTGGCTGATCCGGCGCTTCCGCCAGGACGTGTCCATGCCCGTGGCGGCAACCGTGTCGGCTCTCGTCTATGGGCTCGTGCACGCGTTCAAGCCGACCGTCATGACCGTGGACGTGTCGCACGACTTCACGGGTGCACTCGAGGCGCTCGGCGGCTGGCTGGCCTTCATGGTCGACGTCCAGGCGTTCGGACCCGCCCTCGTGGGCCTCTTCCTCTTCGGCCTGCTCCTGACCGCGGCCTACCAGCGGACGGGCACGCTGTGGACGGGCATCGGCATCCACGCGGCCGCCGTCTGGGTCTTGTTCACCTATGGCGCACTGACGGAGCGGGATCCCCAGCGCAACTGGGCCGGCACCAAGTGGCTCTACGACGGCCCTGTACTCTGGGCGGTGCTCGTAGGCCTGGCGTTCGTGCTGTGGCCCCGAGGGGCCACAGCCGGACGGGCACAAGGCCCGTCCCTCCATGATCCCACCTAGTCCGCACCCTCCGCGCACGCGTGGGGTTGAAGCGCCGGGATACACTCGGCACGTGGGACGACGCACCACCTCCCTCTTCCTGCTCGCAGCCCTGGTCGCGGTCTGCCTGCTGCTCACCGACGTCTTCTTCGGCGGCGATGCCGCCGACGTGGGGCGCAGCGATGCGGCGGGCGCGCTCGATGAAGCGGCCTGGCTCGAGGCGAGCGATCAGCCGGAAGCAGCGACGGACGGGGCGAGCCCCACGCTGGCCGGGCGCGCACGCGATCCCCTGACCGCCGACGCCCTGCGCGGCTCCGGCAAGACCGGCGAGCTGACCCGCGGCGGCGGCATGGACGACCCGGCGTCGATCGGGTTCAAGGGACGCGTCTACGGACCCGACGGCCGGCCGGTGTCCGGCGTCACCATTCGGATGGTCGGTCGCGACATGGCGCTTGCGCCGTTCGAGACCGGAGCCGATGGCGAGTTCGCCAGCGAGATCCCGCCCGGCCGCTACAGCATGTACTTCGACGGCGGTGCCGACGGCGGGCTGATCCTTCGCAGCTACATGGTCGATGGCTCCAAGTCGGATGAACTCGAGTTCACCCTGCGGGAGCCCGGGACCATCGCGGTCAACGTGAAGCGCGGCGACGAAGGCGTGCCGGGCACGTCCGTGGTGGTCACGTCGCGCGATCTCGGTGCGCTCATCATCCACGATCGCCCGACCGACGCCGACGGTCTCGCGACGTTCGAGGAGCTGCCGCCCGGCCGCTACGAGGTGACGGCCCAGGTGCCGGACGGTCCGCTGGCGCGCCACCACACGTGGGCGTCGTCCGGCAAGGAGCGCGCCGTCAACCTGCGCGTGCCCTCGGGCACCGTCCTGAAGGGCATGGTGCGCGACGGCAAGGAAGGCCCGGGCGTCGGCGGCGCGCTGGTCACGCTGCACACGCGTCCGCGCCGCAGCCATGGCGTGTTCGAGACGACCTTCGAGACGAACGCCGACGGCAGCTACGAGATCATGGTCCCGCGCGGCAAGCCGCAGCGCATCACGGTCCAGGCCGACGGCTGGGCGCCGTGGCCCACCGAGAAGCAGCGCCGTGGCGTGCTGCGCTCGCTCCGCGGGCTCTCCGGCAAGAAGCCGGTGACGCGCAACGTCACCCTGCTCGGCGGCGCCGCGCTGACCGGGCTCGTCCAGACCGAACAGAAGACCCCGGTCCCGGGCCTCGAGTTGCGCTTCAAGCCGCGCCGCGGTCAGGACGCGATCGTCACGACCAAGGACGACGGTACGTACAGCGTCGCGCAGCTCAATCCCGGCCGCTACTCCGTGCAAATCCGAACCGTTGCGTACTTTCCGATTCGCGGACAACGCATGTGGATCAACATCCCGGGCGGAGCCAGCCCCGAGACGCAGACGCTCGACGTCACGGTGATCGGCGCGCGCAAGCTCGAAGGTACGGTCAGCGACGCCGAGGGCGAGGCCGCGCCCGGTGTACGCGTCTGGATCGTCGGCGGCGGACACGTCGTCCGCAGCGCCCGCGATACCGGCCGGCTGCTCGAGACGTTCACCGACAAGAAGGGCCGCTGGGTGATCTCGGACATCCCGCCCGACAAGAACGTCGTCGTGCGCGCCGCGATGGGCCTGCTCGAGGCGGACCCGGTGTCGGCGCCCTGGAAGACGCCGCCGCCGATGCCGATCCAGATGAAGCTCGGCGCGACGGGCACGCTCACCGGCACCGTCGTCGACATCTTGACGCGCACCACGGTGCGCGGCGCGCGCGTCGTGTTGCGGCCCGATCCGTGGGACGGTCGCACGAGCAAGTCGGCCCGCACGAACGCGCAAGGTGAGTTCACGATCAAGGGACTGCTGCCCGGCACCTGGCTGGCGACGCCCTCGAGCAAGGGCTACCTCAAGATCAAGGAGCCCGAGCGCCTGAGCATTCCGCGCGACGGCGAGACGAGCGCAACGTTGCGCCTCGATCCGGGCGCCGTGTTCTCAGGCACCGTGGTCGACGCCAACGGCAAGCCGATCCGCTGGGCGCGGGTCACCGTGCGCGGCACCCCGGACGGCGCGCAGAAGGCGCTGTCGCGCGGCGCGAACACCAACGCCCGGGGGCAGTTCCGCATCACGGGCATCCAGCACGGCAGCTACACCGTCACGGCGTGGCGCAAGCGCTACAAGTCGTCGAAGCTGGGGCCCACCCGCGGCGACGACCGCATGCAATTCGTCCTGCGCAAGTAGCTACCATCGGGCGATGCGGTCCCGGCTTGCGATCGTCTGCGCCCTGCTTGTGCTCGCCGCGCTGTTGGTGACGTTCACCGCGCAGCCGGGGTGGCTCGGGTTCGGCGACTCGGACAACGACGAACGAGCAGAACCGCGGCCTACGGAAGCCACGGCGCCCGAGCTGACCGGACGTGCGCGGAAGACGGACGCGCCGCCGGTTCCGGAGAACGCGCCGGAGCCCGACGGCGAACCCACAGAGCCCGGCCGCCTCGCCGGGCGCGTCGTCGACCAGGACGGCGCGCCGATTTCCGGCGCGAGCATCTCGGCGTACGGCGGTCGTCGCGAGGCGGATCTCGTGGAGCCCCAGGGCCTGCGGACGCGCGTCCTCTGGACCCCCCCCGAGCCGCCTTTCATGGTCGACAGCGACGCAGACGGGCGGTTCGTCATCACAGGCCTCGGCCACGAGGTCTTCTTCGTCGCGCACGCGCCGGGCTACACCACCGTGACGCATCGTGTCGTCGTGCCTGCCGCCGGCGTGGAAACCACCGTGCGGTTGCACGCCGTCGCGGCGTTGCGTGGACGCGTTGTCCGCGCGGACGGCTCGGGCATCGCAGGGGTGCCGGTGGCTCTGCTGCAGGACCTCAACGCGGAACACGTTCCGTATGACGAAGCACGGACGCGCACCGGGGCGGACGGGAGCTTCCGCTTCGACATGCGCCCGCGCGGCTCCGACCTGGCCGTCGTTGCGTTCGTCCGGGGGCATCCGACCCTGGGAAAGCGGATCCAGCCCGACGAAGAAGAAGTCATGCTCGTACTGCAAGACGACGCGCAGGTCACGTTGCGTGTCCTCGATGCCGGGCGCCGGGGCATTCGGGGCGTGCTCGTGAACGTGGCGTTTCTGCCAAGGGGCCGCGGCGACAGCGAGTGGTTGCCGGGCGACCTGGCCATGCACACGAACGACCGCGGCGAGATCGACTTCAAGGCGCCCGCCGGTGGAGAGCTGATCGTGGGGTTCGTCCACCCGTCCGGTGCCACGGGCTGGCATGCGCCTGGCATGCTCGGTGGGTCGGTGCGGGGCCCCGAGAAGCCCCGGCTCGCCGCCGGCACGAATGTCTTCGAGTACACGTTCCCTCGGCTCGTCGCGTTGGCCGGACGCGTGACCGACGAGCGCGGCGTGCCCGTGGCGGACGCGGTCGTCCGCGACGTGGGTCAGCCGTTCGCGCGGACGGACAACAGCGCCGTTTCGGATGCAGAAGGACGCTACCGCATCGACAAGGTCGCCGCGACGAGCATCCAGCTCGAGGTGAAGGCCGAGGGCTTTGCGTCCGTTACCGACGCCGCTCGCATCCCGCCGGACTTCGAGGGCACCTTCGAGAAGGACCTCCGGCTCGAGCGCACGCACACCGTGCGCGGTCGCGTCATCGACGAGAAGGGCGCGCCGTTGGGCGGCGTGCGGATCCGGATCAGCGACCTGGGCGACCCGCCGTATGCGCTGGGCAACTTCTTCGATGAAGACGCGCGCGAGGCGACGACGAACGCCGCTGGGCGCTACACGCTCCAGGCCGTCGCCGGGCGCAGCTTCGTCGTTGGCCGGCTGCCCGGACGCGCCGACGCGCACGCGGGTCCTATCAAGATCGAAAGCGACGTCGAAGCGCCGGACATCGTGTTGAAACCCGGGATCGCGCTGGCCGTGCGTGTGGAGACGCCGGACGGGCGGCTCGCTCGCGGCGCGGGCGTCCAGGTTGCGCCCGATCCAAGCTTCCATGTTCGCTGGCTGAGCTCCAACTACGACGACCCGCCGACTCTGACCGCGACCGACGGTCGGATCGAGTTGCGCGATCTGCCCGCGATGACGGTTGGGGTCCTTGCAACGCACTCGCAGTACGCCGCGGGGTACGTCACCCATCGTGTCGATCCCGAGAAGCCGAACACGGTCACCGTGCAACTGCACCGGCCTGTGACGCTGCGTGGTCGCGTTGTCGACGACGAAGGCAAGTCCGTCGAAGGCGTGCACGTGGCGATCGGCACGGGGAGTCCCCCTGGGGGCCATGGAACGACCGACGCGAAGGGCAAGTTCGCCGTCGAGCGCATGCGCCGCGGTGCGACCGTCTACGCGACGCTCGACGTGCGCACGTACCGCCACACGATTGTCGAGCTCGAGGTGGGCGATGGGCCGGTCGAGATCGTCCTGACGCCTCTCACGGCCGAGCAGCTGGCGACGCTCGAGTCGCTCTCGAAGCGGGAAGACGTGCTGTACGACGAGCTCGACACGCTCGAGTGGGGCACGGAGCCGTACAAGGCCAAGCTGCGCGAGTTCCACGACGTTCAGGCGCAGATCGGCCGGCTGCGGGGCGTGCCCGAGGACCCGTAACCCGCCCGCGCGGCATACTCTGCGGGTTCTCGATGTAGTCGTACTGGGGGGCCCCGCATGGGCAACAAGGCAGTCCTCGTCCTGCTACTTCTCGCCGCCGCGGCGCTGGTGTTCTGGCTGCTCGGGGGCGCGGACCTGTTCACGAGCGACCCGGGCGACGTCGAGGACGGCGGCGGCGCGTCATCCGGCGGCACGCTCACGACCGAAGAAGAGGCCGGCCCCGTGCTCTTCGGCCGCGGGCGCGAGCAGCGCGTCGGGGTCGGCGGCCTCATGGGCCGCGTGATGGAGTTCCGCACCGGCAAGCCCGTCGGAGGCGCGCGCGTCGTCACGACCGGCACGGGCTACGGCGAGGAAGCAATCACCTTGCAGGTCAGCGCGGATGCGAACGGAAACTTCCAGTACGAGGAAGTCCCCGCAGGCGACGCCTACCGCGTACACGTCACGGGCGACGATCGGATGCAACGCACGGTCGAGGGCGTGTCCGTCGAGGCGGACGACGTCGCCGATCTCGGCACGCTCTGGCTCGGCAAGGCGGCCGTGCTCGAAGGTGTCGTCGCCGACCGGGCCGACAGCGCCATTGCGGGCGCGCGTGTGGAGGTGCACCGCGGCGGTTCCCTGCTCGCCATGCTGCAAGACATCACGAAGTTCATCGATCAGCTCGACAAGGACGCGAAGCCGCTGGTTGTCGGAACGACGGGCGACGACGGCCGCTTCCGAATCGAAGGTGTTGCGCCCGGGCCGATGATGCTCGTGGTGCGCGCGCCCGGCTACCGCCAGCGCATGCACGAGATCGTGATGACGTCCAAGGGCGCGGCCGGCGGCGTCGTGCAGATCCGGCTGGATGCGGCCCGCCCGCTCGTCGGTGTGGTGGTCGACGAGACCGACCGCCCGATCGAAGGGGCGCGTGTTGCGCTCATGGCCGAGGGCGACATGCGGGCGGCCCTCTTCGGCCGCCTCTTCACGCGCACGGACGAAGAGGGGCGCTTTCGCATCGAGTCACCGCCCACGCAGGGGACGCTTGCGGTGATCGCTGCCGCAGAGGGCTACCCCACGCTGTTTGGCGAAGCGGAGCCGGGCACGGAGCTCAGGCTCGTGCTGCGCGGCGGCGCGCGCGTCACCGTCCGTCTGGTCGAGAAGGACACGGGGCGCGGGATCGAGGGCGCAACGCTCATGGCGATGTTCGCGGAGAAAGCCGGCCTCGACAACGACGACATGAGCTACGCGGCGGGGGATACCGACCACCGCGGGGAGGCCGTGTTCAACGCGCGCCCCGGCGTCCTGGGCATGCTCTTCTTCTCGCACCCCGAGCACGGCAGCGGCGCGTTCTCGCCGGCGCTGCCCTCGGGCATGCTGGCCAGCGTCATCGAGGGGCCGGAGGACGTGAAAGTCAAGAAGCCGAGCACGACGCTCGTCTTCAAGGTGCAGAAGGGCATCACGATCTCGGGCCGGGTGCTCGATGCCGACGGCAACGCGATTCCCGGTGCCCGCGTCTCCTCTCTCGGCGGGATGGGGCTCGGCGCGAAGGTGCGTGCTGACGCCGAGGGCCGCTACGTCTTGCGCGGTCAGACGCCGTCGGTGCAGATGGTCATCGCGCGCTCGCCGGGCTACGTGCAGGAGAACCCCATGCTCCAGGGCGCCGAGCCCGACGGTCGCGGGGAGATCGAGCACGACATCGTCATGCTGCGCGCCGCGACGGTCACCGGTCGCGTGCTGGGTCCGGACGGTGTGCCGCTGGCCGGCGTGCGGGTGAAGCTGGGTTCGCAGCAGGCCAGCACGATGGTCGCGGCGTTCATGGGTGGCAGCGGCCAGAGCATCACGAGCAGCGACGGCCGCTACGTGCTGGCTGACGTTGCGGCCGGCGACAAGATGTACGTGATGGCGCGCATCGAGGGCTACCTCGACGGCCGTTCCGCGGAGTTCAAGGTCAAGGCGGGGCAAGCGGTCAAGGCGCCTGACCTCACGATGCAGCGCGGTGCCCGCTTCCGCGTGAAGGTGCTCGCGCCGGACCAGACCCCGGTTGCGGCCGCACGCGTGGAGGTCACCGTCGAGGACAAGGGCGATCAGATCCAGTGGGATCCCCAGGACGCGTTCGGGACCTTCGCGGACGTCACGACGAACGAGGACGGCGTCGTCACGCTGGAGGACATCCCCGACGGCGGCCTCACGCTCACGGTCGGCAAGGCGGGCTTCGCGAGCGCGCGCAGCAGTCTCAAGATCAACCGCAAGCACGTGACGGACGACACCGAGGTGACGGTGACGCTGCGCGAGGCGGTCCGCGTGAAGGGCCGCGTCGTGGGCCCCGACGACAAGCCGGTGGCGCAGGCCACGGTCATCTCGCTCTCGCCGCCGAACGTGAAGGACGAGCACTGGGTGCCCACGGTGCAGTCAGAGGCGGATGCCGAGGGGCGCTTCCAGGTGCCCGGCATGCCCGAGTGTCCGCTCGTTCTCGAGGTGAGTGCCGCGGGGTTCAGCACGAAGGAGGTGCGTGTCGAGGACGCGCGCGCAGAGGTGCTGGTGGAGCTCGAGGCGATCTCAGCCGACGCGCTGGCGCGGCTCGAGGAGATCAAGAAGGAGCTGATGGGGCTCTACGCGAAGTTCGCGAACGTGAAGAACGAGGCGGAGCGCAACGCCATGATCGAACGCATGCGGGCGCTGCAGCAGGAGCAGGCGGAGCTGGTGGGGAAGGGGAAATAGTCACCCAGCACCCACTACCCAGCACTCGTTCCCGAACCCGATCCCGTTCTCAGCACTCAGTACCCAGTTCTCAGACCTCGGGTACTGGGTGTAGGGATCGGGAACGAGTACTGGGCGCTGAGTTCTGGGTGTCTTCTCAGCGAACGATCACCGCGCCGCCCGTCACCTTCGCCAGATTGTGCTTCGCCGCGTAGTAGTTCGGGTCCTTCTCGAGCGCCAACCGGAAGTACTTCTCCGCTTCCGTACGCTCGCCGCGGTACAGCGCATTCAGGCCCAGCGCGTTGTACGGACCCGGCTTGCTCGGGTCGAGCTCGATGGACTGCTCGTACGCCTCACGAGCCGCCTTCGAGGTCAGTGACTTGCGCCCGCGTTCGTAGGCCTCACGCGCGGCTTCTTCGCGCGGGTTCACCTTCACGCCCATGACACCCGCGGCCATCTCGCCGCCGCCCTGGTAGCTCGGTCGCTGGTAGGGAGTCCCGCCCGGCGGGTTGCCGAAGACCGAGGGCCGGCCGCGCTCGCGGCGGTCCGCGATGTAGTCACCGACGAGGTAGCCGGCCGCGGCGCCCGCTGCCGTGCCGATCACGGCGCCGACACCACCGCCTGCCAGGCCGCCGATGACGCCGCCGCCGACGCCGCCCATGATCGTGCCGGACAGGCGCTCGTTCATCTGGCAGGCGGGCAGCACCGCGAGGGACAGGATCAGCAGGCAGGGAAGCAGGATACGCATCGTCGAACTCCGGTCTCTGGGCACCTGAGGGGCCCCCTCTGAGAGATCGGATGCGTGCAGCCCCTTCCACAGTCCTGGAAGCTAGGATCGGGGCATGCGACTCGGATTCCTGCCTCTCGTGGTGCTGGCGGCCTGTTTCCTGGCCGGCTGCGCCGAGGTCGAGGAGGGCTGGGTCCTCGACGAGAAGGGGGGCGGCGTCTACACCCTCTCGCTCCGCTGGAATGCCGACCTCTGGCGGCGCATCCAGGGCGTGCTGGGCGAGCGGGTCATGGCGCGCGTGCAGGGCCGCGCCGTGCCGCTGCGCGCGCAGGCGTGGCGCGAGGGGCTCAGCGGCCTGGAGGGGGTCGAGGTCCTCGAGCTCGAAGAGCGCGACACGGACACAGGCATGCGCGAGCTCTTCGTGCGGGTGAAGTTCCGGCACCTCAAGGATCTCCTGCGTTGGGAGCTCATGGCGCGGCGGACCGTGAAGGTCGAGAAGGTCGCGGAGGAGGGCGCCGCCAAGGACGCGCCGGGCCTCTGCCGCTTCTACATGGAGCCGATCGCGCGGGTCCCGGTGCTCGATCGCGTTGCCGCGCTGGTCGAGGCCGTCGAGAAGCCACCGCCGGTCGCGGAGGGCGCTGCGGCCGCGCGCGATCCCGGGCCGCTCGCCCGCCTGGGCATCGAGCGGCGCGCCGCGGATCTCGTCTGGAAGATGCTCAAGCCCCAGATCGAAAAGGCGAGTCTGCACTTCCGGTTCCGAACCCCCTATGACCTGCACGCCGTGCGCGGGCGGCTTGTGGACGCGGAGACGCGGGAGGCGAGCTTCCGCTACACCTGGGCCGAATTGCGGAAGCCGACGACGGATCGCACCGTGGGGTTCACATGGACCATGCGGGCGTTCGACGAGGCCCCGCTGGCGACGAATCAGGGCGATCGCGATCCGCGCGTGGGCAGGACACCCGACGGACGCAAGCGGTAGGGGCGGCCCCTCCCTACAGCCCAAGGGCGTGCGCACGCAGGTTGCTGTAGGGTGGCACCTTGTGTGCCCCCGCGCCTACCTGCGGCGTCCGCGCTGGGGGTGACCGGATCTAGACTCCGGCCGTGATCGAGAAGACCCCCGAAGACGAAGCCGCCGAGCCCGCGACCCGCAGCAAGGAAGAGGTCGCGCGCGCCCTGGGAGGCCTGCCCGCGAGTGCGCGCGGCGCCGGTTCCGAGGAGATGCTGCGCGAGCACGGCCCGCTGCGCCTCGACAAGTCCGGCGCCCTGGCCGGGCGTCCCAAGCTCGAGCCGGTGCGGGCCCTGCGCAAGGACGCCGAGGCCGAGGCAGCCCCGGCCCAGCCCAAGCCGCGCAAGGCGGCCGGCGGCGGCGCGCGGCGCGCGAGCCTCCCGCCGAAGCTCTCGACGCTCAGGCCGGAGCGCTTCGAGACCCCGGCCGAGGTCGAGGCCGCCGAGGCGGACGCCGCGGCCCACGAAGACGCCGCCGTCCGGCAGGTCGAGATCCCCGCAGGCAGCTTCCTGTACGGCGAGAACAAGAAGTCCCGCGAGCTGCCCGCCTTCAAGATCGACAAGCACCCGGTCACCAACGAGGCGTACGCCGCGTTCGTCGCTGCGGCCGGCCACCGGACGCCCGCGTACTGGGTCGACGGACGCTTTGCGCCCGAGCTGGCCGATCACCCGGTCGTCGGCGTCGACTACTTCGACGCGCTGGCCTACGCCCAGTGGGTGGGCAAGGACCTGCCGTTCGAGGACGAGTGGGAGCGCGCGGCGCGCGGCACGGACGGCCGCGTCTACCCGTGGGGCAACGACCAGGACCTGAGCGGCGCGAACACGGCGCGCGTCGGTCTCAAGATGACGGTGCCCGTGGACCTCCACGCCGGCAACCTCTCGCCCGACGGCGTGCAGGACATGGTCGGCAACGCGTGGGAGATCACGCACTCCCCGGCGCCGGGCGGCGGCGTCGTCGTGCGCGGCGGCTCCTGGTACGACTTCGCGCTGTACGCGAAGACCTACTTCCGCTTCGCGACGAAGCCCGACGCCTGCAACGGAACCATCGGCTTCCGCTGCGTGGAGCGCGCAGCGCCGCGCGACGGAGACGCGCCGGGCGCGCGGCGCGAAGTTCCGCTGGAGCGCGTCGGCGCCGCCATCGACGAGCGCCGGGGGCCGTGTGAGCGGGTCGCTCCGAGCGAGTGGTCGGTCGAGCGCCGCGACCTCATCGTCGACCTCCCGCGCCTGCGCACGCACACTGCCGAGGTGCGGGCCGAGGACCTGATCGCGCCCAAGCGCGGGATTGCCGTGGCGCTGCATGCGCCGGAGACGCCGGCGCGCGAAGAGCGCGTGGTCGTACCGACGCCGCCCGAGCCCGATCCGGAGGCGGCCACCGCCCAGGCGGACGATCGCGTACATGTCGGGGAGCAGCCCGCCCCGCCGACGCTGCGCCCGCCCGGCGTGCTGCCGGATCCCGGACCCGCGACGGGCGAGGCATCCGCTCCGCCGCCCGAGCCGGTCGCAGAGCCTGCGCCGCGCGAACGCGCCGCTACTACGGAGACGTCCTCGCGATCCGCGCCGCCCGCGGCCAGCACGGTGCCGGGCATGACGGGTACGGATCGCACGCGCATCCCGCCCTATCTCTGGATCCTGCTGACGGCAGGCCTGCTGCTGGTCGGCGGCCTGGTGGCCGTTCTCGTGAACCAGGAAGAGAAGCCCCAACAGCAGCCGCTGCCCATCGAGCCGCCCACGGTGGCGATGCGTCCGCCCGTTGCGCCGCAGACGGACCTGCCCGAGCCGCCTCCCTACGAGGCGTTCCCCGGTGCCAACGAGCTTGCGCGCATCGTCGACGTGACGGAGCCGGATCAGGCCGATTCCATCGGCGAGGGCACATGGCTGCTCGTGTTCGCCGATCTCGCGTCGCCCGAGGGCAAGCAGACACTGCAGGCGGCGCACGGCATCCACCGCCGGCTGGCAGCGAAGGGTGTCCACGTCGGCGTCGTGCTCGTGCGCGATCCCTACATGGACGACGACGGCAGCCTCGAGGAGCACGAAGTACTCGCCGAGCGTCTGAAGGCCGACTCGCAGAGCTGGCTCTGGGACGGCATCACCGTGCTGCTGGATCCGGCCGGTGAGGACGGACGCACGAGCCTGCATCGCAGGTACTGCCGCGAGGACGACGTCGTGGCCGCGGTCCTGCTTCACAACGGTCGCCGCGAGGGCCGTACCGTCCCGCCCGAGGGCGGGCTGCACCTCGAGTCGCTCGTCCGCATCGGGCGGAGTGCGCTCAAGCTCGCGACGAAGTAGGCGCGCGCTCGTTCGTCCTTAGGCTGTAGGGACGGGCCTTGTGCCCGTCCGCGACCGCCGGTGATCGCGGGAGGGCACAAGGCCCTCCCCTACAGGTTCCGTGTGATCGCGCTGCGCAATGCGAGATCGGAACGTCGACTCCGATCTACTCGAACAACACCGCGTGCAGCGCGCGCACCGTGTCGCGCTCGCGCCCCTGCGGGACGACGATCTGGAGGTTCGTCTTCGTCGCGCCGTAGGAGATGGCCTGGATCGGCACCTTGGCCGCGCCCACGGCGCGGAAGATCTCGCCGGCAAGGCCGGCGCCGGCCGTCTTCATGCGCTCGCCGATGACCGCGACCAGCGATGCGTCGTCCGTGACCGTCACCTTGCTGTAGGCGCGCAGCTCGTCGACGACCGCAGGTAGTCCTTCCGCGTCGTCGACGGACACCGTGATGGAGACCTCGCTCGTTGCGATGAGGTCCACGGCGACGTCGTGGCGCTTGAACGCATCGAACACCTTCGCCATGAAGCCGGACTGCCCGAGCATGCGCCCGGACACGATGTTCACGAGGCGGATGCCGCGCTTGCTCGCGATGCTCGTCACGCGCGGCCCGCCGCGGCGTCCGCGCGCCGGCGCGATCACCGTGCCCTCGGCGTCGGGATCCATCGTGTTGAGGATCCGGACCGGTATGCCCTTCTCGACGGCGGGCTGGATCGTCGCCGGGTGGATCACCTTGGCGCCGTAGTAGGCGAGCTCACTGGCCTCGGCATAGGTCAACCGCTCGACCGGTTTCGCTGAAGGCACGATGCGCGGGTCGGCCGTGAGCACTCCGCTCACGTCCGTCCAGATCTCGACCTCCTCGGCGGCGATCGCGCGGCCGAGGATCGTGGCGGTGTAGTCGGAACCGGAGCGACCCAGTGTTGTGACGTTTCCGTCCTTGTCGCGTCCGATGAAGCCCGTGACGACGGGCACGCCCTTCACCCTTCGCAGCGCACGTCCGAGGTTCGTGTACGCCTCGGGCAGCGGCCGCGCGCGCAGGAAGCGCCCATCCGTGACCAGCCCCGCTTCGTCGGCCTCCACGGGTGTGGCGGGGATGCGCCGCCGCCGGAGCACGGCGGCAATCGCCTTCACCGACATGCGTTCGCCGAACGCGGCCACCTGGTCGAGGCTGCGCGGCGTGAGCTCGCCGAGGAGCGCCAGACCGCGGAACATCTGGTCGAGGCGTTCGAGGTCCGCCTCCACGAGGCTGGGCTTGAGCTTGAGCGACGTAAGCAGCTCGTGCTCGCGCCTGCGGATGGCCGTGAGGTCGGGCTTGCCGTCCGCGGCCTTGCGCGCACCGTCGAGCAGGAGGTCCGTGACCCCGGCGTGCGCGGAGCACACCACGACCGGCTTGCGGCGCAGGCGACCGCGGATGAGCGAGACGACGGTGTCGATCCGCTCCCGGTCCCCGAGGGACGTGCCACCGAACTTCATCACCAGCACGGGATGGGCTCCTCCTACGACGATGGAGTACCACGCATGCGTGCAGTGGCGTAGTTATCCGGTCCCGGGGCTCCGGCCCGCATCGCGGGGGGCAACGGACTTCGATAGAATGAAACGTGGAATCTCGGCTGCCGTTCAGGAGACATCATGACGGACCCGCAAGGCAACGGATCGGACCTCATCTACGACTGGAACGTGCACGAGACCGAGCCCTACGAGGGCCGGGCCTCCGCCCAGGTCGACGACGAGACGATGCGCGACGGGCTGCAGAGCGCTTCGGTGCGGCATCCCAACATCGACGAGATGGTCGAGCTGCTCCACTGCATGAACAAGCTCGGCATGGAGTCGGTCAACATCGGCCTGCCCGGCGCCGGGCCGCACGTGGTCGCCACGGCGAAGCGACTCGCGCAGGAGATCAGCGACCAGGGCATGAACATCCTGCCCAACTGCGCGGCCCGGACGCTGCGTCAGGACATCGAGCCTGTGGTCGGCATCTCGCAGGACGTCGGCATCAAGATCGAGGTCGCGATGTTCATCGGCTCCAGCCCGATTCGGATGGAGGTCGAGAACTGGGACGTCGATCACCTGCTGAAGACAAGCGCAGCAGCCATGGAGTACTGCAACGAGAACGACATGCCGATCATGTACGTCACCGAGGACACGACGCGTGCCTCGCCGGACGTGGTCGAAGCCCTCTACGGCCAGGCGCTGGACATGGGCGCGCAGCGCCTCGTGCTCTGCGACACGTGCGGACACGTCACGCCCGACGGCGTGCGCGCGCTCGTCACCTTCGTGCGCAAGCTCGCCAAGGCGCGCGGCAAGGAGGACGTGCAGATCGACTGGCACGGCCACCAGGACCGCGGGCTGGCGGTGATCAACACCATCGCCGCCTACGAGGCGGGTGCCGACCGCCTTCATGCGGCCGGCCTGGGCGTCGGCGAGCGCGCCGGCAACTGCCCGATGGATCAGCTGCTCGTCAACCTGAAGCTCCTGGGGTACCTCGCCCCGGACCGCGATCTCACCGGCCTCATGGCGTACGCGCAGGCCGTGTCGAAGTACCTCGACGTGCCGATCCCGTTCAACTACCCGGTCGTCGGCAACGACGCCTTCGAGACGGGGACGGGCGTGCACGCCGCGGCCGTGATCAAGGCGCTGCGGCGCGGCGACAACTACCTCGCCAACCGCGTGTACTCGGGCGTGCCCGCCGACGACTTCGGTCTGGCGCAGCGCATCGCCGTCGGGCCGATGAGCGGCAAGTCCAACGTCGTCTGGTGGCTCGAGCACAACGGCTACGAGGCGAGCGAGGAGCGGGTGGATCGTCTGTTCGAAGCGGCGAAAAACAGCGATCGCGTCCTTGCGGACGATGTGCTGCACGGCCTTGCCAAGGAGGCCGGCCAGCCGGCCTGACGCGCCGGGCGCGCTAGAAGGGGGGAGCATGACGGGACTCGAGGTCAGCACGCGCCGGGACGGTTCCCTCTGCATCCTCGAGCTGCGCGGGGAAGCGCGGCTCGAGACGGTCAGCCGCCTCGACGACGAGGCGTCCGGGGCGCTCGATCACGGCGCGCAGGACTTCATCGTGGACATGACACATCTGCAGTTCATGGACAGCGCGTCGACGGGTTCCCTCATCCGCCTGGGGTCGCGGGTGGAGGATCGCGGGGGTTCCCTGGTGCTCTGCGGCCTGCGTCGCGTGATCCAGCGACTGCTGGAGCGTGCCGGTCTCCAGGAGCGGTTCCAGACGGCGGCGGACGAAGAAGGTGCGCGAGCACTGCTCTAGCCGTCGGCTCTCAGAACCCAGCACCCAGAACTCGTTCCCGAGCCCGTTCTCGTTCCCAGCACCCGGAGCCGAACAACACCGTTCGATCCTCAGATCTCTGAAGAGGCGCCCTGGCGTTCCTCAAGGGGCCCGCGAACCGGACCGACCTTCCGCCTCGCCGTGATCAACCGAACCCACCTCATCGTCGGGGCCCTCGGCCTCCTGGTCGTTCTTCCCTTCGTCGGCGGCTGCTCGTCCGGCTCCGACTTCTGGGACCGCAGCCCGTGCGTCGGCGGCATCCGCCAGGACTACTGCCCGAACCCGTGTACGCCCCCGCGCCAGTGCTGCCCTCCGCAGCAGTGCGCCCCGAGGTACGCACCGCGGCAGCAGTACGCGCCCCGTCCGCAGCAACAGGCGCCGTACGCCCCGCCCCAGGTCCAGCAGCCGGCACAGCGACCGCCGAGCACCGCCAACACCTTCCCGCCGCCGGCTCCGCAGCAGCAGAGCGGACCGGCGACGGGCGAAGAGATGGAAGTCCTGCGCCATGTGAACGGAATCCGCGCTCGCCACGGCCTGCGGCCCTTGCGCTTCAACGACCGTCTCTACATCGCGGCTCGGGACCACAGCCTCGAGCAGCAACGCCACGGGTACATGGGCCACGGATCGCCTGATCCAAAGCGCGCCAAGCTCTCGCAGCGCATCGCGCAGGCCGGTTACCACGGTTCGGCGTACGCCGAGGTCGTGGCGTGGGGCTACCGGACGACCGCGTCCGTCGTCGAGGGCTGGATGAACAGCAGCGGCCACCGCGCGATCCTGCTCGATGGCGACTTGACGGAAGCCGGCTTCAGCCGCGCCGGCCAGTATTGGACCGGCAACTTCGGTACGCCGCTCCGCTACGGCACGCACGCGCGCGCCCGGACCCCGGCCCCGCGCCGCGCCGCACCCACGCCCCGCTACACGCCCGCTCGCCCGGCGCAGCGTCCGGCCCAGGCGCCGCGACAAGCGCCCGTCCAGCGCGCGCCGCAGCGGCAGGCGCCGCAGGCTGTGCCTTACGGGTTCAGCAATCCGTTCGGCGGCGGGTGAGGCCCGTAAGCCACATCCCGTTGGGGTGTTTCTGACACGGATCTAGCAACGGCCGGGGCCGCGCTGCGGACCGTGGGCGGGTGCGATCGACCCGCTCCATCACGTGGCTGCTCTTCGCCCTCGTGCTCGTGCCGACCGGCATCCTTGCATGGATGGGCTTCCAGGCGGCCGACGCGTTCGAGTCTGCGGAGAGCCTGCGGCTCCGCACCGACCTCGACTCGGCGAGTCGACTGCTCATCACGCTGCCCGTGGCAGGCAGGCAGCTCGAGCGTGAGATCGACGGCATTCTTGCGGCGCGTGCCGAGCTGCTCGCACGGGACCTGCCGCTGCTCGAAACGCATCAGGCACTCAGCCACATCGCCAGCACGTCGGTGGACTTCCTGCCGCTTGACCTGGTAACACGCAGGGTCCGCTTGATCGACGCGCAGGGGCGTCCCGTGTACTGGAAGGCGTACCGCCCGCGCGACACGGCGCCGGACCTGACGTCTGGCACGAGCGACGACCTCCTGGAGGCGCTTCGGCGCGAGGCGGACCGGCGCTACTACGGCGACGAGGGCCTCGACGGCGCCATCACGATCTGGACGCGCGCGCGTGCGGGCTTCTCCACCGCACTTCGTCGCGCGGTAGCGGACGTCGAGATGGCACGGCTACTGGTGCGTGCAGGGGCCTCGCCTGTCGAAGAGGCGCGCCGCTTGGACGACGCGTGGCCCGTGGCAGTGCTCGCACGCGTCGGGCGCACCGCGCTCCTGCTCTGGTTCGACGCCGCGAGGCGGGAACCGCGCTACAAGGAACGCCTCGCACGTCTGTGGCGCGATGCCGCCCTCGCGACCACGCCGCTGACGACGGAAGAGCGGCGGCGATTCGCCGAGCTGCTCTCGGGCCAGTCGTTCGCGCCGTTCGACACGAACGAGCAGTGGGGCATTCCCTTCGAACACGACGTCGCTGGCGGTGCCCGGCTCCGGACCTACATCGCCACGGGAAGCCTCAAGCGGGTATTCCAGGAGCGGCTGCAGGCCCGGCTCCGCGCGCTTCCTGTCGACGTGGACGCCGGCGTGCTCTACGCGCAGGACCGACCCTTGCCCTCCTCCATGAGGGACGGCGTCGAGATCGGCCGCATGACCGACGTCCACTGGCCGAGTGGCGGTCGGCACACCGTGTGGCTCGCGCACGTCGAGGCCGATGCCGTGCTCTCGTCCATGCGCACGCGGCGGTGGTTGGTCACGATCGGCGTCATCGGGCTGTTCGGCGTGAGCGTGCTCGGGTTGCTGCTCGCACGGCGGGCCATGGCCCGCGAGCACGCCGCGCGCCGCCTGCGAGACGACTTCATCGCCAACGTCACGCACGAGGTACGTACGCCTCTGACGAGCGTTCTGCTCCACAGCGAGCTCCTGCTCGATCCGGCGCAGGACGAAGAACGCAAGACGGCGCACGCGCAGGTCGTGCAGGCCGAGGGGCAGCGGCTCGCGTCCCTCGTCGACGGGCTCCTCGACTTCTCCGCGTTGGAGAGCGGCACGCGCCGACTGGAGCCCGGACCGGTCGATCTCGCGGCGGCGGCGCACGAGGCGATCGCGCCGTACCGAATCCTGGCCGACAAACAAGGCCGCTCGATCGTAGCGGAGTCTGCGAACGGTGAGTGCACCGGATTGGCCGATGCGACGGGGCTGTCCCGCGTGCTCGCCAATCTCGTCGGCAATGCGTGGAAGCACGGGGGCAAGAACGTGCGCGTCGTTGCAGGACGCGAGTTCGTCGAGGTGCGCGATGACGGCCCCGGCATCCACGGCGTCGACCGCGTGCGGGTCTTCGAGCGCTTCAAGCGTGGCGAGGCGTCGGAAACGACAGCCGGCGTCGGCATCGGGCTCTCGCTGGCGCGCGATCTCGCGCGCGCCATGGACGGCGAGCTCCAGCTCGTGTGGGACCGATCGGAAACCGTCTTTCGCTTGACCCTGCCGCCCGTTCCGGAGATGCCGTCGTGATGCCCGAAGAGAAGATCCTGCTCGTCGAGGACGAGGCGCCGATCCGCGACGGCCTCAAGGAGAAGCTGGAGTCCGAGGGCTACCGCGTCGCGACCGCCGAGACGGTCGCCGACGCGATCCGCGCGCTGGACGGAGCGCCGGATCTCGTCGTCCTCGACCGCCGCCTGCCGGACGGCGAAGGGCTCGACGTCATGCGCCACGCGCGCGAGGCAGGCTCGCGCTGCGGCTTCGTCGTGCTGTCGGCGCGGGGCATGCCGGAAGACCGCGTCGAAGGCCTCGAGGACGGCGCGGACGACTACGTCACCAAGCCGTTCCACCTGCGCGAGCTGCTCGCGCGCGTCCGCGCTGTGCTGGCACGCCGCGGCGAGGGCGAGGGCAGCACCGGCCGCGACACGGCCTTCGGCGAGTACGCGCTCGATCTCGGAACGCGCTCCCTACGCAAGGGCCGCCGCGAGATCGCGTTGACGCGGCTCGAGTTCGAGCTGCTGCACTACTTCCTGCGCAATCCCTCCCGCGCCGTGTCGCGCAACGAGCTGCTGGATCGCGTGTGGGGCTACGACCGCTACCCCACGACGCGGACCGTGGACTTTCACGTACTCAGCTTGCGCAAGAAGATCGAGACCAAGGGCGCCAAGCCGAAGCACATCCTGACCGTGCCGGGCGTGGGCTACCGGTTCGAGGTCTGACGCAACGGGCGATCTTCGCTACGATCCCCTGCCGGAGGTGCGCATGCGGCGTGTCGTGTTGACCGGTCTGGCGTTGTTGTTGTTCGTGGCATCCGTGGGGGCGGAACCGCCCGTACCGCTCGATGACCGCGCGGAAATCCTGCGCGCCGAGATGCGCCGCGATGCCGCGGACCTGAGCCGCTTCCTGAAGATGGAACCCGGTTCGCTCGCGCGCCAGCTCGCGATCCGCGCGCTCGGCCGGATCGGCGACGACGGTACGGGGCCCGGCATGTTGCGCGACATGCTCAACACCGCCAAGTACGACGATCCGGATCTGCGCCTGATGCTCTGGGCCGGAGGGATCATCCGTTCGAAGGAGCTGATCGAGCCGCTCAAGATGCACCTCGACGATCACGGCAAGGAAGGCCGGCTCGGCTACGTCTGCCAGGCCGCGCGTTCGCTCGGATGGACCGGTGCGGAAGACTTGGCGCCCACGCTCACGCCGCACCTGCGCCTGGGTGGACACGTGGCAGCGGCGGCGTTGATCGGGCTGGGACGCGGGCGTGCAGCCGATCGGGAGATCCTGGAAGGCGCAAGCCGACTGGCTTCGAGCGACGACGCCGACCTTGCCGCGGCGGCTGACTATGCGTGCTGGCTCATGGCCGGTGCGTGGCGGGGCAAGCAGGAGAAGCCCGAGGACTGGGCTGGCGAACCGGAGATCGCGAAGGCTTTCCTGGATCACCTGAAGTCACCGGACGCGAACCGGCGGATGGGCGGCATCCGCGTGCTCGGTTCCTTGCTGCCGCCGTACCCGAAGCCCGACGGGCCGTTCGCGTCGATCTACACACTCGTCAACGATCCGGATCCGCGGGTCATCCAGGACGCGATCTGGCGTATCTACACCCGGCGACAAGGCGCAGCGATAGACGCGGCGCTCATCCAGGCGTTGAACCACGCGGACCCGAAGACGCGCCATCTCGCGGCCGACGCGCTTGGCAAGCACGCCAGCCCTGCTGCGATCGCAGCGCTCGAGAAGCGGTTCACGGAGGAGCCGGACGCACGCATGCGCGAGGTCCTCGCCATCGAGCTGGTGCGCGTCGGCAAGGAAGACGCGTACAAGGCACTCGTCAAGCGCGACGACCGTCCGTCCGATCGGGTCGTGCGCCAGATGACAGATGCGCAGGCGCTCCTGGTGTCCAAGCGCCCCGAGGCGATGGACGAGTTGCTGGCGTGGGCGGATCCCGGTGCGTCCCAGCGCACCGAGCTGCACGCGGCCGTGTGGATGACGATTCTTGGCGCGTTGGAGGGCAAGCAGCACGCCAAGCTCGAAGAGTGGCTCATGGGCTACCTCAACGGCGGCTACGCGATCGACCGCGACGAGCGGCCGTTCGTGATCGGCTCGGCGGTCTCGCTGGTCGGGAAGAACAAGATCCACGCGCACGGCAAGACGCTGCTGGGGCTGTTGGAGAAGTCCCCGTTCGGTCCGCCGCACGAGGAGATCCGGATGGCCTTGATGGGCGCGTTCGCCGGGCTCGCCAAGGACGAGGCGTGTCCGCCCGAGATCGCCAAGGCGATGAAGGCCGCGGTCACCAAGCACATGACCGACGACGAGTCGCCGTGGGTGCGCCGGTCCGCACGCGATGCGGCGAAGAAGCTCGAGCTCGAGGACGTGCCCACGTTCGATGCCAAGGCCGCCAACGGCTGGAAGGGCGTGCCGCGCGCGAGCGAGCCCTGGCCGGGTGTGGACCCCGCCGGGGACAGCGAGTGGCTGAACGAGAAGGAGATCTTGCAGATCGCCGACTGGATCGCACGCACGGATCCGCTGATCGCGTTCGAGACCACGGCCGGTACGTTCGTCGTGAAGCTCGACCCGCACACCGCGCCGGTTCATTGCGTGAGCCTGCTCAACGGGGTGCGCAACGGAATCTACGCGGACACCCGCTGGCACCGCGTCGTGCCCAACTTCGTGATCCAGGGCGGCGACCCGCATGGCCACGGCGCCGGAAACGGCGGCTGGACGCTGCCGGACGAGCTGAGTCCCAACCCCTACGTGCGCGGCGCTCTGGGCATGCCCAAGAGCGTGAAGGACGACGGCGGTGCGCAGATCTTCGTGATGCACACCACCTATCACCCGCTGGACGAGCGCTACACCGTCTACGCCAACGTCACGAGCGGCATGGCGACCGTCGACAAGATCCGTGTGGGCGATCTGATCAAGAGCGCGCGCGTGATCCGCAAGGACAAGTAGCGTGGGTCGTCATGTCTGAGAACACGACAGTTCCCCTCTACCAGGTCGATGCGTTCGCCGACCAGGCGTTTCGCGGCAACCCGGCCGCTGTCTGCCTCTACGAGCAGTGGCTGCCCGACGGCTTCATGCAGGCCGTCGCCGCAGAGAACAACCTGAGCGAGACGGCATTCGTCGTCCCACAGGGCGAAGACGGCGACGACTGGGAGCTGCGCTGGTTCACGCCTCTGACCGAGGTCGATCTCTGCGGACACGCCACGCTGGCCTCGGCCTACGTGCTGTTTCACGAGGTCGATCCCGACATGACGGAGGTGACCTTCCACACGAAGAGCGGTCCGCTCGTTGTGAAGCGCGACGGCGATTGGATCGTGCTCGACTTTCCGGCGCGACCGGGCGTTGCCGTGTCGCAGGTACCCGAGTCGCTCGTGCGCGGGGTCGGCGTCGCGCCGCGGGCGCTCTTCGAGTCGGAGCACAACCTGCTGGCCGTGCTCGAGAGCGAGGACCAGGTGGCGGAGCTGGCTCCTGACATGAACGCGCTCCTCGAGCTCGAGCACAGTGTGATTGCGACGGCGCCGGGGGACGACTGCGACTTCGTTTCGCGCTACTTCGCGCCGCGTGTCGGCGTTCCGGAGGACCCGGTCACGGGTTCGGCCCACTGCACCCTGACGCCGCACTGGGCCAACGCGCTCGGCAAGAGCCGGCTCGACGCGCGCCAGATCTCGAACCGCGGCGGGGTGTTGCGTTGTGAGGCCAAGGGGGCGCGTGTAGAGATCGCGGGGCAGGGCGTGCTGGTGATCCGTGGGGAGTTGGTGATCTGAGGACGGGCACAAGGCCCGTCCCTACATGTCCTTGCATAGGCCCACGGAGCTTCATGTAGGGGAGGGCCTTGTGCCCTCCCGCGAGTATCCGGGTTCCTTACGCCGCTCTAGCATTTGCGGCCCGATGGCAGTCGATCCTCCATGCACCTGGAGGCATCCGATGGCTCGACTTCCTCTCGCTCTACTCATCCTGATCGTGATCGCCGCGCCCGCGTTCGCCGGCGACGAGACCGAGGACACACCTGCCGCTCAGCTCTTCCGCGAGGCCTGGTGGCAGGAGACCGGCGCCGGGGCGCTCGACAAGGCGCTCGCCGGCTACGAGAAAGCACTCGTCGCCAAGGGCAGCAAGGCCGTTCGGGCGCGCGCTCTCTATCGCATGGGGGTCGTGCTCCAACGCATGGGGCGCGTCCAGGAGGGCGTCAAGGCGCTCGAGCGTCTATCTCGTGAGTTCGGCGACCAGAAGGAACTGCTTGCCAAGGCGCAGGCACGGCTCGAGGAGTGGACGGCCGAGGACCTGCGTACGTCGTTCAGCGAGTGGTACAAGCGCTACCAGTACAGTCCGGCGTTCCAGTCGAAGATCGTCGACCTCGTTCTCAAGCTCGCTCACCAGAAGGAGCAGAACGCGGCGGAGAACGAGCTTCTCACGATCGGCGAACCCGCCGTCCCGGCGCTTCGCGCGCATGCGACGTCGGCCAATCCCGCGCTCCGAGAACACGTCGTCCTGCTCCTGACCCAGCTCGAAGCCCTACCACCCGCAGACGCACTCCTGAGGACCCGCCGCTGGGCGGACGACTGGCGCAGCTACCGGATGTTCATGCAACTCGATGCCGCGCAGCGCGAGTCGTTGAAGCGCGAGCTCGCGGGGGAGCACGATGGTCCGGCAGCTGCGCGCGCTCGTTGGATCCGCGGGGCCCTCGATGGCCATGACGGGCTGCTCGCGATGCTGGCTGCCGAGCAGGAAGCCGTGAATACAGCCGCTGTCGCATGGCTCAATGCCATCTACGCGACCTCGCCTTCGGACGCGACCCATGCACGCCTGCGCGCGATGGTGCTCGACGCCACGGTCCACGAGAACGTGCGGCACCATGTCGCGCGCGTACTGCTTCATCGTCTGGAGCACGAGGTTCCGACAGGGATGACGGTCGAGGATGTCGTCCCCTGGCTCGAGAGCGACTCGGCGTCGTTGCGAAGGGACGTCTGGCGGTTCATCGGGGAGTTCAAGGCGCCCATGCCCGGCGTGTGGCGGTTGGCAGCCAAGGCCGTGTTGTCCGACCCCGCGCCGAGCGAGGAGCGCTTGCGGGCCTGGCAAGCCATGCTCGGTGCACTCCGCCACGTGTCTCCGGACGAAGACCTGACACTTGCCAGGAAGGCGGCGGAGCATGCGCTGTTGACGCAGGCACCGCACGCCGGGGACGAGTCGGCGCTCCGCGACCGGTCCAAGTTCGGCGGCAGGCCGGACGCGCCGCGACTCGTCGTCGCGCACGGCATCGAGAAGGCGGCCAGCCAACACCTGCGCCACGTGGTCTCGTGGTGGTGGCAGCTCACCGGCGGTGGGCCGGACATCGTGCGCACGTTGACGCGCTGGGCGTCGCACGCGGCAACCGATCGCGTCCGCGAAGAGGCCATTGCCCTGGCCGCGAAGCACATCGAAACAGGCGTCCCCTCGCTCATGGCGGCGATGGAGGACCCGGAGCGCCGCGCCGGCCTTGCGAAGGAGATGTTCTCCGGGCTCGGCCGCAACGTCTTTCCGATCGAGGATCTCGACTGGGACGAGGCATCGCTGACGCTGCTCGTGCAAGCCGCGGACACACACGGAAGCCGTGGACTGACCGGGTTCACGAACACCATCCGTGGGAAGAAGACCCGAATCAAGACGCGGCTTGGGCGCGACTTCTCGGTCGTGTTCCACCACCTCCTGGCCGCGGATCGAACGCGCGACATGCTATTGCGCGTTGCGCAGGCCGAGCCTCAGAAGGTCACCGAGGACATCTGGGCCATGCTGCCCAAGGGCTGGAAGGACACGGACTCCAACATCAGTCACGTCGTCGGATTACTGGACGCCGCCTGGGATGCGTGGACCACCGAGCAGCGCATCGCGGGCGTGGTGAACTTCCTCGATGTGAACGTGGTTGCGGACATGGGACGCGAGCCCGGCACGCGCTTCATCCAGAAGCGCCTGTACGAGTCCGGCATTGGGCCCGAGCTCACGCTCATGCTGCTTCGACGCCTGCGCCATCCGACGCTCGACGATGTACGGAGGGTCTTCGACCTCGCCAAGCCCAAGGACGTGGATCGGGCCGTGGAGATGCTCGAGGTGTTGCCCCGGACGGAGGCGGTCTATGACGCCTTCGTCCTGGCGCTGCGGCCGGACGGAGAGCTCGCCGAGGCGGTCGGCGCGTGGTTCACCGAGGGCCCGGCCTCGCGTCGGGCCGATCTCGTGCGTCGCCTGCTCGCCAGCGAAGACGCGAGCGCCGTGACGCGTGGGCTTCACGTTCTCAGGGCGAGTCCGCGGCGCACCGACATTCCCTTGCTCGTCGAAGCGCTGGGCCACAAGAGTGGGTCGGTTCGCCTCGCAGTCGCCAATCAGATGGTCCACCTCTACGACAAGACGGCGATCAAGGCGCTGGCCCGCGCTGTCGACGATCCCGACGCCGCGGTCCAGCACGCCGTGCTGCAGACGCTCTCGATCATCGAGAAGCGTGAACAGCGCAAGGAGTACTGGCGCAAGTTTGCCGAGGAGATCGAGAAGAACGGCAAGTAGCTACGTGGCTGCATCCGCCTTGCAGACCAGCAACGTGACATCGTCGCGGCTCGAGAGGCCGGCCGAGAACTCTCGGATCGACTCGTAGACGCGGTCCAGGATCTCGGCGGCGGGCAGGTCGCGGTGGCGCCGCACGACCTCCATCACGCCGGCCTCCTCGAACAGCTCGCCGTCGGGGGAGACGGCTTCCGTCGCGCCGTCGGTCATCAGCACGAGAACGTCGCCGTCCTCGAACACGATGCTGTTGCGCGTCTCGTACGTGCTGTCGTCGAACATGCCGAGGGGCCGACCTGTGCGGATGAGCTCGGCCTTGAGCTTGCCCTCGCCGTCGAGCAGCAGCCCCGGCGTGTGGCCGGCGCTCGCCCAGGACAGCGCGCGCGTGAACGGATTCACATCGAGCAACAGCATCGTGACGAAGAGCCCGTCCACGAGGTCGTGAGCGAGCATCGCGTTGCTGCGAGCGAGGGTCGTCTGCGGCGCGGTTCCCGTGGCGGCGAGCGAGCGCACGTATGCGCGCGTCTCCGCCATGACGAGCGCCGGCCCCAGGCCGTGCCCGCTAACGTCGCCGACGGCCAGGCACAGCGAGCCGTCGGGCAACGGGATGAAGTCGTAGTAGTCGCCGCACGTCTCGTCGGCGGGGTAGACCGCGCCCGCGACATCGAGTCCGGCCACGTTCGGGGGCGAACACGGATACAGGCTCTGCTGCACGGACGCGGCCAGCTCCATTTCCATCTGGCGCTCGTGGAGACGTCTCTCCGAGGCCCGCTTCGCGTTGACGTCGCGCAGCACCAGCACGCCGCCGCGGATCTCGCCGGTCTCGCCGCGCAGCGGCCGTCCGCTCACGCTGACCCACGTGCCGTCCGGCGCCGCGGGCGTCCGGACCAGACACTCCTCCTGGTCGATGATGCGCCCGGCCACGGCGCGGTCGAGCGGTCGCGCCCCGACCTCCGCGGGTACGCGTCCCTCGCCGTCTTCGAAGCGGAGCCGCTCGGCGAATTGCCTGCCCGAGAGTCCGCGTGCGTCATCGCCGATCAGGTCGAGTGCCGTGCCGTTGGCCAGTTGGACGGCACCATCGCGACCCGCCACGATCACGCCTTCGCCCAGGCTCTGAAGGACGCGGTTGACCATTCGCCCTTGGCGGCGCAACGCATGCGAGCGGGAGGCGTGACCGAACGAGAGGAGGAAGCCCGCGAAGAGCTCCCAGACGAAGAAGACCGCGAGCGCGACCAGCAGTGCGTTGATCGTCTCGTGCGCCGACAGGAAGAGCGCTGTCGGCACCGCTTGCAGGCGCCATGTCTGTCCGGCGATGCGCAGCTCTTCCGTGGCGGAAACGCCGGATTCGGCGTTGCCTGTTGTTGCCGCCGCAACGACCATCGAGCGCCCGTCGGCGTGCGGGTCCACGATGCTCAGGCCCATGGCGGGTGAACTCCCGCCGGTCACGTGCTCCGCGTGGTAGGCGAGGTCTCCGTACTCGAAGCGCAGCAGTACGACGCCAAGGGAGTCGCCTTCCTCGGCGGCTTCGCTGTCCTCGTGTGCGTAGACACCGAGCGCGAGGATCGCCTCTGCGGCTCGCTGTTCGACGCTGACCGGTTCGATCGGGTCGGACAGGGCAACCTTGCCGCTGTCGAGCGCCCGCTCGATCGTCCGCCGGACGCGTGCGCGGCCACGCAGGTTCACACCGATCAGCGGCTCGTTGCCCTTGAGCGGTTCGAGGTACAGCACGGGGTAGCGCGGACGCGCCTCGCCCGGCAGACGCGGCACCCAGGCGATCGTGCGGATGCACGGATGGCGTGCCCGTGCCTGCCGTGTGAACGTCGCGAATTCCTCCCGCGTCACCTCCTCGGATGCATCGAAGAGACCCTGGCACGCATGCAGCACCTCTTCGAAGGCGGAGATCTGCTGCGAGATGACATTCGCCCGTTCCGAGAGCGCTTCTTCGAAGCCGGCTTGTCTGCGGCCCTGCTCCCACGAGTCGGCGGCCCGGTAGGTGAGGAAGGCCAGCAGCGGACCGATCAGGATGAGGAGCACGGCGGCGGGCCGCCACAGCCGCGCGATTGCGGCCTGGCACCTACGTCGCGCCCCCGTGCGTCGTGTCTCTATGCGTCGGCGAGGCGGCGGCGCTTCGGCGGCGGCTTGCCGGGCGGCGTCCACGCCCACGCGTCCCGAGATCGC
>JANQJW010000085.1 GCA_028281445.1 Planctomycetota bacterium | reverse complement strand
CCATCAACGGGACTGATGGAGATGTCGTCGATGTCTTCGAGACCGGCTGCGACGGCCGGGATCTCGACGTAGTCCATGCCCGCGCCGAAGGCATCCTTCACGACCTCGCCCGTGTCGGGATCGATGATGACGAGGACGTCGGTGCCGGGCACACGCCGATTCGTGCCGTAGAGCAGCGCGGTGAACGGGTCGAACGCAAGGCCATCGATGTCGGCGATGTTGATGGGACCGAGCGCGCCTTGCTGGATGCCGAACAACTTCGGTGTCACAGCGCGGAACCGGCCCGTGGCGGGATCGATCGTTCCCAGACAGTCCGCGATGGAGGCGAACAGCTGCTCGGGACACGGTGCGTAGGCGATGGCCTCGATCTGGAACGTGCCGGTGCCGGCGCCGACCGGCGTGTTGTTCGAGGCCGGAGCGGGGTTCGTCACGTCGACGGTCGAGAGCCAGTCGTCACCGAAGTTCCCGCCGCCACGGTCCGCGATCACGTAGCACGGAGGCGGATTGGCACCGCCGCCCGTCGAGCGGGGGACGCGCACGGCGAAGCGCGCGCTCTCGGCCTCGAGGCCCGCGTGAAGCACGCCTTCCGCCGTGACCGTCTCGGGGTCGACGACGACGGCGTAGGTACCGCGTGCCACCTGGAAGCGATAGCGGCCCTCGCGGTCCGTGCGCGTCGTCGCGACGGTGTCGCCTTGCGTGTCGAGGAGACGCACCGGCACGTCAGCCGAGCAGCAGGCGTCGATGTCGGGATCGAAGCGCCCGTCTCCGTTTCGGTCCAGCCAGACCAGGTCCTCGATGCGGAGCACCTGCACATCGACCGTCATGTCGAGGCGCTCGACAGATGTACCGGAAACGGAGACTGCCGGCGTCGGATCCGAGACGGGGGCGCCCTCGAGCGGACGTCCGGGCAGGTAGCTGTCGGGGGCGATGTGAACGGCGTAGTCGCCTTCAAGGACGTCGAATGCGTATCGTCCGTTCTCGTCCGTCGTCACGCGGTCGAGGACTCGGCCCCGCGCATCCACAAGGTGGACGGACACGCCCTCGACACCGGCGTCCGTCTCGCTCTCCACGTTCGTGTCGGCAACGGTCCCACCCAGGCGCAAGGCGCGGAACGGGCGTACGGGATCCCCTTCTGCCGTCACACCCAGCAGGTCGGCATCGAAGTACCAGTGCGCGTGCGAACCAGGTTCCATGCCTTCGACATGCAGGCCATAGACGCCCGCCGGCAGGTCCTCGACTACGACGTGATCCGCGTCTGCGTCGACGCGGCTGATGATGAAGCGCTCCCACTCCTGTGCGCCAGAGGGATCCTCGTTGGCGTACGTGGTCTCTTCATCCGGGGTCGTCAGGACGTAGCGCACAGAACGCGAGCCGGGCGCCGCGCCTTCCTCCGGGTCGCCGGGGCTCGCGAATAGCGGGCCGGCGACCGTGTTGCGGTCATCCGTGTCTGCAGCGTGGCCGAGGTCTCCGTCCCAGAGCCGCAGCGTGGGTGTCCAGTGGGGGAGACACAGCCAGAGTTGTGCAGACGGATCGCCGCCGCCCGCGCTCGTACGCACCGGTTGCGCCGCGACGTGCAGGGAGCCAAGCGCACGCACCTTGAACTGTGCTGAGCCGACGCCGACGGTGCGTGCCGTGACGCGGAAGACGTGGTTGCGCGACGACGCCTTGGCGTGTGCGCCGACTGTGGCGATGGGCATCTGGATGGCGTGCCACTGGTCGCTTGCGATCGAACCGCTCAGCAGCTTGGAGAGAACGCGCGCGCGGGTCCCGTCTCCGGTGGGATCGGC
>JANQJW010000051.1 GCA_028281445.1 Planctomycetota bacterium | reverse complement strand
GCGCCGCGTCGACATGCGCGAGAAGCACTTCGAGGAGATCGAACAGCGCAAGCCGGCGGAGGGGGCGGCTGCCGTGCTACCCCTCTGGCACCAGGTCGCAAGCGGCTGGGGTCTCGAGGCCCGCAAGACGGCGACGGATTCCCTGCGCCAGTCGAACGGCATCACGTACGCGATCGCGCTGCTCGAGACGGCCTGGGAGGTTGCGGACAGCAATCCCGATCGCGTCTCGCCCGCCACCATGCGCGCCGTCGTCATGCGGGCCGTGGAGATCGAGACGCTGTGGGAAGGGCGCAAGAACATCAAGGAGCTGCCCCGTCGCCTGGCCACGCTGCGCAGCGAGATCCGCAAGCTTCTCGACCGCTTGCCCGACGACATGCGAACGGACATCGAGTGGGAGGTCCGGCGCTATCGGCGATATCACGGCTACATCGCCGACACCGTGCGGCGGACGCGGCTCGAGGTCGCCGTGTCGACGATCCGGGATCCCGATCGCCCGGCGCGCTACCTCATCCACTCCGATCCGGAGTTGCTGGGCATCGTCCGCATCGGAGCCGGCACCACGCTGATCGCCCGCCTCAACGAAGAGGCCGTCTATCAGCACGCGGTGCGCGCCCTCATCGACACGAACCGGTTCCGGGACCTGGGCATGGAGGCCGACGCGTTCCGCTGGGCCACGGCGCCGCGCTTCAGCGACCAGGATCCGACCGGCGAGCTCTCGCTCAACGAGCTGCCGTTCGAGCTGCCCTTTCGCCTCGCGTTCCTGCAGACCGGGGATCCCAAGGCCCTGCGCGGCGGCTGGACGGACCTGCTGTTCTGGGTCGTGATCGGACTGGCTGCTGCGGGACTGGTCGTCGGCGGCTACGTGCTCATCCGACTGCTCACGCGCGAGATCCGCATCGCCCAGCTCAAGGCCGACTTCGTCAGCAACCTCTCGCACGAGCTCAAGACGCCGATCACGAGCATCTCGCTCTTCACCGAGATGCTGGATGCCGGCTCCATCACCGACGCCGACGAGCAGGCCGAGGCGTTTTCGGTGCTGCACGACGAGGCCCAACGCCTCCAGCGCATCGTGATGCGGATGATCAACGTCGCGCGGGGCGAGGCGCGCGAGAACCCCTTCGAGCTCGAGCCGGGCGACCTCAACCAGGTGGTCATGGAGGTCGCCACGCGGTTCCGGCGGATCACCACCGAGCCCGGCCTGGACCTCGTTCTGGCGTTGTTTCCCGAGCCCCTGCCCATCCGGATGGATGTGCAGGCGATGGACGATGCGGTGACGAACCTCCTGTCGAATGCATGGAAGTACAAGCGGGGGGACCAGGTCCGCATCACGGTCCGCACGGCCCGACGCGGGCGTCACGCCGAGTTGTTGGTGAGCGATGACGGCGTGGGGATCCCGCGGGAGGATCGTCGGCGCGTATTCGAGATGTTCTATCGAGCCAACCAGTACCTGACGCATCCGGTGGCCGGCACGGGCCTCGGGCTGGCGCTCGTCCGCAACGTCGTGCGCGGGCACAAGGGCACGGTGCGTGTCGAGGCGGGCGAGGGCGGCACGGGGGCGGCATTCCGGCTGCGGTTCCCGCTGGACCTCATGGGCGTGGCCGCAGAGGAGCAGGCGGCACATCCCCAGACACCCGCGCAAGAGCCCCCGCGGCCTGAAGCTCGTGGCACTCTGGACGGCGACCCTGCGGAGGGCGGCGTTCCTGGTTAGGTCAAGCTCGACGAGGGCACCCTGGACGAGGCACAGAAGACATGAACTCACGAATCCTGATCGTCGAAGACGATCCCGCCATCCGTCTGGGGCTCAAGCGCAGCCTCGAGTTCGAGGGCTTCACCGTGGAGCTCGCGCGCGACGGGGAAGAGGCGATTCAGCGCGCCTTCGACAAGAAGCCCGACTTGATCGTGCTCGACATCATGCTGCCGCGCGTCAACGGCTTCGAGGTGTGTCGCACCGTCCGCAAGTACGACTCAACGATTCCGGTCCTGATCCTCTCCGCGAAGGGCGACGAGGGCGACAAGGTGCTCGGGCTGGAGCTCGGGGCCGACGACTACATCACGAAGCCGTTCTCCATTCGTGAGCTGACCGCGCGCATCAAGGCAGCGCTCCGCCGTCGCAAGGCGATGGAGGGCGAAGTCGACACGTTCGAAGAGGAAGAGCTGCGCATCGACTTCGCGGGCCAGCTCCTCAGCGTGAGCGGCGAGGACCGCGAACTCTCGACCCGCGAGTTCAAATTACTGCGTCATCTCATCCAGAACCGCGGTCGCGTACTCTCGCGCGATCAGATCCTGAACAAGGTCTGGGGCTACGACTACGACGGCACGCCGCGGACGATCGACAACTTCATCAACAAGCTGCGCCAGAAGCTCGGCGACGATCCCACGCACCCGCGCTGGATCCAGACCGTGCGCGGGTCGGGGTACAAGTTCCGCGCCGGCGGGGGGTAAGACCGGACGGGCACAAGGCCCGTCCCTACATGTCCTTGCATGAGCACACGGAGCATCATGTAGGGGAGGGCCTTGTGCCCTCCCTGGTTACCCGCCCCCCGGCGTCTCGGGCGGCGGGAACGTGGGTAGATCCCGCGGGGCCGCGTCGTCGGGGCCCGTCATGCCCTCTTGCCGGGCAGCGTCCGGAATCGGATCGCCGTCCCCGCCCTCGTCGTGCGGGGCCTCTGATTCCTCGGCGGGCGCCTGCTCGGCCTCGCCGTAGACGCGGAAGGTCGTCGTGCCCAGGCAGAGCACGCTGACCTTGCCGCCGCGCTCCCCGCGCAGGATCTCTACGCGCGCCTCGACGTCGTACTCCTCGCCTTCCGGCTTCACCGGGAACGCGCGGTAGGGGATGCGCAGTGCCGCCGCGAAGCGCGCGCTATTGCCGCGCACGCGGCCGGCCTGGGTCTGGACGGTGATGTGGCCCTTGGGGTCGGCGTACTCCTGCATGGTCGACTCGAGGTACTTGCCCGTGTCGACACGCGCGAACCAGACGCCGACGTGAACGGCGCGGCCCGCCTGCCCGTGCAGCTCGTACTGGATGTCGAGCTGCAGGAACAGATCGCCTTCGGTGCCCTGCTCGAGGTTGTGCGTCTTCCCGATGCTGTGAATCTGGTTCGGGTTCGTCTTGATCGCAGGCAGTCCCGGCGGCGTCGACGCAGCTGGGGCGGTGCGGCCTGGAGGCGGTCTGCGGATCGCGGGGATCGTCGGTGTGAGCGGGCGGTCCGCGACGTCCTTGATGCGCCGCTCCAACGCCGCGGCTTCGACGTCCGTGGGCGCGTTCGGCAGCGACCCGCGGCGGACGATCACGCGCGGCGGCGGCAGCGCGTCCCCACCGCTCTGTCCGACGGGCGGCGCCGTCGGCGTGCTCCAAGGCGGCGTCTCGCCGGTCTTCGCGGCGGCGGCTTCCTTGGCGCGGCGCTCCTTCATCCAGCGCGCCAGCATCTCGCGGGCCTCGGGCGGGAGCTTGTCGGCCCATGCCGGCATCTCCTTGGGGACCGGGCCCTTCAGCATCTCCCGCATCTCCGGGGGGAGCTTGTTGGCCCACTCGGGCAGGTCGCCGGGCACCACGACGTCGCCCTTCTCGTCGCCGAACGCGGGGCCGACCCCGGCGGCAACGAGGACCAAAGCGATCCCGAGAACCCCTACGCGCGTGTACTTCATCCTGCCACTCCTCACCACGCCGGAGCCTCCCGGCGTCACGCAGGCCGCCCTGTCACGGCGACCCACACGATGATAAGGGCCATCATCAGGTGGACGATGACCACGCATCCGATGGCGAGGGTTTCCAGGGTGCTGGTGATGGTCAGGCCGCGGTGGTTGTCGCCCAGCACCTTCTGCGTGCGTTCGAGCACGGGGTACCACCAGAAGAGCAGGCTCCACGACGCCAAGCTCATCAGCACCATCAGCGCCGCCTCCCAGAAGTGGATGCGCGGCCGTCCCGGCTCCGGGAAGATCACGAGGAACGGGATCGCCCCGTAGCACAGGATCGCGATCACCATGCTGATCTGGATGGCACGGCTCGCCTTGATGCGCTCGAGCACGTAGTCCCGCAGCCGCCCGCGCCCGGGAATCGGGGCTTCCGGTAGATCGCCGGCGGCCTCCGGATTCGGGGGGAGGGGATCGGTCAACGGCGCTTCCTGCGGTCTCGGGTCCGGACCGCAGGATGGTACCCGGCGGGGGGGAGGGCGTGTGCCCGAGCCGCTAGACGAAGCCCTTGGCGGCTTCGGTCAGCAGGGGCAGGACCTCGTGGACATCGCCCACGATGCCGTAGTCCGCCACCTTGAAGATGGGCGCCTCGGGGTCCTTGTTGATCGCCACGATGACCTTGCTGCTGCTCATGCCGGCCAGGTGCTGGATGGCGCCGCTGATGCCGCACGCCACGTAGAGCTTCGGCGAGACCGTCTTGCCGGTCTGGCCGACCTGTTCGCTGTGCGGGCGCCAGCCGGCGTCGACCACGGCACGGGACGCTCCGTTGGCGGCCTTGAGCGCGCCTGCGAGATCGAGGATCAGATTCCAGTTCTCGGGGCCGCCCATGCCACGACCGCCGGAGACGATGACGTCGGCCTCGGTCAGCTCGAGCTTCTGCTCCTTCGCCGGTACGACCTCACGGACCTTCACGCGGGCCTCGCCGGCCGCAACGTCGAGAGCCTCGGCGGCGGCCTCGCGGGCGCTCTCCACGGGCGGGATGGCGTTCGGGCGAACGGAGACGACGGCCGGGCCCTCGGCACGCAGCCGGGCCAGGGCCTTGCCGGCGAACTTAGGCTTGACGGCCGTCACGGCATCGCCGTCCATGGCCACGGACACGACGTCGCCCAGCAACGCCATCTCGCGCCGGCCTGCCACGAACGCGCCAAGCTCCTTGCCGATCACGGTAGCGGCGAGCAGTACCGCGCGGGGCGAGACCTTCTCGATCGCGGCTTCGACGGCCGCCGTGTGGGCGTCCAGCAGATAGCGGTCGCCGCCGCCGGCGGTCAGCACCGCGTCGACGCCGTACGTGCCGAGCTGCGAGGCCGCGTCCGCGACGTCACCCGGAACGAGCGCGACGACGCGCCCGCCGGTTGCATCGGCGAGCGCGCGGCCTGCGGTCGCCACCTCCGCGGCGGGCTTCTTCAGCGCGGCGCCGTCCGGTCCCTGCGTGACTTCGAGGTAGAGGAGAATGTCGGCCATCAGAGCACCTTCTTCTCGTTGCGCAGCGCGGTCAGCAACGTCTGCATGCCATCGGCGGTGGGATCGATGGCCTGCATCGCGGCGCGGGCGGGCGGCAGCTCGAGCGCCGTCAGCGCGGTGCGCTCCGGTGCATCGACGAGGTCGGCGTTGGCCAGCGGCTTTTTCTTCGCCGCCATGATTCCCTTCAAGCCGGGATAGCGCGCTTCGGCGAGTCCCTTCTGCGCAGTGAACAGCGCGGGCAGCGCGACGTCGAGGATCTCGGTCTCGCCGTCGATCTCGCGCTCGGCGATCGCCGCGCCCCCTTCGACCGAGAGACCGTGGACGAATGCAACGCACGGGAGGCCGAGTGCCGCCGCCAGCATCGGCCCGACCGCGGCGTCGTCCTCGTCGGTTGCCTGCTTGCCGCACAGCACCAGGTCCGGCGCGCGCTCCTTGATCGCGGCCGCCAACGCAGCGGCGGTCGGCTCGGCGCCGAGGCGATCCGGTGCGACGACGTGCACCGCATCGTCGGCGCCCATGGCCATGGCCGTGCGGAGCTCCTTCGTGGCTTCGGCAGGGCCCACCGTGAGCACTGTTACGGTGCCCTCGCCGGCTGCGTCGCGCAGCTGGATGGCCTTCTCGACGGCCATCTCGTCGTAGGGCGCCGTGATGTACTGGACGCCGCCGGTGTCGATGCTCACGCCATCGGGGGCGATCTTCACGCGCGTCTCGGTGTCCACGACGCGCTTCATGCAGACGATGATCTTCAACGGTCTCTTCCTGGTTCCGGGGGTAGCGGCGTGAGTCTACGCGCGCGGCGGGCAGCCGCGAGGTACGGCGCGTGCGCCCCTGCAGAGCCGCGGAATCAGGCGTCTGGCGACGGGGCGTCTTCCTCGGCCACCTCCGGCATGTAGAAGCCCTCGCCGAGGTAGGTGTTCCGGACGACCTCGTCGGCGACAAGCACCGAGGGCTTGCCGTGCCGCAGGATCTTGCCGGCCGCGATGATGTAGGAGCGGTCCGTAATGGCGAGGGTCTCGCGCACGTTGTGGTCGGTCAGCAGGATGGCGATGCCTTTGTCCCGGCGCAGCCGACGCAGGATCCCCTGGATCTCCTGGACCGTGATCGGGTCCACACCTGCAAAGGGCTCGTCGAGCAGGAGCATGTCCGGTTCGTGGACAAGGGCGCGGGCGATCTCGAGCCGGCGCCGCTCACCACCTGACAGCACTTCCGCGCGGCTCTTGCGCACGTGGCCGAGCTCGAGGTCGCCGATGAGCGCTTCCATACGGGCCTTGCGCTCGGCGCGTTTCAGCGAGCCGGTCTCGAGCACGGCGAGCAGGTTGTTCTCGACCGTCATCCGGCGGAACACGCTCGGTTCTTGCGGCAGGTAGGCGATGCCGCGACGCGCGCGCTTGTAGATCGGCAACCGCGAGATGTCCTTGTCGCGCAGGAACACCTGGCCTTCGTCCGGCCGCACCATGCCGACCACCATGCGGAATGACGTCGTCTTCCCGGCGCCGTTCGGTCCCAGCAGTCCAACGATTTCCGCGGGCTCGACCTGGAACGCGACATGGTCGACGACGACGCGCCGCCGATAGGACTTCACGAGTTTGCGAGCTTTGAGGAGGGCCATGGGTTCCAGGAGATTCTACGACTGCCGGCATCGACTACTCAGTACTCAACACCCGACCCCGTTCTCGTTCCCGTTCTCAGTACTCGAGCTCAGGGGGTTTGGGTTCTGAGAACGGGAACGGGTTCGGGAACGAGTGCTGGGTGCTGAGAGGCTTCTCAGTGAATCAACCCCAGCCGTCCCGGAAACTCCGGGAAACACGGCCAGAACACCAGGAACGCACGCCCCACGATCAGGTCTCGGTGCACAAATGGCGACGGCCGCACCGGACGGCCCTTCTCGCCATCCTCGTCGTCCTCGTGCCACTGACGCTTGATCCCGTTGATGTCGACCGCCTCCTTGATCTGGTAGTCGTCGTCGGCATAGGACTCCGCCGATGTCTCGATCGTGATCATCGTGCCGTCCTTGAGATGCACGTCCGTGACGCGCCAGCGGCGGCTGTCGCTGCTGTTGCGGGTGTTGTCTCCCAGCATGAAGTAGCTGTCGGCCGGCACGTCCACACCGTCGCGCTGGCCCTTGTGGTTTCCGGTCCAGTCGTTGTCGTAGCGCAGGTCGCGATCGATCGTCAGGTTCTCGACACGCAGGCCGTCGCCCTGCGCGCGGAAGAACAGCTGCTGCTCGCGACCCGACTCACGCGTCTCCTTGAAACGCCGCTCGTCGGGCAGGACGGCGATTTCCTCGCCCCCGAGGTGCACGCGCAGCATCCCGTCCACGTATTCCATCTCGAAGTCGTAGGAGACGCCGGGCTTCAACACGATGTCCAAGGGCTCGGAGCGCACCAGACCGCGTCCCAGCTTCGTGATCGCTGCCGTCGAGCCGTCCTTCGCTCCCTCCGAGCTCAGCCGCACCGCGGCCTTGTAGTAGTCGTCCGCCTCCCAGACGACCTCGAACGTGGTCGGCCGCGGTGCGCCCTCGACGACATCCTGGAGCGTGAGCGTGAACGCGATGCGCACGTCGCGCACGAGATCACCCGAGTTGCCCGCCAGCGCCCAGTCGTCGGCGTCGGAGTTCTCGCGAATCGCCGGTGCGTTCTCCAGGACCGACCGCTCGCCGCCCTCGTACACGAACAGACCGTGATGCTCGAGCTTCCAGCCATCGGCGCTGCCGTCGTCCAGGCGGAAGTAGCGGTCGTACTTCGAGTACTCGTTGTCGCGGTGGAGATGGCCTTCGATCGACGCATCGACCTCCGGCGGCGGGTAGACGCGGCGGTAGAACTGCTCGCGCACGCGTTTTGGCTTCTGCGCGATCCGCAGCGCGTCTTGCCCGCCTTCGTCGCCGGATGAACGCACCCAGAGATCGCCGTCCTGCGAGATGCGCATGCGTTCGCCCGGGAGGCCCGCGATGCGCTTGATGAAGTTGCGCGAGCGGTCCAGCGGATAGCGGAAGACGATGACGTCCCAACGGTTCGGGGACGAGAAGAGGTAGGCGAACTTGTCGACGAGGATGCGGTCACCCTCGCCCTGTGCGTTGCCCTTCTCGCCGAGCAGCGTCGGGTTCATCGACTCCGTCGGGATCTTGAACGCTTCGACGCAGAAGTGCTTGATGACGAGCGCCATCACGACGGCCACGGCGATCGCCTCGAGGTTGTCCTTCAGGAAGGCGATGAACCCGTCCTGGCCGCTGTCTCGGTCCGTCGCCGACTTCGTGGCCGGGGCAGAGATCAGATCGCTGGGGTCGATGGGGCTCACTTCTTCTTCTTGTCGTCGTCGCCCGTGCCCAGGACGGACAGGAACGCCTCCTGGGGGATCTCGACGTTGCCCACCTGCTTCATGCGCAGCTTGCCCTTCTTCTGCTTCTCGAGCAGCTTGCGCTTGCGCGTGATGTCGCCGCCGTAGCACTTGGCCGTGACGTCCTTGCGCAGGGCAGAGATCGTCTCGCGCGCGACGATCTTGCCGCCAATGGCAGCCTGGAGGGGGACCTTGAAGAGGTGGCGCGGGATCGACTTGCGCAGCCGTTGCAGCACGCGGCGGCCGCGCCGCTCGGCGGTCTCGCGGTGGCAGATCATCGACAGCGCGTCCACCTCGACGCTGTTCACGAGGATGCGGAGACGCACCATGTTGGACGTCTCGTAGCCCTTGATCTCGTAGTCGAGCGTACCGTAGCCGCGCGTGGCGGACTTCAGCTTGTCGTAGAAGTCGAAGACGATCTCCTGAAGCGGCACGTCGTAGACGAGCATCACGCGGGTCGGCGAGAGGTACTGGGTTTCCACGTAGACACCGCGCTTGTCGGCCGCCATCTGCATGATCGCGCCCACGGACGTATCGGGGACGATCATGCTGCAGCGTGCGATCGGCTCTCGGAACTGGTCGATGTAGTTCGGCTCCGGTACGTCCGACGGCTTCTCGACGCGGATGATCTCGCCGTCCGTCTGGACGACTTCGTACGTGACGTTCGGTGCGGTCTGCACGAGGTCGACGTCGCTGTCTCGTTCGAGTCGTTCCTGCACGATCTCCATGTGCAGGAGACCGAGGAAGCCGCAGCGGAACCCGAAACCGAGCGCCTCCGACGTCTCCGGGTGGAACGTGAAGGACGCGTCGTTGAGGGACAGCGTCTGCAGGGCCTTGCGCAGGGGTTCGAAGTCCTTGGGATAGGTCGGGTAGAGGCCGCAATACACCATCGGCCGCGGCTCGCGATATCCGGGTAGAGCCTCCACGTCGGCGGGTGGAGGACTGGCCGTCACCGTGTCGCCGATCGATACGTCCGCCAGTCCCTTGATGTTGGCGACGACGTAGCCCGACTCGCCGGCGTTGAGCCGTTTGACCTTGGTTCGATCCGGAGCGAGCACGCCGATCTCCGTCGCTTCGTATTCCGCGTCCGCGCCGATGAGGTGGATCTTCTGTCCCTGGTCGAGGTGGCCGTCGATGAGACGCACGTAGATCACGACGCCGCGGTACGTGTCGTACACCGCGTCGAAGAGCAGCGCACGCAGGGGCGCGTCCGGATCACCCTCCGGGGGCGGGATCTCCTCCACGATGCGATCGAGCACCTCGCGTGCGCCCTCGCCGGTCTTCGCGGAGCAGTACTGGATCTCGTCCGTGTCGAGACCGAGGACGGCGTTGATCTCTTCGGCAACCGCCTCCGGCCGCGCCCCTTGCATGTCGATCTTGTTGAGCACCGGGAGCAGCTCGAGGTCTGCCTCGACGGCGAGGTACGCGTTCGCGACCGTCTGTGCCTCGACCCCCTGGGTCGCGTCGACGAGGAGCACGGCGCCCTCGCAGGCGGCGAGCGAGCGGCTGACCTCGTAGCTGAAGTCGACGTGGCCCGGGGTGTCGATCAGGTTGAGTACGTACTCGGTGCCGTCCTTCTCGTACGGCATCCGCACCGCGCGCGCCTTGATGGTGATGCCGCGCTCGCGCTCGAGGTCCAGGTCGTCGAGTACCTGGGCGGCTCCTTCGCGCGGCTTCACGAGACCGGTGATCTCGAGGAAGCGGTCTGCGAGCGTGGACTTGCCGTGGTCGATGTGCGCGACGATGGCGAAGTTGCGGATGTGGGAGAGCGGCTGACGCGCCATGGCAGCGGGATTCTAGGTGCCGATTCGGCCCTTCACGCCTCTAGATCGGTTGCTCCGGTGGCGAGGTCGCGCGCGAGCGCCCGCATCGCCTGGCCCCGGTGGCTGATGGCGTTCTTGGCCTCCGGTGTCAGCTCGGAAAGGCGGCAGCCGCTGGGGGGGTGGAAGAACAGGGGGTCGTAGCCGAAGCCGCCTTCTCCGACAGCCGGCCAGCGCACGATCCCTTCCACCCGGCCTTCGGCTTCCGCGATGACGCGGCCGTCAGGAGCCGCCACGATCGCGACGCAAACGAAGGCCGCCGCAGGGTCCGTCACCCCCAGCGCCGTCAGCCGTTCGACGAGCAGGGCGTTGTTGTCCGCGTCGCTCGCCCCGGGCCTCGCGAAGCGCGCGGAGTACACGCCCGGCGCACCGTCCAGCACGTCCACCGCGAGGCCCGAGTCGTCGGCCAGCGCGGGCGCTCCCAGGTGGCGCGCCGCCGATTGCGCCTTCAGCAGCGCGTTGGCGCGAAACGTCTCTCCGTCCTCGACGACCTCCGGCAGATCGGACGGCACCAGCACGTCGACGCCGGCGCCCGCGAGGATCGCGCGGATCTCCTGCGCCTTGTGCGCGTTCGTCGTGGCTACGTAGAGCGGCGTGCTCACGCCGGCAGCGGTTCGGCGAGCGCCGTACGGGCCGCGTCCATGACCTGTCGGATCCCGCCATTGCAGAGGTCCAGGATCGCCTTGAGCTCGTCGGGATCGAAAGGCCGCGATTCGCCCGTGCCTTGGATCTCGAGATAGCGGCCGGACTCGGTCATCACCACATTCATGTCCACGTCCGCCCGGTGGTCCTCGCTGTAGTCGAGGTCGACGAGCGCACTCCCTTTGACGATGCCGGCCGAGATTGCGCCCATCGGCTCTTCGATCGGCCAGGTCTCGAGCGGCTTCTTGAACGAGTGCGTGCGCAGCGCGTCGCACAATGCGACATAGGCCGCGTTGAGACACGCGGTGCGTGTGCCGCCGTCGGCCTGCAGCACGTCGCAATCGAGCCAGATCGTGCGTTCACCCAGCGCCTTGAGATTGGTGACGCTACGCAGCGCGCGACCGACGAGCCGCTGGATCTCCTGCGTGCGCCCGTCGACGCGTCCCGTGGACGTGGAGCGCGACTTGCGGTCCTTCGTGGATCCCGGGAGCATCGCGTACTCGGCAGTGACCCATCCACGCCCGCGTCCCGCCATCCACGGCGGCACGCGCTCTTCGACTGACGCCGTCACGAAGACGTGCGTTCCGCCGCAGCGGTAGAGCACGGAGCCCGCGGGCGCGGACGTGAACCGGCGGGTGATCTCGACGGGGCGGATCTGGTCGGGTTGACGGCCGTCTCTGCGGCTCATGGCACGCGCCTCCTGCGCTTCCTACGAAGCGGGGCGAGATCGTACCCGACCGGTCGAAATGGGAGCGCTGCTATGCGGCGTTCAACGCGAGGTACTCGAGGAACGGCTTCCAGTCGCCATCTACGCGGTAGACATCGAGGTGTGCGATGTGACCTTCGCCGTCAACGGCGCGTACGCGGGCGTCCAGTTCCGTGACACGGCCGTCGTCCCAGTCGAGGACCAGGCGGCAGTGGTCTTCCTCACAAGGCGCGTTGTCCATGACGAGGGCAGCATCGTGGCCTCTCAGCAGGACCGGGACCGCATTTCGGGTCTGTTCGCCGATGCGGACGCCCACACGCGGGGGCAAGACGGGGGATTGGGGCATGGGGGGAGGGGCCTGGGGAATGGACCCACCGTGTCCCAGGGCACTCACAACGCCCTTTGCGAGGCCCTCATCGGCCCTCGGGGACCGTTGCCTGAAGTAGCTGGCCCAACTTGTTAAGAAATCTCTAGGACGCCGCGGATCGCTTCTACGCCGACTAACTTGCGGCCTGCGCCCGTCTCGGCGTGCCTTGCGCGCCGTAGGCCTTCACACCGCTCTCCACTGCGTTGCTGCGGCCGGAGGCATGTGCGAAGAATGACGGGCCCTCATTTGATCGCCTTTTGGGAGGAGAGGGGTGCGCTGCGGACAGGACGTGCGCGATTCGTTTCGGAGGCCGGTGTAGGGCGGCTTCGAGCGGTAGCAGCACTGGGGCGGGGAGCGGCCCCGCCCTCACGTACGCGGCGGAGCATGACGGATGAGGTTCTGACCGCGGCGCCTTCGGGCTGATCGGGTGTCTCTCTCGCTCGTCTTGTCTCCATTCATTCAGCGTTACGGACTCGTCTGCGGGGCGGGGCCGGGACGCGCGACGCCGGTGGCATTGCCGGCGCTTCAACCGCTAGGGACGCCCGGGTTCCAGCTTCTAGATCGCCGCCGGGCCAACGGCGATCGCTTGGAACCCAATCATGCAGAACAAGCGCTTCAACGTAGCCATCGCTTTTACTTTCGCTTTCACCGTC